>JAPLQT010000059.1:0-63970 GCA_026399515.1 Pseudomonadota bacterium | reverse complement strand
AGTGGCGAGGTCGGGGTCGAGCCGGAGGCCGAAGAGTCGTCGGAGCCCTATACCGACACCAACGGCACACGTTGTCCAGCTTGCGGGGCTCATTCCTACCATCGCAGGGCTGGATGTTGGGTGTGTGTCGCATCAAACTGCGGGCACGAAGGCAACTGCGGGTAGGCACTTCACCCGCGTGAAGGAAATGAAATCCCCCGGTCGCTATGCGGCCGGGGGATTTGCTATTGGGGATTGGGAATTGTGGCGCGGTCGCAGCTCAGTGACTGTTCTGACCAACTAAAGTCGAAAACTTCGATAGTGTGTTCATGCGGGTCTCGCATCGGGTAGATTTTGCCCGCGAACAGACAAAGTGGAAAACTCATCTCAACAAACGACCTCTTTGAATCCGCCGCCGGCAAACAGTTGCTGAAATTCTACTGCTCCGAACCAGCCGTTCACCAATGAGTGCAGTCAGCAATCAGCGACGTCCAGTTGGATGGCGCGAGAGTTCGCAGTAGGTCATTCACCGGCCTCTCGCAGCCGTTAGCGCGGATGGTTAACAAGCCGTTGGTACCCAGTCATTCACCGACCGTTCTCATTCGCTGACCAGTATGCACAGCAGTTGTCCCGCCGCCAGAGTATCTCCCACTTTCACGAAGACCTCGGACACGGTCCCTGAGTTGGGTGACGGGATATCGAGCGCCACCTTACCGGTCTCCAGCACGATCACCCGATCATCAGGCTTCAACGTTTGGCCCGTGCGCGCATGAACCTCGGAGACGACGACATCTCCCTGAGCGCAATTGCCGCAACTGTCCCAGCACTCGGGAAACATGGGCATGCGAATTTCAATTCGGGCCATCTCGCAATCTTACCGTTGCTTGGACCGCTTTAAGCGTCGGATTGATTGGCATGCTATGGTCCGTCGATCTCATTCGTCAATCATGTCTTGCCAATAATGAATCTTGGTCCCGCGTCCTTTTTGACGGGCAAACGCGGCGATCGCTTTGGCAAGCGTCTCCACCGGAATCGACCGGTACTTGGCGAAGGAACCCACGAAGAGTTTGTCGAGCACGGGAAGAAAAGGGAAAAGCAGGGATTCGGCCCATCTTCGATTCGCGCGATCGGCGATGATCATGCTGGGACGGAAAATGTCTAAGTCGGCAAAACCTAGATCCTTGAGGGATTCTTCCGTTTGACCTTTCAGTCTGGCATAGAAGACCGATGACCTGGCGTTGGCATTGGCTGCCGAAAGATAGGCGAAGCGGGTTGCCCCGGCCGCGCGGCAGGCTTTGGCGAAGTCAAGGACAAAATCATGATCGATCCGGGTCATAGCCATCTCGGAGCCAGCGATCTTTTTCGTCGTGCCGAAAGTGCAGTAACAATCATCAACCGTTAGGCCATCCAAGCCTGCGGCTAGGTCATCAAAATCGACGACGCGATTTTCCAGCTTCGCGTGGCTGGTGACAGTCTCTCGACGGCTCAGGGTAATGACCTTGCTGTACCCCGAATCTGCCAACAGGAGCGGCAAGAGCTTCTGTCCCGTCGCTCCGCTCGCCCCGAGAAGTACCGCGATTCTGGGCTGATTTTCAATGGTTGAGTGCGTCACTGTCTAGTCCGGATCTGATTACGGACGCGCGACCGATGTGCTGTTTGCGTGGAGGAGATTACCCGTGTCGCGTATCTTGGGTTGCTTGAACGTAACCAACGTCAGCGGCCTAGCTGGTTTGGCATTTCGGCTCCTGTTGGATGAATGGCTCACTTCGCGCGCTGTGGAAAACTTGAGCCGCGCAGCGACACTTAGATCGCCAACAGAACCTGCTCCGCCACTGCACGAACTTCCTTCTTGCACCCATGGCCCGGTAGCGGCATATCCTGGACTTCGATGAGTCCCGCCTTTTCCAAGTCATCAATGTCCCGCTTTACCGCACTTCGGTCGCGATGCAATCGTTCGGCAAGTTCAGTGATCGAGCCAGCCCCTCGGCGGACTTCCCGGAACAGTGCCAGCTTCGCGGTTGTAATCAGACGCGCCATATCTTCTGGATCCTCGAAAGCAATAATGTGCTCCCGCGGTATCACCTTGCCCTGGTCGGCGAATTGAGCAACAACCTTCCCTCGGTTGAAGAAGTCCTTCGGACTTTCCACCTTGATGACGGTGATCACTTCTTGCCTTTTCTGCTGAGTGCTGTCAATTTTTGCTTCTACAAAGACGCCGACTCTTGCACTACGCATGCGAGTGTTGAATCGGTTGCACCGCCAGCCGCATTCCCATGGCCTTGAGGATTGCCGCGAGCGTCTTAAGCTCGGGATTGCCTTGCTCCGACAGCGTACGATAAAGCGTATGCGCGTTGACCTCGGCCTGACGCGCGACTTCTTGCACACCGCCGAACGCTTTGCTTAGCGTGCGAAGCGCAAGCATCAGATCGGATTCGTCTCCGTCTTCCAATACTGAGTTCAAATAGTCAGCGGCCAAATTGGGGTCAGCTCGAAACATTTCTATGGATGCTTCCTCGTGCGTCCGGTGTGTCTTAGCCATTTCGTTGCTCCCAGTCTCTAAGTATTCTGATTGCGCGCTCGATATCCCGTTTTTGCGACTTCTTGTCGCCGCCACAGGTAAGCAGGATCACCATCTTGCCCGCTTGCGCGTAATAAACCCGGTAGCCCGCACCGACATCGATCCGCAACTCGGAGATTCCGTCACGTACCGTTGCATGGTCGCCAAACTGCCCTATTTCGACTCGAGCAACTCGACGGATGATCGCCACCTTGGCGACCCGGTCCCGAAGTCCGTCAAGCCAGGCTTGGTAAACGTCGTTCCCTGACTCGTCGAGATAGTGGACGATTTGATGCATCGGTCTATTTTAGCTTAAAAGCGAATACTTGCAACCCCGCTCTTGCTCACCTATTCCTACTGACATCAGCGATGCTGTTCGCGAATTTGGCTTCCAGAAAGCCGCCGTTGGTCCTGTCCGTTGGCAGCAACAACCGGCCCGTGCCGGAAATGGCACATTGGTCCGCAACCGGGGGGACAACGGCCGTTGGCGATGGAAATCCGTATCCCTGACCGGCGGTGATCTGAGTGATCGACCTCGGGATGCCAAGAAAGGCGTCTTCGCAAAATCCTCGTCCTGCGCTGCGCCGAACCAAGTTCACTGCGGAGAACTTGCGTCCAATGCGGCGGTGTTCGCCTTCACGAACACGATCACACTGCGTTCAGGACCGGGATTGCGAACGTCATGGAGGATTCCGCTGCGGACCGACAAAGCGGACCCCGCTGCCAGAACATACTCTACGCCACCGATATTCATGTTGACGCAACCATCAACAACGAAAAACGTTTCGTCTTGGCGCGGGTGCTGATGCGGAACGGTGGATTGTCCGGGCTCGTAACAGACCATCTCCGAGATTAGTTGGCCGGTCTTGAAAATTGCCTTGCGAACGCGTTTGTCGACAGAAAATTCCTTGAGCGCGTTTAGGTCTGCCACGGCGACGCCAGAGTTCAGTGGGCTATCAAGCTGAATCATGGTGTTTTCCTGTAGAGGGTCACATTCCTCGATTTGCCGAATCTGGGATTGGGCTAACTGCGACATTGCATAACGAAGGCTGAGCTTAGCATGTTTCGCTCCGCCGTCTTCCGGCTGCAAAAACTGGAACTTTGATGTGTTGAATGTGCCCGTCATTTTCACATCGTTGACCGGCGAAACGTGAGCGGCAGGAATGGGGCGCTATGCAAAGCTTTGCATAGTGCAGAGGGCTTTAAAAGTAGCGGGCGCGGCGCATCCCATTTGGTGGGAGACGCGGAAGTGTTCTCGCGACCGGTAGTCCAAAAATCCTGTTGTGCTAAGCCGGTGTGACGGTGGTGGGGCTATGTGCGCCTACCGATTCGTGGATTGCCTCGGCGCGAAACTAAAGTCTGACTTGCTGTTTGCCCTTCAGTGCGAGGATCTCGCGAGCCTCTGCCGGTGTTGCAATGGTCAATCCAAGTTCCTCAAGAATGCGCCTGATCTTCTGCACCTGTTCAGCATTGCTCGTTGCCAATTTACCTCGACCAATGTGAAGAGAGTCCTCAAGTCCTACGCGTACGTTCCCGCCCAACAATGCTGCTTGGGTCGTGAGAGGCATCTGCGCTCGCCCCGCGGCCAATACCGACCAGACGTAATCATCACCGAACAGCCGATCTGCGGTCCGCCGCATGAACAAGACATTGTCCGGATCAGCGCCAATCCCGCCGAGAATACCAATGACGCTCTGAATAAAGAACGGCGGCTTGACCAAGCCGCGGTCGACGAAATGCGCCAGATTGTAGAGATGACCGATGTCGTAGCACTCATGCTCATAGCGGGTGCCGTAGTCGGACATGAGTTCATAGATGCGTGCCACATCCGCAAAGGTATTCCGAAAGATGAAGGACTCGCTGTTGGCGATGTACTCCTTCTCCCAGGGAAATTGCCATTCGGTGACCTTCCCGCCCATCGGATGGAAAGCGAAGTTCATCGACCCCATATTGAGCGAGCACATCTCCGGGCGGAAGCGCAGCGCCGCGGCAAGTCTTTGTTCCACCGTCATCGTTGGACTACCGCCCGTCGTCAGATTGATGACCGCATCTGATTCGGCGTGAATTTCTGAAAGAAACTGAGCAAATACGTCCGGATTACCCGTCGGGGAGCCGGTCTCGGGATCGCGCGCGTGAAGATGCAGGATTGCCGCACCGGCATTGGCCGCATCGATCGCCTGCCTGGCGATGTCCTTGGGCTTGTAGGGCAGCGCAGCAGAAAGCGTTGGTGTGTGTATCGCGCCGGTAATGGCACAACTGATTATGACTTTACTGGCTTTCTTGGCCATTCTTGCTCTCCTGAATTATTGTGATTGGTGCCTCGTTACCGACACCTTCCTGCAGACTTCAAATCCCCCGCTCGTTGAGCATTTTCAAGTGTGCCAGGACCTTGGCTCTAAGTTCTGCCTGCTGCTCGCTTGACCACTTGCGAAATCCTTCCCCGCTCTTCATGCCCAGTCTCCCGCTATCGATCAAAGCGCCCAGGTAGGGTGAGGGACCCGGCGTATGGTCAATATGTGGCAAGACATTCTGATGGATCGCCAGCGTCAGTTCGGTGCCGACCAGATCGGCGTTCTCCAGCGGACCCAGCACTGCGAGTCTTCTTCCAAAGCTGGCTTTGACTACGGCATCGACCGCTTCGGCACTACAGATGCCATGCTCAACCAGTGAGATCGCCTCCCGCCACAAGGCATGCTGCAGACGATTGCCAATGAACCCCGGAACATCCTTGTCCACCCGAACCGCCGTCTTTCCAACCGAGGTCAGCAACTTGACCATGGCGTCCATAGATTCGATGCTGGTGGTTTCGGTGCGGATCACTTCCACCAGTGGAACCAGGTAGGGCGGATTCCACCAATGCGTACCCAATGCACGACGCGGCTGCTTTACCTTCTCCATGATCCGGGTGATCGGCATGACCGAGGTGTTGCTGGCCAGCAAGGCATGTTGCGGCGCGTACTTCTCGATTTCGGCGAAGATGTTCTGCTTGAAGGCCATATCCTCTGGCCCGGCCTCGAACACCACGTCGGCATTTTTGACCGCCGTTTCCAAATCCGCGACGGGGACGACCAGGTCTACGCACGCGGGATCCAAACCCAAATCGGTCAAGTTCTTGCGGATTCGAGTCAGGACGCTGGCAAGTGCTTCTTTGGAGACGTCGGTAATTCTTACGGCATGGCCGGCCAGCGTGAATACTTGGGCGATGCCATGGCCCATCAGGCCGGCGCCAATGATCCCAATCTTTGCTTTCTCTGTCACAACTTACCCCGCTGTGTAGCCACCATCGGCATATAGGATATGGCCGGTATAGAAATCCGAGGCTTTGGAGGCGAGAAACAACAAGGGGCCGGCCAAGTCATCGGGTTCGCCGAGACGACCCAACGGGATGCGGGCAAGCATGCCGTTGCGAGTGGCATTGCCCTTCTCGGTATCCTCGAACATCCAAGCCGTCAGTGCCGAGCGAAATACCGTCGGAGCGATGGCATTGACAGTAATCCCATGCTTGCCCCATTCGCAGCCAAGCGCACGTGTGAGCCCATCGGTTGCGGCCTTGGAGGTGCAGTAGGCCGAGTAACCCGCCGGATGGCCAAGCAAGCCGCGCGCCGACGAGACCAGAACGACCTTGCCGCCCCGACCTTGGCCGATGGCACGCTTGCCGTAAGCGCGGCACAAGAGCCAGGCACCGGTAACGTTGCCTTGCATGACGTTCTCGAAGCGCTCCAGGGACATGTCATTGATAAGGGAAACATCGTTCAGGCCGGAACCGACGACCAGGATATCGACGCCGCCATAGCGCATGTCTGCCGCCGCCATGATAGCTTCGCAGTCCGCTTCGGTGTTGGGACGCCGCGCGATGGCCTCTACTTCGGCGCCTAGGTCCGTGCAGGCGTCGGCGGTTGCTTTGAGTTCGCTGGCTTTGCCAGCAGCCAGGACCAGGCGCGCACCGGCCCCTGCCAGGATTTTGGCGGCTAGTGAGCCAAAGGCACCAGAGGCGCCGGTCACCACGGCAACCTTGCCGCGGATGTCGAACAGCATTGCCGGGTTCTTGATGATTTCGCTCATGCTTTCTTCTCGGGATAGGGCATGATCACCAGCATGCTGGCAATGGCATTGCCACAGTTCTTGATTTCGCGCACTTCATTGGGACCAATGAAGCAACTGTCGAAAGGGGCGAGAACGATCTCCTGTCCGCCGCAGTAGAGTGTCACCTCGCCGGCGACGACGACGTAGGTCTTCTCCAGAGGCGACGAGTCAGGACCAGCCCCGCCGCCAGGCAGGAAATGGGACAGGCCGACCCAAGATTTCTCGGGGCCGCCCTCTTCGAATCCTTGGAGGCGTAGTCCGCGCATGTCACGGTGATTCGGCGCCTCGTAGGGTTTGGCGTCGGCGAATCGCTTGATCTTCATGATCAGCGGCCGGACTCGATACGGTAACTGCCGGTAGGGTCAATGATCGCGACCAGACGGACGATGCAGCCGTCGCCACCGGTCCATCGCCACGGAAAGGCGGCAAAGGTAACGCGCATGCCGGTGACCTTGTCGATTTCCCCACCGACATTCTCGAAACCGCAAATGCCCTTCGAGAGAATGGCTCGGTGGCATGGCTCCCACTCAGGGAAATCTTCAATCACTTTGCGGCCGGTTTCGCGTTCATATTCACGATTCACATCGGGAAGCAAACCATTTGGCCAACCAGGACCATGCGGACCAATCGCCGTCGCCAACGGGTGGTCAAGGGCCTGAGTGTCCGTGCCAATCATCTTGACTTCCTTGTCTGCAAACCACTCTCCGGCTTCCTTGTAGAAGCCTGGAGAATAGGCGTAGTACGTGCGGTTGTCGCCGTAGTGCTTGTGCCAGCCGGTGTTGACGATGACGATATCGCCCTTGCGGATCTGGGGAGTGGCTTTCTCAAGGTCGTCGGCGGTGATAACTTCCCACCGACCTTTCGGGATCGAGACCACCACGCCGGTGCCAAAGAAGTGCGGCAGTGGGACTTCATCCATGAAGGCCGTTCCTTCAACGACATGACCTGGGGCGTCAATGTGGGTACCGGAATGCATGACAGTGGTGATTCTTTGGGTCAGCACGCCGGATCTGGCCATGCTGTGCAGGCGCTCGATCTTGACGTCCTCAAAATAGGGCCAGCACGGCTGGCCCAGGCCCCACGGATGGCTGAGGTCGTAGAACTTCAAGCCCATCGCGTTGTTCAAGTTCTCTTCAAAATCAGTACCGCGGATGTTGATGGTCACGTGCAATTCCTCCTCAAAATTGGTTGGCCTGCGCACCGAATGCAAAAACGAATTGCTCGGTCCGGGGCTGGTAACGATGCCCGGCCAAGAGAAACCCACGATTCGGAACACATGTACCGTATAATGGCAACTTGGTAAGTGCTTGTCAAGAATCCTTGGGGCGGAATCCTAGCGGCCGTGTTCGCGGAATTGCCAAACATTAGTGGGCGAGACACTTCACCGTCCTGTTGGAACCGCACCAACATCCCGGTTCAATCCCAATTCAAAAACTCAACTGCTACAATTGTCTGACTGCGACAGTTCTATGCAGCACCACCGAAAGGCAACATGCAATGGATAAAGACACCAGCCCCGACGCGGGGCGCAACAACATTCAAGTCTTATCGCGTGCGGCATCGATCCTTCGTGCCTTGGAGAAGAATCCGGGTGGGATGAGCCTAGGAGAGATATCCAAGGCAGTCGAACTGCCGCGATCCACTGTCCAGCGCATCGTCGATGCACTGGATCGGGAAAGTCTGGTTATTGCCTCGACAAATTCGAACGGCGTTCGCCTCGGGCCTGCCCTGATACCACTGGCGGCGGCAACACGTTTCCAGATTGCCGACCTTGCCCGTCAGACGCTCGAAGCACTGGCCAAGGACAGCGGCGAAACTGTCGTTCTGGTGATTGCCGATCAGGACAAGGTCGTGCAGATTGACCAGGTAATTAGTAAGCAGATGCTCTCTGCCAGTTCGCCTGTCGGGCAGTCGTTTCCTCTCAACACCTCAGCCGCCGGCAAGGCAATATTGGCGACCTTCACCGACGCGGAACTTGCCAAGACAAAGAAGCGGATCAAATTGGCTCGGCCCACCAAGAACAGCATCTTCTCGTGGGAAGGACTTGAGAAGGAACTAAAGAAAATTCGCGAAACGGGCGTTGCCTATAATTTCGAAGAGAACATTCCCGGTATTTGTGCAATCGCCTCTGCTTTGCGAAGCCCAACCGGCGATGTAGCTGCCATCGCCATGACGGTTCCCACTCAGCGATTCAACGACAACAAGGCAAAGCTTGCGGAGAGTCTGTTGCATCATTGCAACGCTTTGAGATCAAAGCTCACGGTCTGAAACTCGCAGTCGTCGTCCGGTTGGAAACAACTTGAGATCAAATCGTTTGGCGATGCTTCCCCAAATCCCCGCAGGCCACTTGAGCATGATGGCGACGGAGAGTAGGCCCAGGATGACCAAGTACCACGTTCCGGTATCCGCAAGATATTCCCTGAGCAGAAAGAAGACTATCGTTCCGACGATCGGGCCCTCCAGTGTCCCGACACCGCCGATAACCACGATGAAGATGATGTAACTAGTCCAGTTTATGTCGAAGGCCGCTGCGGGCGATATGCGGAACTTGGTGAGATAGATGAGCGCACCAAGCAGCGACGTGCCCAGTGCAGTTGCCAGATAAACGACCAGTTTTACCCGCTTGCAGTCCACGCCGCTGGCCGCGGCCGCCGACTCATTGTCGCGTATCGCCGTCAAGGCAAGACCGAAGCGCGAACGCAACAGTCCATAGGCGCATAGGTTGCCCGTCACTAGCAAGAACAGTGCGCCTAGGTAGAGCACGCCGTCCCGGTCGATAAAAGCAATCTCGATCGAGTCGGCGACCTCAATCGGCAGGCTCATTCCGGATCCGGCACCCAAGCTTTCAATTTGGGAAACGCCTAAGCCGAGAACTTCGGCAACTACCCACGTGCCGATAGCCAAATACGCTCCCTGCAGGCGGAACACCATGTGCACCACGGGAAGCGCGACCAGCAAGCCAACTATTCCAGCGAGCGCGAGAGCCACGAGCGGGGGAATCCCCCACCAGGCGATTGCCGCGAACAGCGTATAGCCCCCAATGCCCACAAAAGCTTGCTGTCCCAACGATACAACCCCTGCAAATCCAGCCATCAAGTTCCACAACTGCGCGAGCGCTAGAAAATAGAATATCTCCATCAGCACAGATTGATGGCCCGCATTGAGCCAGTATGGCCCGGCAGTCAGAGCCGACAGCACGATTAGCAACGTAATCGCCGCATTCTTCGAAGCTCTGCCGCCTCGCTCAACCTGGAAGTCCATGTGTGGTCAGTTGCCCCGTTTCGGAAACAAGCCCGTTGGTCGCACCATCAACACCACCAGGAAAGCAATATGTCCGGCGAGCATTTGCCACGCGGAGGAAAAACCCGCACCTAGGCCTTGAGCGACACCCAACACGATGCCGCCTGCCAGGGTTCCCCATAACGACCCAAGTCCTCCGATGATCACCGCTTCAAAAGCAAACAACAGGCTTTCAGGTCCGGAGGTTGGATAGAAACTGCTGCGGATACCGGTGAATGTGCCGGCGATTCCTGCGACCGCCAGCGCAATGCCGGTGGCAATCGCAAACAGATTGCGATCATTGACGCCCATCAACCCGGCTGTGACTGGATCGTCCGACGTTGCCCGAAACGCCCGTCCGAGTTCGGTCCGGTAGAGTATCCACTGCAACACACCTGTCACCGCAACGCACGATGCGAAAATCAGTAAAGGGACCACACCCACCACGAGTCCGCCGCCCAGGCTGACACTCGCAACTTCTAAGCCATTCGCCTGGAGGCGTTGCGAATCGGCAGAGAACGCTTCGAGCATGCCGTTCTGGATGACCACAGAGAGCCCAAACGTCACCAGCACCGGCCGTAACATATCTGCGTTCAAAGCCCGATTCAAAACCAGGCGCTGCAATCCGAATCCGCAAGCAAACATTAGTACGCACACCAGAGGTAGGCATAGGAACGGTGAGTCCACCCCGGTCAGTCGTTGTATGACGAGTGACAGAAAGGCACTTGCGATGATCATGTCTCCGTGAGCAACATTGACCAGCCTCATCACACCAAACATCAGCGACAGCCCCGCCGCGGATAGGCCGTAGAGCCCGCCCAGCAATATGCCCTGAATGATGATGTCGCCCCAGTTTCCCATCTCAGGCACCGAAGTAGGCTGAGGAGATTTGCGCGTGCGTCACAGCTGTTGACTGTCCCGTTAGGGACACACGGCCTTCCTGAAAGCAATATAGGCGATCGGAAAAACTCACAGCCTGGTGAATGTCCTGCTCTACGATGAGCATGGCCATGTGCCGTCCCTTGAGTGGCCCGAGTGCTTGGTAGATGTTTGCGATAACGCTGGGCGCCAGTCCCAGCGATATCTCGTCGCACATCAACAGGCGCGGATTACTCATCAGCGCCCGGCCGATCGCCACCATCTGCTGTTCGCCACCGCTCAAGGTGGTCGCGCTTTGGTGCCGGCGTTCCCGCAGCCTCGGAAAAACGCCGTATACCTTCGCCAGAGACCACTCGCCGGGGCGCTTCGCGTACGCGCCCATCAGCAGGTTCTCTTCGACGCTGAGGCTGGCGAACAAGCACCTGCCCTCCGGGACTAGAGCGATGCCGCGCGCCACCAGTTCCATGGAACGCAGGCCGCCGATCGGTTTCCCATCGAACAGGATGGCTTCGCTTGGCGCGGGGACGACGCCCGCAATCGCCTTCAGGAAGGTGGACTTGCCGGCACCATTGGCGCCGATGATGGCGATTGTCTCGCCCTCGCCGACCTCACAAGTCATGTCGAACAATGCCTGGAAATCTCCATAGCAGGCCGACAGCCCACGAATGTCGACCAGGCTCACGCGACCTCGATCCCCATGTAGATACGTTTCACGATGGTGCTGCCCATCACTTCGCCCGGGCTTCCGTCGGCGACCTTTGCGCCAAAGTTGATGACCATCAAGCGTTGCACGACCGCCGTGAGTGCATGGACGATATGCTCGATCCAGATGATGGCGGTCCCGCTCCGATTAATCTCCTTGATGGTTTCAACCAGTTGCGCCGTCTCGTGTTCGGTCAGTCCACCCGCAATCTCGTCGAGCAGCAGCAGGCGCGGCCTCGCCGCCAGTGCGCGTGCCAACTCGAGGCGCTTGCGTTCCAGCAACGTTAGTGTCCCGGCAGGTTGGTTGGCTTTGCGCAGCAGGCCGGTCTGTTCCAGCACCTGCACGCAATACCGATCACCATCTGGTTCCGCGGCACCGGCGCCGAACGCGGAAGGAACCAGCAGATTCTCGAATACCGTCATCTTGGAAAAGGGCTGGGGTACCTGAAACGTGCGGGCTATTCCGGCACGGCAGCGCTGCTCGGGTCGCAGCGCGGTGATATCGGCGCCGTCGAGCAATATCTGTCCAGCCCCAGGCTTGAGGCTGCCTCCGATCAAATGGAACATGCTGCTCTTGCCTGCGCCGTTGGGCCCGATCACGCCGAGCGCCGCGCCTTTCTCCAGCATGAACGAAAGGTCGTCCGCGACTTTGACGGCGCCAAAACTTTTCGCCAGATGCCGCACCTCAAGCAGGCTCATGAACTTCGGCCACAGACCCGGCGAATTCAGCTTTGCGGAAGATCGGCGACCTTCTGCTGCAACGGGATAGTCTTCTCGGTGTCGTTATTGACGATCACCAGATCGTGCTTGAACTTCTTTCCGGCAATCCATTGGCCGCCCACCAGCGGCGTCTTGGTGACATTCTTGACCGGGTTGCCGCTCCAAGCAATCGGGCCAACGATGGACTGGTAATTGGTCGTGCGTATCGCGTCCCGAATCGCCTCCCGGGAATCGATGTTTGCGGTACGCTTGAAGATATCGACCGCAACCTCGATCAAGGCGTGGCGAAAGCCAAGCGGTTGGGTCCACGGCTTGTTCGTCGCAGCTTCCCACGCCGCGCAGAATTGCCCGGCGGTCTCGCCAGTGAGGCCGGATTTGTAGGGATGATTCGGAGACCACCAGACCTCAGTCGTCAGACCGATGGCACGGTTGCCCAACGATTGGACTGCGGCGGGGAACAGCAGGCCCTTGGCGACCGAGGCAATTTTGGGACGGAAACCCTGCTGAGCGGCCTGCGTCCAGAAAGTCGCAAACGCTGGCGGCGTCAGGGCACCCGACAGTATTTCGACGCCGGCACGCTTGAACATATTGATCTGTGCGGTAAAGTCCGCAGTGTTGGCGGGGAAACGTCCCCCATCGATCATCTGGTAACCGGCCTTGGCGAGTGCCGGCGGAAAGCCCGCCTTGACGTCACCGAACGCATTGCCCTCCGCATCGTTCGGCCACAACACTCCCACGACCTTGTTGGTCGGGACCGAGTTCCACATGTTCAGGAATACCGAGATGACGTCTTCCAGCCCCCAAAAAAAATGGTAGGTCCATTCGAACCCCTTGTCCGGCTTTCCGCCTCGCCCGAAATAGTAGGGCTGCCACGGGCAATCGGTGCTAACCATCGGTACCCGGTTTAATTCGCACTGGTCTGCAACCGGATTGACCGTGTCGGCGGTACTCGCAGCCAGCATCAGATCGACCTTGTCCGACTTGATCAGGGACGATGCCACTTCGGCCGCCCGATTGGGATTGGACTGGCTGTCCTTGGCGATGATCTGAATCGGATAGGTCGCGCCATTGATGACGACTCCCCGCACGAGCATCGTCTTCAGCGCGGCAATCACGTACTCGTCCCCTTCGCCGAAGGGCGCGAGCGGACCCGTGCGCGGACTGACGAAGCCGACCTTGATTATGCGCCCGGCGGCGCGAGCGGTGCCCGGCAGCATGAGTGCCGGCGCCAGAGCCGTCGCGGTCCCGGCGACCGCCTTTTCGAGGAAGTCGCGCCGGGCGAGATCGACGGGAACTGCCGCACCCGGCACGGGTGTCTTGTTAACTTGATTTCGGTTCATGCCCTTCCTCCTCCAGGTCAGACGGAAAACCCACTCACTCCTGTTGAGATGCGACCAACTGGAAATCAAAATCGATATTCGGCGCCGGGTACACGGGGAGTTGCCCGGTGGCAACCTCACGCGCCGAGGTTGCTGAAACACCCATGACACGCATGATCATCTCGACGACCTTCTGCTCGTGTTCTTGCGAGTAGTGGCCGATCACGATGTCTCGCAACGCGCCAACCATCATCCAGACCGCAATTCCCCAAGCGGTGTCGATGTCCTGTTCGTTCAGGAGGTACACCCCCACCTTGATCGCATCGCGAATGTCGCGCGTGGCAAAAATCTTGAAGCCTTCGCGCATGCGGTCGGCCAGCAGGTCGGGGCGCAAAACCCACCATTTCCACATCGGATCGGCGATGGCGTCGCGCAAGGTAAGCCTGATCGAAACCGGCATGACCCGGGCCGGATCGGAAAGCCGCAGATGCGCTGTAGCCAGATCGTTGCGGCGGCCGAGATCGTTGATCACGCAGTCCAGCACATAACCTGCAAGGTCGTCCTTCGATGAAAAATAGTTGTAGAAGGTGCCGAATCCGACATCTGCCCGTTCGGTAATCTCCTGGATGGTCGCCTCATCGACGCCCCGCGTCGACATCACCTCATACGCCGCCTTGAGAAGCAGAGCTCGAGTCTTGATGCGTTTTCGCGAGTTACGTGTCGACGGTACCTCGGTAGCTGTCCTTTTCGCTGCCTTGGACTCCTCGACTTGATCGTCAGACATTCGAAACACCTCCTCTGATGACGGCATTCACCACCGCGGGCTGCTCGGGCCAGCCCGAGCGCGCAGGCAGGATTCCCGACAAGGGCGAATCACTTGTGACAATATATCATATCCATTCGTGGCCCCTGAACCGGTTAAGTCCAGGCTCCGCTTCGATACCCTACCGGCTGCGAGGTCTCTGTTTATGCCGGTGCTTGGGGTTTCCGGCTATCGACTCCAGTCCAGATGACCGCTCGACCGCTTAGATTTGAGAGCGCGTCGTGTCGCGCCATATTACATTGACACTTAATCAATTTTGATTAACAATCATTTATACTGTCGCCTGGCCAACTGCCTGCCCTACAGTTCGTGTCCAGAATCCTTCCTCACTAGAAAAGGAGCTAAGCCATGCAGGTTGCCAAATGCCCTAAATCCGAGATCGACCTTTACGCCGACGAATCCCTGCTCGACCCATACCCGCTCTACAAGCAATTGCGTGACCTTGGCGCGGTGGTGTGGTTGCCGCAGTATCAGATGTATGTGCTGTCGCGCTTCAAGGAGGTCAAGGAGGCTCTGCGCAATTCGGAGACTTTCTCTTCGGCGCAAGGCGTGATGATGAACGAACGCATGAATCAACAGCTGCGCGGCATTGTCCTTTGTTCTGACGGCGCCGAACACATGGCGCTGCGGCGCGTGATCGCCAAGCCGCTGACGCAGCAGGCCATCGCCGAACATGCCCAATTGATCGCCAACGAAGCCGAAGCCCTGATCGAACGCCTGGTCGCCAAGAAGCATTTCGATGCCGCAACCGAGTTGGCCCAGTACCTGCCGGTCACCGTCGTCTCCAACTTGGTCGGCCTGCCCGAAGAGGGACGCGAGCGCATGCTGGACTGGGCCGCCGCCAACTTCCAATGCTTCGGACCGATGAATGCGCGCACCAGCGAGGCCTTCGTCACTGTCAAGGAGATGATCGACTACGCGTTTACCGAATGCACTCGCGAAAAACTGAAACCTGACGGTTGGGCCAAGATGATCTGGGATGCCGCCGATCGCGGGGAAATATCCATGGACAAGCCGCCGCTGATGATGAACGACTATATGGGCCCAAGCCTGGACACCACTATCTTCACCACCAGCAGCATGATCTGGCTTTTTGCCACTCATCCTGAGCAGTGGGACATCCTGAGAGCCGACCCGTCACTGATTCCCGGCGCAATCAATGAGGCAATCAGAGTCGAATCGCCGATCCAGGGATTTTCCCGTGTCGCGACCCAGGATGTCGAAGTCGATGGCGTCACACTTCCGAAGGACGCCCGTGCAATTGTTCTCTACGGTTCGGCCAATCGCGACGAACGCAAATGGGGAAACGCCGACGACTTCGACATTCGCCGCCGCAATGCCGAGCAAGTGGGTTTCGGCCACGGCTCACATGCGTGTGTCGGTATGCACCTGGCCAGGATGGAGATGACTGCTTTGCTTAAGGCCTTGCTACCGCGCGTCAAGCGCTTCGAGTTGGGCGCCACCGAGCGCGTAATCAACAACGTGCTACACGGCTTTGCCAAGGTCGAGATCACGGTCCACTAGACGTGGACCACAGTCCCGCCTAGTCGATCCGCCATGCTCAAGCCGTCGCCATCCCGAATTCGCGACTCGCCGCGACAAATGCTTCCATGTTCTCCGGCTTGGTGTTGATCGGTGCATCGCAACCTGGGCACAGAATCAGGCCGGTGGGGCCGATGTCCCGTACCAGATCGCGCACATAGTTGTAGATGTCATCGGGTGTGCCAGCGGCAAAGAGCTGCGACGGCACATCGCCCATCACGGCCATGTGGTCGCCAAGCAATTCCCTCATCTTGCGCAGATCGGTCATCCCATCGGGATTGAGCAGGCACATCTTTGCCGGCAGGTCCTTCAGTCTGCCCAGGTCGCGGGTCCAGTTCTGGTCCCAGTGTAGTACCGAGACTAGGTCGTTCTCCGCCAGGGCATTGATCATTTGTTGGAAATACGGGAAAGCGAAGCGTTCCCAGTATTTCTGAGAGATCAGGCCGCTTGCCGATCTGAAGCCCCCGACCCAGCCGCCGATAGTGCCGCCAGCCTTGGTGATGGCGACGGCTTGCTTTATCAGCCCCGGCATCATCGCATCCATAGTCGCCTGAACCTTGTCGGGTCGCCGATACAAGTCAAAATAAAACTGCGACATCGAACGGGCACCGCACAACAACTCGAATGGAATCATCCCACCGAGCCCCGAAACCACCACGAAACCGCGCTGGCGGTACAACTCCACCGTCCGCGGGATGTTCGCCATCACCCACTCGCGCGCTGCTCCAAGCTCCTTGACGTCGACGATTTTCGGCAGATGGCTCGCGAGGAATTTTTCAAACCCTTGCTCGAGGATGACGTCGTAATCGTCTACGCTCATGACCTCGGCCTCTTGCAGTTGCCAGAGGCTGTCATCCGGCAGATCGCGGCCGGGAATGGCAACCTTGGAAAGCCACACCCCGCTGAGTGAGATCGGTGGCAGGCCGGGGACGAGGTTAACTCCGTCCAGATCTCCAAGGCGCTCCATCGCGGCCAGGATGGTGTCGCGCGCCAGCGCCGGATCCGCCGAATACTGCGCCAGCGTGATGCCCATCCAGCGCGGTGCAAACGCGGTCCCCATGAATACGACCGGGACCCGGTCAACCGGCTCGAAGTTGATCGCTTTGCGAATTCGCCCCAACCGGGATTGATACAGCACCTCGTTGTTCATGTTCTTTCCTCCTTTAGTTACTTTCATCCAAGTATCGTCACGCGCCGATGCCGTCCACAATTTCGGACAATACCGAATGATCTGAACCAAACAGCATCAGATGGGCGCCGCGAACCCCAGGGATCTCCCTGACGGCCTCCAGCGTTTCCCGTGCCAGCCGACAGCCCTCCGCCCTAAGATCGGTCGCGCTTTCCAGTCTTTGCCGAATGTCGGTGGGGTAGTCCACCCCTGGAACGTGCGGAATCATCTGCATCGCTGGACGCGAGATGACCACAGGTATCCCCGCTAGCAGAAACAGCTCGCGGTCCAGACCTTCATCGCAAAATGACTCCATGAATTGCCGGAACCCGGGGAGATTGAAGATCAGCTGCGTCTGCACGAAATCGGCCCCTGCCGCGGCTTTCTGCTTGAGGCGCCGGATCGGCACGTTTATCGGCCGGGTAAATGGATTTATCGCCACACCGATGAAGGCACGCGGTGGATCAGCGACGGCTTGGCCGGTAAAATGAATCGTTCCGGTTTCTCGAAGATGATGTGCTTCGTACACCATCAGCGACGAATCCATGTCGAAGACCTGTTTGATTCTGGGATTGCCTGCGTAGGAGTCACCCGTCAGACATAGAACGTTGACGACGCCATTGACGTGATTGTTGATCAGCTCCGAAACGAATGTCGTTTTGGTCTGGTCGCGACAGGTGATCTGGCAAATTGGCTCGACCCCGGCCCTGACGATTTCGGCACTGGTGCGAGATGCCGGCAGGGATGGCTTGCCATTGAGGTAGGCCGTCGCATTCACCGCATCGAAGCTACCTCGCACGACGTCGAGTTCCCTGTACAAATGACTGAAATCGGCGCTCCGCGGAGAACGCACTTCACAAGTCAGAACAAAGCGCCCAGCCTTCAGCAGGGCCTCGAGCCGTGACTGAGTAGTGACCGGCAGGGCGATTCGTCCGCTGGGTATTTCGTGGTAAGGCAATGCCCGAGTTCCCGCAATGTCGATGCCCTTTGCCCAATTGGCATACGATGAGGTGAAGTAGAGGGCCGCGTCGGGCGAGGGGTTAAGTACCGGCAGCGTCGTCAGGCCGCCCGAGCGTCGCCGATTGATGCGCATCCACACGCATTCTCGGTCTGGATACACTTCGCAGCTGTCGCCGAGCGTGCCACCGCACGGTCCGTTGCGCAGTCCCTTCGGACAACTCATCGGGCAGATCAATCCGGTTTGTGAGAGCATGCATTGACCACAGGCGCGGCAGTCAAATGCAGTTCCTTTCATGAAGGCTTCGCCTCTTGCCCCGAGGCGCGCCAGGAATGACAGGACTTTACCCATGATGACTCGCCTGATTGGTGCCGACGACGACCGGCACGCCGTCCTTGAAGACGGCCACGATATCCCGCAAGTGGGACGCGTCCTGAAACGGATTGCCCTTCAGCAGCACTATGTCGGCGGTCGCGCCACGACGCAAGGCAGTCGCATTGGTTCCCCAGCAGCGCCTCGGTCGGCTGGTCGCAGACTCCAGCACGCTCGCCACAGAGACGCCGGCGTCGAGCATGAAATACAACTCATCGATTAACCCGCTGCCGTGGGACACGCCCTGGCTGCCGGCATCCGACCCGGCAACCAGGTTTACGCCCAGTTCGTCCGCCAGCGCGACCTGGGCAAGATGGTCGTCGAGAATGCTCCGCAGCTTGCCGACCGTGGCGTCGTCCCATCCCGCAATCTGCGGCTCCGTCCACTGAAAATGTACCGGTGAGAAGGTCGGAACCCACGCGGTTCCAAGATCTGCCATGCGCTGCAATGTCTCCCGGTTCATGAAGAATCCGTGCTCAATTGAGTCGACACCTGCCCTGACTGCGACCTCCAGACCTGCCCGGCCACTGCAGTGGGCGAAGGTCTTCAGACCCCGCTGTTTGGCTGCGCTGACGATGAGTGACAACGCCGGCAGATCAAACTGAGGATCGCCTTTCACCCGCCCGCTGACAAAATCGATGATCCCGGTCTGTATGATCTTGAGATCGTCGGCACCTTCGGCAGCGATGCGGCTCACCACCGTTTCGATCTCCGCGTCGTCCTTCGCCTCATATGCCATGAAAGCGCCGTAGCGGCCCGGGCGCCGGATGCCGAGCCCCGCGGAGCGTACCGCCGGCAGCGGCGTGGCAGAGGCGACGGCTTCGCCACGTAGGGCGTGATTCACACCAAATTTGTCCCCGGCATCGCGAATCAGCGTGATGCCCTTCTCGAGCGACTGGCGCAGGTTGCGTCGCGCCGCAACCATCTTGGTGTCCAGTGGCGCCTTGAGAAATTCCGCGCGCGACGCCGGATCCAGGTCGTCGCCATTCAGGAATAGATGGGCGTGTCCTTCCACCAGTCCCGGCATGGCGAACCCCGCGCGATAGCAAGTGGCAGTATGTGCGCGGTCCGAGTCTGAATCGAGTGAGCTTCCACAGGACTGCACAGCCGTTATTCGCGTCGCTGTGATGGCAATTTCGTAGGGGCCATCCCGGTGATAGGTAGTCCCGTCAAAGTAGCTATCGATGCGAATGATTTCGGTCACAGTTCGGTTCCGCGTCATGTACGAAGAAACGCTCGAAGCCCGCGCAGAAAATCCACGCCCTGAAGTTCGATGAGGTCCTTGAACGCGACCAGCACCGGATGATCCTCGGGCAGCGGCGAGTGATCCTGCCAGGGCGTCGCCAGCGCGGTGTCAAAGCCCAGTGGCATTGCCAACATGAGGAAGGAACGTTCAATGGCGTTTTGCAACTTGACGCCCGCGTACTCCTTCTTGGGCAGCATCAGCCCGACATTGCTCAGGCCACCCATGACATGAATGCCGTCAAGCTCAGGATCGCACCCGATCAACTCGATGCCGCCCAGTGCCATTTTTGTCAGACCGCGATTGTCGGCGGCGAATGTCGAGATTGATACGTCGATGATGATGTCGTCGTTAGCCAGTCCATGCTTGCTGCGCAGCATGGTGGCCATGCGACTGGCGACTGCGTGCACCTCGACCGGCAAGGTATTGGCGACCATCTGCCCGTCTTCGACGCGCTCGGAGGCCATGACCATGATCCTGGCGGGCTGAATCTTCAGTGCGTCGAGCATGTCGATCCGGCTTTCGGCCACTGAATTAATGATGGGCTTGTGCCCTTTGGCCTTTTCAGGGTCATAGGTCGTCAGGCAGATTTCCTGCACATCCAGCCGCGGAAAATCGAAGGACAATGGAATATCTACGGCGGCCTGGATCGCGCGGATGACTTCTCGCATGAATTGCGCATCGTCGACCGCGCGATTGCCGATATTGATGTTGAGATAGCTTGCCCCTGCATCCGCCTGTTTCCTGGCGAGCTCCTGGATGCCCGGGATGTCCTCGTTCTCGAACAGCGCATTGGAACTCTTGAAGCCGGGGTTGATGCGCTCGCCGACTATGGTCAGTTCATGTTGTTTCACTTGGCTTGATTTCCTCGCTTGGAGTGGTTTGACCTGACACCGGGAAGCGCGTTGCCCTTGCCAGGATACGATTGAAATTGGGGTGGTCCTTGAGCTCGATCCGGGTTGCGCCGGCTGCAATGCTGCGAGCCCGGGCGCGCGCCTTGCAGGACACCAGCGCCATTTTCGCGCCCACGCCCGCAGCATTGCCGACTTGCGCGTAACGAGCGTTGCGCAGCCGCGGCAGAGCGCCGATGTCAACGGCGCTTTCGAGGTCGAGATGCGACCCGAAGGCACCCGCGACGATCAGATCGCCTACCTCATCGGCGCGCAACCCGGCAATCTCCAGTAGCGATGCGATCCCCGCATAAATTGCCGCCTTGGCAAGCTGTACCTCGCTGACGTCGCCCTGCGTAAACACGATATCGCGACCGTGTCCGCTCTGGCTCGCCGGGACAACGAGGTACTCCATGCCTTGCTCACCTTTGCGCACCCTGGGATCCGTCCTGAGGAGATGTCCACGGTCATTGACCCGCCCGGTTCGCCAGAGTTGCGCCACCAGATCAACGACGCCCGACCCGCAAAGGCCCACCGGCTGCCCCGAGTCCACAGTCTTGAACGAGAGGTTGCCTCTGTGGGCAGACACTTTCTCAATCGCACCAGCGGCGGCACGCATCCCGTCGTGAATATGCCCGCCTTCAAACGCCGGTCCCGAGGGCACCGAGGTGTTCAGCATCAGCTTGCGCTTGGGTTCATAGAGGACGATCTCGGTGTTGGTGCCGACGTCAATGCCGATCACGGCTTGTTGCCTACGGTCAATGTCGTGCGCAAGAATCATCGCCACATGGTCGGCCCCGACAAAACCGCCGATGCTGGGCAGAATGTGCACCCGGGCTCCAGGCGCATAGCGGAGGCCGAGCGACATGGCATCCACGTTCATGTCGCCATCGAAGGCGGCGATGAAGGGGGCATGCAGCAATTGCTCGATCGGGAGCTGCAGCAGCAGATGCATCATTGCGGTGTTCCCGACGACACAGAGGTCCACGACCTCACGCGGATCGATGTCGGCTTGCCGGCAAAGATCCCGCCCCACACTGTCGATCGCCTCGCGCACGACGCGCGCCATCCGCTCGGCTTCGCCGCTACCCTGCAGCGCATACACCAGCCGCGTAATCAGGTCTTCCCCATAAGATATCTGCGGATTGGCGATGCCGCCGGCGCCGAGTTGGCGACCGCTGTGCAAATCGATCAGATAGCCGGCTATCTTGGTGCACCCCAGATCAACCGCAATCCCGACTGCTGGGCGCCGTAGTGCCGAGAAGCCGAGAATGTCTCCGCCGTTCAGATAGACAGTGAGCGCGCAGGGGTCCTTTCTCGCCAGCAGGGAAAGCTGAGCAACGGCCTCCGGGCGCGCCGCCCATAGCCGTGGTCCAAGACGCAGCGATAGTTCACCTGCCAGCCTGGTCAGATCCGCTGGACAGCTCTTGGCCGCCGGCTGAGGGAGCGTGATGTCGCGCCGTTCGATCATTGGATCGCATTCCAGCGCGGCATGTTCACCATCGGTTTGAAGTCGCTGAGTTCCGCTCATGAACCCGGCAGGAACATGCACCGATACGTCAGTCCGAATCCGGGCGCGGCATGCCAGGCGCGTCCCCGCCGAGAGATCCTCCTTGGACAGGCAGTAGTGCTCGCTTTCTCCCGGCTCATCCATCCGGCCTTCGAGTATCTGCACTCGGCAGCGCCCGCAGACACCGATGCCACCACAGTTTGCGGAAAGCACCAGACCGGCGGTCCGTCCGGCTTCGAGCAGCGTCATGTCGGGAGACACCGCAACCCGTCTACCCACGGGCTGGAACACCACCTGACAGTGGTCGACCGTCTCGGCCGACTTATCCATCGGACAATGTCTCAGTGAGCGCAGGTGCCATATTCGTGGGTCGCGGCGACGAAGGCATCCATGTTGGCGCGCGGCGTGTTGTATGGTGTGTCGCAACCGGAGTTCATGATCAGTCCGGCCGGCCCCAGATCGCGGATCAACTCGCGCACGTACTTGTGCACATCGTCGGGAGAACCGGCGGCCAGCAGCCCGGCGGGCACGTCGCCGAGCAGGGGCATGTGATTTCCTAGAACCTCGCGCGCCAGGCGGATGTTGGTGGCACCATCCGGCGCAAACACGCATGAACCTTTTGGCAGTTCGAGAAATCGCTTGAGATCGCGGTCCCACTTCTGGTCGAAATGCAGGACGCAAAGAATCCCCTGCGCATGCAGCTTGGTGATGAGGTCGAAGAAGTACGGGAAGACGAATTCGTTCCAGATCTTGGGCGACACCATGGCGCTGGCGGAACGCCACCCACCGACCCAGCAGCTCTTGATACCGCTGATGTTGGTAACCTGCACCGCGAGATCGACATAGAACGGCTGAATCACGTCCAGGGCCGCCTTGACCTTCGCCGGCATGCGATAGCAGTCAAAGAAGAACTGGGTCATCGAACGCGCACCGCAGAGCGCCTCGAAGGGAATCGTCGTGATCATGCTGCACAGGGTGGCGTAGCCGCGCTCGTGGTAACGCCTGCCGGTATCAGCGTAATTTTCCTGCATCCAGGCATTGTGCTTCGCGAGGAGATCCGGCTTATGGACCTTGGGATAAATGTAGTCGAGGAATGCCGGCCAGCCCTTGTCAATGATCATGTCGTAGTCGGCGACGCTCATCACTGCTTCTTCATGCACTTGCCAGATATCGCCGTCAGGGAGTTCGCGTCCCGGTATGTCGATGCGCGAGAGCCACTGGTTGGTCAGGTGGACCGGGAACAGTCCGGCCACCATCATGTTGATGCCATCGACGTCGTCGAGCGAGTCGAGCGTATCGAGAGTGACATTGACCGCGGCGTCGGCGTCGGTGCAAAACGTCGAAAACGGCATGCCCTGCGACCTGGGCGCGTAAGCCGGCCCCAGAAAAGTGAAGGGAACCCGGTCCACGGGTTCGAAGGCAAGCGCTTTGCGGATGCGCGCGTCGCGCTGCTTCCACAAGTCGAGCTTGTGGTCAGACATGGGCCGCCTCAAGCCAGCCCTTGGCGATTCTGACCGCATGCTGGGCATCGGCGCCCCAGTCATCGGCGCCGACCACCCGGCACACCGTCGCGTCCACCGGTCCGCCGCCGATCATGACCTTGACCGTGTCACGCATGCCGGCTTCAGCGAGCGCCGAGATGGTAGCTTTCATGGAGTCAAACGCCAGGGTCAACAAACCTGACAATCCGAGAACGGTGGCGCCGCTGTTCTTCAGCGCATCGATAAACTTCGCCGGAGCAACGTCGACGCCGAGATCGATGACGTCGATATTGGCCGACTTGAGCATGTTGACGACGATGTCCTTGCCGATATCGTGAATGTCGCCTTTGACTGTTCCAATCACCACCTTCCCGGCGCTCACCGCGCCACCGGCTTTGAGTCCAGGCTCAAGAATGGCGCTGATCTGCTTGAATATCTCGCCGGACATCATCAGGTCAGAGACGAAATACTCCTGTTGCTCAAAACGCGCGCCCACTTCCACCATGCCCGCCTGGCAGGCCTTGAGAAGTTCCAGGGCCGAGACGCCCGCTGCCATTGCTTCGGCGACCAACTGCAAGGCCAGATCCTCTTCAAGATTGGCAAGGGCTGCCTGGATAGCGTTCAAGTTCTGCATAGAGTTCTCCATTGGTTGTGTTTGTTTGTCTGCCTGCCTACCGGATTGGTCAGTCGGGATTTCAAGTCATAAAGCTTTCGAGTTCGATCGCCTGACCGGGTTGGGTTACTACAAAGTCCTCGCCCCACTGTCCGTCCGCCAAGAGTTTCAGCAGTCGTGGCGTACCGTCCCTTTCGACGTATTCCAGGCCGAAGCGTGCCGCCATCTCATTGGCATAGGCCCGATCCGATTCGAGCGACTCGGCGTTGGGCATGCGGATATACACCAGGCGTTTATAGTGGCCCATCATTTTCGCCAGCAGCCCGTCGGCGCGTTGCCGTCCGTATTTGGTCACCATGCGCTCGTAGTCGGTCATTGGGCCGGTACCGCCGCCGATGTAGCCCTGGGTAAGAAAGTAGGTGCCGGGCTCCTTGTCCGCCTCAGCGCGACGTTCTTTCTCCGAGCCCAGGAACACGCTGATGCAGTCGTCGCCCTTCGGCACCACCAGGCGCGAGTGGCGCGCCATCAGACCCACGGTCGATTTCGAGCACAAGCCATAGCCGAGCAGGATCGGATCGTAGATGCCGTCGGCAGCATCGATGGCCTTTTGCAGCGTCTCCCGCAACAAGGCGGGGCGCACATGCAGACTGATGTCGAAGGACTCCACCTCCATGCCGGCGGGAAGAAACGGGCGAATCTCGTCGATCATCACTTTGCAGGAAATGAGCTTCGCAGGTTTGTTGACCGGCAGCGCCGGATTGTCATGATGGTGCCCAGCCGCCTCGGGAATTCGAGCTTCCACCAGTGCCTCACAGGTCAATGCGGCGGCGATCTGGCTTGCTGCCCCCTCCACTGCAAGCCGGATATCGTCCCAAGCGACACCGTAGGCCAGCACCGCCAGATCCAGGTCCAGTTTTTTTACCGAGCGTTGCAAATCGCCCTCCATATCGACGCCGAGGCGGGCGGACACACAGTTGGCGCGAAGATATGACCCATCCGCCTCGCCGAGCCCCTTGATGTGACCAATCACCGCCTGGTGTGTACCAACCAGGCGCGACGCGATGTTGCCGAACAGTGCCGACATCACTCCGCGCCAGTAATCCGAGTCCATCTCCCGGCGGGAACGGAACCTCACTCTCGCCGCGAACGGTGCCAGGCTCAGATGCATGCCAGCAACTCCCGCATCGAAGATTTCGCCTGGCCGGCGGCACTTGCGAGGGACAATTGGTCCGCGTCGCCGCCGCCAGCGGTGATGCAGCGAATGTCAGGACGCAGGCGATTCACCCAAGCGCGCGCGGCAGCGAGTTCATTCGTGCTGGCAAGATCGCCCTTGGTGATGACCGCCGCATCGGCGTGGCGCAGGTAGGACTCCATCAGCGGCTCGAGTACGGCGAGCAGTTCGGTCAGCCGGAGCGGGTCAATCAACGCCAGCCAGTGCAGACTCCCGACCAGTTCGGAGCCACCGCATTCGAGCGCACTCAAGATCATGTCCGGCTGACTCGCGCCCGAAGGCTCCAGGATCACCTTGTCCGGACAGAATTTCTCGCGAATTTCCCTCAAGGTCTGAATCAGGTCACTCGCCAGCGTGCAGCAGATACAGCCGCCCACCAGTTCCCAGACATTCTGGTCGATACGCTTCAGCAAGGCGTTGTCGATACCGATGTCGCCGATTTCATTGACCACGATTGCGACGCGTGCCCCTTGGGAACGGAATTCCTGGGAGAGCCGCAGGAGCAGCGTGGTCTTGCCCGATCCGAGAAATCCGCTGAGTATGATCAGTTCCAAGGAGCCTCTCCCTCCCACGGCAAAAGGTCGTAAGCATCACATACCAGAACGGTCTCCTGCGGCAGGATTTGACGTATCTCGATCATATAACCGATGTTAGATCGTAAGTGATTCTTTATCAATATTACGTTAAGACTACTCCTTCGAATCCCCGCAAGTCAATAGAACCCATTGCCACATCAGCGATTTATTTACGGCTTAGAGGTTGATTGGAATCCTGAGGCAGGTGCCGTCACGTCCTAATGGGTCGAAAAACAGAAATTGCACTGCTATGCAACTTGTCATTGACAAAGCATCCGATATTCATCAATATAATCGCTATTCGGGACATGTGTATCGTTGTATGGGTTTTCTAGGGGGTGCCTTAACATAAAAATGTCAGATCTCCTCCTTCGCGGTCACTGCTGCCTGATCGCGCTTTTATTCTAGCGATCATGGATTCGTCGATGACCAACCAGGCCCACGCAAAGGGTCGGGCAACCACGGAAAAGCCACGCTCCGATTCGAGCCAGCGATTGTGGGCAGGCAGGACCGGCCGAAGATCGTTAGAGGTGGCGACAGCCTTGCGGATCTCGCACCAAGGTGGGCGATCCCGGCAGAATGGTACTGAGCAGTTTCAATGCACCACTAACCCCGGGTCCGCCATTGCAGGCGGCGCCCAACCATAGAGGAAGTTCAAATGAAACTCGATATCTTCAACCACATCTTTCCACGCGCCTACTATGACCGGATGCTGAAAGTAGCGCCGGGCGGGAAGGACATGCACAAACGCGTGCGCGATATTCCTTACATCGTGGACCTCGACGAACGATTTCGCATCATGGACCGTTTTGATGACTACGCTCAAATATTGAGCCTAAGCTCACCACCTATCGAAGTGTACGGTACCGCTGCGGTCGCGAACGAGATGGCTCAGCTCGCCAATGATGGCATGGCGGAACTTGTCAAGAAATATCCGGATCGCTTTCCTGGGTTCATTGCTTCGCTGCCGATGAACGATCCGGAAGGTCTGCTTCGCGAAACAGAGCGCGCAATCAACGAGCTCGGTGCTGTGGGTGTTCAGGTTTACAGCAACGTCCTAGGCAAGCCGCTGACTGCGCCAGATACGCTGCCACTATTTGATCTGATGGCCAAGATTGACTTGCCGATTTGGATACACCCGACTCGAGGTGCGGACTTCGCGGACTATAAACAGGAGAAGAAGAGCCACTATGAAATCTGGTGGACATTCGGTTGGCCCTACGAAACGAGCGTCGCGATGGCACACATTGTCTTCGAAGGGCTGTTCGACAAACATCCCAACCTCAAGATCATCACCCACCACATGGGCGCCATGATCCCTTATTCCGCAGGTCGGGTCGGCCCAGGTTGGGACCAGTTGGGTACCCGTACCTCGGATGAGGACTACACCCTGTTGTTGAAGAAGCTCAAGAAACGTCCGCTCGATTACTTCAAGATGTTTTATGCCGACACCGCGCTCTTCGGCGCGGCCAAGGCGACCGAACTTGGGCTCGATTTCTTCGGCGTTGATAACGTGTTGTTTGCCTCAGATGCGCCGTTTGATCCGGAGAAGGGTGCCGCATTCACAAGGTGGACGATCGAAATCATCGACGCCCTAGATATCACCCCGGCCCAGCGCCATGCCATCTATGAAGGCAATGCGAGACGCCTGCTCAAGCTGAAGTAGAGGCGGCGATGCCGACGATGGACCGAAGAGAAGTTCGCGGCGCAACCCCAAGGGTTCGTCTGTGCTGATCAGGGCTGCTGTAACACGGGCCGTGGGAGCCCCTCTGTCGATCGAGTCCGTGTCACTCGAGGCGCCACGCGACCATGAGCTGATCGTGAAGCTGGTCGCCTGCGGCATCTGCCAAACCGACGTGGCAATGCACAACTCACCAACGCGAGTGCCGCGGCCCATCGTGCTAGGCCACGAGGGTTCGGGCATCGTCGTGGCGGTCGGCAGCGCCGTGCGAAAGGTCAAGCCTGGCGATCACGTGGTGATGACGTTCAATTCGTGTGGCCAATGTCCGACCTGCCGACAGGGCATACCCGCCTATTGTGCGCATAGCGAGAGCGTCAACTTTTCGGGGCAGCGCGCGGATGGATCGGTGGCACTGAACTGCAACGGAACGCCGGTGCACAGTCACTTTTTCGGTCAGTCCGCGTTCGCGACCCATGCGCTGTGCACCGAGCTCAATGTCGTCCCGCTACGCCAGGACGTGCCGCTGGAGTTGATGGGGCCTTTCGGTTGTGGCATACAGACGGGCGCCGGCGCGGTCCTCAACTCCCTCAAGGTGGCATCGGGCAGTACCGTCGCCATTTTCGGTGTCGGTTCGGTCGGGCTCGCCGCGATCATGGCGGCGCGCATTGCCGGGGCCGCCAAGATTGTCGCAGTCGACACTCAAGATGTACGGCTAGCGATGGCAGAGGAACTCGGCGCCACCCACACGATACTCTCGGTTCCGGGCGTGACCGCCACGGACATCAAAACCCGCGTGGGCAGTGGGCTGGACTGTGCGATCGATACCTCGGGCAACGTCGGCGTCATCCGGCTGGCCGTCGACAGCCTGGCTACCCTCGGCACCTGCGGCTTGATCAGTTCGGCAAAAGGCGCCGACATCAGCCTGAACGTCCTGCAACTCATGCTGGGCGGGCGCACGGTGCGGGGTATCGTCCAGGGCGACAGCGTTCCGGATGTTTTCATTCCGTATTTGGTGGACCTTTACTTGGAAGGTCGCTTTCCGGTTGATCGAATCGTCAGCTACTACGAGTTCGACCGGATCAACGAAGCGGTTGCCGACATGGCTTCCGGAAAAGCCATCAAGCCGATCGTTAGAATGGCCGGCACGGCATAATCGAGGAGTTAGGCGATGAGACAATTCCTGAATATCGACCTCGCATGTCGAACGTTTGAAGCGGTCGAATTGCGGGATGACGAAGTAGCAAGGGCCGGGCGCTATCTGATTGCCAAGACCCTGCTGGCCAGCAATGCCGCCACGGTCGATCCGCTGTCATCCGGGAACCCGCTGATCTTCTCCGCCGGACCGCTCGCCGGAACCAATTTTTCCAACGCCAACCGCCTTAGCGTCGGTTGCAAGAGCCCGCTCACCGGCGGCATCAAGGAGGCCAACAGCGGCGGCACTTTCGCTACCGCAATGGGACATCTCAAACTGGCGGGCTTCACGCTGCACGGCATGGCGAATGACTGGGTGGTGATCCGCCTTACCAAAGATGGCGCGATGAACTTCGACAGCGCGCAGCCCTATCTCGGCAAGGGAAACTTCGAGGCGGCGGCGCTGCTCCACCAGGCCTACGGCGACAACGTCAGCATCGCGCTCTGCGGGCCGGTAGGCGAATACCAGGGTTTGCTGGCCGGCATTGCCTTCAGCGATCGCGAACGGCGGCCGGCGCGGCTCGCCGCGCGCGGTGGTGTAGGTGCGGTGATGGGCAGCAAGAAGATCAAGGCCATCGTGATCGACTTCGACAAGATGCCGGAATTGCACGACAGGAAGAAGGTCATGCAGGCGGTTCGCGAATATGGAGCCAAGCTCGGCGAACAGGAAGTCATCAAGGGTCTCTCCAAGTACGGGACTGCCGGGATGGCGGACTTCCTCAATTACACCGGCGGCATGCCGGTTCGCAACTTCAGCATCGGCCGCCTGGTGGACCCGGCCGTGGAACCGCTCAAGGTCGGCGGAAATTTCATCCACGACCAGAACCTCGCGCGAGGTGGGGACACTTCCCATGCCTGCATGGGGGGCTGCCTGATCAAGTGCAGCAATGTCCATGTGGACGAAAACGGCAAGGAACTGGTGTCGCCTCTGGAATACGAGACGCTAGGGCTATTGGGTACAAACCTTGGACTGGACAATCCAGACGATATCGCGCGCCTCAACGCAATCGCCAATGACCTGGGAATCGACACCATCGAAACCGGCGCGATGCTGGGCGTGCTGATGGAAGCCGGGCAAGCCAAGTTCGGTGATCAGAAGTTCATTGTGGCGGCCTTGCAGGACATCCGCCTAGGCACTGAACGGGGTCGGCTGTTGGCACAGGGCACGGCGCGAGTCGGCAAGCATTTCGGTGTTACCCGAGTCCCTGCGATCAAGCAGCAGGCGATCAGCGCTTACGATCCTCGCGTGGTTGAGGTGACCGGCATCTCGATGATGACCACCGCCCAGGGAGCGGACCACACTGCGGGAAATGTGCCGATGATGGACTGCCGCGACAAAACCTTGAAGGAACTGGTTGCGGCGAGCTACAACTCACAGGTCAATACGGCCATCGCCGATTCGCTGGGGCTGTGCGTGTTTGGTCGTTCGGTGACCGATCCGGGGCACGTACTGCTAGCAAACGCCTTCAACGATTGCCACGGCACTCAGATTCCGGCCTCCTTACTCCGGACCATCGGCCGCGACACGCTGGTCATGGAGCGCGAGTTCAATCAGGCTGCGGGATTCAGCGGGGACGACGACAAGCTTCCGGCGTTCTTCTACACAGAAGCCTTGCCGCCAACCAACAGTGTGGCCCGCTGGAACCCCAAGGAAGTGGTTTCGCTGATGAACGAGATGTTCGCGACGGAGGCTGCGAGCACTTGACGGCCGCCTAAGCCGACCTTATCTGGGACCGAATTCGTTAGTCAGAAAGGCCGAGAGCCCCCCATCCGTTGGCAAGTTGATGCCATTGAGCCAGGCGGCATCGTCGCAACACATAAATGCAATCACCTTGGCGATGTCGTCCGGAGTACCGTCGCGGAGTCCGGCCATGAATCCTGTTTTGGGAACATCACCTAAGGCGGCGTGAAAATCCTTCAAGATGGGCGTTGCCACCGGTCCCGGACTGACGACGTTCATGCGGATACCCCGATCTGCCCAGCGATTGAAGTTACGTATGGTCCATGCCGTTGCCGCCTGTTTGCTCAATGGGTAGCTTGAGGTCGGTGTCATTCCGTCGCTGACGATGTTCATTCGGTCGCAAAATTCACCCGCATCCTCGATCGACTTCAAATCCATCAGAGCGTTCACGAAGGGCAGATTTTGCTGCCACATGAATCCCGCCATGGAAGACACATTGATGACGACCGCACCGTCCTTGAGTTTTCCCGCGGCGCCTTCGATAAAGGATCTCAGTCCCAAAAAATTGATCTTCAGCACCTTCTCGGCGCCAACAGTTGGAGGGACGCCGGCGATATTGCACAAGGCGTCCACATTCCCGTCCAACGCCTCAATGGCAGCCTCTATCGATCGCTGGGCCGATTGGTCGTATTTGATGAACCGGTCAAGCGGATCGAGAGCATCGTTTCGGTCAAGACCAATGACCCGGGCGCCTCTGGATCTCAAGATACGTGCGGTTTGCGCACCGATACCCGACGCCACGCCAGTAACGATAATTGTCTTGTTGGTGAGATTCTTCATTGATCAGCGCCCCCACGCACAGCCCAGCCGGCAGAATTGATGACGGGCGAACTCATAGCTGCACGGTGATCCATTTCCACTCCGTCAGCGCCTCGATATCACCGTCCGGCCCCTCACGCCCGACACCGCTCTCCCCGACACCACCGAATGGCACATGCGGTTCGTCCTGGGGGGTTGGAGCATTGATATGAACCATGCCCGATTTGATGTCCTGTGCAAACTTCAGAGCGGTCGTGATATTGGAAGTGTAGATCGCGGCGCTCAAGCCATACACGCTGTCGTTGGCCAGCGCCAATGCCTCGTCGACTGAGTCTATGGGGTAGACCGAGGTTACCGGACCAAAGGTTTCTTCCCGGCATACGGTCATGGCAGGTGTCACCCCTGTCAGTATGGTCGGTTCGCAGCGGTTCCCATACCAGTTGCCGCCGGTTTCGATCCTGGCGCCCCGCGCCACTGCGTTCTCAATATGCGAGCGGACTCGATCGCGCTGGCGTTGGTTGATCAGCGGCCCGATCATGGTCGTCGGGTCTCTCAGGTCTCCCATGCCCACCTTTCGGGTGTTCTCCACATACCGTTTCAGGAAATCATCGAAAACCGGACGCTCGACGTAAATTCGGCTGGCACCCATGCAGACCTGTCCCTGGTTGATGAAAATGCTGAACACGGCATCAGCTGCGGCCTTTTCGATATTGGCGTCCTTCAGCACAACCAGCGGGCTCTTGCCGCCCAACTCGAGAATGACGTTCTTGCCGTGTTCTGCGCAGAGTTTTCGGATGTGCTGGCCGACGCGACTCGAACCGGTGAAGGACACGGCGCGAACGAGGGAATGACCAGTTAGGCTGTCGCCGATTTCGTGACCGAATCCGGTCACAAAATTGAACGACCCCTTGGGGAAACCCGCGTCTTGGTACAACCGGGCGATCAAGGTCGCCACCACCGGCGCTTCCTCGGAGGGCAGCAGAACGGTGGTATTGCCGATGGCCATCGCGTTTGCGGTGAGCCGGATACCCTTGATGAGCGGGATGTTGAAGGGCGTGATGCAGGCGACCACTCCCAACGGCTGCCGGATGCTCATGCTGAAGCGCCCGGGAACATCCGAGGGCATGGTCTTGCCGGAGATATTCCGAGCCATCCCGGCCGCCGCTCGGAGGATCGACTGGGCGAAGCCGATCTCGAAACGCGCCTTCAGCAACGTGGATCCACCTTCGTCCACCAGCACTTCGACAAATTCGCCGGCGCGCTGCTCCAGTAACTCTGCGGCCTTGCAAAGCCATCCTTCCCGCTCCTTCGGCAGCGAATTACGATAGCTCTGAAACGCTGAATGAGCGCTCTGGACGGCTTGATCGACATCCTTTTCGGTACACCAACCCGCCTGCGCGTAGACGGTATCATCCAGTGGGTTGAGATCGTCGAAATAGCGATTTGATGAAGGGGCCTTGTATTCCCCGCTTATCCACGCATCCACTTTGACGGGCGATAGCACTTTAGACATTTTCTACTCCACGATCTGCATTCTAGTGGACAAACGATTCAGCTCCTCGGGACCATCTTCGGTGATGATAATCGCTCCGCCAATGTTGACACGCCAGTTCCCGATGCAGGCATTGGGTTCCATCTCAATCACCATTCCGGGTTCTAGAACCTTTTCCCCGCCGTGTGGCTTTATCGGCGTCACACGATGGGATTCCTGATAGCCCGGCATTCTTTCCATTCCAACCCGGAGGTGTCCCACCAGATGATTGGGGGAGAGGCTGTGAACCAGTGGCGTGCTGTGCCAGCACTTGGTTTCCTCGAGCGGCACCTCCATGGCATCGGCCAGTTCCTGCCAGGTTCGTCCTGGATACAGGACCTTCAGGCCCGCCTCGTAGGAGCGCCGCGCCGTGTCGGCCAGCTCGAGGCACACCGGTGCAACCGGACCCAGCGCAATCGACATCTGTTGCTGGGACTGGATGCCACCATAGTTGACGAAGATTTCCGCCTGCGCAACACCACCTCTTGGGATGGTGCGCGGCGCCTGGGCTTGGGAGAGCCAGATCGAGTACCCCCAACTCAGGTTCTCCACACCGCTATGAATGAATGGTCCGGGCATAGGATCGCAACCGTGGGAATAGATGACGGAGGACATCGCGGCATAAATCTCGTTCTCGTTCTTGCCGTCCTGGACCGCCTTGAGCATCGCTTCGCAAGTCAATTCGCCAACCTGCGAGGCATATCGAAACAATTCCAATTCCTCTGCACTCTTGACCAGCATCAACCCGATGAAAGGCCTGGTGAGATCGACGAACCTGGCGTTGGGAAGCTGTTTCTGCACCTCCACCCAGGTGCCGTAGGGAATCCAGCCATCTGCTTCTATCGGAGAGCCATCTCCGGCCAGACCGACAACACCTATCGACGCCTTGTTCAACCCGTGACTGAGCAGGGTCTGTGACAGGCCCCTACCGTTCGTGCCAATTTGCCAATTGTCGATCCAGCCAACTCCAAATCGCGTGCGATTCTCGGTGTGCCGAGAGATGTATGTTGGCGTCCAGGTCAGGTAGGTGGGCTCTCCCACCAGCGGAAACACCACGATCCCGTCCGCGTGCTCGCCGGCCAGATAAGTATCGAATCGCCAAGTGCCGCTCAAGCCGACGACAATCACGCAATCAAGCTTGTTGGCCCGGAGCAAATTCCTGACGGATTCCCAGCGACGGTCGCGTTCGTTCAGGGACAGAGTCGGGCGAGTGGCAATCATTAGGACGAGCCCTTATATTGGGGGGGGAGACATGGGACTGAGTGGCAATTGCCACCATACAGTACAAGTGTATCATATTATAGCGGGTATCATCCGTCAACGACTGGTGTGCGACTGGTGTGGAAACACCACTGGCGTGGCAGCCAATGCAGGAGCATCACCATGCCGGAGGACCACCATTGACAATCCTTCCGCGATCCTTCAACATCCCGCCGTGCGGGACATCTGTACCGCCCTACGGCCACTAACGATACAGACCAGTTCAAGCAGTTCAACCTCCACATTGACTAGGTGCGGATATGAATAATGCGAGACTCCTCGTCCTGACGGCGCTTGCCGCCACGCTCCTGCTCAGCAGCGACATTGCGTCTGCCCTGCAATTCAGCAAGCCGCCACAAATTGCCAAGAACCCGAATGAAAGGGTGCCGTTAGCAGCGATATTGTCATTCGAAGTGGAGAAACCCGTCAAAACGGAAATCCAGGTTGATGACGGTTCAAGAAAATGGACGTTGAATTTTCCGATGAGTTCGAATGCTCACGTCACGCTTCCGATAGTCGGAATGAAGGCCGGGACAACCCACCGCTTCGAGGTTACCGCCATTGATGCAGCCGGTGAAAGAGTAGCTCACCCTGAGCAACTCATCTATACAACACCTGCTTTGCCAGGCGATGGAATCGAATTTCCGATTATCCGTGTCAATCGCGCCGAGGTGAACCAGATGGAACCGGGGGTCACTCTGCTGACCGTGCGACGAATGCCTCTGGGTCGCCCTGATCGCCAGACCAAACTACAGCGGGAATTCTCCGAGAAGTTTGGAATGATCATCGCGGTCAATACCGCCGGCGAAGTGGTCTGGTACTACAAGTTCGATGCGCGCATCGCCGGAATTGCCTCTCTTAATAATGGCAACATATTCTTCCACACTTTGTTGAACCAATCGGTGGAGATCGACCTTCTCGGCAACACCATACGCCAGTGGGGCGCGGCGCTTGGTTCCCGCCCCCTTCCCAAGGGCGTCATCCCGGTGCAGGCTGTCACGCTGCATCACACACCGGACGAATTGCCGAATGGGAATTTCCTCGCCCTGCAAGCGTTTCCAAGGCAGATCGACAATTACTATACGAGCGAATACGACCAAGCCGCACCGCGCAAGACTCAGACCGTGATCGGCGATGAAATCATCGAATTCACTCCGGAGGGGAAGGTGGTGTGGCGCTGGAATGCCTTCGATTATCTCGACCCGTTCAAGATTGGCTATGAGACATTCTCCCCATACTGGTGGGTCCGGGGCTTCCCCGGGGCACTGGGATGGACCCACGGCAACGGCGTCTATTACGACAAGCGGGACGATTCCGTGCTGGTGTCTTTCAGAAAACTCGACGCGGTCCTGAAGATCGACAAGAAGAGCAAGGAGATTAAGTGGATTCTGGCGCGAGACGTGGGTTGGAGTCCTGAATTGCGGAAGAAGCTGCTGAAGCCGATCGGGGACAACTTCCAATATTTCCATCACCAGCATAATCCGCGTGTGACGCCGGACGGCAACTTAATCGTATTCAACAATAATGTCTTTCAGGCAATTCCGTTTACCGGTGAAAAGGTGAAGTCACCGGAAGAGTCTCTGAGCAACGCGATCGTCTACGAGGTGGATGCAGCGCGAATGACCGCCAAGGTGGTCTTCTCCACGCCGAAGGATCCTGAATCGGGCTGCTATGTATGGGCAACCGGGGATGCGCACATGCTGCCAAAGACGGGCAATATCCTGGTGGATTTCGCCATGTGTTATCCGGGCCACAAGGTCGAAACCTTCAATGATTTTGATCGAACCAAGGTCCACCCAATGGACCTGCCATGGACGCCGCGCATCATGGAATATCGGAAAGACACGTCAGGACAAGCGGTTTTCGACATGCAGCTGGTTCCCCGGGGTGACCTGATGAAGTGGGATGTCTTCGGCCTCATACGCATACCATCGCTGTACCCATCGCGCTGACCGGAACAGCGCATGCACGGCGAGTCAGGTCAGCAACGTCAAGACCTCACCTCATTCTCAGTACCTCCGGCACAACTATATCGGGACTACTTTGGTCCGACTCGGGCGTTGGAGAAGTACCCGGCAGTGCCGTTACCGACCCATAGTCCCACCTTTCCGGTGGCGTTGGCGAGCTTCAGATCGGTGACCGTCAATGACGCCTGTTTCTCATCATTGACGAAAGCCTGGAGGACGTTTCCGTCAATCTCCAAGCGCAGGTGAATCCAGCTGTTGGATGCGATGTTGGCACCACTCTCATATTTTCCAGGAAAGTTCTTGCGCGACACGTCAAAATGAAAGTCGGGATGCGCCACATACTGAATCGCTCTGGAGCTTCTTGGTTCTGTGGGGGTGGGTTGCTCCAGCCGACCATTGCTCATCCGCAGGTAGATTGCTTCATATTTGTCGACGCCAGACAAAATATGAAAGGCGATTCCGGCGAACGCCCGCACTTCTGGGGGGCCTTTGCCGTTGGTCACGCCAGCAATGTCAACTTCGACAGTGCCATTCTCGAACTCGACCGGTAGCAGCGCATATCCGGTCGGGTTGCTGCCTGGCATCTTCTGAAGCTCGTCGGTGAGTTCCACCTTTAACGCCGGCCTACCGCGAAAAGTTACCGCCTCGATCACCACGTTATTGGCAATCACCTGCTTTGGTGTAGTCAGGTTAAACGACTCGGCCGCAGCCGGTGCTATAACGGACGCAAAGAGGGTACTTATCGCAACCGTGACAAGTTGTCTGAATTTCACGAGTGCCTACTTTCGGGGGGCATAAGTCATATCGGATATTGCTGGGGCTGCTCCTGACGGCACTAGGAAGCCTGTTTGCCGGCTGCTTCGGAAAATGCCCTTCTCATCTTGAACAAAATCACGCCGGACAGGATCACTGCCACGCCATTGACTATGCTCATCGACATTCCCACCGCGCGATCATTGGCAAAGAGCACGGACGTAATCAATCCGATCGCTGTTGGCCCGATGCCCGAACTAATGAGATTCAGGCTGAGTAGGAAACCTGCGGACATCTGTGCCCGAAGCTGGTTGGGAGCGATGAGTTGCAGTGCCGTCGGCGCCACGGCGGCCGGCATGCTGCTGGCGAACACGAAGGGACAGAACGTCAGCACCGCCAGCGCAGGGTCGGTCACCAGCGGCGCACCAACGCCCGTTACAAACAGCACCAGCGCCGCGACAAGACCGACCCGGATCGGTGCATCCAGGTGCCCCTGCTTTTGCCAGCGATCGGCCAGGAATCCGCCAAACAAGGCACCGGCCGGAGACAGTAGGAGAATCATCAAGCCCAATGTGCGTGCTGCGTCTGGGGGCGCATAGCCGAGGACACGTATGAAATAGCTCGGCGCCCACATAGCAATGGTGAATGAAGGGATGGCCAACAAAGCAAACCCGAGATAGTGTCCGGCGTAGACGCGCAGGTTCGCACGAATGTAGGCGAAAACGTCGCGCAAGGGCATGGCTGTCCCTTTCGTCGCCAGGGCGCCGCGGCGCGGCGGTTCCCGGACTGCCAACAGGATCAGCGCCAGGATCACTCCCGGTGCTCCCACCACCACGAAGGCAAACTGCCAGGGATGCAACTCACCAACAAATGGCAGCGACAGCCCGCTCACGCCCTTGACCATTTCTAGGACCAATCCACCCGCGAGAAAAGCGAAGCCCACGCCCAGATAGATTCCTGACTGATAGACGCCGAGCGCCATACCCAAGCGTTCGCGTGGGAAGTAGTCGGAAAACATCGAATACGCCGACGGTTGCAGGGTCGCCTCGCCCGCCGCCACACCGGCGCGGGCAAAGAACAACTGCCAGAAACTCTGTGCCAAGCCGCACACCGCCGTCATCACGCTCCAGGCGAATACCCCGCAGACAATAATCAGGCGGCGGCTGTGACGGTCAGCGAGGCGCGCGATGGGAAATGCCGCAACGATATAGAACGCCGAAAACGCAAATCCTAACAGTAGCCCGAGATGGTGGTCCTGCAAACCGAGATCCTTGCGTATCGGGTCCACGAGCAACGCCAGGATGATGCGGTCGACGAACGACAGCGCCAGTGCAAATACCAGCAATGCGACCGCAAACCACGCACGCACCGGACTGGGCCACGGCTGCACATTCGGATCAAGCACACTCGGGTTGGTGTTCATTCACATCCCCCACGAAAAGATGACTGCGGCTCGCCATTTGACCGCTATACGATACTGTCACCCCGACTGATGGTACAGTTAGGCCGCAAGTGGTGTCAAGGCAATTCTGCCGAGAATTCCCGCAACGCGGCGCGAATGACGGCGTTTCTCGGGGCTCTGGCAAGCGACTGCCTCAGTTGCCCAATTGCCTCTTTGACCTTTCCCGCATCGTGCAATGCAATTGCGTAAATGTAGCCAAAGCGAACATTGCCCCGGTCCATGCTCGCGGCTAGTCGCAGTTCAGCCAGTGCTTCGGGCTTGCGCATTTGCCGAACCAAGGACAGTCCCAGAACATGGTGCAGCATCGCCGCCCGCGGCGAGTGCGCCAAGGCTTGGCGCAGGGCCGCCTCAGAGTCCGCTTCCCGGCCGAGGCTGCGATAAAGGTCGGCGAGATTGATGGTGGCAGGTAGGTAACTTCGGTCGAGTTCAATCGCGGTGCGAAATGCTCCCTCTGCGGCAGCGACGTCTCCCCGATCGACGTGCAGAGCACCAAGATCAACATGGGATTCCGGTCGATCGGCATTGAATTTCTGCGCAGCAAAGTATTCGGCCAGCGCCGCTTTGAAGCTGCTGTCGTTCCCCAACAGCCTTTCCGGCGCACCGACCAGTGCTCGTGCGGCAGCCATGCGAACGCTGCGGACTTTGTCCTGCAGCAGGGGCGCCAACAGACGAGCCCGGTCCGTGTCATCGGCGTGCGATAAGGCATTGAGGGCCGCTTCCCGTACCATTGGGTCGGCGTCGTACAGCGACGCCTTGGCAGATGCCATCGCTGCCGGCGTCGGATAATCACCGAGCCTCGCCAAGGCGGTGGCGCGAGCAATTGGCGAATGCGCGACATCGCCTGCGACCGCGATCAACCCACTGACGATGTCCTTCGCCGGGGGGCTGCCCGTCCCCGCGTCATGTAGTACCTGGGCGAAGCGCTGGAAGCCGCCTGGTGGGCGGCCGCCCGTCCATTCCTTGATTGCCGCCATCGCCCAACCCGGCGTCTTGGCGGCATGACACTGGTTGCAGGCGTTGGGAATTCCGAGCTTCTGCGACAGGTCCGGCCGCGGTATGCGGAATGAGTGATCGTGCCGTGGATCGACTTGCATGTAGGTAGTGGTCCGCATGTGGCATTCCGCGCACTGGCTGCCCTTGCTGTTTTCGGTGTGATGATGGTGCTTCGGCGCAGCGTATGTGGTCAACAGATGACATTGCCCGCACACCGCGTTGCCCGGCGCGCGCAGCCTCTGCGAATGCGGCTCATGGCAATCGCTGCAGGTGACGCCTTGCGCGTGCATCCGGCTTTGCAGGAACGAGCCATAGTTATAGACCTCGTCACGCATCTGCCCGTCTGCCCAGTACAGTCCGGGGTCGAGAGTGGCCGGGCGAAAACTGTCGCCGAGAGTCTGGCCGTGGATGAATGAATCGGAAAACTGGCCACGCCGCGCGTGACAGCGGGCGCAGGTTTCAATTTCACGATTGCTGGTGCGCGGAGAGCTTCTAACGGTTTGACCGGTTTGCGGGTCCTGCGCCCAATTGACGTTTCTGCGTTCATCGAACACCGTGGCCAATCCCTTGTCTTGCTTGTCCTCGCGTGGGCCTGCGGCCCAAGAGACGTGCTTCAAGCCGGGCCCATGACAGGATTCACAGGAAACGTTGATTTCCGACCAGCTTGATGCAAAGGCTTTCTTGTCGGCATCGTAGTTCTTCTCGAAACGGGTCGAATGGCATTCGGCGCACTGGTAGTTCCAGTTCTGGTCGATACCAGTCCAGTGCAGCGGATTTCCCGCCTTCACTTTAAGGTCGGGATAGACGTGAAACCAGCGCCCGCCACCGTCCGACCTGGGTCTCGCATCCCAGGCGATGCCGAAAGCCTGCAGGCGCCCGCCCGGCAAGGCAATCAAATACTGCTGTAAGGGCTTAAACCCGAAGGTGTAGGCAATCTCGTAGTCGTGAAGTTTGCCATCGGGGCCGTCGGTATTGACGAAGAACTTGCCGTCGCGACGGAAAAATGTCGAGGTAATGCCAGCATAGCCAAACCGCGCCTTATCGAAATTCCCGAGCACCGACTTGTCGCTCGCAACCTGCATCGCCAGCGCGTGGTGAGACGTTTGCCAGGCCTGGTACTCGTTGGCGTGACAACTAGCGCAGCGGGTCGCACCCACCCATGCGGCGCGACCAACATCGGCCAGAGATTCCCCAGCTAACAGTGCGATGATGCAAACTGCGAGGAATCGGACCGCGCTCGACAAACGACGAACATGCACTGCGAACAACATCTTCAGGAGCCGTCGGGAGGTGCCGCAAACCGGGGATTCTACCTGCCGCGCCTTCGGCTGCCACGCCCCTTGAAAACCGCGCTAGCGCTCCAGCGCCGGGACGAGTTTGTTGGGAATAATCACATTGTTCTTTTCGGCATAGCGCTTCCAATCTGAACAACTCCCAGTCTCCGGTGCCCCAGGGTTTGTCGACCCAAATGATTTTCCAGTCACCCTTGATCAGCGCATATCTGCCGACGATCTCCATGCCGTAAGTATCGTCGTCCCCTCGAATCTGGCTGGACGTGCCGGAAAGCAGCGGCAACATGGACCGCCCTGCCAGCGGGTACACTTCGCGGCCCTTGTAGGTCTTTCCGGGGCGCGGCGCACCGGCCAGATCGAGCAGAGTCGGCAGTACATCCAGCACCGTGGTTGGGCTGTCGTTCTTTTGTCCCCTAACCGAATTCGGCGCGACGATGAGCGCCGGCGATCGTATCCCGCCTTCGGTCGAGAACCATTTGTAGAGTCGGAATGGCGCCTCCCCGGCGCTCGCCCAACCGGCGTCATAAGACGAGAACGAGCCCTTGCGTCCGATGTTCTCATAGCTATCATCAAAGCGCTTGACCCACTCGGCATAGACGGGGAAATTCACTAGGGGATTGCTGTCCGCGCCGTTGTCCGACATGAAGACAATAACAGTATTGTCATAGAGACCGTTGCGCTTGAGATGGGCCACCACACGACCAATTTCGTAATCCATGCGGTCGACCATCGCCGCATACACCTCCATCAGACGCGCCTGCCGTTTCTTCTGTTCCGGGCTCAAAGAGTTCCAGGGAATCACGCTGGCGGGACTTGGCGGCAGGCTCGCATTCGCCGGGATCACTCCCTGCGCTTTCAGCTTTTCAAAGCGCCGGGCGCGAATGACATCGTAGCCTTCGTCGTACTTGCCACGCTGCCGCGCTAGGTCGCGGTCCAGCGCCTGGATCGGCCAGTGAGGAGCGGTATAAGCAAGATAGGCAAAGAACGGTTTGGCGCTGGTCTTGTTGCTGTCGATGTATTCGATCATCCGGCTGGTGTAATAGCTGGTGGAATAGAACGACTCGGGCAGGCTGAAAACCTCCTTGCCATCCTCCCAGTATTTCGCTCGTGGCTGCGCCAACGTCGGTCCGGCCATGTCGTTGAAATGGCTGGCGCTACCGGTCAGCAATGAGAACGAACGGTCAAAGCCGCGCGCCGTCGGCGTCTGGTCAACTTCGGTGCCGAGGTGCCATTTGCCGGCCATGTACGTGTGATAACCCGCGTCCTTGAGCAGCGAAGCCATCGATACAACCCGGTTGTTCAAATACCCCTCATAGCCTGGCTGTCCCACCTGGTTTTCGCTCATGCCTTCCTGCATCGCACCCAGGCCGGCCAGATGGCTGTCCACGCCCGACATCAACATGGCACGCGTCGGCGCGCATTGCGACGACGTATAGAAGCGTGTCAGTTGCAACCCCGACCTGGCGAGTTCGTCCAGTTTCGGCGTTGGTATTTCACCGCCGAAGGCACCAATATCGGCAAAACCGAGGTCATCGGCGAGGATCAGCAAGATGTTTGGCTGTTTTGCGGGTTTCGCCAGGGCGACGCCGGGCATTGCGGCGCTCAGTGTTAGCCAAAGTAGGAACCACACGGCAAATTTCAATTGCATCATCGCCTCCACTAATCCATGCACCTTACGTCGGTAAGCAATTCTTACGTAAGAAAGCAAAAAGAATCGGCATGATGCTACGAGAGCATCATGCCGTCCAACGTCCAAGGGACTACCTTAAAAGTTGTATTTTGCTTGAACTTCGATCTGCCGTGGCCGATCCAGGAATGCCTGGTAGGCCAAGCCCGGAACCAGAGGACCGAACACGCCGGATTCAATCCAGTGCGAGGTGTACTTGTTAGTCAGGTTACGCCCGACCAAGGCCACCTCCCAGTTTCCGCTCGCTGGGGAAAGCGCAAAACGCATGTCGATCTTGGAGAAGCCTTCCTGAACCGTGTTGGGATCTTGTCCATTTGAGGTGTTGTACTTCGCCGTGAAGAACACATCGACCTGCGTCGATCCTTTCAGGTTACCGACGGGAAACTTGAGCGTTGCCCCGACATTGCCTGACCATTCGGGTGCAAATTGCAGTGTCTTGCCACTAAGATTCTGCGTGCAGTTACCCCCTGCCGGAGTGGCCAGAGTCTGTATCGGATTGCACGAAGCACCCGGGAAGCTTTGGTATTTGGCATCCAGAAATGTCAGCGCTCCCTTCAAGGTCAAATTGTTGCTTACTGCAAGCGCGCCATCCAATTCCAGCCCTTGCGTCCGCGATTTTGCCGCATTGGTAGTGTTGAAGCCGATCGATCCCGAGAACACACTGACCTGCAGGTCCTTGTAGTCGGAGCGGAAGGCTGTCGCATTCAGCGTGGCCTTGCCACCCATCATCCGCGACCGGTAGCCGGCTTCGTAGGCATTGACGGTTTCCGGATTGAACGCCAGCGTGCCACCCGGCATGGTCAGGGAGTCTTGATCGTAACCGCCCGCCTTGAAGCCCTTCTTCCAGCTCGCATAGGTCATGACATCCTTGGCTGGCCGATACTCGAGTGTGGCGGCGGGCTGGAAGCTGCTGTCACTGCGGCTGGCAACGTATTTGAACGGCGGGAAAAGAACGCAGCACGCGGTACCCGGCGGTCCGGGAATAAACGGCGCAGGCACGAGGACACCGACCGGGACGAGTTGCTGGGAAATGAGTCCGATGACCGTACTCTTCTTCACTTCACTTTGCCGACCACCAAGTTTCGCCGTCACCTGGTCGGAGATCTTGAAGCTTGCTTCGCCAAATATGGACCAAGACCGCGATGTCTGTTGCGCCGATTGAAAGAGTGCTGGTGCCACCGGTATGTTGCCGAGAATATACAGATCACCGTTACCTGAGGTGTTCAAGTCGCCATGATCAAAATAGGCGCCGGCGATCCACTCAAAGGTCTTTCCCTGAGGTGAGAGGATACGGAACTCCTGACTGACCTGCTTGTTGATATCGGTACTGTTGATGACCGAGATTTCCTTGGTACTGCCGTCCACATCGTTTTGCGGAATTCTGAAGTCGAGTTTGTAGGACGAAGTGACCGAAGACAACTTATACCCGTTCAGGTCCCAGTCCAGCGCGATCTGCCCGCCGTCGTACTTCAGTTTGCTGATATAGCCCCAATTGCCTTCCAGCGGAATCATCGGGTGCAACGCTTGCGCAATGCTGCTTGCCTGAGTCTTGTTGAATTGGCAGTCCTCGGGTGAGTTTGCCGTACGATCAAGATAATTCCCGATGTCCGGCGTCTTGTTGACCAAACCGCAGTTGATGATCTGCCTGTTTCGACCATATTGCTTCTCGTCGGAATTCTCATACTTGACGTAGGCCTTCAGATCCTTGGAGATGTCCAGCTCGGCACTGAGACGCACCGACTGATCCTTGCGCTGCGGCACCCGGGTGTTGTTGAGCGCCACGTCGGTCATCCAGCCTTCCGCGTCGCGGCTCTTGAAGGCCGCACGTGCGCGCAGCGCCTCCGAGAACGGACCCGATATGGCGGCAGACAGCGTTTTCTCTCGGGAATTTACCTCGTACGCCGCATCGACATAGCCAAAGAGCTCTTTGGTCGGGCGAGCGGTCGTGATACTGACTGCTCCTGCAATGGCGTTTTGTCCAAAAAAGGTCGGTTGCGGTCCCTTCAGAACCTCGATCCGCTCGACGTCCATGAACCCCATGTTCTCCGCTCTTGCACGTCCGTAGTAGGTGCCATCGATATAAACGGGAACTGACTGCTCAAATCCCCAGTTGGCCCCGGACCCAACGCCACGCACAAACAAGCTTTCGTTCCGCGCGCCGGTTCCGATATGCACTCCCGGGATCGCGATATCGTCAAAGTTCTGCATGCCGTAGTCCTCAAGGACCTTGGCCGAGAATGCGCTCACCGAAAGAGGAACATCCTGCAAGGATTGGGTACGTTTCTGTGCCGTGACAACTATCGTTTCAAGTTCTTGTGCAACCGCCACTTGCGGACCAATTCCATAAAGCACGGGCAAGGTCGCCAGCAATCCGGTGATAAGTTTTCGTGACATTATCTTTCCCCCTTTGCCACCATTCGGGTGGTCTGTTGAACGCGCTGTTGGACAAATGCGTATTGACATTCATCCCCCTCAATTTTGAGCAACAACCTAACTATTTTCTGACGGCTCACCATACGATACAGCTGTATCATAAGTGATGTAGAAAATTTGTCAACAGTCTTTTTGAACTGTATGTCCGACGCCGGATCAGCGGGTTACCGGGGACTGCCAGCAAGTGGCTTAGTTTGACAAATGGAATTGATTGCGTGTCACGGTTTGGGTGTTGGTTTGGGTTGACTACAATGACGAGCTCATTATAGGATACAGTTGTATCGCTCTGCGGTTTCCCATCTCATGTGATCATGCTGCACTATCAAGAGGAGCAATAATGCCTAACCAAATAGACCCACAAGCTTGTTCATCAAATTGCATCCGCAGGGGCGAAAAGCAAATATCTGTGCAACAACCCGCTCGGGTACTCTCACGTCGCCGCCTGGCCGTCCTCGTCCCTCTTGCGATCTGGACGCTGTCTGCACAAGCCACAGACACCGCAACGAATGACGGATCAGTAAGAATGAAAGGCGCAATCAGTTTCGGCACGACCTACGCAATGGACAACCCTAACCAAGAGGTCATCAACAAGAGCAACGCAACCTCGATCGGTACTGTGGGTCTTTCCAACGGTGGTCGAAACTCGGACGATAGCCGGTTGAACTATCGCAAAGGTGATCCCGTCTCGACAGTGCTAAAAGGGTTCTTCGAGGCAGACGTTTCAAACCGGAATTTGGGCTTGCTGGTTCAGGTAAAGGCTTGGAAGGACTTCAACCTGAGTGATCACAATGTACCTTGGGGTAACTTTCCCAGCGGCTACAAGGCTGACAGCCCCTTGAGCGACGCCGGGTTTAGCAAACGAGCCAGCTTTTCGGGGGCGGTACTTCAAGAAGCCTATGCTTATGGAACATTTTCGGCGGGCGAGATACCGGTGAAGCTTAAGCTGGGGAATCAGCTAATCAACTGGGCTCTACCGGGCAGAACCGGAGGGGCCCTTGCCGAGATCAACCCCGTAGACGCCCCCGCGGCGCAGCGATCTGGAGCCTTTCCAGAAGAATCAAGAATTCCGTTTGCAGCGCTGTCCGCCCAATTGGGCTTGACCAAGACGATCAACGTTGAAGCTTTCTATCAGTTCAAGTTTGTCGCGAACGAAGTCCCGGGGTGCGGCACCTATTTTGCCCCGGTCGATTTTCAGGCGCAGGGCTGCAACGTCGCTTGGGTTCAGACAGCCAATGCAGTCCAGACGGCTTCGTCGGAGCGCGTTCTTCTTCCCACCGGAGGGCCTTTCATGGTGCGTTCCGCCGATCACGTCCCAAGCAATTCCGGCGAGTACGGTTTGGGTTTGAAGTACCAGAGCATACCTCTGAATACGGCTTTTGGCATTTACTACACCCAGCTCCACAGCCGACGTCAGGTTCCTAGCGTCTCCAAGACGACAAACCCAAATGCGGCGACGCCGTTTGTCAGTGGCAGCCCCCTAAACCCCCATTACTATTTGGAATGGCCCGAGCAAGTGAAGACCCTCGCAGTAAACTTCAACACCCGAATTCCCGACTGGACATTGACAGGGGAGCTTTCATATCGGCCGAATGACATCTTCCGTCTCAATGGGTCCGATCAACTCGCGGCAGCCAACAATCCCGCCGCAATCACACCACTGCGCGCAGACATAAATGCCTTGGCGCGAGGCGCGGATTGGCCCGGCTATGATCGACACAAGCAGGTGCAGCTTTCCCTAGGCGCCGAGAAGGTATTTGCATCGGTATTGGGATCGAATCGAACAACAGTTTCGGGGGAGTTCGGTTGGAAATACGTCCCTGATCTACCGGATTTCAACAAGCGACGTTACGGGCGACCTGACGTATTCGGCATTGGACCGGTCAATGGTGCCTGCGCTGCAACGGCAAACGCCAAGACTTGCTCCACAGACGGTTATGTCACGAAGACTGCATGGGGATATCGCCTTCGAGCAACTTTGCTCTATTCAAATGTGACTGAGGGTCTGGACCTGAGGCCCTCGTTCTCGTTCGGCAGCGACGCCAAAGGAACATCAACAGATACAGTCTTTGTTGATGGCAGGCAAACGGCCAGCGTGGAGTTACGCGGCGAGTATCTCAAGAAGTATTTTGCTGAACTTCAATGGATGGTTAATGCCGGCGGCAACTACAGCATGAACAAAGACAAGAGCTACTTGAATTTGAACGCGGGTGTGCGCTTCTGAGGTCGAACTTCGCTGGCCCGGAATACACTACGCGTTCCGGGCCAGATCAGCCTTACTGTTAGAACAAACTCCAACGACAAGCGCGAAGGACTTTCATTCCGCCGCCAGTACCTCATGACATGCAACCCTGTTACCGATTGACCTGCCGAACCTCCGTCGTAGCTCAAGTCGGAATATCCTCGCTAGATCCGCAGGCAACCATCCTGATTCTCGCTCTCAGAATGTCCGTTGATGGAGGTGAAGCCGCCCTACGTTTTCAAGCCCCCAATGTCGCTTCTATGGCGACTTGAGTCGGAGATCTCCCTGAGCCCGCTGCCAGTTACCTGCCATTCAAATTTCGCCGCTTCAGTGGTGCCGTTCGGCAACGCTCGGAACAGCAAATACGCGACCGTGCGCAAATCGTCACATTGGTCCGTAACCTGGTGAACACCGGCCATTTGCGAAGCGCCTTGCTAATGGAATCCTTCACGTAGCAGGGGGGGTCGGCACCATCATCGCCAGCGCGCCACTGGCCAAGCACGGACGCGGGTGCCTGGAACTGAAGATCGGCCGCTTCACCCTGCTCGACCACGACGGCGTCATCCTCGGGTGCGCGGCCCTTTACCCGTTTGTCGGTTCCAAGGCCAAGGAGAAGGCAGGGGAACTGGCCTGCCTCGTGGTGATGTCGGGATACCAGCGCTGCGGCTGCGGTGACCGCCCGCTCGGGCATATCGAAGCGCGCGCCGCCAAGGCCAGGCTCAGGCGGCTGTTAGTGCTGACTACACGCACCGCACACTGGTTCATCGAGCGCGGCTTCGCCGCAACTGACGTCGAACCCCTGCCCGACGCCAAACGCGAACTCTACAGCTACCAGCGCCGTTCCAAGGTGCTCGCCAAGGGCCTCCGAAGGCGCTCCGATCTAAGTTCGGATCTCCACTTCGCCCTCGATCTCGACCGGTATGTCGAACGGCAGTTCGGCCATGCCGACCGCACTGCGCGAATGGGCGCCCGCCTCTGGACCGAACAGTTCGAGGATAAGGTCTGAGAACCCGTTGATGACGCTTGGCTGGCGGGTGAATCCCGGCGTGGAATTCACCATGCCGAATACCCGAGTCCAGCAGGCGATGCGGTCCAGGTCGCCGAGCGTGCGCTGGAGGCTGGCCAGGATGGAGAGCCCGGTGAGGCGCGCCGCCGCGTAGCCTTGTTCGACGGTGAGGTCCTGTCCGAGCTTTCCAAGCGGCCCGGCGATCGACCCGTCGGCATGCTGCGGTCCGTGGCCGGAGATCAGCGCACGCGTGCCGACAACCCGCACGAACTGGAACGGCAGCACGACACCCGGGGGCAACTTGATCGGCCCGGGGAGCACCAATCCAAGCGCAACGAGTCGTTGTTCAACCCTGGCCACGGGCCTATTGGTAGATCAATACCAGCATGGCGTAATCCTGCAACTCGTCGATCACGGCCTCGCATTCACCGCTTACGCCGACCGTCAATGGCAGTTCCCGGGATTCCGGCAAACGCAGCAGCTTGTCGAAGTTGAGACCCATGCCCCGGCCGAGTTCCAGGCGGATTCCGCTTACCGGCACCGCGGGCAGATTGGCGGGATAGTTGAGCAGATGCAGGATGAAACGACGTTGCTCGGGCTGATGGAAGACCGTCAGCCAGACGTGCTCATAAGTATGGGCACGGAAGCTGGGACCGGCGGGCAGCAACCGCCCGATGATCCAGCGGAAGGAGTTCTGTGTCGCGTGGTGGCTGCTGCGCTCGAGCGGCATCACCGAGTAGATCGCCCGTCCGGCGCCGAAGCGCTGTTCGGTGACCGCCGGCATGGTCGTATCCTCATGCGGCGGCGAACTGTGGATGCTCGACCAATACTGATCGTCCGCCGTACCTTCGTGGGGCGGAGCATAAGGGAGGGTCAGGGTGGCCAGCGTCTCGACATTCGCCGACACCGTCACCACCTGCTGAAGATTCTCGTGACAGTAGATCATTGGCTGCGGCCGGAGCAGTTCGCGCCACTCGGCGACTGCTGGGCGAACATAAAAGATTTCTCCCGCCAGCGGCCCTGCCGATCGCAGGCCAAGGCACTCGCCCAGCAGCAATTCCGGGCTGCGCCCCTCCAGGGTGTAGCTGCCCGTCATGCCGCTGACATAGAGACTGCCGCCACCGATCACATAGGCGGTAAAGGCCGCGGCTTCTTCGGCCGACATGCGGAAGACTTCCGGCAGCACCACCACCTTGTAGCGGGCCAGCGAGGACAATTGCTTGCGGGTGACCACGCCGACCGGAATACCGGCCTCCCTCAGACGGTTCGTTGCACCTTTCGCGGCGTCCAGATGCGGACAGGAAAAGCCCAAGGTCGCCGGGTCCTTGAGAGGGCGGCCGTTTTCCTTAAGGTTCATCTTCGAATGGTCGCTGACATACACGACCACGTCCTCGACCGGTTCGCCGCCCAGGTAGGGCTGAAAGGTTTCGACGCGTTCGAACACCGACCCGAGCAGCGGATAGACGTCATCGCAGATCGTGCCCCGGGGATCGATGGCGTCGATCAGGCGAAACGCCGCTGCCGAGGTGAGGGCCGCATAGGCCTGGGTTTGCAGGAGCGCCGCCGGTTTGGTGCTGACATGATCGGTCAGATACAGGCAGCGGCTGGTCATGAACTCGATCGGTCGGGTCTTCGACAGGTTGAGCATGAAGCGGCTGATGAAGAACTGCTCATCGCTGTCGCCGTAGAAGTCGCCACCGAGGAAGTCGTTCTCGTTGGCTAAGTCAAATGACACGCCGAACTTCCAGTTGAACAGGGACACGGCAGAGTTGTGAAAGACCAGCGGAATGCCGTGAGCCTTCGCCAATCTGGTGAGAAGGGCCGCGAACTCCAGGAGCCAGCGTTCCCGCGCAGTCTGGAAAGCACACCAGACCGGATCCGCCCAGTCGACGCTCGCAGGAATGTCGTGCCCCGTTTCCGCCAGGAAGCGCGCCCGGCAGGCTGGACATAAACAGGCGCTGCGCCAGAAGGTCATGTCGAAGAAGAAACCGTCGAAAGCATAGCGCCCGAACAGATCGCGCAATTGTGCTTCGACGAAGCTGCGGTATTCCGGGTGATTGGGACAGACCTGCCCATAGCGGTTGCCATGGAAGACCCAGCCCGGAAGCGGCGGCCGTGGTTCGATGCACCAGTCAGGATGATCCAGGTAGGCCGCGTTGTTGAAGATGACCGAGTAGTACCCGAAGACTTCAACCCCGGCCTGGCGGAACACCGCCAGGGATTCCCCCAGCCAGTCCCTGTCGCCCATGGCCGCGTGACGGTGGCCGACGGCGACCGGCCAGTAGCAGAGTCCCACATGTGACTGGCAATAGACCATCACCGATCCTGCGCCGGTGGTGACCTGTGTGGCCGCCACTCGAGCGGGATCGTATTGCGACAGGAATTCCGCATCCCAGTCCGGGATGTGCATATCCAGCAGCAGGCGGTTGAAGCGCGAAGGTGTCAAAGTTTGAGGTCCGGATTTTGCGGACCGAAGTGCTTGAGCATCACCACCGGTTGCGAGGCGCTCTCATTCCTGATCGTCACGCCTTCGCGGGCAGCCGACTCGGTGACGAAGAACTCGTCGTCGGTCAACTGTCCGTAACGGATCAGGGTGGGGGTATCGGCGCGATGGACTCCCAGCGTGCCGTAACCTTCGGTAAGGATCAGGCCGTAGGCGGCGGCATCCTTGATGGTGGCGCTGCGCCCCGGCAACAGCGTCAATTCCTTGGCGCTGAAGTCCGGCGACTTGTAGCAGACCCAGTTCTCGCGGTAGCCGTCCTGACGCATTTCATTTTCGTCCCGGGCGGGAATCGGCAGCATGAAATGATGGCGCTTGAAGTCGGGATCGACATTGGCTTCCCAGTCGATCACCTCGAGCAGGTAATCGACATCGCCGACGCGGTCCTCCGGCGTGTTCTTCCAAAGCAGTTCCTCCGGCACGACCTGATTGCCGGTGACCGATTCATACATGGCGAAGACGTCCGAGGCGCGCTGCGGCTCATAGGTACACAAGCTGCCGGGCGCATGCAGGATGCCGGGCGGGACATCCCAGCCGGTGCCCACCTCCAGCCGGTAGGCGGCCGACAGCGCGGTGATGCGGTTGTCGCCTTTGGCGAAATTTGCCAGCGCCAGCCGCACCTGCTCCTTGGTCGTTCCGGGTGCCAGGCCAAAGAACGTGTACGGGAAGGCGCCGCCGTGGTTATTCACCTGCGGCGGGAAATAGTAAGCCTCGGGCTTGCCAAGCTGACCTACTTTTTCGGCGTGCTGATCGCGATGATGGATGTGGTGCGGCAACGCCGCGAGGTTGTCGAAATATTTCGAAAACATTGGCCAGCCGCCGTGCTCCCGCCACAGCCGCTCACCGACGATGGCGGCCTGCAGTTCGGCAATGGCATCGCGCAGCAGCACCTGAGTGACGTCCGCGCCGGTACCCACCACCACCTGGCTCAAGCCCTCATTGACCCCAGTGAGCGGACCGTTGTCCGCCGCCGTGGTGGAGGCGAACCAGCGTTCGTCGATCCCGCCTCGGGCACCGCCGAGGATGTAGTAGTCATCCGGATGCAGTTTGATCCGGCGGCCGGGAACGCAGAAGGACCGGGGCACCCAGTTGGGGGCCAGGCGCAGGATGCCCTTGCCCTGCTCGAGGGCGCGCTGGGCGGGACTTCGGACGGTTGTCATGACGGCACCTCGGGTGAATAGAACTAAGAAATTACGTGATCGTATTTAAGCATTGCTGATCGTATTTGACAATTTTCACCAGTCCATACAGGCTGCCCTCCAGGCCGACTTGTAGCCGGCCAGTCCCGGGACGTCCAGTGGCTTTGTCGGCCGGTCGGGATTTTCCGCATCCGGCGTTGCGTCACCCTGCATCAGGATCAGGGCTCCGGCCGTGGCACCCGAGGTCATCGCGCTGACGAATACCGCGACCGTCGAGCGCAGGGTTTTCAGCAGGGGAGCGAACAGCGGGTTGAGCGCGAAGGGACCGTCCACCACGACGGTGTCGGAATCGCCCAGCAAGTCCAGGATCACGTCCGTCACCAGCACCACGTAAATGGTCGCCAGGGACGCCCACTCCGCATCGGTAAGGCCGTCGGTCCCAGCGGTCCTGCCGACGTGTCCATGAAACGGCCCACCGGCTTCGGCGAAAGCGGGGATGACCATTGCGCCGCAGGCAACCACCCGGCGCAGGTCCTCGACCGTCGGCATCGCCATCGACCGTCCGGCCATGATTGCCGAGTATTCGCGGCCGCCCATGAAGCGGGCCGTGGCGACCGGCGCGCCGAAGACGTCCACATTGGCCAGCATGTCGCGGTTTTCGCGCAGGCGGCCCAGATCCGCCCGGCTCTTCATGACGATGGTCCAGGTACCGCTGGAAATCACCGTCAGGTCGGCGCCTGCCCGCACCTTGCGCAAATGCCAGAGCCAGGACGCATTCGAATCATGGATGCCGCAGGCAACCTCACACGTGGCCGGCAATCCCGTTGTCGCCGCGATCTCCTGCCTGAGCGGACCCAACAGGTCGCCGGCGGCGCGGATCGACGGAAGGAATTCGCTCCATCCCCGGCGCCGGGCCAGACTCGAATAATCGCATGCCAATGGGTGCCAAAGATCACTATGCGCCCCGAGCGAACTGACTTCCGCCGCCATCACCCCGCAGAGGCGCCAAGCCCAATACTGTGGCAGCAACAGGATGTGGGCGGCCCGTCCGAAAACCTCGGGCCGGCGGGTTTCAAGAAAGAACAGCTGGGCGCCCAGGTTCTGTCCATCGGGCAGCCGCGGAGAACAGGTCTCGGAGTATGGGTCGCGCTCACGCTCGTAGGCTTCGGCACTTTCGCGGAAACACGGGTCCTCGTAATCAGGCGCCGCCAGCACGTGTCCGCCTGCATCCAACAGCACGCAGGCAGCGCCATGGGCCACCGGCACGATCACGCTGATGCGGCCCTTTTCCGGCAGGTCCTGTAGGGACGCCATCAGCCACAATTCGATGCCGGCCAGGTCGAGCTGGTGCATGCCCGTTTCCCACACGACCCGATTGCCCCGCTGGACCGATCGAAGCGTCTCTCCATCGACGGCACGGATCAGGCTCAGCTTGGTGTTGGTCTTGCCGACGTCGAACACGACGATCAGATCCTGCATGCGAAAATCCTCATCAGTGCTCTCAATGGGCCATCTTCGCCCGGTATTTCTCGGCGTCCCAGTCGAGCAGTTCCGCGACCTCGGCAGTGGTAAGAGTTCGGATGGCGGCGATGTCATTCTGGCGCGCAAGCACCTCGTAGTAACAGCGCAACAATGCAAGGCGGGCAGCGCCGAAGCCAGGGGGTATGAATACGCCCGTTCCGCGCACGAAAACCGGCGGCGCACCGGCGATCCCGTGGTCCAGCCCCAGCGCCGGCAGATCCTCGAGGCGCGCGCAGGTCACCGGCTCCGCCCCCAAGAAGACTACCTGCTCCGGATACAGTGCCCATGCTTCGGAGAGGCAAGTGAACAGCCACGGATCCCGCGCCAGTTGATCGATTCCCGGATCCGTCACCTGCTGGTAGCCATGCGCAGCACGCGCGCATGGCTCGGGATCGGGCAACGGTCCGGGATTTCGCGGCGGAGTAGCCAGCACCTGAACGAGCAGCCGAAGCTTTTCTTCAACGTCTCCAACACTTGCGCCGCCGATGACGACGCCATGGTTGTGCAGGAAAACCACGTCGGTCCCGGACTTCGGCGCCAGAACCCGGACCAGTGCCCGCGCCAGGGCGGCGCCCGGCTTGGCATAGGGTACGCTCGCCCAGCGGATGGATGAAGGCAGCCTCGCGGCAAGCGTGTCGTCGCCATCCCGGCGCACCAGATGGGCGAGGATTTCGACCGCGTGAAGATGTACCACCAGCCGATGCGGCAGGAATCCATGCAGCAGCGTTTCGATGGAAGGCCGCAGCGGTGTATCGCCGAGGACTCTCGGCGCAGCGGAATAATCCCCTCCGGCCAGAGCCTCTTGGAGGTGACGCAGATCGACTGGAAGGAAGATCGGTTTTGCCGCCGCGTCGGCGAGACCCGTGCCGGACGCCTTGATCCAGAGCGTGTCGCCATCCTTCCAGGACACATTGCCACCGGCGCCCTGCACCAGCAGCGGATCACCAGAAAGCTTGACGCAGAAATCGACGACGCCGGCCCTCATGACTGACCTGCGCGGGTCGGGCCTAGCTCGAATCGCTTTCCGCTACGTCGCGACCCTTCTCGCGCGCGGGAACCTGCGCGACGATCACCTCGATGTTGGCGTTGCGGAAGATTTCCAATTCCTCGGGCTTGGCGCCGTCGTCGGTGATCAGCACGGAAATTCGTTCCAGCCCCGCCACGATCATCGACGAGCGATTGCGCAGCTTGCGGCTGTCGGCCATCACCACCAGGCGTTCGGCTCGCTGCAGAAGGCGGCTCTCGGCCTGTACGATCAAAGGGTCGGTTTCCATGATGCCGAAACGGCCGATGCCATAGCAGCCGGCGAACATGGTGCCGGCGTGAAAGTTGCCGATGGCATCGTTTTCGAAGGGACTGAGGATGATGTTCTGCTCGCGGAACAGTGTGCCGCCGGGCAGTGTGATGCGATTCCGGCTGGTCTCCAGCAGCTTGGAGGCAATCGGGAAGGAGTTGGTGAGGATGTCCAGGTCCTTGTCCACCAAGAACTCCACCAGGGCGAAAGTGGTGGTGCCGCCCTGGATGATGATGCTCTCGTCCCCGGCGATCAGACTCGCTGCCGCCCGCGCAATCGCCTGTTTCTCGGCGATGCACAACTGCTGACTCATATTGAAGGGCATGCCCACCAGATGGGCTTCGTGGCGCGGTCGTACCGACTCCGCGCCACCGCGAATGCGGCGAACGACGCCTTGCTCTGCCAAGGCATTGATATCCCGGCGAATGGTCGCTTCGGACGCATTCAACAACCCCGCCAGTTCGACCACGCTGACGATCGATCGATCCTTGATGAGCTTGAGAATGATCGTATGACGCTCTCTTTCGAGCATGCTCCGCCCCCTCGTGTTTAGACTGGATCATCATACTACCCGCTTGATCACCAAGACTCGTTCCTTGAGCCAAATTCCGATAAAGAAGTGAGTATAAATGATTGCACTTGACCGTATATGCGCATTATTGCTATATTTCGACCAGTCTATTCTTCGCCGACCGCGCTGCCAAGGACGCTCCATGGAAACCATGCCCCCCTCCGTCGAAAACGCCTTGTTGCTGGAAAACAAGTGGGATGCTGCGCACGCGTCCCGCCTCTCCGAGCAGGAAGTCCTGTGCTACCGCTCGAACCTCCTCGGTTCCGACAAGCGCATCACCAATTACGGTGGTGGCAACACCTCTTCCAAGATCTCCATGTCCGATCCGCTGACCCGGCAGCCGGTGTCGGTACTCTGGGTCAAGGGCTCCGGCGGTGACATCGGCACTATGGGCCTCGACGGCTTCGCCACCCTGAACATGGAGAAGCTGCGTTCCCTGCAGGCGCTCTACCGTGGCCAGAAGTTCGAGGACGAGATGGTCGGACTGTATCCCCATTGCACGCACGACCTCAATCCGCGGGCCGCGAGTATCGATACGCCGCTGCACGGACTGCTCGACAAGTTGCACGTCGACCACATGCATCCGGACGCAGTGATTGCCATCGCTGCCTCGGCCGAAAGCCGGGAACTCACGCGAAAAATCTACGGCGACGAGATCGGCTGGCTGCCCTGGGTGCGCCCCGGCTTCGAGCTCGGTGTGCGCCTGCAGAACTTCGCCCGGGAGAACCCGCAAGCCAAGGGCCTGATCCTCGAGGCCCACGGACTGTTCACCTGGGGAGACACCCAGAAGGAGTGCTACGAAACCACCCTCGGCGTCATCAACCGGGCGATTGCCTGGCTTGCCGACCAGCATGGCGCCAAGCATCCTTTCGGGGCCGTCAACGTATCAGTGGTGGCGCCGGAAAAACGCCGGGAAATCGCGGCAGCCGTGATGCCGCACATCCGCGGGCTGATTTCGAAAACCATCCCCAAGGTCGGCCATTTCGATGACAGCCCGGCGGTCCTCGAGTTCGTTTCCCGGGAAGCGCTGAAGCCTCTGGCCGCGCTCGGCACATCCTGCCCCGACCATTTTCTGCGCACCAAGATCTGCCCCCTGGTGCTGGACTTCGACCCGTCGACCGAGACGCCGGAGGCCCTGCTGCCCAGGCTGGCGCCGGCCGTGGAAGCCTATCGCGCCGGCTACCAGGCCTACTACGAGCGCTGCAAGCACGCCGATTCGCCGCCGATGCGCGACCCGAACGCGGTGGTCTATCTGATTCCCGGCGTCGGCATGATCACCTTCGCCAACGACAAGGCCACGGCGCGCATCTCCGGCGAGTTCTATGTCAACGCCATCAATGTGATGCGCGAATCGTCGCGGGTATCCACCTACCGCGGCCTGCCGGAACAGGCAGCCTTCGACATCGAATACTGGCTCCTCGAGGAAGCCAAGCTCCAGCGCATGCCCAAGCCGAAAGCGCTGGCGGGGCGCATCGCCCTGATCACCGGCGCGGGCGGCGGCATCGGCAAGGCCACCGCCATGCGGTTGATGGACGAGGGTGCCTGTGTCGTCCTCTGCGACATCGACCGCGAAGCGCTGGAAGAAGTGCGCAAGGAGCTTTCCGGAGGCGCCGGTAGAGACAACGTCCAGGCCCTCTGGCACGACGTTACCGACGAAGCATCGATCATCAAGGCATTCCAGGACACCAACTGGCTGTATGGCGGACTGGACATCTGCGTCTCGAATGCCGGCATCGCCTCGGCCGCGCCCATCGAGGACACGAGCCTGGAACTCTGGCAACGCAACATGGACATCCTCTCGACCGGCTATTTCCTGGTCAGCCGCGAGGCTGTGCGCGTGCTCAAGACGCAGGGCCTGGGCGGCGCCCTGGTCTTCGTCGGCTCGAAGAACGCTCTCGCCGCATCGCCAGGTGCGGCTGCCTACTGCACCGCCAAGGCATCGGAATTGCATCTTGCCCGCTGCCTCGCCCTCGAAGGCGCGCCGATGGGAATCCGCGTCAACGTGGTCAATCCCGACGCTGTACTGCGCGGCTCGCACATCTGGCAGGGTGAATGGGCAGACCAGCGCGCCCAGCAGTACAACACCACGCCTGATGATCTGGAAGCCATCTACCGGAACCGCAGCCTGCTGAAGCGCAGCGTCTTCCCCGAGGACGTGGCCGAAGCCATCGCATTTTTTGTGTCGTCGCGCTCGGACAAATCAACCGGCAACATCATCAACGTGGATGCCGGCAACGCCGCAGCATTCACCCGCTAACCCACCAACTAGTCGAGGAGCAGCTATGGTCAGCCAGGATTTTGTCGTCGCAAACAACACGTCACGCGCCGCCGACCATGAACACGACTACGAAACGCTGGGACGGCAATTGCGCCGCCGCGGCATCGACATCGACCGGATCGCCGAAGACGTCGCACGCTTCCGCGTCGCCCTGCCGTCGTGGGCAGTCGGCACCGGCGGCACCCGCTTTGCCCGCTATCCCGGACCGGGCGAGCCCCGCGACGTATTCGACAAGCTTGAGGATTGCGCCGCCATCCATCGCCTGACCGGCGCCACCGACGAGGTTTCACTCCATTTCCCTTGGGACCAGCCAGATGATCTGCCCGCATTGAAGGCGCGCGCCGACGAACTCGGCCTGAAATTCGCCCCAGTCAATTCCAACACCTTCCAGGACCAACCCGGACAGGAACATTCCTACAAGTACGGCAGCCTCACCCACACCGACGCGGCGGTGCGCGCCCAGGCCGTGGCCCATAACCTCGACTGCATCCGCATGGGCAAAGTGCTCGGGTCCCGTGCGCTCACGGTGTGGATCGGCGACGGCGCCAATTTCCCCGGCCAGCAGCATACCGCCCGCGCGTTCGAACGCTACCTGGAATCTGCCGCGCAAATCTACGCGGCCCTGCCCGACGACTGGTGCATGCTCATCGAGCACAAGATGTACGAGCCGGCCTTTTACGCCACCGTCATCCAGGACTGGGGCAGCTCGCTGATGGCCGCGCAGGCGCTGGGCCCCAAAGCCCTGTGCCTGGTCGACCTGGGGCACCACGCGCCCAACGTCAACATTGAAATGATCGTGGCGCGGTTGATCCACGCCGGCCGCCTCGGAGGTTTCCACTTCAACGACTCGCGCTACGGCGACGACGACCTGGATACCGGCTCGATCAACCCCTACCGCCTGTTTCTGGTGTTCAACGAGCTGATCGATGCCGAACGGCGTCAGGCGTCGAACCCTTCGCTGGCGCACATGCTGGACCAGTCCCACAACATCACCGACCCTGTCGAGAGCCTGATCTCAAGCACGATCGAATTGCAGCGGGCACAGGCGCAGGCATTGCTGGTCGACCGCGAGGCCCTGGCCGAATTTCAAACCAACAATGATGCGCTGATGGCCTCCCAGGCGCTGAAGGCCGCCTTCATCACCGATGTGTCGCCGATCCTGGCCAAGGCCCGGCTGCTGAACGACGCTGCCATCGACCCGCTCGGCGCCTACCGCGCCAGCGGCTATCGCCAGGCCTGCGCTGCCGCGCGTCCCGCGGCACGCGGCGGTGGCGGCGGCATCGTCTAGTCCATCTTTGCATCAATTCGCCGACCGCCAGTTGAGCGGCGACGCAATCTGAAAGGACCTTCCCCGGTGCAAGTCAAATACGCCTTACTTCGTCTGTTCCAGTTACTGTTGTGCCTCGGCGCGCTGACAGGGAACGTTCCGGAAGCCGTCGCCCAAGGGGCCGAGGGGATCCGGCCGGAACTGGGAAAGACCTTGCTGCTGATCCAGGACCTTCTCAAGACAGGCCAGCACAAGGAGGCGCTGGCGCGCATCGCCGAGGCAGACGCGAGCACCGGCAAGACTCCCTACGAATTGTTCATCCTGGACCGTCTGCGCGGCGCGGCAGCGGCCGGTGCCGGCGAGATCGATGTGGCAGTCCGCTCCTTTGAAGCGGTGTTGGCTTCAGGCCGGTTGCCGGCGGCGGAGCAGGCGACCATCCTTGAAGCCCTAGTTGGCAGCTACTACCGCGCCAAGAATTATCCGCAAACCATCGCTGCCGCCCAGCGCTACTTCCAGCAAGGCGGCAGCAATCCGAAAATTCGCAGCGCCGTGATTCAGGCGCGCTATGCCAGCGGCGATTTCGCGACCGCGGCGACTGAGCTGACCGCCGATCTGGATGCCGACGAGCAGGCCGGCCGCAAGCCGGAGGAAGCGCAACTCCAGTTGCTGGCGAGTTGCCATCTGCAGCTAAAGAACCAGACGGGATATGCCAATGCCCTGGAACGTCTGGTCGCGCATTTTCCAAAACCGCAACACTGGTTGGAACTGGCGATACGCCTGCAGAAACAACCGGGATTCGCCGAGCGGCTGACACTCGACGTATTGCGTTTGCAACGGGCGACCGGCGCCCTGACGGACGCGGACGATTACGCCTACCTGGGGCAATTGGCGCTGCAGGCGGGCTTGCCGGCGGAAGCAGTGGCAGTGCTCGAGGAGGGCTTTGCCAAGGGCGTGCTGGGTCAAGGCAGCGACGGTTCAAAGCAAAAGCAGTTAAGGGATCTGGCGAACCGTCAGGCTTTGGCCGACGCAAAGCAACAGACCGGGAACCAGGGCAAGGATTCGCATCGCAATGAGAGCAACACCATGTTCGCCGATGGCCATGCGCTGGCGACGGCCGGCCAGGCGGAGTTGGGGCTGGCAATGATGGAGCAGGCCGTCGCCAAGGGCGGCCTGAAACGACCCGCTGACGCCTGGCTGCATCTGGGCGAAACTTATCTCGCTGCAGGCAAGAAGGACCTGGCACGCACAGCTTTCGACAAAGCTGACGGTCCTGAAGGCCTGCGCGACCTCGCCCGCCTCTGGTCGATACTGACGCGACCATGAGCCACCGCGCACTCCTGGAAGGACTCCTGGGCGCCTTCACCAAGCGAGACCTCGAAGCGGTCATGGACTGCTTCGGCGCCGACGCGGTGGTCTTTGACCCGCACTACCCGATCGCGGAAATGAAGGGCGCCGTTGCAATACGACGCGGTTTCAAGTGGGCGCTGGACAATATGGAAAAGCCGGGCTTTGCGGTGCGCCACTTCTGGGGCGACGGAGCAAGCGGCGCATGACCCGTATCACGGGCGTCGCGTGGCGGCTCAACGGCCATTCATGAGCGGAAATATTTCAAGGAGTCACAAGGTATGACGGATGCGCGCACATTTCATCACGACAACATCGTCGTGGATGGTCTCAATGCCAGCTGGTTTCTCGAGCCCCCCACCCTCCGCCGCCTGCATCAGGGCGGTGTAACAGCTGTCAATGCCACCCTGGCCGCATGGCAGGGGTGGGCGGAAACCCTGAACCTGATCGGCGGGGTCTACAAGAACCTGGAGCACCACAGGGAACTTGCTGTCCAGGTTCTTTCCGTGGCGAACATCCACCAAGCGAAGATCAGCAATCGTGTCGGCGTCATCTTCGGCTTCCAGGACACCTCTCCGATTGAGGGCAAGCTGCATCAGCTGGAGGACTATCATCGGCTCGGCGTGCGCGTCATGCAACTCACCTACAACTCTGCCAACCCCAGCGGTTACGGCTGCCAGGCGCCTGAGGACAAAGGGCTGACCGGCTTCGGGCGCGAGGTGATCGCCGAGATGAACCGCTTGGGCATCCTGCTCGACTTGTCGCATTGTGGACCGCGCACTACGCTGGAGGCCATTGATGCATCGACCAAACCGGTTGCCCTCACCCATGCCAACGCTGCCGCATTTGTGGCATCCCCGCGCAATAAAAGCGATGAGGCACTGAAGGCCTGCGCCGCAAGAGGGGGCGTCATCGGCGCAGTCGCAGTGCCGGTCCTGATTGCCTCAACCATGCCGGCGACGTTGGCGGATTATCTTTCCGCAATCGACGATCTGGTGGAGCGGGTCGGCCTCGATCACGTGGCGTTGGGGCCCGATTTCATGGAAGACATGCCCAAGGCAGTGCTCGAAGCCTCGGTGCGCGACCTGCCGCCCGCAGCCGTGGCGGCTTATGCCGCGATGCCGCTCACGGTCGGCTTCGAGTCGGTCACCGCGATGCCCAAGGTCACCGAAGGTTTGTTGGGCCGCGGCTACAAGCCCGAAGACGTCAGGAAGATCATCGGCGGCAACTGGCTGCGTCTGTACGAGCAAGTCTGGTGAGCAGCCCACTCAGGCGCATCCGCGTCGGGCTGATCGGGTCCGGCCGTCACGGACAAGCAATCATCCAGCCCGCCTTGCGGTTCGCGCCCATCGACGTGGTGGCCACCTGTTCGCGCCATCCGCTGTCCACACCGCAACCTGCAACTCACTACACCAGTCACGAGCAGATGCTGGCCGCCGAAGCCGGGCAACTCGACGCCTGCATCGTCGTCGTCGCGGTTCCGGAATATCTGCGCGTACTGGGTGACATACTGGCTTGCGGGCTGCCGGTATGGAGCGAGAAGCCTGCCGCGGCGACGGTCGCCGAGGCCAAGCTCCTTGAGCAGGCTGCGCGGCAGGCCGGAAAGCCGCTTCAGGTCGGTTTCAACAAGCGTTTTGCGACCGCCTACGAAATGGCACGAGTCGCCATCAACCGGCCCACATTCGGCCGAGCCACCTCGTTCTTCGGCAAGTTCATGATGGGCAGCGGCTACTACCCTGACGAGAGCAGCTACCTGGTGGACAACCCCATCCACATGATCGACCTGGCCCGCCATTTCATGGGCGAAATCACGCTACTACAGGTGGAGCGGGCCGACCTGGCCGATGGACAGTGGAGTTACGGCGTCACACTGCGCTTCGCCAGCGGCGCCATCGGTTTGCTACAGTTCGGCAATACCCAGTCATGGCGTCAACACAACGAGTCCGTCGAGATCACCGGCGAGGGCCATGCGATCACCGTGGACAATGTCATACGCTATTGCTACCGGTCCGAAGAAGGGCCGGGCGAAATCTGGGAGCCCAACTTCACGGTACCCGTAGACCGCAACCATTCTCTGGTCCTCACGGGCTATGCAGGGCAGCTACGTCATTTCGCCGAGGTGGTGAGCACCGGGGTAACACCGCATGTCACCATCACCGACGCCCGCCGCGCGCTGGAACTGCTGGAAGAGATTCAGCATATCGCACGTGGATCGAGTACCCGCCGTCCACAGTAATCGCCGAGCCACTTCCTCAGCGCCCATACAGCACCCACAGGCTCGCCAGATCGCCCAGGCCGTCGTCTCCCTGAACCGTCTTCAACACCTGAGCCCCCTTGGCCTTTTGCCCCGCCTGGCTCAGCAAGATGCCCAGGTGCAACTTGGCATCCTCCGGATATTTCAAGGAGCCCTTCTTGATGCCGGCTTCGATCAGTTGAATTCCTTTGGTCGGTCCCAGATTGAGCCCCAGCTTGACCAAGGCATTGCCATCCTAAGCCGCATTCGCCGCTTCCTCGAGTTTCCCGGAGGGTAGCGCCTTGAGGCTTTCGGCGAAGCTCTTCTCGATCAGGTCTCTCAGCCGCTTCTGGCGCTCGACATCCGTCCCCGTCCCTAGGGCGCCGTTGGCATAGCCCTCGTCCACCACCTTCTTGGCCTCATTCGGAAGCCCAGCCATCAAGGCCAGTTGGGCCATCTCCGTATAATCCGCTGTGCTCTGAAGATTGCCGGTGGCAAACTGTAGCCGATACAAATCGAGCGCCAGGCGATCCGCGAACCCCGACTTGGATTTCAGCCGTGAGATGACATCGGCCCACAGGGTCTTCTTGGGATAATAGGTCAGCAGCTTCTCGATGGTGGCGATATAGGCAGGCGAGTTGTTTGGTTTCAGGTAGCAGCTGGCCAGCAACAGCAGCTTGTCTTCCGACTGCGTCCGGCCGGCCTTGGCATCGGCCTGGATATCGGTGGCGGCTTCCGTGGCCGCATTGGCGACATCCCCGTTCTGGAAATACGGCTGAATCAACAACATGCGCATCTGCGGATCGCTGCCGCCGTCCTTGAAATAGCGGGTCACCCACTTCACCGTGGCGGGGTAATCCTTGGACCGGTAATAGCTTCCTGCCAGAATGGCGGTGCAGATGCAGGTTCAATAGGTTCAATTGACGAACTGCTCATTCCCCACCACGCCGATCTTCAACAGGCCGATGCGCTGGGCCGAGGCCATGACCATGGCGACGTGCTGGTACTTGACCAGCTTGTTGGGGCGCAGATGCACTTCGGGCTGGGTCGGCAGGGCGGCGGCGGCGCGCATGCGCTGCTCCAGATCCGGCTTGCCCTGGACCACCTGGCCGTCCCACAAGATGGTGCCGTCGAAATCGACTTCGATGTTGACCACCACGGGCGGTTCCAGCTGCGTCGGCGGCGTGACCACCGGCATGTTGAGCTTCACCGCATGGGTCTGGATCGGGATGGTGATGATCAGCATGATCAGGAGCACCAGCATCACGTCGATCAGCGGCGTGGTGTTGATGTCCATCATCAGGTCCGGTTCGCCCGAACTGCTCGGGCTGCCTACGTTCATTGACATGGGAGTCCCTTCCTAGCCGCCGCGCACCGGCGGTTCGGTGATGAAGCCGACCTTCTGGATACCGGCTCTTTGGCAGGCAAATACCACCCGCCCGACGAATTCGTACCTGGCGTCCATGTCCCCGCGGATATGCACTTCCGGCTGGGGAATCTTCACCGCCTCGACCTTGAGCTTGTCAAACAAGGCCTGGCTGCTGGCCAGCGGCACCAGATCCCAGAACATCTCTCCGTCGTGATTCACGGAAATGACGATGTTCTCGGGCTTGGTCACGGTCGGAACGTTGGTTTCCTTGGGCAGATCGACCTTGACCGTGTTCACCACCACCGGGATGGTGATCAGGAAGATGATCAGCAGCACCAGCATCACGTCCACCAGGGGCGTGGTGTTGATGGCCGACATGACGGTGTCTTCACCGCCACTGGAGGAGCCAACATTCATTGACATGGGTTTTTCCTGGCAGCTGCAGGGTGAGTGTCTGTCAGGCTTTCTTGACCGAGCCCAGGATGACGGCGTGCAGATCCGCACCAAAGGCGCGTACATCGCTCATGGCGTTCTT
>JAPLQT010000132.1:18694-50770 GCA_026399515.1 Pseudomonadota bacterium | reverse complement strand
AATCTTTCGCCAGCAACTCACCCCCTTCTGGAATTGCCGCGTCATTCCATCTTCCAGCGCACTGTTCGAATACCCAAACACTTCAAATCTCGCCCGATCAAATTCGCTCAGCATCGCCCCAAATGCGTAAGCCGCCGAATGTCTCCTAAAGTCGGCCGAGACGTAGCCGATCCGCAAGCGGCGTTCGGGGTCGGGAACGTTGCCGTGCGCTTGGTACGTTCCCACCAGCCGCCCTGCATGCATGGCATTCCAGCGCCGACGCTCTTCCTGTATCGTCACAATATCGGCATCTGGATCCATGTCCAGGGTAAAGATCAGGTTGCTGTGCGCCTTGGAAAAATCAGGCTGGATCTCCAACGCCCGACGGTAGCTCTCTATCGAGTAATCCAACTGCCCGAGAGCTTGAAGGACATTACCCAGATTGCTAAACGCCTCCGCGAGATCGGGTCTGATCGCCAGCGCCACACGGTAGCTCCCCGCCGCTTCTCCGAGTCGCCCGAGGTCTTTCAGTGCCGCGCCCAGATTGCTGTGCGCCATGGCGTAATCAGGTCGAATCTCCAGTGCGCGACGGTAACTCGCCACCGCGCCATCCAGTTGCCCGAGGTCTTTCAGGGCAGCGCCCAAGTTGCTATGCGCCTCGGCGTAATCGGGTTTGATTGCGAGCGCCCGTCTACAACTCACCATTGACCCGTCAAGTAGTCCGATGTCTCGCAGCACAACACCCAGGTTGCTGTGCGCCTCGGCATAAACAGGATTGATCTCCAACGCCCGACAAAAGCTCGTCACCACTCCATCCGGCTGTCCGAGGTCGTACAGAGCAGAGCCCAGGTTGCTATGTGCTTCAGCGTAATCAGGTTTGATCGCCAGGGCCCGCCGATAACTGGCCACCGCGGTATTCAGTTGCCCGATAGCTTGCAGAGAGGTCCCCAAGTTCCAATGTTCCATAGCGTCCTCGGGTCTGATCTCCCGCACTTGGCTGGGCCTCGTCGTAGCCCCATCGAGTTGCCTGATGTCTTTCAGGGCAATACCCAAGTTGTTATACGCCTCTGCGTAATCGGACTTGATCTCCAGCGCATGGCAATAACTCGTCACAGCGTTATCAAGCTGCCCGAGACCTTTCAGGGCATTACCTAGGTTGTTGTGTGCCTCGACCAATTTCGGTTTGATTGCTATCGCCCGTTGACAACTCGTCACCGCACCATCGAGTTGCCCAAGCGTTTTCAGGGAATTGCCCAGATTGTTGTGTGCCTCCGCCAAATCCGGTTTGATTGCCAGCGCCCGCTGGCAGCTCGTCACCGCATCATCGAATCGCCCGACGGCTCTCAGGGCATTGCCCAGGTTACTAAGCGCCTCGGCATATTCGGATCTAATCGCCAGCGCCCGGCGGAAACTCACTATCGCATCATCGAGTTGTTCCAATTCATGGAGAACATTGCCCAAATTACTATGTGCCTCGGCATACTCGGGTCTGATCACCAACGCCCGACGGTAGCTCGATACCACCTTTTCAAATTGCCCGAGGTTCTTCAGGGCAGCGCCCAGGTTGCTGTGTGCTTCTGGATCATTCGGCAGCAGTTCCGTCGCCTTTTGTAATGCAGGCAGCGCTTCCTTACCTTGCATCTGAAGGGAGGTTCCAAGTACTTTCCAGGCAACCCCGGATTTCGGATGCCGTTTAACCATCAAGCGCGCCCGGCCTTCCAGTTCCATATAGCGCCCAGCATTGAACAAAGCAACAAGCTGGTCGAATTCGGGGGCTGTCAGTGCCCGTTGGGGTGATTTAGCTTTAGCCATGCCGGACTTCGTGCCGCAAGCCATTCAATGGGACACTCCCGATTTCCCGCACCATTCACGCCACAGTGTCCGGTATTCCTCCTCCACCGCTTTGACATACGCACTCGCGTCTCCGATCACCGATGCGGTAAACCGGGGACGCAGCCGCCCTCTCAGTTCCGCGAGCGCAGTGATGTCCCGTGACTTCTCTCTGGCGATCACCACATACTGCTCCGTGCTCTCGGCTATCCAGTCGGTCAATCCCAATGTCGTCAGCATTGACGCCGATGCCCTTCCCAGTTGCGTCGGCCACCGCCTCGTCACCACCGGAACCCCCATCATCAACCCCTCGCGCGTCGTCATCCCGCCACATTGCGGGAAAGAATCCAACACGATATCCACCTGACTAACCGTCGCCACATGGGCTAGCCAGGTGGTTTTTCCGATCAGAACAATACGATCCTCAACTATGCCGGAGTCAGAAAAATAGCTGGTCACCCGTTCTCTGGAGCTGCGATCGTCCAATTCTCTGGTCTTAAGTATTAGCCGGCTCCCAGGCGTCACTTGTAGCACCCGTCCCCACGCTGCAAACGCTTCATCCGATATCTTCGCCAGCCGGTTAAATGAGCCAAAGGTGATTCCGTTCCCGGTCGTTGCAGGCAGGGTATTTACCTCCGGAAGCTCCCCAGGAAAAGACGACCCCGCTATCACGCTCGGCAAATTGCGCACTTCTTCAATAAAGTACTGCCTCTCTCCCTCCGGTACCACCACCGGATCCGCAAAGATCACGTCCATCGCGGTCATCCCCGTCCCCGACGCATACCCCATGCTGTTACCTGGACCGGTGCCGGTTCCGCGCAAAGACCCTCAACCGATTCACCGCCGAATGCCCGGACAGATCCACCAGTATGTCTGTCTATCCCATCCTCCCTTATCTGCGCTGCCACCGCTTCGTCACTTATCCTACGATCTTTCGCCAACAGCTCACAGTTTTCCTGAGCTGCTGCGTCATTCCATCTTCTCGCTACCCCTTAGACGACAACGGTCAATTTTTCTATGTAGGAGTTCATGAAATGTCATTCTCACTGCGTAGTTTCAACAAAGTAATCGCCCATGGATGTTGACTGCCGGGGGGTGTCGCTCTCCGCTCTGCGGGCACTGCGACCAACACACCCTTGCAAAACCAGCAGGATACGAATTTACAGAACGAACGTTGCGCTAATGTCTAGCCCAGTTCTCGTAATTATGGCAAAGTATGTTCATGTTGAGTTCAATTTGACCAATTGTGGAATTGATTGACCCTTCTCCGACAGATCTCAGCAAAATGTATCGGTAGATCCTCGTTTCATTGATAGGCCTATCAGCGGCAGGGACTCTATATGACCAGCGGACATAAAATGAATTTTCTATCGCGAGAACAACGGGCGGTACGCGAACCAAAGCGGATTGCTGCGTATAAAGTTCTCTTCGTCTATCCCTCCCTGTTCATGCAAACAGGCATTCCCCTTGCTATCGCCTGCCTCGCTGGGGCGCTGAAGGCTAAAGGAATCGACGTAAGAGTGTTTGACACCTACCCTTACCGTTTTGACGGCGAGATACCTGAGCATGAGTTCCGGTCCACGGTCCAACATTCCACTCGTAGTGTCGATTATTCTGCAAAAGGGATATTCCCTTGCGACAACGATATGTTTGACGACCTTGCCAAGTTGGTATCTGACTTTAAACCTGACTTGATAGGGATGAGCGCCGCTGAAAGTGTGTATGAGCGGGGTAGCATTTTGACTCGTTTTATCAAGAAACTCCGCCCTGACCTTCCAGTCATCGCTGGTGGCGTGTTTCCAACGCTCGCTCCAGAGATTGCAATACAGGAAGCATCCGTTGACATGATTTGCACTGGCGAGGGTGAAAGCGCACTGGTCGAAATTTGCGAACTCCTTGCGGAAGGACGGAGTTGCCGCGATGTTAAGGGCGTTTGGGTCAAGGAGGGGAATAAAGTGATCCGAAACGAGCGCCGGATTGAGAATCTGGCCACATTGCCCTTGCCTGACTTTCATTGCTTTGACACGGGTACCTTTCTGCGACCGATGCAAGGAAATTTGTTTCGTACAATCCCGGTCGAATTCTCCCGAGGCTGCCCGTATCAGTGCTCATTCTGTGCCGAACCGGCGCTGGAGAAAGCTTTTCTCGAGATCAACCAGCGTTTTTTTCGCAAGAAAAGCATGGCAGACATCATTGCTGAGTTACAGACTTATGTAAGGGAATATCAGCCGGAGTTTTTTTATTTTAGTAGCGAAACGTTCCTGGCGATCAGCTCTGTGGAGTTTGAGGCTTTTATTGACGGCTACCGCAGCATTGGCCTGCCATTCTGGATACAGACCCGTCCAGAAACACTGACGGAAGATAAAATTAGGCGCCTCAAGGAGGTTGGTCTGTTTTGGATGTCGATCGGCGTCGAACACGGTGATGAGGTTTTCCGTACAAAGATACTCAAGCGCCCCACCCGCAATACTTTGCTCTTTGACATCATGGCTATGCTGAACAAGTGCGACCAGGGAGCGTCACTTAACTTCATTGTCGGCTTACCGTTCGAGACCCGCGACTTGGTCATGGAATCGATCAAGCTGAGTCGGATCCTTTATCGGCTTAACCCGCGCATCCGCTGCAACATATTTGGATTCACACCTTTCCGTGGATCTGAGCTTTATGACATATGTGTCGAGCAGGGGTTCTGGGATGGCTCGATCCCTTTTGTCACCGAAACAGATGTGACCAGTTGCGCGATGATCAAGCACCCGCACCTGTCGGACGACGATATTTGGGGTCTGACGCGGGCATACCCGTTGTATGTCTACCTCCCTGACGAGTATCAAAATCACATACCAGTCACTGAAACCAGGACCCCCGAAGGAGAGGCGATGTTTGAGAAACTGAACGCAATCGTCGGACGGTTGCTTGACACGCCATTAAATATCTCACAAGAACGTGTGGATTGGCTGCGCGAAGGCCACGCCACTGCTGAGGAAATGGAGCGTCAGAAAACGGTGACGATTGACCTATGACGACTGTGAACACACCGCACGAGGAGACTGGCGAGTGAAATATCCAGTAATCGACATTGCGGAAAAGATGAGGGAAGGCGTGATCACCTCGTTCAATCCGGACGCCCCGTTCCCACGAGAGTTCCAAATCGATATTACGGACCGATGTAACCAACGGTGCAATTTCTGCTCTAATTGGAAACTCGCCAAGGCAAGAGAAATGGAATCAGCATTGGTGTGCAGGGTGCTTGATGAAGCTTACCAGTTCGGCTCACGGATCGTGGGTATCTACGGTACTGGTGAACCGTTCATGAGCAAGAATTTGGCCCTGTATGTTGCCCATGCCCATGAGTGTGGATATGAGTACACCTATATCGACACCAACGGTGCCTTGGCGACGATTGACCGTGCCGGACCAGCTATTGATGCAGGCCTCGGAAGCTTGAAATTCTCAATAAATGCCGGGACCCGGGAAAGCTATCGTGAGGTTCACGGCCGCGATGACTTTGAGGCGGTTATCAAGAACCTGGCAAACATAGCTGAATATCGGCGCCAGACAGGGGCTAAGACGCGCATCTACGTCAGCATGGTAGTGACCGATCGGGTGAAAGACGAAATTGAGCTGCTCAGGGTCTTGGTTGAGCCTCACGTTGACAAATGGTATCCCCGGAGGCTGTTCAACTGCTGTGGCAATAACCCGGAGAACGCCAGCCTCGGGGAACTCGAAGCTTACAACATTCGTGGACGGATCAAGTCGGATCGCTGTTTCCAGCCGTTCAAGGGCTTCATGATCACTCCCGAAGGGTACATGGCGGCGTGCGTATTGGACTATCAGCGTGCCCTGGTCTTTGCTGATATCAATACTATGACCCTCAAGGAGGCATGGGAGTCGCCGGTGGCACGGCGCTTCCGCGAGCGTCATAGTGTCGGTGACACGGACGGCATGATTTGTTACAACTGCATCCGAAATACAGACGAGCCGGTCGTTCCCCTCACCCTGCAATACTATCGTCCGTTCAACTCAAGCTCCGATCCAGCCTTCGCCAATTCATCCGGCGTGATAGAGCAAGCGTAGCCCTTGGTTAACGCTGCTGTTCCCGAGGATCGTTCCGCATACTCTGATAGGAGCACTGTTTTGCGTCGTCTTTTCAAGAAACAAATATTGGAAGTGACACGCATACGCACCTCGCGCGGACGGGATTTGTCCGGGCTCCGCCTTGACCGTAACGAACGTGTTTCTTGCCTGCCTGAAGCCATCGTCCAGGAGATATTCCGTCAGTTCAAGCCATGGGATCTGGCAGCCCATCCCGAGCCAGATGCTTTCCGGCAAAAGGCGGCTGCATTCGTAGGGGTTACCCCGGAACAGATATACATTCTGAATGGTATTACCGAAGGCATCCGGATCCTGTTCGAAACATTGTGCACTCCAACGAACAATGTTGTCGTACTTGACCCAACTTACCCCATGTACCGCGTCTGGGCACAACTTGCAGGTGTTGAATACCGCCCGTTCACTTACGATGAGCGATTGGTCCCTGACCACGGAACGCTCGACGCTTCGTTGGATGGCAACACCGCCATGGTCATGGTACCAAACCCCAATCTACCAGTCGAAAGTGCCTTTACCCTGGAGGAACTTTCACGGATTGCTTTGCGGTGCGAACAGAATGGAACTGCCTTGGTCGTCGACGAGGCCTATCACCATTTCGGGACGGAAAGTGCGGTAGGTCTGCTTGCCCGCCATCCGAATCTGCTCGTCATGCGAACGTTCTCCAAGGCCTTCGGGTTGGCGTCGATCAGGTTGGGTTATGCGGTGGGTAGTGCAGAAAACATCGCTTACCTGTCCCAGACTCGCGGTCTGGTCGAGTCCAACACTCTCTCCCTCGGCCTGGGCAGCTATATGCTGAATCATCTTGACATAGTAGAAACCCATGTCCAGGAGGTAAAGAACGGCGCCAACTATCTTCATGAAGAATTGACTAAGACGGGTGTCCGCTGGCATGGCGGATTAGTCACCAATGGCATGTTAATCTTTCTCGATGGGCCGGAACAGTCCGACTCACTTATCCGTTTCTTGGCCGACCGCAAGATCTATGTACGCGGAGGGTTTGGCTCCCCGTTTGACGGCGCTATCCGTGTAACGATAGGCGCCGAGTATGCGATGCGGGAGTTTATCGCCGCCTTCCGCCAATGGCGAGGCCAAAGACCATGAAACTTGGAGGATGAAAGTGGCGCCAAAATACCCTGACTACCGTGATTACGTGATCAAGGACGGAAATTTCGTTGGCGATTTTGAGGGGATGTACCGCGATCATGAGTTTCCATTTGACCAACTCCGGCGTGAGAAGTGGGGATCGGAGAAAGCTGTAGCGCTCAACCTGTTGCGCCGTCTGGGTGCGCGCAATGGCGTGCGTCGAGTTGTGGAGGTCGGTTGCGGACTTGGCATGTTCACCGATGCCATCGCTAGCTCGGGATTTATGGCAACCGGAATCGACATTTCGGAAACTGCTATTGCCAGGGCGCGTCAACTTTATACTGCAGCTGACTTTGTCGCCGCTGACGTCCTTGATTTCGATCAGCTGCGCCGATTGCAGCCAGAAACGCTAGTCATGGCCGAAATAAGCTGGTACATCCTCGACCGGCTTGACGAACTCATCGCCTTCATGCGCACTGAGTTGCCTGAATGTTTTATCATTCACCTGTTGGCGGTTTACCCGCCTGGCGTTCAAGAATATGGACGCGGGTATTTCACGGACCTTGACGGCATCTTGCGCTATTTCAAAATGAATACTCTGGAATCGGGTGAAGTACGGTTGCCTGATGGCCGTCGACGCACATGGTTCCTCGGCTCCTGGCAAGAAGTCGCTTATCAATCTTTTACATGAGACTGCACTAGCATGATAAACCCGGTAATCCTGGACTGCTCATTGCGGGATGGAGGTTACTATAACGGTTGGGATTTTCCACCGCCGCTGGTGAAGGAATACCTAGCGACGATGGCTTCGATACCAGTCGACGTCATCGAAATTGGGTTTCGTTCATTTGCCGACGGCACTTTCAAGGGTGCGCACTTTTTCAGTACAGACGATTATCTGCGCACCTTACCATTGCCTTCGGCTGTCACCATAGCGGTGATGGTAAACGCCAAGACTCTGCTAGCCCATGAGAGTGGGCCCGTCAAAGCAGTCGATGAGCTATTCACCCCAAGCACTCGGTCACCGGTGGGCCTTGTGCGTATTGCCGCGCACCTTGATGAAGCCTCCCGTTGTGGATCCGCAGTCGAGCGACTGCACGAACTAGGTTACCGCGTTGGTTTCAACTTGATGCAGGCGGGACTGCAATCGCCAGATGCGATCACCGAGCGGGCGCGTCAGATGAGTAACTGGCCGGTAGAGGTCATTTACTTCGCCGACTCTATCGGAAACATGGATGCATCGTCGGTCGGCGTTGTTTGCGAGGCTTTGCGCCGGGGCTGGAGCGGAGATATCGGCATCCACACTCACGACAGCATGTGCAACGCGTTGTCGAACAGCATGGCCGCCATCGCCGCCGGAGTCCGCTGGGTTGACGGGACCGTCCTGGGGATCGGCCGCGGTCCAGGCAACGTGAGACTCGAATACCTGTTGATGGAAGTCAACCGAGTGCTTGGTCGGCAATACCCGCTCACCCGGCTACTCGAGTTGTTGAGCAACCGGTTTCTAGCATATCAGAGGATTTGCGGCTGGGGGCCGCATCCTCTTTATTTCCTGAGCGCCCAGCACGGAATTCACCCAACTTACGTCCAGGAAATGATGGCTGACCCCCGCTACAGCGAAGGCGACATTCTGGAGGCACTACGATATCTCTCCAAGGAAATGCGCCACAACTATCGGCCAGGTTTCGTCGAATCTGCGTTCCTCAGCGCGAATGAAGGGGGGAACGGGAGTTGGATCGCGGATGGTTGGGCTGGGGGACGCGACGTCCTATTGATTGCCCCAGGCATTGGTGTCGATCATCATCTTGAAGCGCTGAACCGGTTTATTGATAGCAAACAACCTCTGACCATTGCGTTAAACGTCTCGGCCAGTATCAACCCTGAACGCCTGACGGCCTATTTGTCTTGTCACCCTCACCGAATCTTGATGGACGCACAGCGCTTTCTTACGCTTGCAAGGCCCTTGATCGCACCCTTGGATCGATTACCCGAGTCGGCACGCGGCCCTCTTGCCGAGCGAGGGGCTCTGGATTACGGCATGTCCGTCAGACCCAACGTTTTTTCTTTTGAAGCTTCGTGCTGTACGCTGCCTCGCCCGCTCGCCGCAGCCTACGCCCTGGCTGTGGCCACTCGTGCCGGAGCGCGTCGTATATTGCTCGCCGGCTTCGACGGTTTCGCCAACGATGATCCGCGTCAGGTGGAAATGGTGGAGGTTCTTCGCCTCTATCAAAGCACCCTTGGAACATGTCCGCTGCTTGCGATCACACCGACCAGCTATGCAGTACCGCAATCATCGGTCTATGCTCCCGACCCGTGACGCCGAAAGAGCTAACCAGTTTGGAGATACTGCGGTGAATGTCATTTTGGTAATTCCAGCCCGCTACGAGTCAAGCCGGCTCCCGGGAAAACCGTTGATTCCGCTTCTGGGCATTTCGATGATCCGGCGGACATTCCACCGTTGCGCCGAAGCTTTTCCGAGGGATCGCATCTACGTCGCAACCGATGATCAGAGAGTCTTTGACCATTGCCGTGATGCCAATATCAACGTGGTGATGACCCCACGAAATTGCCTTAGCGGAACAGATCGTGTTGCGTGCGTCGCGCGCGAAATCCCGGCTGATGTGTATGTCAATGTCCAGGGTGACGAGCCCGTGGCCGAACCAGCTGACATTAGGGCAATTATTGAGGCTGCTCTTCTCCATCCCGGTGAGATCATCAACGGCTGGTGTCCGATCGAAAGTGAAGAACTTTTCCGCAGTCCGACCATTCCAAAAGTGGTGTTACGCGATGACGGTCGCCTGCTTTACATGAGCAGGAGTCCGATCCCCACCGATAAATCACTGGGATTCGTTACCGCGCGGCGTCAAGTCTGCGTCTACGCATTTCCGAGGGAGGCTTTGTTTCGTTTTGCCGCCATGCAAGTTAAGACAGAACTTGAGCAGATCGAGGATATTGAGATCCTGCGCTTTCTGGAAATGGGTTACGAGGTGCGAATGATTCCGCTCTCGTCTCGCTCGGTGGCGGTCGACATACCCGCCGACATCGCCAGAGCCGAAGCCGCGATTCTGACCTACGGTCTCGCGCATGCAGGATAGGGGCGTCTTTCCCCTAGCCCTCGTTCAAATCATAGTGCCCCCGTAGACACTGACGGTTTCCTTGAGCAACCCGGCTATCTTTTCAATGGTCGTATCCCAGGATTGGTCCCAAGTACGGGGGAAATATCGCACGGTTGGATACCATGGGTGGTAGTCGGTGCCATGTGTTCCCCATTCTCGTCCGTAGCTCATCATCCAGGTTGGCACACCAACGGCTGCGGCGAGGGAAGCGGAGGCTGTCCACACTGAGATGACTAGATCTAGAGCTTGTGTGAGGGCGGACGCCTCATCCAGGTCGTCGAAGAGGTCTACTTCCGGAAATGCGTGTAGCGGCACGCCGAATCGCCGGCGTGCCTCGTCCAGTTCGGCCGAGCACTCGTCATATTGCAGGTTGACAAGATGTATGCCCGGTATGGCGAAGATTGGTCCCCATTGATCGAGCAGCGTGCAATGCAGACGGAGCCTACCAATCATGCGGCTGCTACGCCAGCAGAAGCCGACCTTCAACCCCGGCCCCAATTTTGCCAAACGGGTTTTCCAGTAGTCGACGCGTTCCGGGTTTGTCGTTAAATATCCTCGATGCCTTGGGAAGTATTCGATCACCGGACGCAGCCATCGTCCCAGAGAGCCGGCCGCGCATTGATAGTCGATATTGTCGAGGGTAGCCGAGTGCGGCGGGTCACTTTTTGGAACGACTTGAGCGCCGGGAAATGTGCGTGCGAACAGGGGCTGGAGCTTGGCCGCGCATTCGATGACGCAGCGACCCGCCCTAGCGGTCATCTCCGCATACATACTCGCAAACTGAATCTCGTCGCCGATACCTTGGTCGCCCCAGATTAGAATCGATTTGTCGCGGAGGTTTTCGCCGGCCCATTGGCGGTGTGAGAAAATGCGCTTGTCGGTTGTGACAAATCGGTATTCATAATCCACCCAACCCTCTGACAAAATGCCTTTGGAGAGCAACACCACCGCGCGACTGAATTTCGCTTTGATGTTGTGGGGATCTATGAAAAGCGCCCGTTGAATATACATCAGCGCATCGTCGAGACGGTCTTGATCGCTTAAGTTCATGGCGAGGTTGCGGTGGGTTTCTGCACAATGCGGGTCGAACGACAGCGCCCTGTGGAAACAAGCAACAGCGACGTCGAGTTTGTCTTGATGCGACAGGGCGACACCCAGGTTGGTGTAAGCCAGGCCCAAATCGGGCTCGATCGTCAGCGCCCGGCGGCAGGACGTGATCGCCAGGTCCAGGTGACCGATGTCTTGTAGGGCGGCACCGAGGTTGCTGTGCGCGTCGGCGTAATCCGGCTGAATTTCGAGCGCGCGGCGACAGGCGAATACCGCGCCTTCATATTGCCTGAGTTCTCGCAGGGCGTTGCCCAGGTTGTTGTAAGCCATTGCAAAATGCGGGTGGATTTCCAGTGCCCGGCGGTAGCTTGCCACTGCCTCGGCAATGCGCCCGTGGTCTCTCTCGGCATTGCCCAGGTTGCAATGCGCCTCTGCGTCCCTGGGTGACAGTTCCGCCGCTTTCCGCAATACGGCCAGGGCATCTTTTCCCTGCATCTGAAGGGCAGTCCCCAATGCCTTCCAGGCCATCCCTGAACCTGGCAATTTCTCGAGCTGCGCGCGCGCCAGGTCTTCCATTTCCGCGTAGCGGCCGGTATTGAAAAGTGAAACGAGTCGATCGAATTCGGCTCGCGGCAACGATTTTGGGGAAACCTGGATATTCGTACGGGGCTTCGCCAGCTTGGCCGACTTAGCTTTCATTTCTGGGTTTCTCGTCGCATTCGGTAGACCGGTCGTCGAGAACGACCGCTTCGAATATGTCTGCGGCGCTTGGCCAGCCCGTCCGGGAAACTCCGCGGCAAGCTCCCCTAGCGCCGCTGCCTCGACCCTTTCCCGCAGGGCTATCGCCGCGGGGTTGCTGAGTCCTCGCTGCACGGCTGTCTGGAGAATGGTCAGTGCGTCTTTGGTCTGGCCTGTCGCCAGCAGGGCTTCGGCGTAGGACAATGCGTATTGTCCTTGGCCGGGATCGGCGGCCAAGGCAGTTTTGAGATAGCGCAGCCCAACGGCGTACTGTCCAGCTTGCCCTGCCAGCACACCCAGGCTATGGTTTGCATCGGGGTGATTCGGGTGGGCATGCAGGATGGCGCGATAGAGCCGTTCGGCGTCCTGCAAGTGTCCGGCCCGGTGATGGGCGATGGCCTGCCGCAAAGCCTCGTCGAGCTGCAAGGTTTGGCGAACGATATCGCTCATTGGTGGATTACGAACGAGATTGCAGGATATTCAACTATAAAAAACCCCGTTGCCTTTTGGGCAGCGGGGTTTAAGTGATAGGCCCTCGATGATTTGAGGTCTGGGGACACGGCCGGTGGGCCGTGTCCCCCTGGCGAAGTCTAGCCAGCCACGGAAGTAAAGACACCGGAAGTTGCGTGCATCGTGTCGTTACCTGCCGAATCGACATAGCCAACCAAGACGATGGCGCGGTAGCCGCCGCCTGCGGTAATGCCGTTGTCGTCATACACGAACAACGAGGAAGTACCCGCCGTGCTGGTTGTGAATGTGCCTCCAGCTGAGTCGTAAGTACCCGTAAACAAACCCACATCACCCACAGTGTTTGCGCCGAAGGCGACGCCGTTACGGATAAGTGCAGCAGCGCCGGCAGTCGCGGACAAAGCACCCAAGGCGATCGTACAGCCTGTTCCGAAGCCGGTGATGATATCCATGCCGCTGGTACCGACCACCGAACCGTTTGCTATGGTGACGCCACCCGCAAAACCACTGGCCAGACCTGTATCCGTTGTTGCGGCAACGTTGATAACATCTGAGCCACCGCCCGTTGTGAAGCGGTCAGGTCCTACGCCCAAGGTCACTTGGTCTTGGCCGGAACCGCCAATGACCGTATCACCAGCAGCACCGGTAGTCGTCGACGTGATGGAGTGAGCAGCATTCCCGCTTTGCGTATAGCTCAAAACCGCATCGCCCGAAATGGTCACCGTGTTCGCAGCCGTTGAGAAAACGGAAGTAGTACCGTGATTAGCCATCGACGTAATCGTAATCGCACCCGTGCCGCCGGCATTTACCGTCACCGTACCGGTACCTTGCGTAGCTTCCACAAAAGTCACGAGATTGGTCCCGGAGGTGGTCAAAGTCAGCGTTCCCGAAGTATGCGTCGCAGCCTCGGTAACCGACGGAGCGGAGGCCACGCCCAGACCAGTCACTGCATAGTTCGCGGCACCCGCCAGAGTATCGACTACCGCTTGAGCCGCGGCATTGATGGTTACTGTCGTCGCTGAAGTCGCGGTGATGGTATGCGAGAGAGCGCCATCGGTCACAGCCAAAGTTCCGGCAGTTTGTGTCGAGACGATAGCCCCGGTTGTACCACCAGAGACAGTAAAGTTCGAGGTACCTGCCAAGGCCAGATCGGAGGTCGTGGCTTGGGTCACGGTAATCGAACCACCAGTACCCGTTAGCGTCTCAGAGAAACCGCCGCTAAATGCGACCGTCAATGCCTGGTCAGGCGTCACCGTCAGCGCTTGTGCCGATGCAGCCAATGTTACATTGATGGTTTCAATGCCTGAGATTGCCGCAGTACCACCGCTAACCGCAGTCGCTCCCAGCGTCACGGTCAGAGAGTTTGTGCCCGGCATTGTGATCGTCAGCGAGTCAGTACCAGCACCCGTGGTGAAGGACGAACCAAGGACATTTGCATACGTTGTGGTAACTGTATCGTTACCTACCCCGGTCGATACAGTCTGACCCGGCGAACCCAACGTAACCACACCAGAGGTTGTACCCGTACCACCGGCGATCGTTACGCTTTGGCCCACACCAGAACCCATGGTGACGGTGTTGATGCCGGTACCGGTTGCGGTGAAGGACTGGTTCACCCCGGTGCCGAGAGTGACGGTTGCCGCTGCAGTTGCAGCCGTGTTATTGATCGCAACACCAGCATAGTTCGGCGCTGTAACGCCGGCAGACGTACCTGCGGTCAGATTGATGACCTCGATGCTGGTCAATGTCGAGCCCGCGGCTCCAGCCGTTACGAACGTGTGTGCTGGCAGAATGGTCGTTACGTTCAACGTATCCGAACCAGCGCCGCCGTCGATGCTCGAGTTGATCAGGAATGCAGCAGTTGAACTGATCGTGTCATTGGCGGTCGTCGACAAGAGCGTGGCGGTCGATGAGGACGTGTTGACAGCTTGGGCAGCCGCACTCAACGCGAGTGTCGTTGTGCCGGTGCCCTGTGAACCCATCATCAGGTCGGTGGCGGATAGCGCCGTTACGCCGGTCAGTTTGATGATGGTGTCAGTCGCAGTCAAAACGCCGGTTGTTGAATTCACAACATACAAGGTGTTGTCCGCAACCGAGAAGAATGCCTGGCCTGCAACCGCACCTGTTGTCGCGGCCGTTGCTGCCAGACCGGTGGTCAGATTCGAGAAGTTACCCAGGAAAGAAGTCGCTTGAGTAATATTCAACTTATCCGTGCTCGGCGTGAAGTCCGTAATGGTGTCCGTAAGGGTCGCACCGGAAATCTGGGTGGCACCGTTTACGTTCACCGCATAGACGAATTGATCCACACCATCGCCGCCGGTCAGTACGTCAGCACCCGCGCCGCCAGTGATCGTATCGTTGCCTGCACCACCGACGATCGTGTCAGCACCCGAGGAACCGGTCAATACGTCGTTGTTCGCGCCGCCGGTAATCGCGGCACCCGCGGTCGACAGCGTTACACCCGTCGCCGTCACTGCGCCGGTCACGCCGGAAGCATCGATCTTCGTCAGCGCTGCGCCACCGCCCGTGATCGTGGTCGGCTGGTTGCCGCCGGTCACCGTCAGGGATTTCAGGCTTGCGTCGGTGAGGCCCACGGAGCGTGCGCCGGTAATATCGGAGCCCAGATTCAAGTTGGCAATGGTCGCCGTCTCGATACCCGTCGAGGTAGCGGTCGCCGTCAGATTGCCAGCCGTCGTCGATTTGCCGACGTTGATGGTCAGGCTATCGGTCGAGCCGGTATAACCCGTGGAGCCCAGAGCTGCGGCACCGCCCACTTGCATGTTCAGCGTACCGCCGGATGCGAGGCTGGTGTATGTGCCGGCCGCGGCAGTCGTGTAGGTGACGGTGCTGGCTGCCATCGAGAACGACGGAGGAGCGGCATTGGTCAGCGTGACGGACTCGAAGCCCTTGATGTTGGCGGCAGTCGTCGTGGTCACGGCGTTGGCGCCGGAGTAAACCAGGGTGTCGGTGCCATCACCGCCATCGATGGTGTAGGTTGCGGCGATCGTCCCCAAGGTCAGGCTGTCATTACCCGCGCCCATGGCGACACTCAGCTTGGCTGAGGAACCGGCCGTCAGATCGAGAGTGTCGGCACCGGCGGAACCGGCGACCGTGCCTGTCGTGGTGTTGGTGGCGCCGCTCATCACTGCGACCATGGACTCGCCGGCCGTGCCGGTGATGTTCAGGGTTTGCAGGGCGTTGTCGGAAATGGTCAGCGACGTCGTTGCCGAACCCGAGGCGGAACCCGTGGTCGCCACATTCAGCGTCTCGATGCCATCGAATTGCAGCGTGCCACTGGTGGCGGTATTGGAGCCACTCAGATTGACCGTGGCGGAATCCGCCGTGCCGACCACAGCAGCCGCTGTAGTGACAATCGTGACGTTGGCATTGTTGGAAGTCAGGCTCACCGTCGGAATGGCGGCAAGGCCGGTCACCGTGATGGCTGCCGTGGAGCCCGTTGCGGAAACGCCGGTCACACCGGAGAACAACGATGCGTCGACGGTCAATGCGCCGGTCCCGCTCGCCGCGTTGGTGATCGCAATGTTTTCGATGCTGGTCGTCGTGACGCCGGAACCGACGGTAGCGGTGCCGACGCCAGCGGCGTTGATTTGCAGCGTATCGGTGCCCGAACCGCCATTGAGGTTGTCGCCGGAAGTCAGCGTGTTCTTGGATGCGTCAGCGGCATTGATCGATGCCACGAACGTATCGGTGTTGACGCCGCCGGTAAATGAGGTACCCGAATCCATGCCCGTCGTGAGCGTGAAGGTCTGGGATGGGGTATTGGATACTTGAGCGGCGGTAACGGTGGCAACGTCATTGGTCACGGTCGAGACAGGGGCCGTAATCTGGGTCATGGACGCAAAAGTAGAACCGGCGGGCGTCTGCGCGTAGAACGCGGAGGCTTCCCATCGATTGTCAAGGCCAAGACTCACGAGTGACGCATCGGTACCGGCGGCGGGCGCGGTAGCCGGATGGAAAACGCCGTCGAGATAAACCGCGAAGGCGCCACGAGTCGCATAAGCGCCGGCAACGCCGAGTTCCGCGGTGTATTGGGTAATCCATGCAGCCTTGTTCGCGGCGGAGACGGAGACCGGGCCGATGATGTTCGTGATCAGCTGCGTTACAAAAGCCGAGTCGGAGTAGTTGGCACCCAGCTTAGGCTGTGCGCCCTGCACCACAGAATTGGCGAAAAGCACGTTCAGAATCTGTGCATCCGTAGCGCCGGCTGCGTAAGCAGTGGCACCGGCGTTGATGAGGTCATTGGTTGCGGCGATACCAAGATTGGTTGCCAGCAGCTTTACAACTTTCTGACCATTCGTACCGAGGTCTGTTAAAGACGGCATGTGTATTGCTCCTTTGCGAGTTGAATTGATTGGGCGCGCCAAGCATTGTATGCCAAGTAGCTACCCCTGCTTTCTACTTCTTACCACTTAACGGTTACTTTTTATATCCCTTTCCACGCTACCTGTTGCGCACTTTATGCCATCGACAGCAAGTTGTGTGTGATTGGGGTCACACGCTGAATCGAAGCGTTCAATCTGCCCGGCTACCCGAAAATCGGGCAAGGACCCAATAACCAACCCGGCAATCTGACGCAGCAAACGGGGCGCAGCAGCGCACACCGGGGGCGATACTAGCATAAATTTTGGTTTTGGTGCCGATATTTGAGGGGCTTTACGGGCGCTTATTTCAGTTGAATCGGTACCCAGCCCTCGTCCGGTCCAAGGTGTATCGTTCGACTATACTAATGGAATAAACGTGGTATGGATCGGATCGATGGAGTTATGACGGACATGAAACTGGCTCAAGGTTTGGAATCCGGGCGGCGGTTTCTCACTCAACGCCGCGTATTGATCGGAATCGGCGTTCTTGCCTTGGTCATCTTCCCGCTGATCGTCAAGAACCTGCTCATCCTGCAGGAGATCCGGACCGAAACCACGGAGCTGTACAACAATGAATTCCTTCCGTTTTCGCATATCAAGGAGGCGGATAATCATCTGATCGAGATCGAACGCAACCTCAACCGCGCGATGCTTTCCAAATCAGTCGCCGGTCGTTCCGATGCGGTGGATAACGTCCTCAAGAACGAAAAAGCCCTGCAAGAAGAGATGGGGCTGGCCAGAAAAGGCATTTCCAGTTATGCGAACCTGAAGCGCCTGTCGGCGTTCGAAACGCTCTATGCCGAGTACAGCAAGAACGTGCATCGGGCCTTGGCAATGATGGAAAACAGGAATGTCCAAGGTGATCAAACCAGTGACTACATTCTCAGTCAGGAATTTCAGCAGGTGATCGGTTCGACGGACAAGCTGCTTGATGAAATAGCCGCTTCAAAGAAACGGGCGGCGCTGGAGACACTGCAAAGGGCCGAGGTCTTGAATACCCGAAGCGGGCAGCTCTCCCTGGTTATCGTTATCGCCGCGCTCCTGATCGGCCTGGCTTCTGTTTTCTATGTCAAGTCGTCCTACGTGAAACCTATCGCGCGCCTGAAAACTTCGGTCGACGAACTGGCATCGGGAAGCCTGGACGTTCTGGTTCCCTTTACGGAACAATCCGGCCATATTGGCGGTCTTGCCCGTTCCATCAATGAAACGCGGGCGAGCCTCAAAGCCATCGACTTCAGGCTCCGACTGCAAGCAAGAATATCCCACGCCGTACCGGCCGACGTCGAGCCGGTGTTGAAGCTGATTATCGAGAATGCGATGGACGGCCCATTTGATCCGTCTGTCCTGACCCCGGGACGTCAGCAGGAGATGGCAATCGACTTCAAACAGGCTCTAAGTACGGGTGTGGCCGAAAGAACGACATGGGAGAACACATTGGAAGTCGTTCCCCAGGATCTCTGGGTATACAAAATCGATGGCAGGGTTGCGGCGTTCGCCCTGATTCTGGGACTGAACAACAAAAACAGCCTGGAGCGCGAACTGCATGCCATCGCCGTCGATCCGTCGTATCACGGCAATGGGATCGGGACCGAGTTGTTCGACTTCTTTTGCCGTTATCTCGCCGGGCGGGATTTATATTTACAGACCAGGGCCGGGTCACGGATGATGCGTATGGCTACGGCCAGGGGGTTTTCACCATTCAGGAAAATCGGCACTGAAGTCTTTCTCAAACGCCCCTCTGATTTTGGTACCCAGGCCTTGCAGCATCATTGAAAGCCTCGGAGTAGTCCGCTGACGATTTCAATACCGTTCCAGTCTCAAAATCGCTTCCTCAGGCCCGCCAACAGGCTGGTGCTGCGAATACGGAACAATTCGATGTTTGAAGCTTGCCTCCAGGTCTCGCCCCTCATCGACACTTCCCAGCCGGCGCCCAGTCCATGGGCATATTCGATGGAAAAGCCGTTGCGATCGATGCGGCGGGGGATATCGCCAAGCAGCACGCTATAGCTTTCCCGGTCCGACTGGCGGGACTGGTTCAGGGATATTTCGAGCCGGCCTGCCTCAAAAAGCGGTCGTTGCAGGGTCGCCGCGAGTTCGCTGCGGGTCTGGACACCGCCCGCCCGAAAAGCATCCGGTCGGTCACCGCCGTAACGCATGGTGAGGAAAACCTGGCTACCGCCCAGCGGGCAGCCCAGGCTGCCAAGAATGCCCTGGTAGCGACCGTCCAAAGCCGACTGGATGGGGTAGCGACGCCATTCGATTTCACCGCCGCCACGTGCCTGACAGGCCGCCAGCGGCCTTTCCAGGGTGGCGAGCAGGCGGTGGTTGTCGAGCAGTTTTTGTCCGCCCAGCGAGGCCTGCTGGTGACCGGCCCATACAGCCCATAGTGTCGAGGTGGGGGCCGCGGAATCCGCCGGCTCAAGGGCACTGCGCAAGCCCAGGAAGGCCTGGGTTTGACGAGTTCCAAAATCGGCGGCCGCGGGCGTATGCCGATCGCGCCACTCGCCGATCCCGAGCAGGCTGACGCCGCTGTCACCGAGCGGGGTCTCTCCTTCCGCATGCGCTTCTACTTGCCAGGTCGATGAAGGCCGCGCCTGATACCGGGGATCGATGGCGAGTTCGGTGGTCACCGTGGTGTCGGGAAATGTGAGAGTCAGGCTGTTCAGCCGCAAGCCGGCATTGGCATTGGTTTCATGGCCCGCCCACAGCGCGACGTCGCCGTTCCAGCGTCTGGGGTTTGGCTGCCGGGGCGGGGGGGGCTTGGGTCGCCGATAGTTGGCGATCACGGCAAGGATGGCCGGGGACGGCGAGAATTCGCGCACGATGGCGTCGAATATGGCCTGCGATTCCTCAAAATGCCCGAGGGCATAGTGGGTGAGACCGAAGTCGAGCCAGGCGCCGGCATTGCGGGGCTCCACCATCACCTGGCGTTCGAGCTCGATCTGGGCTTCGGCGTAGCGGCCTTCGCGCATCAGGGCGGCCGGGTCCGGCGGCTGTCCTGTATCTGCCGAAGCTGCGTTCGAGTCCTGGCCCTTATCAGGTAACTGCGCGGGCGACTGCGCAAAAACCTGGGCAACCAAACCGCCTGCTAGCACGGCAACCAGGAAACCGGACCACCGCACCTCAACGTACCAAGATCGTCAGCGCACCCAGAGGGTGGCGCCGGAAAGCATCTTGCCGGCGTCCAGGGATTGCTGAAAAACGTAGCCCGCCTGCTGGCCGCCCGCATAGGTGATCGCACCCAGAACATTCATGGCCTGGCCGCCATCCGAATTGAAGCGGCCGTCGGCCTGGATGAAGCCCTTGGAAGTCAGGTTCTGCACGCTCATGTCGGACGGCAGGACCGACAGCGCGGTCGTGAAACGCCGGGCATCGAAATCCATGCTGAGATTGGCGCCCACCACGGCTGCCGCCGTCAGTTGCTTGCCCTGAACGACATAAACCTCCGATCGCGCCAGGCTGAAACTCGCCGTTCCGGTCTCTGGCAGCCTGGTAACGAGGGCCTGTTCGCGGAACATGCCGAAGACCGTGTTACCCGTCGCAGTTTCGCGCCCGGGGACGGCAAACTGATCGGCAAACGTCGCTGATCCGGGTGAGGCCGCCGAGTTGGCATAATCGCCCCAACGGCCCCACCAGATTTGCGGCACCACCGGCAGATCAGGAAGCGCAACCGGCGGTGGCGCGGGCGTCGGGATCGGTGTGGGTATCGGCGTCGGGACCGGTATAGGTGTAGGTATCGGCGTCGGGACCGGCGTGGGGGTCGGGGTCGGGGTCGGCTCCGGAACCGGGACCGGCGTCGGAACCGGCTTGGGAGTAACGACCGGGGTCAGGGTCGCCCGGGCAGTCGTGTCTGTGATGGTGGTGGCGATAGTGCCGGCACCGGCGTTTGAGCCACTGCCGGAGCCGGCGGGAGGACTCGTGTTGGCGGGCGCTGCAAGAGGCGGCGCCCCTTCGCCGGCCGCCGAAGCCGCGATCGAGCCTGCACCCGCTGTTGGGCGCCGTGCACGGCCACCCTTGGCGTCATCCGAAAGCGATGTGCGGTCGGGGAAGGTCGAACTGGGGTCGATCTGGATCAGTTCAGGGACGCTGTAGCGCGCCTTGAGTTCCAGGTAGCGGCCGACCATGGCCGCCGAGAGTTCCCGCGCGCCGGCGGTGCTACAGGCTCCCAGCGCATTGGCCGGGCAGCCTTCTCCCAGCGGGGCGAGGACGATCGCGCCGCTGTTCACCGCCACCCGGGTTGTGTCGTTGACGACTTGCACGATGAAATCGGTGCCCTTGATGCCGATCGCGGCGATCGGGGTGTTGAGGCGATAGCGGTCCTTGGCTGCCTCACCCGCACGGCCGGTGATGGAACGCAGCGTACCCTGTTCCAGCGAGAACTTGATGCGGTTCTCCCTCGGGTTGGCGGGATCGTAATGGAAGTCCTCGATGCGCAGACGGCTCTGCGGACGAATCGCGACGGTGCCGTCATCGACGAAACGCAGATGGACGTGGCCGTTATCCCCGGTTTCGATCACCTGGCCGGCGCTGACCCTGTCACCGCGCACCAGATCCCGTGGCGAATCCGGGCCAGCGGCGACGCGCGCCGAGCCGATAAGGAAGGACACCTCGCCGACCGGCGCGTCGGCGGCTTTTGCAGCGGCGCCGAAGAGGAAGAGTATGGACAGCAGTAATTTCATGGTCAACGTGAGTCGCTTGGCGTCACCTAATGCGGGCATTGCATTCGTCATTATAACAAGTGGCGTGAAGGAACTCCGCGCCGCCTTCGTTGTGGGTTTCATGATTTTGGCCCTTTCGCAGGAGGCGGCACTTCCTTGGGCACCGAGGTTGCTGTGGATCCCGCGACAGCGGACGGGTGACGGGCGCGGCTACCCTTGGGTTCGTTGGGAAGGAATATGCCATTCCGATCGGGGAAGGTTGAACTGGGATCGATCTGGATCAGTTGTGGGACACTCTGGCGAACCTTTAGTTCCAGATAGCGATCGGCCATGGCCGCCGTGAGTTCCCGCGCACCGGCGGTGCTGCAGGCTCCCAGCGCATTGGCCGGGCAGCCTTCTCCCAGCGGGGCGAGGATGATCGCGCCGCTGTTTACCGCCACCTGGGTCGTATCGTTGACGACTTGCACGATGAAATCGGTACCCTTGATGCCGATCGCGGCGATCGGGGTGTTGAGGCGATAGCGGTCCTTCGCCGCCTCACCCGCGCGGCCGGTGATGGAACGCAACGTACCCTGTTCCAGGGAGAACTTGATGCGGTTCTCCCTCGGGTTGGCGGGATCGTAATGGAAGTCCTCGATGCGCAGACGGCTCCGCGGACGAATCGCGACGGTGCTGTCATCGACAAAGCGCAGATGGACCTGCCCGTTGTCACCGGTTTCGATCACCTGTCCGGCGCTGATCTTGTCGCCGCGCGCCAGATCCCGCGGCGCATCCGGACCTGCGGCGATGCGCGCCGATCCGATGAGGAATGCCACCTCTCCCACTGGCGCATCGGCGGCGAGCGCGGCCGCGCCGGAGAGGGAGAATACAAGCATGAACAGCAGTAGTTGCAGGGGCAACTGTCTGCCGTACTTCGCCATGGCAAGTAAGGCGTTCGCCACCGCGTCACTCCCCTTCACCGAGCGGCAGAGTAACGACCGAGCCGCCTTCACGGTTGACTTCATGATAGTGAACCTTTTACGGGGCGACGAAACGCGAAAATATTTCGCGATTGATTCAGCCCTTCAAGGAGGAAGACACCGAGTGGAACCAGCGGTTCCCCCGGGAGGAGCGCAGCGGCGCCAGGACCAAGGATGATGGGCTCGGCCAGTTCGGCGGTGAGCGCTTGCAACCGGGTGGCGATGGTGACGGTCTCACCCAAGGCGGTATGGGTGCGGCGGCGCGCCGGCCCGAACGACCCGACCAGGGCGCTGCCGGTTTCGATGCCGATGCCTATGCCCAGCGGTTCCAATCCGGGCGGCGGGGGCTCAGGCAGCAGTGCCGTGCCTTCTTCGATGATTTGCGCGGCGGCTGCCAGGGCCTGCGCAACTTGCGCCGGACTGGCCTCCCAGATCGCCATGACGTCGTCTCCGGCGTATTCCTCGACGATGCCGTGATGGTGTTCCACGACGCGATCCACCAGGGTAAAGAACGCATGCAGGAGCGCCGCGGCCTCTTCGGTCGGACGGTTTTCGCAGTAGGCCGAAAAATTGCGCAGATCGACATACAGGACGGTGATATCGCAACGACGCGCGTCGATGACACCGGAGGGTTCGCGGAAAGCGATATCCGAGGCGACGGCCTGCGGCAGGTAGCTGGAAAGATTGCGGAACAGCGCCTCGCGCTCTACCCGGGTGCGGGCATGTTCGGCCACGCCGAGCAGCAGTCCGGCGCAAAGGCTGAACACCGCCGGATCGGCCCATCCCAGCCAGAGGTGGCTGCCGAGCAGGCCGCGTCCGTGAGCAACGAGCATCAGCAAGGCCAGCGCCAGGCCGACCAGCGGCAAGCTGACCACCGGCAGGCGGTTGCGGCGAACCGCCAGGAGCAGCAACGCTCCGGCGGCCAATGCCGCCATCAGGAGTTGGATCGCGGATGCGCCGCGCGGCGTGTAAGGCAGGCGGTTGTCGAGCAGCGCGGTGATGAATTGCGCATGCACTTCGACGCCGCCCACGGCACCGCCGTGCGGTGTCGGCACGGCATCGCCGATGCCGAAAGCGGTGGCGCCCACCAGCACCCAGGCGCCCTTGAAGAACTCCGCCGGCGCCCGACCGGCGAGGATGTCGGCGGCGGGCACGGAGATGAATGACTTGCGCGAAAGGCTGTAGGACAGGCGGACATCGCCGTTCGCGTCCAGCGGCACTTGGACACCCGGCAAGGCGCCATGAGTGAGCCGGTAGGCTGGATCGAGCCAGCCGGCGCCGGGGGCGAGGCTCAGCGTCGGCGGTACGGCCGCGGACTTGAGCAGCGCGGCCAGGCCCAATAGCGGATAGGAGCGATTCTGAAAACAGATCAGGGCGGGGAGACGGCGCACGCTGCCGTCGTCCGAGATGCGCGGCGTGATGTGACCTACGGCGATCAGCGGAATGGCGGTCAATGCCGCCGTATTGCCGATGTAACCCTTTGCCTGCGGTACGGGTGAGCCGCAGGCGGGCGAAGTCAGAGCGCCTTGGATTTGCCCCGCAGCCGACGCTTCTTCGTTGGCCAAGGTGAAGATTTGCGCCAGCACCACCGAATGGCGGGCAAACTCGGCGGCCAGGCGATCGTCGCCGGGGCGCGCATCAGGTAAGACGATGTCATATATCTGGGTACTCGCGCCCAGCGCGGCGAGTTTGCCGGAGAGCACTTCCAGGCGCTCCCGCGGCCAGGGCCAGGGGCCGACCTCGGCGAGGCTGGCTTCGTCGATGTCGACGACGATCACCCGGCGTTCCTGGGTATCGACCGGGAAGGTACGCCAGAAGAAATCGCCGGCGCGCTCATCCATGGAATCTAGGACACCCGGGAACACTCCGCGCATCAGCAACGCGGCCACGAGGGCCAGCCCCAGGGCGAATGCACGCCCTTGCCAAGGGGATCCGAATGCGCGCAACGGCATCATCTGCTCGGCCGACTCACTCGCCTTGCACGCTCAGGGAAACTGCGCAAAACCGCGAGAACCCGGGAAACCGCGCCACGCAAAATCGTCTGAATTGCCCGAATTGGCGGGTATATTCACGGCGTTTCCTTGGAACGGGATGCGTAGCGGAATGTATGATGATCTCCTATTTGAGTGACATAATCATGATGCTCGCTCGCGTGATTGCCGGCTCTTATGCCCAATATTCATCGTCGATTATCCCTCACAACGCTGAATAACTCTGTGTCGGGCATCACAATCCCCCCGTATGGCTTGTAATCAAATAGCGTCTGACCGGGATGACCATTTCATCCCCACCCCGGCCCTTCCCTGTCCAGGGGAGGGAGTAGTTGTTTCCGATCGACCATGGCGATTCCGCGCGAAATATTGAAGGACCTGGAACTGTTGCGGGATTTGCCGCAGGAGTTGGCAGCCCGTTTGGCGACATTGATGGTCGAGCGTTCGTATGCCCGCCGCGAGGTGGTGTTCAACAAGGGGGAATCCGGTCAGCCCTTGTGTTTCCTGGTGGAAGGCCGCCTTCAAGGAGTCGACTTCACGCTCGACGGGCGCGAGGTCGGCCTGTATTTCGTCGATCCCGGCAGCTATTTCGGCGAGATGTCGGTGCTGGATGGCCAGCCGCGACCGGATTTCGTGATTGCCGTGGCGCGTTCCCGGGTGGCTTTCCTGCCCGGCGCGGAAGCCCGCAACCTGATAGTGAATACGCCGAGCATCGCCGAAAAGGTGCTGGTCAGATTGACGCAGCGCCTGCGATCGGTGTCGGCACAGCGTACCTTGCTGGGCATGCCCAGCCCGTCGCAAAGGGTCTGCGCACAACTCGTCCAGTTGGCCGTGACGGGCGCCAACGGCAAGGTCAGCATCACCAACGCGCCGACGCATCAGGAGATCGCCATCATGGTCAACACCAGCCGGGAGACGGTGACGCGGGTGTTCCAGGTGCTGCAGACTCGCGGAGCGGTGGCCCGTGACGGCGGAAGCCTGCAGGTGGGAGACCCGGCTTATCTGCACGACGTGGCGGAGGGCAAGGTCGAGCCACCGAAGACCTCATGACAAGCAAATTGAAGCGCTTGCTCGAAATCCTGACCGGCAAAAAACGGGCTGCCGGAGGATGCCGGTCAAGTCTAGCGGACTCCGGTCACGACTCCATTTTTTACGGGCTCGACGAGCCTCCGCACCACCTCGTCGAGCCGGGCGCCATGGCCCATTTTTCAGGCTCCGTTCTATGCATCGACAGCCGCGCCGTGTGCGCTCTGAGGGTGTATGCCGACAGGGTGTTTGTCGCGTCTTTTCCGGTGGACCGTCCGACACCGCTAATCGGACAAACCGTTCCGCACATCGCCAGGTCGGCCGTCTGCGGATTCGATTTCGATCTGCCGATCGGGAAGGAAACCGATCGATACGATTTCGAGCTCGTCTTTGAAAACGGCGCACGGGAATGCTTCTTCAGCTACGACATCGCCCGTTTGCTGGAGCTACGCGACCGGCTCCAGCGCATGCGCGGCGGCTTGGAACAGTTGTCCATGCCGGACGGACCCATCGTTCTCCTGACCCAGGGACACGAGAACGTTCTCTCCTACCGGAATTCGATCATTCCGTTCATTGTCAATGTCGAACGATATCTTGCGGAGGCCGGCGTCGACTCGCGGGATATCCGGTCTGTTCTCGACATCGGCTGCGGCTCGGGCAGGGCGTTGTCGGCCTGGTACCTCGACGACCCGACGCGGCGCTTGCATGGCTGCGATATCAATGAAAAGCTCATCGCCTGGTCCCGGCGGAATCTGCCGCCTGGAATTGAGCTTGTGACGAATTCGGTCCTGCCGCCGCTTGCCTATCCGGACCGGCATTTCGACCTGGTCCAGCTCATTTCCGTCTTCACCCACCTCTCGCTGCCTGTCCAACGGCAATGGGTCGACGAGATCCGAAGAATACTGAAGCCGGGAGGATACCTGCTCATCACCCTGCAGAATGAACTCTATGTGCAAATCTTCTTGCCGAACTCGATGGCCGAATTCAGGCAAACGGGCTACCTTGAGACCGTTGGTCGCGACGAGGGCTTGAACCACTATGGAGCATTCCATGCCCCCTCCTTTGTGCCCGGGCTTTTCGGGGGATTCGAGATTGCCGGGTATTTCCCCAGGGGAAAGATAGGCGGGCAGCGCACGATTTTTCAAATTGCGTCACAGCAGGATGTATATATCCTGCGACGATCCGAATAGTTCCTCGCCAGCCCTCGATGTTCGCCAAGAACAGACTTATCGGCGCTTCGCGTCTACGCCCTTGAAGCACGCCTATAATTCAGGGCCTCGTTCCTTTCGCCTGTCCGCGTTCGGATTCATTGCTCGTAATATGCCTAACGTTGGTCGCTTATGAACCAAGCGTATTTATTTCCCTGGCAACAACGTTATTTGATCTGGCAGATTGCCAGACGCGACGTGCTCGCGCGATACCGCGGCTCATTGCTGGGACTGGGCTGGTCCTTGCTGAATCCGCTGTTGATGCTGGCGGTGTATACCTTCGTGTTTCGCGAAGTCTTCAAGGCGCGCTGGGGAAGCGGCGATGGCGGCGGCATCGAGTTTGCTTTGCAAGTGTATGCGGGCCTGATCGTTTTCAGTTTCTTTTCGGAATGCCTGAGTCGGGCGCCGCGCCTGGTGCTGGACCAACCGCAGTTGGTGAAAAAAGTGGTCTTCCCGCTGGAGATCCTGCCATGGACGGCGTTGCTCTCGGCGCTGTTCCACACCGCGGTCAACCTGTGCGTATTGCTGGCGGCTGCCGCGGCAGTTCGCGGCGAATTGTCGTTGAGCATCATCTCCCTGCCGCTGGTGTTCCTGCCGCTGTTGCCGCTGCTGTTGGGCCTGTCATGGTTCCTCGCATCGCTCGGGGTATTCGTGCGCGACGTCGGCCAGGTCATCGGCATGGCGCTCAACCTGCTGATGTTCCTGAGCCCGGTGTTCTATCCCATGAGTTCCTTGCCGGAACGCTGGCAACCGTGGCTGGCGCTCAATCCGCTCACGCCCGTCATCGAGCAGACACGCCGCGTGGTGATGGAGAGCCAGTGGCCGGACTGGACGATGCTGGCGATATTCGCCGCGTGTTCCGTGTCGGCGGCCTGGCTGGGCGGATTGTGGTTCGCGACAACCCGCAAAGGATTCGCCGATGTCCTCTGAAGCGATGATCCGCGCGGACGCGCTCGCCAAGTGCTACCACCTGTATGACAAGCCCTCGGATCGCCTGCGGCAAACGCTGTGGGGCAATCGTCGGCGCTATTACCGTGAATTCTGGGCGCTGCGGGGCGTGAGCTTTGAGGTGGGCAGAGGTGAAGTGCTGGGGATTATCGGCCGCAACGGCGCCGGCAAGTCCACCCTGCTGCAACTGATCTGCCGCACCCTGACGCCCACCGCCGGCGAGATACAAGTCACCGGGCGCGTGGCTGCGCTGCTTGAGCTGGGGGCAGGTTTCAATCCGGATTTCAGCGGCCGTGAAAACGTCTTCTTCAATGCCGCGATCCTGGGATTGTCGCAAGCGGAGACCGAGGCGCGGCTGGAGGAGATCATCGAGTTTTCGGGGATTCGGGATTTCATCGACCAGCCGGTCAAGACATACTCAAGCGGCATGTATTTGCGGCTGGCCTTCTCGGTGGTGACCTGCATCACCCCCGACGTCCTGATCGTCGACGAGGCCCTCTCGGTGGGTGACGGGGCTTTCGCGCGCAAATCTTTCGACCGCATCATGGCGCTGAAAGAAGCCGGCAAGACCATTCTGTTCTGCTCCCATTCGATGTACCAGGTGGAAGCCCTGTGTTCCCGTGCGCTATGGCTGGAACGGGGCGAGATGAAAATGCTGGGCGACGTTGCGGATGTAGTGAGCGCCTACAACAGTTCATTAAAGACCGAACCCAACGCCGGGCACGCCGCGATTTCGGCGGGCGCTCCCCGGGCGCCCGCCGGATCAGGTTATATCGTCAAGGTTTCCGCATCCACCGACGCGCTTGCGGGGAACCCTCTGGCGGTGATATCCGCATCGAGCAACGTCAGCGTGACCGTAAAGTTCGCCATCGATCCGGCGCTGCCGCCTCCCAGCGTCGCGTTGGGAATCGCCGATGCGGTAGGCAATACCATTGCCAGCGTCAGTTCACACAACGACGGGGTCGATCTGCGGGTGGACGCTGACGGTCAAGGACAGGCCACGGTGGTGTTTCCGCGACTCCCCCTGCTCAAGGGCGAATACACGATTACCGCGTTCCTGGCATGCGAAAAGGCCATTCATGTCTATGACCTCGCGGAACGCAGCGCCACCTTGCTGGTCGAGCAGACGGGCCTGGAACAGGGAATCGTCACGCTCCCTCATGAGTGGCGGATCAAAGAGTGACCGGGGCTGACGCGGCAGTAGCCGAATGCCGCTTCGGCGCGCAGCGCTTCATCATTCGAGACATCGTCCCGGGCGATGCCGAAGCGGTTATCGCTTTATTCAACGTGGTCTTTGAACAGCGGATACCGCGTGCCTGGTTCGAGTGGAAATACGGGCCGGGAAAGGGTGTAGCGGTCGGCATGTGGGATGAGGACGGGCGCCTGGTGGCGCACTATGCCGGCATCCCGCGGCTCCTCGCATGGCAGGACCGGACCGTGCACGGGCTGCAGATCGGCGATGTCATGGTCACTCCCGAGCTGCGCGGAATCATGACGCGCAAGGGTCCGTTCCAGCAGGTCTGTAGTCATTTCTTTGCCCGGCGGGTAGGCCCGAACCTGTCTTACCGGATCGCCTTCGGATTCCCCAATCAGCGGGCATTGCGGCTGGGTACCACGCTCGGTTTGTACCGCGATGCGGGTATCATCAAACTATTGCGTTGGCCGGCCCGACGTGTAAGCCTGCCTTTCTGGTTGAGCCGGTCGACCCTGGGCGAATCCGAGACGATAGGCGATCGACAGATGCGCACGGTCTGGGCCTCGATGCAGCGGGACTTTCGGGACTTCGTGTTAGGCATCCGCGACGCCGATTATTTACGCTGGCGCTTCATCGCCCGGCCGGATCGCCAATACAAATTGTTCGTCCTGCGCAACCGATTGACAGGCACGGCGCTGGCCATCTTCGTGATGCGGCTGGCGGGAGAAAGCGCCGAATTGCTCGATGTAATCGGCCCGCGCAGCGCCTTCCCGGCCGTGGTCGGCGCGGCGCGGGACGAGGCGGCGCGCTTTGGGGCGAATTCGCTGACTGCGTGGGCGAGCCCCGCGGCGGCGGCGATATTCGGCAACAGCGGCGCCGAGGAAATCGAGGAACTGCCGAGCGGGGCTTTTATGGCGGTCGCGCGACCGGAGGATTATTCCGCTGCCGAAATCGCCGCGACGCGCTGGTGGTGGATGGGCGGCGATACGGATTTCCTGTGAGGCGGTCAATGTCGAAGAATCAGGCGAAGAGTCGTAAACTGGGTTTCGTGACTTGCGTCAGCGATGCCCAGGTCCTGCGTCGGCGTTTGCTTGCCTCGGAGTGCCTGAATAGCGGCGCTTACGAGCATGCGCTTTACTTCAACGCACCGTCGGCGGCGGCGGCGTTCTCGGCCGCGCAAGAGCAAATGCTCGCCTGCGAATGGCTGGTCTGGGTGCATCAGGATGTATTCCTCCCGCCGGGTTGGGATACACAATTCATAGGCGGGCTGGAACTGGCGGCGGCCGAATTCCCCCGACTGGCCGTCGCCGGCGTCTATGGCGTGGCCGGGTCGGGACCAAGCGCCGTGCGTGCCGGCCATGTGCTGGATCGCGGCACACTGCTACAGGAAACCGCGGCGCTGCCCTGCGCGGTGCGCAGCCTGGACGAGCTGCTGTTCGCCGTGCGCCTCGCCAGTGGAATGCGGCTTGACCCGGCGCTTGGCTTCGATTTCTACGCCACCGATATCGCCCTCGCCGCCATAGAGCGCGGCATGGAGGTGGCGGTGGTGGACGCCTATTGCGAACATTGGTCGGATACCAGCAAGGGACGCGTGACGACGGAATTTGCGGATAGGGTCGTCGGAAGCGGAAACGTATTTGAAAGTAAATGGGCGCACCGGCTGCCCATAGAAACACCTTGTTTCTCCATCAACCGTCCCGGCGATCTGGAGACGTTTGCGCGGCGCCTTGTGGATTCCGGTTCATGATCCTGCGCGACGCCCTCTGGCGGTTGGCAAGATTGATGCATGCGGCGGACTTCGGTGCTTTCCTGCCTTTGATCGCGCGCCTGCCGCTGTCCGTCGGTTATCGGCTATCCTGGCTGAGGGGCAAAGTGAATGGTCGATTCGGCCGCGACTGGAGATCCTTGGCGCTCGGATGGCGGCATGTCTATCGGCAATCGGCGGCGGGGTTTCAGCGGCTTTACCCGGAACTCGACGGCGCGGCGCTGGGCGACCTGGTGCGAACGCGCTTCGAAACGGAGAGCCGCGAGGAATTCGAGGGACAATTGATCGCCGCGGGACGGATAGCGGAATTATGCTGCGAATATGCGCCGGAGGATTTCCTGAACGCCTGTGGCAAGCGCGACCGCGGTTTGGTGCTGCTGACGCCGCACTTCGACAGTTTCACGCTCGGCATCGTGTTCCTCGGACGGATGGGGCTCAAGGTGAATGCGATTTCATCGGAGGTCACCGAAGATCCACGTGTCGCGGCGGCGGTACGCAAACATTTCCACGACAAATATCGCGGCATGGAGCGCTGGATGAACGGGGGTCGAATCTTGAACCAGGAGGCCGGCCTGCGGCCCTTCTACCAGATGCTGAAACACCATGAATGCCTGGTGGTGTTGGCCGATACTCCCGCCACGCCAGGCGGAGCACGGATCCAGCCGACCTTCATGGGCCGGCGCAGAGCGCTCGCCGGGGGCGCTCTGCGCATGGCCATTCAGACCCGGAGCGATCTTGGGGCATTTACCTGCCGCTTCCTGAATCCCGGACACTATCGCCTGGAAGGCGGACCGATAGGCCTCGCCGCCGATCCTCACAGCGCCGAAGCCGCCTACGGATTTCTCTCGAACGCGATCGACGCCAACCCCGGACGGTGGTGGGCGGCGGATCTGCTCCCTGCGATGGGCCTCGCCGATACGGAGACGTTGGATTTGGCGGAGTCCGAGGAGTTCGCGCTGGGCATGCGCGAGTTGCGCAGGCGCGTGGCGCCTCAGCGGTGGTGGTTTTCGCTCTCGGGAAAACCGCTGCCGGGACCGGGAGAATTTCACCCGTGCAGCGCTTCGGATTTCTTCCTCGTCATCCTCAATCCGGCCATCCTGGTTTCAGACGGGCTGGTGGAAGAGTTGCTGCGGGTACTCCAATCCGGAAACGGCTACAACTGCGCCTTGCCCAGCGACCAGCGCGGATTCGCGGATGGCGTGGCGATGGATTATGCGACCCGCCCCGGCTTCGACCGCTTCGTCCAGCGTCTTGGGGAAGTCTCCGCCTCGGTACCCTATGACGGCCGTGCGCCGTGGATCTACCTCGTCGCGAAGAGCGCACTGGAAAGGCTGGCGGCGGACGATTCGATTTCCTGGGAGGCGCTTCCAGCCTACCTGAAGGAGGAGAGCGTGATCGCACAACGTGCCTACATTCACTCTTATGGCGACTACTATCTCAACACGCGTGCCGAAATGCTGAGCCTGATTCCCGCCGAAGTGAAGTCGCTGCTGGACATTGGCGGCGGCGAGGGAGGCTTCGCGCACGCCTTCATGACCCGGCGCGGAGGCCGAGCTGCCGTCGTTGAACAGAA
>JAPLQT010000132.1:15883-18638 GCA_026399515.1 Pseudomonadota bacterium | reverse complement strand
ATCCGCGCGCCGCGGCAGCCGCGCGCGGCAAGGGGGTCGAAGTGCGCGAGGGCAGCTTCGAGAATTGCGTCTCGCTGCCCGAATTCGATTGCGTCTCCTTCCTCGATGTGCTGGAGCATATCGCCGATCCGCTGGCCACCCTGCGGCAGGTGCGCGCGGCGCTCAAGCACGGCGGCTTCCTGCTGCTCTCGGTGCCCAACGTGGGTCATTGGTCGGTGGTCTGGGATCTGCTGGAAGGCCAGTTTGATTACCAGCCGGTGGGAATCCTGTGCAATACGCACTTGCGCTTCTACTCTCGCCAGGGGCTACAGATCCTCCTCGAAGACTCCGGCTTTCATGTCGAGCGCTGGGAAGATATCAACTCCCCCATTCCGGAGACTTTCCAGCGGTTCCTGAGCGATCGCCCGGCGCTGGGCGTGGAGATCGATGCCGGCAGCCTCGCCACGGAAAGCTTCCATGTCCTCGCCCGCCGCGATTGATATCGTCATCGTCAACTATCGCAGCGCCGGGGACACCCTGGGCGCCGTCGCGGGTCTTGTGCCGTGGCCGCATGGCACGATCTGGGTGGTTGACAACAGCGAAGACGGCGTCGAAGTCGAACGCCTGGAGACCGGGACCAGCGCCCATCCGGAAGTTCGCCTGCTGGTTCAGGCGCGAAATATCGGCTTTGGCGCCGGCTGCAATGCCGCATACGACCGATCCACCGCGGAGTTCCTGTTCCTGCTGAATCCCGATGCGCGAATCGCCGCTTCGGACATCCTGAAAATGGCCGATACGATGCGACGAGATCGCCGCTGGGGCGCTCTTGCGCCGCGGGTGTTCTGGGATCCGGCACGCCGCTTCCTGCTGCCCTCGGCCTTGCCCATGGATCCATGGTCGTTGATCGCCATCGCCTTGGTCTACAGAATGGGCGCTTCAACTACCGTGGCCGCCGAATACTACCTGGCGCAACAACGTCGCCAGATGGCCGGTGCGAAAGTCTTCACCACCCGGTTCCTGGTTGGCGCAGCCATGCTGGTGCGCAGAGAAGCCGCCATTCGCGCCGGGGGACTGTTCGACCCGGACTACTTCATGTTCTACGAGGACAGCGATTTGTCGCTGCGGCTTCGCCGGGCCGGGTTTCAGGTCGGGATCGAACCCGGATCGACGGCCGTGCATGAATATCGGCACAAGGTCTCCAAAATATCGTTGATGGTCGCCTCCGCACAGGTTTACTATGCCAAGCGCTTTCCACGCTTTTACCGCGCGAGCGGTCGGCTGTCCCGCGTCGAGGCGCTTGCCGGCAAGGGCCTGGGCATAGGCAGCGCCGCGCAGGAATTGGGAACCATCGATAGCGCACGCGATTTGCGGGACAGCCTCCAGGGGCGCGGCATTCTTGCCTTGAGTCCGGCTCCCGCCTTGATACCGGCCCTGTTCCGGCCGCTGGGCCAGGCACCGGCGGCATTCGACGATGATGACTGGGAACGCCTGGAACCTGGACGCTACTGGTTGTGTTGCGCCGGCATTTCGCCCGAAGGACAAGGCATCCCAAAATTGCAAGACACCCGTCGCTGGGCGACTTTCGTCAAGCCGGGTGTCGACCGGTAGCCGCCACGATACATCGCTGAGGAACAATACATGCAATCCGAACTTCTACAGCACCTCAAGACGTTTTCCTTCCCGCTCAATGTCTACGCCTATGTGCTGGCCATGGAACCCGAAGGGCTGCGTTACCTGCACTACGGCTGGTTCGAAGATCAGTCCGAATCGATTGCCGTTGCCCAGGAACGCTCGACCCGGGAACTCCTCGCCTGGCTCCCGGCGCCGCCGGCGCGGCTGCTCGAAGTCGGCGCCGGCATCGGCACCACTCTCGCCTTGTTGCGCGTGCGCGGCTATGATGCCCGTGGCATAACCCCGGACCAGTCGCAAATCGACTTCATGCGGATCAGGCACGGCAGCGATTTCGCCGTCAGCCAGGTCCGTTTTGAAGAGGTGGACACGCCGCCGGGAACGCTGGATTGCATCCTCTTCCAGGAAAGCAGCCAGTACATCGCCCTCGACCAACTGTTCTCCCGCGCCGCAATCCTGCTGCGGCCAGGCGGCCGGGTGATCCTGTGCGACGAAGTCCTGCCCGGGGAACCGGAGTCGGGCGAATACCTGCATTCCGTTACGCGGCTCAAGGCGGCGGCCGCTCAACTCGGTTTTTCCCTGGTCGAGGAACGCGATCTGTCGAGCAAGGCGGCGCCCACCACCGATTTTCTGTTGGCGGCGACGGCCAGGTATCGTGAAGATCTGCGGCGGCTGTTCGACATCAGCGACGAACAGATCGATGCGCTCGATGAGTCCAATCGGCAATACCGCCGCAAATATGCTTCAGGCAAGTACGGCTATGTGGCTCTGTGTTTCGACGCAGCAGCGTAGTTCGTTCATCGCATTCATGGAGCCGTCGATGACCGGTATAATAATTTTGATGTCATTTCAGGCTTTGCCATGGATATTGCCGCTGAAGCCGATCTCAATCCGGAATTAGCCGATCCCCGTTCCCTGGCGCGGCGGGTGCTGGTGTTCGCGCCCCACCCGGATGACGAAGTGTTCGGCTGCGGCGGCACGCTCTGTTTACTCGCGGCGGCTGGCGCAGACATCTCCGTCGTCATCGTCAGCGACGGCGCACTGGGCGGGAATGCCGCCGACCTGGTCGGGAGACGCGAGTCGGAGTCCCTTGCCGCGGCGGAAGTGCTGGGATATCCGCCACCGACGTTCTGGCGCTTGCCGGATC
>JAPLQT010000132.1:0-15863 GCA_026399515.1 Pseudomonadota bacterium | reverse complement strand
CGCGGGGTGCATTATGGGGAAACGCTGGTCGCCAGGATGCTGGCCGCGATCGCACCGGCGCAGGCGGATCTGGTTTTCGCGCCGGCGATTACCGAGCTACACCCCGACCACCAGGCGGTGGCGCTGGCCGCGGCGGAGGCAGTGCGGCGCCTGGGCGGAAATTCGCGGCTCGCCTTGTACGAGATCGGCGCCCCGCTATCTGCCAACACGCTGGTCGACATCGGCGCCGTTGCAGCCCGAAAATTCGAGGCCATGCAATGCTTTCGCTCGCAACTGGCCGAGCAACCCTATGCCGACCGGATCGCCGCACTCAACCGCTATCGCGCTTATTCTCTAGGGCCGCAGGCGACGGCGGCGGAGGCTTTCGTCATCACCGATGCGGCGGGACTGGCGCAAGGTCTGTCGCCCTTGTTCGAAGCGGCGCCCGCGCGCCGTCATCGGCTGGGCTTCGCCGTGAATGGCGGGGACATTCCGTTGGTCAGCATGATCGTCCGCAGCATGGATAGGGAAACCCTGGGCGCGGCGCTCGATTCGATCGCCTTGCAGACCTATGCCAATGTGGAAGTCGTGGTGGTCAACGCCAAAGGAGGAACACATGGCGATCTCGGCCATCACTGCGGCCGCTTCCCCTTGTGCATCGTCAATCAGGGTGGAATAGCCCTCTCGCGGCCGCAGGCAGGTAACGCCGGTCTGGACGCGGCACATGGCATGTATCTGGCATTCCTCGATGACGACGATACTCTGGATCCGGATCACCTGAGTCATCTCGTAGACGCGCTGCAAGCCGAAAGCGGCGCGGTGGTAGTCTATGCCGGCGTCCGCTGCATCGACAGAAACGATAGCGAGCGAAAGATTTCCCGCGTTTTCGGGGAGCCGCTCGAGAGCACAGCGCAACTGCTGGCCGGCAATTTCATTCCGGTGCATGCCCCGTTGTTCCCAAGACATCTGCTTGGGCACGCGCGCTTCGATGAAACCCTGGAGACCTACGAGGATTGGGATTTCTGGCTGCAACTCATTCAGGTCGCCCGTTTCGTCTATGTGAATCGAGTCACCGCCACCTATTTCACCGGCGGAACTTCCGGCGTCTCGCCGCTGACGCCGGACTGATGCCGCGAACCGGCAGTTGCTGGAAGTGTTTTCATCCTCTTCCTGGAAACTCACTGAACCGATGCGCCTGCTGAAGACCGTCGCAAGCAGGCTGCTGGGACGTTCGCGGCTGCATAAGTGAAATGTCCGATTCCGCTGAACAAGGCAGCGTAGCTTCGACTGTCGCCATCCTGCTGTGCTCCATGCACGGCCAGCATTTCATTGCCGAACAGCTCGAATCGATAGCGGCACAGACGCATCCTCATTGGACCGTCTGGATATCCGATGACGGTTCGCAGGACGACACGCATAAGATCATCCGGCAATACCTTTCCAAATGGGGGGATGCAAGAGTCTCGATTCAATCCGGCCCGACCCAGGGCTATGCGGCGAATTTCCTGTCGCTCATTCGGCGGGAGAACATTCGGGCGCGTTACTACGCCTTCGCCGATCAAGACGACGTCTGGGAACCCGACAAGCTCGCTCGCGCCATTGCTTGGCTGGATCGAGTGCCAGACGACACTCCGGCACTGTATTGTTCGCGTACCCGCCTGATCGATGAACACGGCCGGGAGATGGGATACTCGCCCCTGATACGCAAACACCCGAGCTTTGCCAATGCCCTGGTGCAAAATATCGGCGGAGGAAACACCATCGTGTTCAACGAGGCCACTCGCGATTTGCTGCGCGAGGTCGGTGAAGAGGTGCGCATCGTGGCCCACGACTGGTGGGCTTACCAGGTCGTCACCGGTTGTGGCGGCCAGGTTTTCTATGACCCATATCCGAGCGTGCGCTATCGGCAGCATTTGAACAACCAGGTTGGCTCCAACACCGGTTGGTCGAATATGTTTTGGCGTTTGCGAGAGCTGCTGAAGGGACGGTTTCGCCGCTGGAATGACATCAACATCGAGGCGCTACAGACCCTGCGCTCGCGCCTGACGCAGGAGAACCGGAAGATTCTTGACGAGTTTCGCAACGCCAGAAACCGTTCGCTGATACCCCGGTTGATGGGTCTGAAACGCTCCGGCATAAACCGTCAAAGCCTGATCGGCAACCTGGGCCTGGCCTGTGCCGCGATATTCAAAAGAATCTGACGCGACCTGGTTGAGAACCCATAAAATGAGAGGGATAGCTTCTTTGGGCAACCAATCGAATCAGGCAAGTCTATGCAGCTAAACCCAAGAACCCCCCCACTGAAGCCGGATGCCGATGCTCGGATATCGGTAATCATTCCGCTCTACAATCACGAGAAATATATCGAAGCCGCGCTGGGAAGCGTCTTTGCGCAGAGCTTGCGCCCGGATGAAATCATCGTGGTCGACGATGGTTCGGTCGATGGCTCCGCTGAGAAAGTGCGCAGGCTATGCAAAGATCATCCCGAAATCATTTTCTGGTCGTGGCCCAATCAAGGTGCCCATCACACCTTGAATGCCGCAATGTTGAGGGCGACCGGGGATTTCGTGGCGATCCTGAACTCGGACGATTGCTTCCATCCGGAACGTTTGGCCGCCTGCCTGGCGTTCGCCCAGGCCAACCCGCGCACGGACGTGGTGGCGACCGGAATGGCATTCATCGACGGCCGGGGTGATGATGTGGCAAGCCCGTGGTACGAGAGTGCCGTGGCCTTCTTCAAGCAGGAAGGAAATTTGTCCCTGGGGCTTTTCAACGCGAATTTCCTGGTGACCACGTCAAACCTGTTCATCCGGCGTTCCATTTTCGACTCGATCGGTTACTTTGCCCCATTGCGGTACACCCACGACCTCGAGTTTTGCTTGCGGCTCATCCTGGGAAAGCGGCAGATCCATTTTCTCGATCGGCCGCTGTTGTCATATCGCCTGCATGATGCCAATACCATAGCGGAAAATAAGGCCAGAGAAGATGTCGAACGCGCCGCAGTCTTCGCGTTCTTCCTCTACCGCCTTGAACTACAGGACGGATCGAGCAAGGACTGGCGTTCCTGGCTGGAGCGCTATGTCGCGATTCTGGGGCGACAGGATCTCCTGGAGATCGTCGAAAACTTCCTCACTACCTTGGATGCAGGACCTCGTAAGAGCGGGAAGATTGTTACCGACGCCTTGTCTGAGGAATTTCTGATTCTGTTATCCCGGCTTGGAGCAGACTGGGTTGCGCACGGTGCGGAGAACCCCCTGCTGGCTCAGTTTGTGGCGGCGCGAAATGACTATCTTCAATCCAAGGAAAATGCCGGCGGTGATCCAAAGCTCGTTGGCGAATTGAAGACGAATATCAAGTGGCTGACCGAACAGCGTGACGCCTGGCAGAAGACCTCCGAGGACAATGCCGAATCATTCAATCAGGCGCTCGAAGCAATGCGCACAGAAATCTCCTGGCTAACCGAACAGCGGAATGCCTGGCAAAAAATCTCTGAGGAAGAACGCAAATCATTCAATCAGGCGCTGGATGAAATGCGCTCCGGGAACGCCTGGCTGAGCGAACAACGGGACGCCTGGCAACAAACCTCCGAGGAAAACACCAAGTCCTACAGCCAGGCGTTAGAGGAAATACGCGTAGGGAATGTCTGGCTAAGTGACCAGCGTGACGCTTGGAAGCGAACGACGGAGATTCACGAAGAACATTCGAAGTCCCTGGAACATGCGCTGGAAGAAATGCGTGCGGGCAATACCTGGTTGCTGGGGCAACGTGACGCCTGGGAGCTGGCTGCCGCAACATCCGGCGAGGAGGTTGCCAGGTGCCATGCGGCATTACATGGTTTGCTGAGCAGTCGCCTGTTCCGCCTGTTGGTCCGCGCTAAATTGCTTGAGTTAAGACATGCTCCACCTGGCTCCGCTGCGTCCGGTTGAAACAACATACGCCAATGTCATTTCCCGCATCTCGAATGAAATATCGGCGCGGCTGAGGCCGGTGGCCAATCAGGGAATCCTTTGATGGAAAACAAGCTTTGAAAATTAACTTGAGGGTACTGGCGATCGTTGCCGGTTTCACGATCATTGCTGCGGCCGCAGTGGTGATCGCCCGGTCTCAGGAAAGAGAAAACTCGTCTTTCTTGGTGGAAAGAATATCGCCTAAAGGCGCCGCGACTGCCGAGCAATTTCCGGCGGGACTCATGATTCAAGTTCATCCCACTGGGTTATTCCTGGCGTTGCCAAGTTGTGATACGAAGGAGTACCAGGACAAGTTTTTCCTTCATATCTATCCAGAAGCGGATTATGTAAAATCGCCCGCAAAATTCATTAATATGGATTTTGATCTAACTCAGGAGAAAGGAAAGGAATCCCTATTCAACGGGTCAAAGATTTGCGTTTTTGAAAAGACCTTCCGTGACTTGGCGATAAGGGAAATGAGTGTGGGGCAGTTTACGACTCCAGGCGGACGATGCTGTGAGATTACATGGTCCCGATCTTTCTTGTTTGATGCAAGATTCCAAAAGAAATGACGATGCCTGCCGGTAGCCGGTCTGCCCAGGCGGTTCCCCATCCGAACGATCGAATGTTCGGTCTCGACGTTTGTAGAACCATTGCAGTGCTGTTTGTAGTAACTGGGCATCTGCTCCAGCACTCCACGCCGCACCCTTTTCTCGCTTCACTTGGATTTGTCGGTCTGTTCGGTGTCGATCTATTTTTTTGCCTGAGCGGATTTTTAATCGGTCGAATTTTGCTACAGGAGTCGCAGCGTTGGCCTGACGAGGAAGAGGAAGGTCTATTGCGATTTTGGTACCGCCGCTGGATGCGCACACTACCTCTCTACTTCTTCTTCTTTATCGTCTCGCTTAAATTCGACTGGACAGGAGCTACAACCGTTTCTTCAAGACTTTCGTATTTTGTTTTTGCACAAAACCTAGTTTGGCCCATGCCTGATTTCTACGGCTTAACCTGGAGCCTCGCAGTGGAGGAATGGTTCTATTTCTCCTTTCCCCTCATCCTGCTAATGCTGATTGGTCTGGGGAAAAGCCCGCGTCATGCTGCCATTATTTCAATCGCCTGCTTCGTGTTGATTCCGCCATTGGTTCGATTGATTTTGCCAGGTAACTTTTATGACTATCAAAGTCTCGATGAAGGCATCAGACATGTCATGATTTTCAGATTGGACAGCATCGGATTTGGTGTATTGGTCGCTTATATTGGTCAATGGCATGATGAAATATTCCAGCGCCTGGTCAAGCTTTGGTGGTTTTTCCTCGGTTTGGTAATCGCTTGTATGACCTGCACAAGAATGGGTTATTTCGGCCTATCCGAATCACGAATTATTGCGCCGCTCTATTTCTCGATCTCAGCGTTGGCTTTTGCAGGCCTGATCCCATTTTTTAGCAGCCTCACTCCAGGTAGTTCCAAATTGCTAAACCGGTTCGTGAAATACACCAGCCTGATCTCATATTCGATGTATCTTGCCCATATTTTTGCATTCATGATAGGCATGGCGATTTTCCGGCAATTCGGAATCTTCGATTCAGCTTACCCAAATCCTTGGCTTACCTACCCAAGCTTCTATGCGCTGGTTTACTTGCTCTCCTCTCTCACATATTTCCTGATTGAAAAGCCCGTCCTTGCAATAAGAGACAGGCAATCAGGTGTTCGATTAAACCGGCTCCGCCACACACAGATTGGCACCTAGTCCTAGTTTAAGGCTCAGTTTCCAATATCTATGGTCAACTATCTAACCCCCGACTTCACCGACCTTCCGGGCCGAAGAGTCGTCCCCCGGAATTACAAGAGAGCCACTTCCGTTGTCGAGCGTATTGACGTGTCGATAGTTACCCCCTATTACAACACGCAAGAACTCTTTGTTGAAACGTTCGTGTCGGTGCTGGCACAGTCATTGCAGAACTGGGAATGGGTAATTGTCGACGATGGCTCACCGGACCAGGAATCCGTGGACCGCCTTGCCAAGATTGCTGTAAAAGACGACCGTATCAAGATTGTGCGGCAAGAAAATGCCGGGACAGCCGCGGCGCGCAATACGGGGTTCCGCCACTCGAAGGGTCGATATATTTGTCTGCTCGATCACGATGACATGCTTGAACCGACCTACCTCGAAAAATGCGTATGGTTTCTTGATTCAAACCCCGAGTTCGCGTTCTGTAATTCATATAGCGTGGTTTTTGGCACACAGGAGTTTTTGTGGACTACCGGATATGAAAGAGGAAAAGCCTTCCTTCAAGCCAATAGCGGCCCTCCTATTTCTGTGGTTCGGCGCACCGCATACGCGGAATGTGGTGGCTTCGATGAATCCATAAGGGTTCTTTACGAAGATTGGGATTTTTGGCTGTCGATGGCAAAAGCAGGACACTGGGGTTATACGATAAGGGAGTTTCTCCAGTGGTACCGCAAGTTGGGAAGTGGTCGTTATGAACAGATTTTGCAATCCGGGTATGTCAATGATGAATTCGCCCAAGTTATGCAAAAGAAGTATGCGGGTATTGACAAGTGCTTTCCGGAACCCGCCAGACGGCACGCGATGCCCTACGAAGGGATTGAAACTGGAGTATTCGTGACCAACCCATTGACGAGAAATCCGATTGGGCGTCGGGTGATGTTCATCGTCCCGTGGATGGTCGCGGGAGGTGCGGATCGGGTGAACCTTGAGTTGATAGAAGGCTTGGTCGCGCAGGGGCACGACATAACCGTTTGCGCAACCTTATTGGCCGATCACCTTTGGGAGCATGAATTCAGCCGTTTCACTCCTGATATCTTTGTTCTGCCCAATTTCCTGCACGTGTCCGACTATCCGAGATTCCTGGCTTATCTTATTCAGTCTCGGCAGATCGATACTGTGGTCATCGCTGGAAGCACTATCGGATATCAGATGCTACCCTATATCAGGGCCGTATCACCGGGTGTGGCAATTGTCGACATGAACCATGTCGAAGAACCGCATTGGCTGAATGGGGGACACCCCAGGTTTGGCGTCGGCTATCAAGATGTGCTCGATCTCAATATCGTTACAACCACGCATTTAGCTGAATGGATGCAGGACCGCGGGGCTGATCGCTCACGAATCAGAGTGATGTATACGGGTGTTCGCCCCCCTCAAACAACCCGAACGAACGACATCCGAGACAAGGTGCGCCGAGAATTGGACATTCCCGCAGAGTTGCCGGTGATTGTATTTGCGGGGCGTATTTGCCAACAAAAACGTCCCGCGATGCTGGCTGAGATTCTTAGGGCAGCTCGCGACCAAGGCCTCGAATTCCGGGCATTGGTGATAGGCGACGGTGAACTAAGAGTCGAGTTGGAAGCACTCTTGTCCAAGTATAACCTGACGTCCTGGGTCCAACTGCTTGGCACGATTGAGCATCGAAGGTGGCTTGATGTTCTGATCGCAGCTGATATTCTCTTGATGCCGTCGCAATACGAAGGAATTTCAATTGCGCTTCTGGAGGCTATGGCTGCCGGAGTCGTGCCTGTCGTCGCAAGAGTCGGCGGGCAGGGTGAGATTGTGGGCCAGGACGCGGGGATTTTGATTTCCCACGGTGACAATGAGCTTCAAGAGTATTTGGGCGCACTTGAACGACTGATTTCGGACCCCGGCCGTTTACGCTCGATGTCAATGCACTGCAAACATCTCTCCGCTTCAAAATTTTCCTGGGAAGGAACAATTAGCCTTTTTCAGGCAATCCTGGACGAAGCGCACCAACTTAAAGCTAACTGCCCGAGATTTCCGATTGGTCCAGGATTGGGCAAAGAGCTTGCAACGCTGGCCCTAGAATGCAAGCGCCTTTCCGAAGCAGTGGATTGGCTTTGGTATTCAAAAGATGGAGCAGTTGCCAATAAAGACACGACTCCCATACCAATCAATGCTGTGGCAAGACTACTGTCCCTGCTGGGGTCGACACGCCTAGGCGCAGCCTTGCTGCGCAGCACCCAGTTAAGGGCGCTGGCCCGCTGGTTGATCGCCAGGCTTGAAGCGCGGCAGCACTGATCCGATAGTCGTGGATGAAGATACTTCTCACCGTTCATCAGTTTCTACCCGATTACGCCTCGGGAACCGAGATACTCGCTTTGCATACCGCGCTGGAATTCAGGTCGCGCGGGCACGAAGTTCAGGTGTTGACCGCCCTGCCCGCCGCTAGCGGGATTCCGGACACCGCGCGTTTCGATCGTTACGAGTTCGAGGGCATACCCGTCACGCGCTTCAAACATGCGCACTGCAACATGGGAAGCCAGGACAACCCGGCCGAACAGGAGTACAACAATCTTCTGGTCGCCGAACAGTTTGCACGACTGGTCGACAGTTTCCGTCCGGATGTCGTGCATTTTTTCCATTTGATGCGCCTGTCCGCATCGATCGTGGATGTATGCCTGGCCAAGGACATTCCGATGGTCCTGACGCCGACGGACTTCTGGCTGGTTTGTCCGATGTGCCAACTGCGCCTGGCGGATGGCACGATGTGCTCGGGTCCCGATCCTTGGGCTGCCAATTGCGTCCGGCATCTGGCCACACTGAAGATGCCCGGACTCGCCGCCGACGTTATCAACAGTCTTCCGGATGCGGCGGTTTCGGGCATGGTCAGAATTGCGCGCCTCGCCGCCTTCAGGAACAGCGGGAGCGCACGTTTGGTGTCGGCGCTCTCGCGGCGCAAGGATTTTCTCGGCAATCGCATGAATCGCATCGGCAAAGTGCTGGCGCCGACCCGATTGATGCAACAGACCCTGCAGGACCATGGGCTGGAGCCGTCGCACATCCACTACTGTCCCTACGGCATCCGTCTGCCGCCGAAGCTGCCGGGAAAATCGCCACGGCACGGGCCACTGAGGATAGGGCTGATCGGCCTGGGCGAACACAAGGGCGCGCACATCCTGATCCAGGCGGCGCGCAAGCTCGTCGATTGCGATCTGCAAATCAGGATTTATGGCCGGGCCAGCGACTTTCCGACCTATGTCGAACGGCTCAGGAATCTGGCCGATCCCCGCGTGGAATTTTGCGGGACTTTCCCCAACGACCAGATCGGCGCCATTCTTGCGGACATGGATGTCCTGGCGGTGCCTTCGCTATGGTTCGAGAACGCGCCGCTTGTCGTATACTCCGCTCAGGCGGCCGGCAAGGCGGTGATTGCCTCGGACGTGGGGGGCATCTCGGAGCTGGTCACCCATGGCGATAACGGCTGGCTCTTCCCGACCGGCGATGTCGATGGACTGGCCGGCATCATCGCCCAATTGGCCAATGACCGCGAGCAGATCGCTCGCTTTTCAGGAAATGCGCGCATGCCGAAATCGATATCAAGCTACGCCGACGAATTGCTGGCGGTATATGGCGAGTTGGGAGTGAACGAGAGGCGGCCTACATGAAATGCCTGATACTCGGCGGCGCCGGTTTCATCGGCTCCCATCTCGCCGAAGCATTGCTGGCCGAAGGACACCAAGTCAGGATCTTCGATCGACCGAACCTGGCCTTGCCCGCCGAACTTCTCGCCGATCCACGCATCGAGTGGCACGAAGGCGATTTCCTGAACGTGGACGATCTCGCGCGCGTCGTGCCGGGCAACGATGTCATCTTTCACCTGGTCTCGGCGACGCTGCCGAAATCCTCCAACGACAACCCGGCCTACGATGTCGAGACCAATGTCATCGGGACGCTGCGCCTGCTGGATATCGCCCGTACCGGCGGGGTGAAACGCGTCGTCTTCGCTTCGTCCGGCGGGACGGTCTACGGCTTGCCCCACACCTTGCCGATCAGCGAGTCCCACTCGACGGAGCCGTTGGTTTCGTATGGCATCACCAAGCTGGCCATCGAGAAATTCCTGCACATGTACCATGCCCTGCACGGCCTCGATTACTGCGTATTGCGCCTCGCCAATCCTTATGGCGAACGCCAGCGGGTGGGCGCTGCCCAGGGCGCGGTGGCGGTCTTCCTGCACCGGGCATGGCATGGCGAGACCATCCATATATGGGGAGACGGCAGCGTAGTGCGCGACTACATCTACATCAAGGACGCGATCCGCGCCTTCGTCAAGACGCTTTCCTACCATGGCGAGCAGCGCGTCTTCAACATCGGCTCGGGGCAGGGCTTGAGTCTCAACCAGGTGCTTGCCGGGATCGAAGCGCTGCTGGGAAGGCCCGTCGCGGTCAACTACGAGCACGGCCGGAAGTTCGATGTTCCGGCAAATGTCCTCGATATCGCCCGAGCCCGGGACCTGTTGGGCTGGCAGCCCTCCGTCAACTTCAATGACGGGCTCGCATTCACCCTCGCGGAACTCCAAAAAACGGAGTGACAGACGATTGCGGCCACCCAAACGGATGGCCGCAATCCCTGAATCCCAGCCAACTTAAATCCCGCTATCGGCCTTCAAGGCGGCGGCCTTATCGGTGTTTTCCCAGGTGAACTCCGGTTCATCCCGCCCGAAGTGGCCATATGCGGCGGACTTGGCGTAGATCGGGCGCAGCAGGTCGAGCGCCTGGATGATGCCTTTGGGGCGCAGGTCGAAGTGTTTGCCGATGAGCGCGATGATTTTCTCGTCGCTGACCTTGCCGGTGCCGAAGGTCGTGACCATCAGCGACACCGGCTTGGCTACGCCTATGGCATAGGCGATCTGCACTTCGCAGCGGTCAGCGAGGCCGGCGGCAACGATATTCTTCGCCACATAACGCGCCGCATAGGCGGCCGAACGGTCGACCTTGGAAGGGTCCTTGCCGGAGAAAGCACCGCCGCCGTGGTGGGCCGCGCCGCCGTAGGTGTCGACGATGATCTTGCGCCCGGTCAAACCGCAGTCGCCATGCGGGCCGCCGACGACGAACCGACCGGTCGGGTTGACCAGGTAGCGAGTCTTGGCGGTGAGCATTTCCTTGGGCAGCACCGGTTTGATGATTTCCTCGATCACCGCTTCCGACAATTGCGCGTGGGAAACCTCCGGGCTGTGCTGAGTGGACACCACCACGGTATCGATGTCCACCGGCTTGCCATCGACATAACGCACGGTCAATTGGCTCTTGGCGTCCGGGCGCAGCCAGGTCAGGCGGCCGGCTTTTCGCACTTCCGCCTGGCGCTGCATGATGCGATGGGCATAATAGATCGGCAACGGCATCAGTGTCGGCGTTTCGGTGCAGGCGTAGCCGAACATCAATCCCTGGTCGCCGGCGCCCTGGTCGAGATCCAACCCCTCGCCTTCGTTCACGCCCTGGGCGATGTCGGGCGACTGGCGGTTGATGGCGGTCAGCACTGCGCAGGATTTGTAGTCGAAGCCGATGTCGGGATGGTCGTAGCCGATGCGGCGCACAACCTCGCGGGCAATTTCCATGTAATTGATATGGGCGGTGGTGGTGATCTCGCCGGAGATCACCACAAGACCGGTCGATACCAGGGTTTCGCAGGCGACCCGGCCTTTCGTGTCCTGCGCCAGTACGGCGTCAAGCACGCCATCGGAGATCTGGTCGGCGACTTTGTCGGGGTGGCCTTCGGAAACGGATTCGGAAGAAAATAGATATTCGCTGGACATGCTGACTGCTCCTGAAACGGTACTCCCCATTGAACCGGCGCAACCGGCTCCGGGGAGGAGAGCAGGCGACGCTTTAGCAGTATTGACCCTCGGCTTTCGCGAGGTCCGCCCTGCAAGTTGTCCTGATTAACTCGGCGGAAATGCTATTTTACGTGGAGCCGGCCCGCGGGTCAAACGCGCGCCCTAATGCGCGGGCGTGATACGCCAATTGAAAGAGCCGTAGTCGCTGGAGTACAGCTTTTCTTCGGCATTGCCTGATTCACGCAAACGCGCATGGAGTTCCTTGGGTGTGAGGGTGTCGAACAGCATTCCCTCCACCGGTCCTTTTCGCGTTCTCACGATGGTATCGCCGGTCACTTCCCTGACTTCGACCGAAACCGCATCTTCCGCCGTCGTCCGCGAAGTCGTCAACTTTTCCAGTTGTTTGACCAAATAATCTTCGTCGATCTTCATCTTGCGAACATCATCCAGCAATTTCTCCAGTAACCTCGTGACCGAAGCGAAACGGACAACCGTCGTCTTCCAACCGGCCTCCTGTGCGGGGGCGATCTTGATCTCCCCCAATTCCACTTTCGCGCGCAAGGCGAGAAATTTCTGCACTTCGGGCTGGCTCGATATCTGCGCGGCATTTTCCTCCTTGCCGGTCATGGTTTTCCTGATGTCCGCAAGTTGCTTGTCCAGGTCCTCCCGACGCGAATCCCAGGCAGACGCATCGGGGATCTGAATCGAAACCAGCGTCTCGGTGCTTTTCCAGTCCTTGCTGGTGTGCAGCAGAACAGACTTGCCCAGGATCGCACAAGCGGCGCAGTTTTCTATTTCGATTTCCTCGGCCACGATATCGCAATTGACGGCTTGCAGAATCTTCACTTTCCGGCCGATGACGAGCGTGTTATGGGCGATATTGATTTCGATTTCCCCGCCTTGGGCTTCGACGGTGGCATTTGACGCAGTGCCCTCGACAACAATCACGCCCAGCGGACTCCGCGCCACGCCGCCCGCCAGATTGGATTTGAAGTCGATCTTTCCGCCGTCGGAAATCGCCTGGCCAAACACGTCCGAGAAGAATGTCATGTTGTGGCCGATGACCTGGCGCTTCTCCAGCACCTCCCCATGTTCCTCATAGTCCAGGCCCGTCAGTTCCAGGTTGCCGGTGGTCTCCATGCTGACACCCTGCTTGCTGACGATCTTTTCGGATACCGACAGCAAGTTGGATTTCGTGTCGATGCAGAGGAAGCCCGCCATCACGGCGACGATGAAATCCCCTTGCGCGGTTACCTCGATCCGGGTCCCGGGGCCCGACAAGCGCTCCATATCCAGATCCTTCGGGACAGGCGGCTCGAAGATGGTGCCGCGCACGTCCCAGCCCGGCTTGCCCAACGCGCGGGGAATTTTCCTCAGCAGCCGGGTACCGGCGGCGACCTGCGGGAAATGATTGCTGAAGGTGCTGAGGTCGACACGGCCGTCGGATAGTCTCTTCGGCGCATCATCCCGATGCATGGTGTCGGACTGCTCGACGATATTCGCATCTCGCCCCGGGAAAGGTTCGAGCATATGGGCGATTTCCAGCCGCCCGGTGCTGTCGTCCTTGATCATCGCGCGCACAGTCCGCATATCCAGGCCGTATCGGATTCCTTGCAACCACATCGCGGCGATGAACTCGTCCGGATCAAGCTTGGCCTTCGACAACTGCTTGCGCTTCTCGTAACCAAGAATCGGCCGGGGAACGGAAGGATCTTCCGACGGCGGGCCAAACACCGGCAACTCGACTTCCTGTTCCATCATCACCGGTTCGAACAAATACTCAGCCGTCTTCCCGTCTTTGGCGATCTTTGCTTCCCGGTAGAGTTTCTGGCGTTCCGGCGTGAACGGGGTGATATCCTTTGCCAGCCGAACCGCGGGCGTAGCGTCCATGGCATTGCGACGCGTCGGCAATTCCAGCAACTCGAGTTCGTAAAGGAGTTTCAGGAACAACGGGTAGTCGAGCTCCGCGAAACAGGCGTTCGAGGCGAACACCTGATCCACGAACAGCCGAAAATTCTCCTCGGATTCGAGCAGGGAAATCTCGACGTACAAGCCATCTTCGGCGCGCCTCAGGAATCCAGGCAGCAACAAGCCGCCCATCGCCAGATCAGGCATGGCTGCAACAAACGGCGATGGTGGCGATGAACTTATGGTAAAAACCTCTGCGTACCGATATTTGCCAATTTAGCGACTTCTGAATGTACGGCTTTCCTCTCGGATTCAATGATAACATTTGGTCGGCACGATCCGCACGAAATCGTAGTTGCGATCCCCACTGAGAGCGGATCGCCGGCAATTTACCTTCTGCTCTTATGGCAGATATCCACTTGCTCATGACCCGCCTGATCCGGTTTCTCTCCCTGTTACCCTTGCCACTGCTGCACAATCTGGGCGCCCTGCTCGGTTGGCTCGCCTATGTCTGTTCCCCGACCTATCGGCGCCACTTGAACGAAAACGCCGCATTTGCAGGCGTTTCGGGCCGTGGCCGTCGTCTGGCCGTCGCCGCCGAGGCCGGCAAGGGCATCCTCGAGTTGCCGAAAATCTGGCTGCGGCCGTTGAATGAAACCGTGGCTCGCGTGGTTCGGGTGAGCGGTTGGGAATTGGTCGAAAAGGCGTGGCATGGGGATAACAGCAAGCATGGCATCCTGTTCCTCACCCCGCATCTCGGCTGTTTTGAAATCACGGCACAGTACTATGCCAGCCGGCGTCCCATAACGGTGCTCTATCGGCCGCCCAAGCTGGCCTGGGTCAGGCCGCTGGTGGAGGGAAGGCGCAGCGCCAACCTTAACCTCGCGGCTGCCGATCTTGGCGGCGTGCGGACGCTGATGAAGGCCTTGAAGCGCGGCGAAGCTATCGGCATGCTGCCTGACCAGGTTCCCGGCAAGGGCGAAGGCGTCTGGGCGCCGTTCTTCGGCCACCCAGCCTACTCCATGAGCTTGGCGGCGCGGCTGGCTGAAAGCGGCGCCACGGTGTTGTTGGCTTATGCCGAGCGATTGGCTTACGGCGCCGGCTATCACCTCAAGCTTCGCCCACTTACTGCGCCGTTGTCGGGCACGCTGGATGAACGCGTCGGGCAGATCAATCGGGAGCTGGAGAAACTGATTCTGGAGTGTCCGGAACAGTATCTGTGGGGTTACAACCGCTATAAAGTTCCGGCTGGCGCCATGCCACCCGATTGTCTTTCATGACTGAAAGGAATGGTCTGGTACCATGACACGCCTGGCCTTTGCCATGATGTGGCTGCTGCATTGGCTGCCGCTGAGCTGGCTGGCGAGGCTCGGGGGTGGCCTGGGCATCCTGCTCTACTGGTTCGCGCGGGAGCGGAGGCATGTGACGCAGACCAACCTGCGCCTATGCTTCCCCGAGCTCGAGGAGGAGCAGCGCACTGTCCTGGCCAGGAAACATTTCCGCGCCTTTGGCCGCAGTTTCCTGGAACGTGGGCTGCTCTGGTGGGCCCCACCCAGGCGTCTGCGTCGGATTGCCAGAATCGAAGGCCGCGAACATCTCGACAGCGCCAGCGGGAAACCGACCATCCTGCTGGTACCTCACTTCATCGGCCTGGATATGGGTTGGACGCGTCTGACCCTGGAACTGGACATGGTGAGCATTTACGCCAACCAGAAAAACCTGTTGTTCAACGCCGCCCTGCTCAGGGGACGCACGCGCTTTGGCGATTCGACCCTGCTCTCGCGCCAGGAAGGCACCCGGCCGGCGATCCGCTTGATGCGCGAGGGAAGACCGTTCTATTACCTGCCGGACATGGATTACGGGCAGCGCGACACCATCTTCGTGCCATTTTTCGGTGTGTCGACGGCGACCATCACCGGTCTGTCACGCTTGGCTCGCATGGCCGGTGCGATCGTGCTGCCGATCATCACGCGCATGCTGCCGGACGGCCAGGGATATGTCGTCAATATCGGCCCGCCCTGGAAGGATTTTCCCAGTGACAGCGTCGAAGCCGATACGCGGCGCATGAACGCCTTTATCGAGACCGAGGTGCGGCGCATGCCCGAGCAATATTTCTGGCTGCACAAGCGCTTCAAAACCCGGCCGCCAAATGAAGAAAGCCCCTACTGAGAGGGGCTTTCAGATACAGGCAACCGCAGAATAGCCTTACTCGATCACCTTGGCGACGACGCCGGCACCGACGGTCCGGCCACCCTCGCGGATGGCGAAGCGCAAGCCTTCTTCCATGGCGATCGGGGCGATCAGCTTCACCGTGATCGATACGTTGTCCCCTGGCATCACCATCTCCGTCCCCGCCGGCAGTTCCACCGATCCGGTCACGTCCGTCGTCCGGAAGTAGAACTGCGGACGGTAGCCGTTGAAGAACGGGGTGTGACGGCCGCCT
>JAPLQT010000083.1 GCA_026399515.1 Pseudomonadota bacterium | reverse complement strand
AATTATGTCGACCTTGCCGTCACATCAATAGCTGAAAAACCCATGGCAGAAACGCTTTAGCAACAGGGCACTCAGATAATTCCACATAATCGAGAGGTCAGCATAAGTGCCCTTATGTGGAGTTCCACATAAGGGCACATTGCTGCACTAGCCAAGCGACGGCTTTGGAGAGTCGAGGACTCAAAGATCCTTTCGCATCGGCGCATTCACCAGAATGATCCCGCATACCACCAGCAGCGCGGCGAGGCCGAAAGTCAGTGACAACCTCTCGTTCAACAACAACACGCCGAAGCCCACACCGAACAGCGGCGTCAGAAAAGTAAACACCGTCAAGCGGCTAGCCAGGTAACGGGTCAGCAGCCAGAACCAGATCAGGAAGCTGGCAAAGGCGACGATCACCACCTGGTAGGCCATCGCCATGGTTACCGCCGGAGTCAGCGCGGTTACGCCGGGTTCACCGACCAGGGCGGAGAGGGGCAGCATCAATGCCGCCGACGTGACCAACTGGTACAACAGCACCTTGGCGGCGCTGATGCGGGCCAGCGAAGTGGCGCGTATCAGTACCGTGGTCGCCGCCCAGAAGAGTGCCGCAAGCACGCCGCACAGGTCGCCGATCCAGTGGCCTCCATGACCCCATCCATCGGCGAAAGCCAGGGCAATACCCGCGAACGCCAAACCCACACCCAGCAGGCGGGGCCAGGCCAGGCGTTCTCCCGCCACCCACAGATGCAGGCCGAGCACGGTGAAGCATGGCGCGGTATAGAGAAATACCACCATGCGCGACGCGTTGGTGTAATTCAGGCCGACGTAGATGAAGATGAACTCCAGGGCGAACAAGGTTCCCGCCATCAGCCCCGGTCGCAAGGACCCGTCGCGCTCCCGCAAGGATAGTCCGCGCCAGAATATCCAGACTAGCAGCAGCACTGCCGCGAAGACCGAGCGCAAGCCACCCTGAAGGATGGGGCTGACGCCGGCAATGGCGATTTTTACGGCGATCTGCTGCAAGCCCCACACGGCGCACAGCATGACCATCAAGGCGAAAGCGGCGGCGCCAGGGCGGATGCGTTGGATCATGGACTCATGCGAACTGGAAACCCGACAAGTGGCGGATGTTACGGGAAAGCCGCATCCGTCACAACGCGGAAGCCGGGGCGCCTGCTCAAAATTTGAATGTCCTTGCCCTCAGCCGTTTTGCTACAATTCACTTAGTGGCATTCGGTATTTGGTATTTGGTATTTCATTCAATCCTAACTATGATCCTGGGGAGAGCACGATGAGCAACAAGAAATTCCGCTTGGTGACGCGCAGCGACTTCGACGGCCTGGTCTGCGCGGTTTTACTGAAGCACCTCGACATGCTCGATGAAATCAATTTCGTCCATCCCAAGGACATGCAGGACGGCAAGATCGCGATCGGGCCGAACGACATCACCACCAACCTGCCGTATGTTCCCGGAGCGTTCATGGTGTTCGATCACCACCAGTCCGAGACCGTCCGCAACACCGGCGACCGTCCCAACCATGTGATCGACCCGGCCGCACCATCGGCGGCGCGGGTGGTGTACGACTATTACGGCGGCAAGAAGGCTTTCCCCGCCGAGTGGGACGCCATGATGGTAGCGGTCGACAAGGCCGATTCAGCCCAGTTCTCGCGCGAGGAAATCCTCCATCCGACGGGCTGGGTGCTGCTCAATTACCTGATGGATGCGCGCACCGGACTGGGACGCTTCCGCGATTTCAGGATCTCCAATTACAACCTGATGATGGACCTGATCGAGTATTGCCGGAATCACAATATCGAGCAGATCATGCAGTTGCCGGACGTCAAGGAACGTTCGGACATGTACTTCGAGCATGAGGGCAAGTTCAAGGAACAGATCCAGCGCTGCGCTACCATCCACGGCAACCTGGTGGTGCTCGATCTGCGTAACGAGGCGACAATATACGCGGGCAACCGTTTCATGCTGTATGCCCTGTACCCCGACACCAATATCTCGATCCATGTGCTGTGGGGGGTGAAGAACCAGAACACCGTCTTCGCCACCGGCAAGTCCATCGTCAACCGCAGCTCGAAAACCAATATCGGCGACCTGATGCTCAAGTACGGCGGCGGCGGCCACGCCAATGCCGGAACCTGCCAGGTGAGCAACGAGCGCGCGACGCAGGTGTTGCAGGAGTTGGTCAAGCAGATCAATGGGGATGGCTGAGGCTGGTAACACGTCTGCTGGGCACTAGAGAGCCCGCATCCCCACCCCGGCCCTCCCCTGTTAAAGGGGAGGGAGAGTGTCAAATCTGGGTGTGCTGGCCCAGTGACAGCGCCGCGCCTAGCCAGCCCAGACCTCCCGCCAGGACCAGTAGCAGCAGGGCATCAAGGTTCGCCAGCGGACTGAGCGTGACGCTGGTGTTGTAAAGCTGCGCCAAGTCCGCGACCGGTCCGGAGAGCAAGGCGGTCATGCCCATGACGATCAGCCAGGCCACTACACCGCCGGCCAGGCCCTGCAAGGCCCCGAAGTAATAAAACGGACGGCGGATGAAACTCTCGGCCGCCCCCAGCAGGCGGCTCACCTCGATCTCGGCGCGCTGCGCAAGAATTTGCAGGCGGATGGTGGTGAAGGTGATCGCCACCAGGCCCAGGCCCAGCAGCAGCGTCAACAAAGCCACGCCGATACGGCCTAATCGCAGCATGGCATCCAGCCGGCGCACCCAGGCCGAATCCAGTTGCACATGCTCGACCTTGGCCCAGCGGCTGATCTCTTCCCTCATGCTTTCCGTCGCGGCAGGACTCTCGTCGCGCGGCTTGACTACGAAGGCATCGGGAAACGGATTTTTCGGCAGGGCGGCGATCACTTCGGCCAGGCCTTGGCCGGCCTGCATGCGCTTCAAGGCTTCCTCGCGAGAGACAAAACGGACTTCCTTGGCGTTCGGCAGATTCTTGAGCCTGGTGGCGATGCCGTCGGCGGCTTTCCGGTCCGCGTCCAGCGTCAGGAATAGCGAGATCTGGGGAGTGGCGTTGTCTGTGCCGGCGCTGCGGGCCAACTGTAGCGCATTACCGAGCAGCATCTGTCCGCCGGCGGGCAAGGCCAGCGCGATGCCGATGGCCACCAATGACAACAGCGTATTCACCGGCGCCGCGCCGAGACGCCGCACCGCCCAGGAAAGCGCCTGGCCGTGCTGGGCGAGCCAGGCATTCATGAGGAAAGTTTCCCATGGCTGAGCGTCAGCCTTTGCGACGCGCCGGCGGCAAACAAGGCATCGTCATAGGTGGCGATCAGTATGGTGACGCCGACCTGATGGAAGTCGTGGAAAATCGCCGCCACATCCCTAGCGGTCTCCGGATCGAGATGCGCGGTCGGCTCATCCGCCAGCAGGATGCCGGGCCGGCTGACCACGGCGCGGGCGATTGCCAGGCGCTGCTGCTCCCCGCCGGAGAGGGCGATCGGCAGCGCCTTCTCGCGGGCCAGCAAGCCGACCTTGTCGAGCGCCGCGCGCACCCGCTTGGCAGCATCCTTGGGAGGAAAGCCGGCAATCGCCAGGGGCAGCATGACGTTTTCGAAAGCATTGCGATCGAACAGCAGTTTCTGGTCCTGGAACACCAGGCCGAGCTTGCGCCGCAGATAGGGCAACGCCGCGCGCTTCAAAGCGCCGACATTCTGGCCATTGACCAACACCGTTCCGGAAGTCGGTCGTTCGATGGCGGCGAGGAGTTTCAACAGCGTCGTCTTGCCGGCGCCGGAGTGCCCGCCCAGCAGCACCAGTTCGCCGCTGGCGACAGTGAAACTGACATCGGCCAGGGCGTCGATGCCCGGAGGATAACGGCGAGTGACATGCTCGAAGCGGATCACGCGAACAGGGCGGCGACAAATTCGCGCGCGACGAAGGGTTGCAGGTCTTCGATGCCCTCGCCGACGCCGATGAAACGCAAGGCCAGCGGCTTGCCGGTCGGCTGCTGGCGGGCGATGGCGGCGATGACGCCGCCCTTGGCGGTACCGTCGAGCTTGGTGACGATCAGCCCGGTGACGCCGATGGCCTTGTCGAAAGCCCGGACCTGGGCGATGGCGTTCTGGCCGATGTTGGCATCGAGCACCAGCAGAACTTCGTGCGGCGCCGTCGGGTCGACTTTCTGGATCACCCGCTTGACCTTGGCGATCTCCTCCATCAGGTGCAACTGGGTCGGCAGGCGGCCGGCCGTATCCGCCAGCACCACGTCGATGCCGCGTGCTTTGGCCGCATGGATGGCGTCGAAGACCACCGCAGCCGGATCGCCGGACTCCTGGGCGATCACTGCCACGTTGTTGCGTTCGCCCCAGGCAATCAATTGCTCGCGCGCCGCCGCGCGGAAAGTGTCGCCGGCGGCCAGCAGCACCGACTTGCCCTGTTGCTGGAAATGCCGCGCCAGCTTGCCGATCGAGGTGGTCTTGCCGGCGCCGTTGACCCCGGCCAACATGATCACGAAGGGTTTGTGCGAACCGGTGTCGAGTGCCTGTTCGAGCGGCGCCAGCAGGGTTTCCAGAATTGCCGCCAAGGCCGCCTGGAGCTGTGTCGGCGTCTCCAGTCGGTCGCGCTTGACTCGTGCTTTCAACTCATCGAGCAGGAAGTTGGTAGCCTCGCCGCCGACATCGGCCATCAATAGCGTGGTCTCCAGCTCCTCCAGCAGCTCGTCGTCGATACGGGCGCGGCGAAACAAACCGGAGAGCTGCCCGCGAGTGCGCGACAGGCCTTGCTTGAGTCGCTCTGACCAGCCGGGCCGGGGGATGTCGCTCGTCGCCGCTGTGCTGGCGGGAGGGTCTTTCTTGAGGAAACTAAACATGGCGGAATCTGTCGTAGGCTGACATTGGCGCGGCGAGCCTTTATGATGCCGCTTTTCGTGGAACAATTTTAACACTCCCCACATGCTCAGAACCTCCCTGCTTGCCTTCCTTGGCCTGACGGCCGCGTCATTCAGCGGCGCGCTCCATGCCAATCCATATGAGAAGACCCTGGCCAACGGACTGCGCGTGATCGTCAAGGAAGACCATCGCGCGCCGACCGTGGTGCATATGGTCTGGTATCGCGCCGGCGCCATTGACGAAGTGGATGGAACTTCCGGCGTCGCCCATGTACTCGAACACATGATGTTCAAGGGCACCGCAAATTTGGGTCCGGGCGAGTTTTCCAAGCGGGTTGCGGCCGTCGGCGGTCAAGACAATGCCTTCACCGGCTACGATTACACCGCCTACTTCCAGCAAGTGCCGAAGCGCGCCCTGCCGCAGATGATGGCGCTGGAAGCCGATCGCATGGCGAACCTGAAGCTCGATGCCAAGGAATTCGCCCAGGAGATCAAGGTGGTGATGGAGGAACGGCGCCTGCGCACCGACGACAATCCAACGGCTTTGTTGCATGAGCGCATGAATGCCGTGGCATTTCAGGCCCACCCTTATCGCCGGCCGGTGGTCGGCTGGATGAACGACCTGGAGAACATGACTTACCTCGATGCGCGGGACTGGTACCGGCGCTGGTATGCGCCCAACAACGCCACCCTGGTGGTGGTCGGCGATGTGGATCACACCGCCCTGTTTCGCCTGGCCGAGAAGACCTACGGCGGCATCAAGCGCCATGTGTTGCCCGAACGCCGCCCCCTGGTCGAGCCTCAGCAGCTCGGTATCAAGCGCCTGAGCGTCAAGGGGCCAGCCAAGCTGCCTTATCTGGCGATGGCCTGGAAAGTACCCAAGCTCAAGGATGTCGAACACGACCGCGATCCCTACGCCCTGGAGATGCTCGCGGCGGTGCTGGATGGCCACGAGGCTTCGCGGCTGAGCAAACACCTGGTGCGCGGACAGAAGATCGCCCAGTCGGCAGGCGCAAGCTATGACTCGACGCTGCGCGGCGAGTCGCAATTCATCCTCGACGGACAACCCGCCGAGGGCAGGACGGTGGCCGATCTCGAAGCCGCCTTGCGCGCCGAGATCAAGAGCATCCAGGACCAAGGCGTCACCGCCGAGGAACTGGCGCGGATCAAGACCCAGACCATCGCCGGACAGATCTACAAGCGCGACTCGATGATGGGGCAGGCGATGGAAATCGGCGGCGCCGAAATGAACGGCGTCGGCTGGTCCAATATCGACAAGATCCTCGACAAGATCCGCACCGTCACTGCCGAGGAAGTTCAGGCGGCGGCGAAAAAATATTTTGGCGACGACACCCTCACCGTCGCCGTACTCGATCCGCAACCGCTACCGCAAGCCGCCCCCAGGCCGGTTTCCAACGGTCTGCGCCACTGAGCGGAAAGGCTCGGCGACAACATGAAGAAGTATCTCTCGGTGTTTTTCACTCTGCTCCTCACCCTGATGAGCGCCGCTGCTCAAGCCGGCGTCAACATCGAACACTGGACCGCGGCTTCAGGCGCACGCGTGTATTTCGTTTCCAGCCGTAGCCTGCCGATGCTCGACGTGCAGATAGATTTCGCCGCCGGTTCGGTATATGACTCCCCCGGAAAGGCCGGTTTGGCCGATCTCACCGTCGGTCTGCTGGACGCTGGCGCCAGCCTCGGCGGAGCCCTCCTGGACGAGGAACAGCTCGCCGCGAAACTGGTGGATACCGGCGCCCACCTTTCCGGTTCGGCCGACCACGACCGCGCCAGCCTGAGCCTGCGCACGCTGACCAGCCAACCCGAGCGCGGGGCGGCGCTCGAACTGATGCGCGCGGTATTGACCACGCCGCGCTTTCCTGACGACGTATTGGCGAGGGAAGAAGCCCGCGCCATTTCGGCCATCCAGGAAGCCGCGACCCAGCCCGACAGCATCGCCGCCAAGCGATTCGCGGCGGCCATCTATCCCGGCCATCCCTATGGCGTGACGGCCAGCGAAGAGAGCATAGCCCGCATCGGCCGCGACGACCTGCTGGCCTTCTGGCGCGGTCACTTCGACGCGCACCGCGCCGTGGTGTCCATCATCGGCGATGTTTCGCGTGCCGAAGCCGAGGCCATCGCCAACCGGATCACCGATGCCTTGCCGCAGTCGCTCGCCGATACGCCGCTGCCAGTTGTGACCCTGCCGCGGCGCGAGACCATCCGCCTGCCGCATCCGGCCACCCAGAGCCACATCCATATCGGCATGCCGTCGGAAAAACGCACGGATGCGGATTACTTTCCACTGCTGGTCGGCAATTACACCCTCGGCGGCGGCGGTTTCGTCTCGCGCCTGGTGCAGGAAGTCCGCGAGAAGCGGGGTTATGCCTATAGCGTGTACAGTTATTTTGCGCCGCGAACGCTGGAAGGTCCGTTCGAGATCGGCCTGCAAACCAAGCGCGAGCAGGCCGGCGAGGCGATCAAGCTGGTCGAGGCGGTGCTCGCCGATTTCCTCAAGAAAGGGCCCACGGCGTCCGAATTGAAGGCAGCCAAGCAGAATCTCATTGACGGTCAGGCGCTGCGTCTCGACAGCAACGCCAAAATCCTCGGCTACCTGTCGCTGATCGGTTTCTACGGCCTGCCGCTGACCTACATCGAGGATTTTCCGCGCCGCGTCGAAGCGGTTACCGCACAGCAGGTACGCGAGGCGTTCGCTCGGCATGTTCGGCCAGAACACCTGGTCACCGTGATCGTCGCCGGGGATTAATGTCCCGCATCCGCATAACCGGCGGCGAATGGCGCAGCCGCTTGGTCAAGGTTGCCGACTCCCCCAAGGAACTGAGGCCGACTCCCGACAGGGTGCGCGTCACACTATTCAATTGGCTGGGGCAAGATTTAACGGGACTCTCCTGCCTGGATCTGTTCGCCGGCAGCGGGGTTCTGGGCTTCGAAGCGGCTTCGCGCGGCGCCGAGCTGGTAACGCTGATTGAGCAGGATCAAGAAGCCTACGCGATATTGCGGCAGAATGCGCAGGCACTCGGCGGCCAGAAACTGGAGTTGCTACGCACGGATGCGGTAAAATTCGCGAATTCGACAGCACGGCGTTACGATTTGATCTTCCTCGATCCCCCCTTCCGCCTGGCCTGGATCGAGCGCATCGCGCCCTTGTTGCCACGTTTGGCGAATCCCGGCGCGCGGCTGTATATCGAGGCGGAACATGCGGTGGAAGCATTGGGTGACTGGCGTAGCGTCAAGCAAAACCGCGCCGGTCAAGTGTTCTATCAATTATTGGAGCAGGTATGAGCAACGGCATCGCGGTCTATCCCGGTACCTTCGACCCGCTCACGCGCGGACACGAGGATCTGGTCCGACGGGCATCCCGGTTGTTCGACCGGGTGATCGTCGGCGTGGCGCACAGCCGCAGCAAGCAGCCCTTTTTCGCCCTGGACGAACGGGTGGATATGGCGCGCGAAGTGCTTGCTCAATTTACCAATGTCGAAGTGCACGGCTTCGATTGCCTGCTGATGGACTTCATGCGCAAGAATGGCGCCCATGTGATCCTGCGCGGCCTGCGCGCCGTGTCGGATTTCGAGTACGAATTTCAGATGGCCGGGATGAATCGCAATTTATACCCGGATGTCGAAACCGTTTTTTTGACGCCCGCCGAGCAGTACCTGTTCATTTCCGCGACCATGGTGCGCGAAATAGCGGTTCTCGGCGGCAATGTCGAAAAATTCGTGCAGCCGCTGGTCGTCCGGCGCCTGGCCGAAAAGCTTGCCAAACCCCTTACTTAACCCGTTTCATGAGGAAGAAACAATGGCTCTGATGATCACTGACGAATGCATCAATTGCGATGTGTGCGAACCGGAATGCCCCAACAACGCCATCTCCCAGGGCGACGAAATCTACCAGATCGATCCGGAAAAATGCACCGAGTGCGTCGGGCATTTCGACACCCCGCAATGCGTCGAAGTCTGCCCGGTGGACTGCATTCCGAAGAATCCTGCCCGTGTGGAGAACACGGATCAGTTGATGGTCAAATACCACCAATTGACGGGGAAATAGTTACGGTCGCTGGCACTTCGGGCAATAGAAAGTCGCGCGCTGCCCCTGACGCAGGCTGAGTATGGCCTTGCCGCAGACGCGGCAGGGTTCGCCGGTGCGGCCATAGACGAAATACTGCTGCTGGAAATAGCCGGAACTGCCATCGGAAGCGATGAAATCACGCAAGCTGCTGCCCCCCGCATCGATAGCGGCCTCCAAGGTCGCGCGTATCGCCGGGACCAGCCGCTCGAAGCGTTTCAAGGCGATCCTGCCGGCGGCGGTGCGGGGATCGATGCGGGCGCGGTAAAGGCTTTCCGAAGCATAGATATTACCGATGCCGACGACCAGATGGCCGTCCATCAGCAACTGCTTGATCGGAGTATTTTTCCCGCGCGTAGCCGCATGCAGCCAGCCCGGAGTAAAACCCTCCTCCAGCGGTTCGATCCCCAGGTTCGCCAGGAGCGGGTGGTGCTGGATCTCCTGTTCTTCGGTCAGCCATAACACCGCGCCGAAACGCCGGGGGTCGTGCAAACGCAACAGGCGGTCGCCGAACTCCACATCGAGATGGTCGTGTTTCTGAGGCGGGGCGCCTCGCGGCAGCAGGCGCAGGCTGCCCGACATGCCGAGATGGATGAGCAAGGTGCCCGCGCCGAAATCCAGCAGCAGGTATTTGCCGCGCCGCCTCACCGCCAGCAGGGTCTTCCCCTTGAGCAGGCGCGGCAGTTCCGGCAACAGTGGGTAGCGTAGCCGAGGAGTCCTCGTAACACCTCCGGAGACGCGCAAACCGACGAGTTCGGGAGCAATGCCGCGGCGGGTGACTTCGACTTCGGGCAGTTCGGGCATGATTGGTTTACTTGGCGTGGAGTTACCAGCTTACTGGAAGCTGATAACATGATGTCCCTCACAATTCTATTCGAGCCCGAACCCGCTGACCCGCATCCCCATGAATCCTTTTTCCACTCCTGTTTCGCCCCCCTCGGCCTCCATGCCGCAGTCCCTGTTCTCGCTGGCGATGCTCGTCTTGAGCGGCGCCTTGATCACCTCCCCTGCCTGGGCCGAGGAAGCCGCCGATCAGGGCAGTAACCCCCATGAGGAAGTCGTTTCGCCGCACGCAGTGGAGAACGAGGCGGCACTCGCCAAGCTTCCCCGGCAGGAACTGACGCCCAAGCTGCTGTATCAGTTTCTGCTGGCCGAAATCGCCGGCGCGCGCGGCAACGTCAATTTATCTGTCGGTGCCTACCTTGATCTCGCCAGGACCACGCGCGATCCGCGGATCGCCAAGCGCGCCGCTGAAATAGCCATGTATTCCCGCCAACCCGATGCGGCTCTGGAAGCGGCGCGCATCTGGGTCGAGACCGACGGCGAAGCGCCCCAGGCGCGCCAGATGCTGGCTGGCTTATTGCTCGGCGCGCAACGTCCTGAGGAAGCCGCGGTCCATCTGTCCAAGATGTTGTCGTTGGACAACACGGCCGACGGCCTGTTGCGCATCAGCCGCCTGATCGCGCGCTTCTCCGACAAGACGACGGCGCTGCAACTGGTAGACCAATTGACCGCACCCTACGAGAACCGTGCCGAGGCGCAATTTACGCGGGCCCAGGCCGCCGTCAATGCCGGCGAAGACGCCCGCGCACTGGCAGCCATCGAGCGCGCCCAAGCGTTGAAACCGGACTGGGACCAGGCAGTATTGTTCAAGGCGCAATTGCAGCAGCGCAACAGCAGCAAGCAGGCCATGGATACACTGCGGCGTTTCCTCGTCGATCATCCCAAGGCCCGCGAGGTGCGTTTCGCCTATGCCCGCAGCCTGGTCGGCGACAAGCGCTACGAGGAGGCGCGGCGCGAGTTTGCCACGCTGCTCGAAGAAAGCGGCAACGATCCGGACGCGCTTTATGCATTGGCTCTGTTGTCCATGCAAGTGAACGATTTCGTCACGGCCGAGAGCCATTTCAAGCGGCTGCTGGAGCAGGGATTGGGCGATCCAAACCCCCCGCACTATTACCTCGGCCAGATCACCGAGAACACCAAGCGGCTGGATGAAGCCATACAGTGGTACGGCAAAGTGACGTCGGGGGAACAATTCCTGCAATCGCGGCTGCGCATCGCCATCCTGCAGGCCCAGCAAGGACGCCTCGAAGAAGGGCGCGCCACGCTGCAACAGACCGCGGTCGAAAAAAACAGCCTGTCCCAGAGCGAGCGCGTCGTGCTGCTGATCGCCGAAGCGCAACTGCTCAGCGACGCCGGCCGGAATGACGCCGCGATGGAATTGCTCGACAACAAGCTTGCCGCGCAGCCGGACCAGCCCGAACTGCTCTACGAGGCGGCGATGATGGCCGAGAAACTGGGCAGGCCGGACATTCTTGAACGCAATCTGCGCAAGCTTATCCAGCTCAAACCCGATCATGCCCATGCCTATAACGCGCTGGGCTACTCGCTCGCCGACCGAGGGGAACGCCTCGATGATGCGCAGCGCCTGATCGAGAAGGCGCTCGAACTGGCGCCGGACGATCCCTTCATACTCGATAGCAAGGGTTGGCTGCTCTACCGTCGCGGCGACCAGAAGAACGCCTCCGATTTCCTGGCCAAGGCGCTGTCGATACGTGCCGATCCCGAGATCGCCGCGCATCTCGGCGAAGTCCTCTGGAGCATGGGACGCCGCGACGAAGCGCTGAAAACCTGGAACGAAGCGGCCAAAGCCTATCCCGCCAACGCAGCGCTGACGGCGACCATCAAGAAATTCGTTCCCTGATGCCGCTGTCCCGGCTGCTGCCCGCCCTGGTGCTGACCGGCATTCTTGCCGCTTGCGCCCAATTGCCAGGCGCCGCATCGGGGGATGCGGTCCCGGCGCAACGTCCCGCGCGAGCAAACATCAACGACTATCTCATGACCGGGCGCCTCGCCGTGAATCAGGGCCAGCAACACTATGCCGTCAGCATCACCTGGCGGCACACTTCGGAGCGCGACGAGATCTTCCTCGCCACTCCGCTGGGCCAGGGCGTCGCCGAGTTGACCCGCGACGCCGCCGGGGCGCGTCTGACAACCGCCGAACGGCGTGAATTCAACGCACCCGATTGGCAGGCGCTCTCCGCCCAGGTATTCGGTTTCGCCCTGCCGCTCTCGGCGCTGCCGCGCTGGCTGCTGGCCGAAGTCCCGGCGGAGGCGCTGGGTGTCAAGTACGATGGCGCCGGCCGGCCGCAACGCATGGTGGCGAATGACTGGCAGGTGGCTTATCTGGAATATGCCAGTGATGCCGCCGATGCCCTGCCCGCCCTGATCGAACTGAAACATGAGGACATCGAAGTTCGCTTGAAAGTCGACGAATGGCAGTTGTCGCCATGAGTTCCTGGCACCACACATGGCCTGCGCCGGCCAAGCTGAACCTGTTCCTACATGTCGTCGGCCGCCGCGCGGACGGCTACCACTTGTTGCAGACCGTGTTCCGCTTCCTCGACTTCGGCGACAGCCTGAGCTTCGCGCCGCGCGAGGACGGCCGCATCGTGCTGGGCACCGCGCTCCCCGGCGTGCCGCCGGACCAGGATCTGTGCCTGCGCGCGGCGCGGGCGTTGCAGCAGGCCGCCGGCTCGAAGCTGGGCGTCGACATCCATCTCGTCAAGCGGCTGCCCATCGGCGGCGGACTCGGCGGCGGCAGCTCCGACGCCGCCACCACGCTGCTGGCGTTGAACCATTTGTGGGACACACGGCTGCCGTCGGCCGAGTTGCAACAGATCGGTCTGGCGCTCGGCGCCGACGTGCCTATCTTCATCCACGGTCATGCCGCCTTTGCCGAAGGCGTGGGCGAACGCTTCGTCGACGTGGATCTGCCGCCCGCCTGGTACCTGGTGCTGGTGCCGCCGGTGGCGGTGCCGACGGCGCGGATATTCGGCGCGTCCGATCTGCGGCGCGATACGCCGGCCATCAGCGCCGCCGCCTGGCGCCCCGGCATGGGCGGCAATGACCTGGAGCCGGTGGCCTGCCGCCTCTACCCGCAGGTCGCCCAGCATCTCGCCTGGTTGCGCCAGTTCGGCGCGGCGCACATGAGCGGTTCCGGCGCCTGCGTCTTCGCCGAATTTGCCGGCGAAGCGGCGGCGCTTGCCGCTCACGCCGAGCTTCCTTCCGGAATGCATGGATTCGTCGCGCGCGGCCACGACCGCAGTCCGGCGCTGGCACTACTCTCTCCTCAATAACCGGACGAAGGCAGCATGAATAACCAGACTATCGCGCATCGAATAGCACGACGGGAGGACCTTCCCGAGATCGTGGCGATCTACAACGCCACGGTCGCTTCGCACATGGTCACCGCGGATACCGAGCCGGTATCGTTGGAAAGCCGCGTCCACTGGTTCGAGGAACACCTGCCGTCCTCCAGGCCGTTGTGGGTGGTCGAAAGAGAGGGCTGCATAGCGGCTTGGCTGAGCTTCTCTTCCTTCTATGGACGCCCGGCCTACCACCGAACCGCCGAACTCAGCGTCTATGTGCATGAGGCCTTCCGGCAGCGGGGCCTGGGGCGCTATCTGCTGACACAGGCCTTGCTTGATGCGCCGAGGCTGGAAATCGATACCTTGCTCGGTTTCATCTTCGGCCACAATCTCCCCAGCCTGGCGCTGTTCGAAGCCTTCGGGTTTTCACGCTGGGGAGAACTGCCGGGCGTCGCGGTGCTGGACGGCATCGAGCGCGACCTGGTGATCGTCGGCCGGCGCGTATAAGTGGATAGCCGCCAAATGCAGTTTTCATATCAAGCGTGGGGGATATTGTGATCGAAATCGTAGATGCCAACTTGTCATCGCCCGAACATGCCGATGCCATCGTCTATTTGCTGAACGATTACGCGTCGGATCCGATGGGCGGCGGCGATGGGCTGTCGTCGTTTTCCCAGGCCAACCTCGTCCCGGAACTGCGCAAACGTCACTGGATGAGGGTTTTGCTGGCCTTCGTGGATGGAGAGCCGGCCGGACTCGCCATCTGCATCGAAGGCTTTTCGACCTTTGCCTGCAAGCCTTTGCTGAACATCCACGACCTGGCGGTCGCTGGAAAATTCAGGGGTCAGGGCGTCGCCAAGCAACTGCTGGCGCGCATCGAAGCGATCGCACGCGGCATGGGTTGTTGCAAGATCACGCTGGAAGTCCTGGAAGGCAACACCATCGCCCGGTCGGCATATGAAGCGTGCGGCTATGCGGCCTACCAACTCGATCCGGAAATGGGCCGGGCGATGTTCTGGCAGAACATCCTCGACGCGCCGGCGTAGGTATCTACGACTATCGTGCGCTAACCCTGATTCATCCGAAGCAGCCACAACTTCGCCAGAACCTCGACGCCATCGGTCCCGGTAATTGACTTGAGCGCCTGCACCGCCTTGTCCTTCTGACCGGCATACAGATAGGCCACGGCAAGCTTCAGCTTGGCATCTTCGGGATATTTGAGGTCCCCCTTGGCGATGCCCCGTTCGATCAAGGCAATGCCTTTTTCAAACTGGCCGTGCAGCACGAAATTGAACCCGATGTTGACCGGCGTGATTCCCGTCTTCGCCGCTGTGGCGCGCTGCTCATCCTGAGCCAGGGATTTGATATCCTCCGCCAGCCCCTTGTTAACCTGGTCCTCCAGTTTCTTCAGCTTTGCATCCGTCGCGCCGGCTCCCAGCAGCTTCTCCGCCTTGCCCTTGTCGAGTGCCTTCTTCGCCTCCGCCGGGAACCCAGCCTGCATGGCGAGACTGGCCATGTCCGAATATTCCTCGGGACTACCCAGGCCCCCAGCGTAGGATTGAAGGCGATAGGCGTCCAGCGCCAGGCGCTCGGAGAACGCCGGATTGACTTGGACCCGACGGACCAGATCGGTCCAATAGCTTTTCTTGGGATAATGAGTCGCCAGCTTTTCAAGGGCCATGACCAACTCGGCATTGCGGTTCAGCTTCAACTCGCAATTCGCCCAGAGTTGAAGCTGGCTCTCCGCCGTCACTCTGCCCGCCGCCTCGTCGTCGCGAATGAACTTTCTTAGCAGAGACGCGGCACTGGCACAATCATTCTTCAGGAAGTGCGCCTGGGTCAGCAAGACCTTGATCTCCGGGTCGGGGCCGCCTTTTTCCAGGTAACGCGCTGCCCATACGATCGCATTCGCGTAGTCAGGCTTGTTATAGAACTGTGCCGCCAGTCCCCGCGAGATGTCGAGAAGTTCGGCTGGCGTCAGCCGATCGAAGGTCAGCGCCGTGGTAAATGACTTGGCGGCGAGATCGACATTGCCATCGGCGAAAGCGGCGGCGCCGCGATTCCGGACGATGACATATGACTCATACGGGGTCTTGGCGGTGACGGCGTCGGCTTCGTCAATCTTTGCCAAGGCTTCCTTGTACTTCTTGGCTGCCGACAACTCCTGCGCCTCCTTCAAGGCCTTGCCGACCTCCAGGCGCACAGTGTCGCCGGGAGGCGGCGCTTCTTCCGCGGCAAGGACGGAACCTGCACCGGGCACCAGGACCAAGCTACCAAATCCAATCAGGGAGACAAGGTACACGATGAATCGAAGATTGATGGACATGACGTAAATCCTCCAAGTTGAAATGACTATGCCGGCGCTCGTTTGCATGACTACATGACCCGGAGCGACTCCGGACTATTTTTTTCGCGCCCGGGGATGGGCAGCATCATAGACTTTGGCGAGATGCTGAAAGTCCAGATGAGTGTAAATCTGCGTCGAGGAAATGCTGGCGTGGCCCATCATCTCCTGCACCGCGCGCAGGTCACCGGAGGATTGCAGCAGGTGGGTGGCGAAGGAGTGGCGCAGCATGTGGGGATGGACCTTGAGGCCGAGACCCTGGCGTTGCGCCCACCGCGCCAGGCGCAGTTCCACCATGCGCGGCGAGATGCGCGTGCCGCGCCGGCTGACGAATAGCGCGGCTTCATCTTCCGCCGCCATCTCGTTGCGCCGCGCCAGCCAAGCGTGAACGGCGGCCAACGCTTTTCCCCCCACCGGAACGACACGGGTCTTGCTGCGTTTGCCGGTGACCGTGACTTCGCCGGCGCTGGGGTCCAGCCCCGCGCCGATGTCGAGCGAGACGAGTTCGGCCAGGCGCAGGCCGGAGGAATAGAACAGCTCGAACATCGCCTGGTCGCGCAGTTCGAGCAACCCGTTGGCGGGTACGGCGGCCTCGAGCAAGGCACTCGCCTGGTCGACCGAAAGCGCCTTGGGAAGATCGTGGCGGCGTTTGGGCGGGCGCACGCCCTGGCAGGGATTCAAAGGCAGGTCACGATTGCGGCCGAGCCAGCGATAAAAGCTGCGCCAGGCCGACAGGGTGCGGGCGATGGAGCGCGGCGAACGTCCGCGGCTGTGCATCTGCATGGCATAGCGGCGTATGTCGGTCGCCGACAATGCGGCCAGCGCGTCCATGGAAATGGCCGCGCTAATCTGCAACAGCATGGCGAGATCGCGCCGGTAAGCGGCAAGGGTATGAGGACTGGCGCGGCGCTCGTTGGACTGGGCGGCGAGGAATGCCTCGATAGTGGCCTGCGCCGCTCCGTGCAGAGCACTCACTGACTATCTATTCCAGCGTGCGCAACAGGGCGGCGGCGGCGATGTCGCCGAAGCGGGTGAGGAACAGGCTGCCCATCTCGGGATAAAAGCGGTGCGCTTCCTCGCTGCCGAGCGCCAGCAGGCCGAAGGTCTCGTCCCCGCGCCGCAGCGGCACCAGCGCCAGGGAACGGACACCGCCCCCCAACCACGCCAGGTCGATGACGCCCGCGCTCGGACCGCAATAAGGATGCTTGAGATCTTTGGCGAAATCGATCGTGGCGGGATCGGTCGCCGAAAATTCCGCATGCCGTGGCAGCTTCTCAGCCGCAAAACCCCATAGCCGAAACGCCACATGCGGGACGGCGAAAGCGCCGCCGAGATGCGAATACAAGGTTCGCGCCACCGCGGGGTAATCGGCGGCGGCGATCAGGGCGACGGTCATCCAGTGAATCTTCTCGGAGATGGCGTCGTTCTCCTCGCCGTAGCGGATCAATTCGGTGAGCTTGGCTTCGAGTTGCTTGTTGCGGTCGCGCAGGTTGCCGAGCTGGCGTTCGGTGATCGATATGGCACGCCCTCCGTGCGGATCCGGAATATGCACTTGCGCCAGCAGTTCGGCGTAGTGATCGAAGAATTCCGGATGACTCTTCAGGTAACCGGCGACTTCATTGGCTTCCAGGGCAGCGTTCATGTCTTTCCTCTGATGTCTAATTGAGCAGTTCGAGTTCGCCGGTGAATACCGTCACGGCCGGCCCCGTCATTATGACAGGGCTGATGCCGCCTTCCCAGGCTATCCGCAAGTCGCCGCCATGCGTCGTCACCTGCACGGGGCTGTCGAGCAGTCCGAGCCGAATCCCGGCGACCACGGCCGCGCAAGCGCCGGTGCCGCAGGCCAGGGTCTCGCCGGTGCCGCGCTCATATACGCGCAAGCGGATGGCATGGCGGTCCAGCACCTGCATGAAACCGGCATTGACGCGGCGGGGAAAACGCGGGTGTGACTCGATCAGCGGGCCATCCCGCTCGACCGGAGCACTGGCGATGTCATTGACGACCTGGACCGCATGCGGATTGCCCATCGAAACGGCGGTGATGTCGACCTGGCGGTCGCCCACTTGCAGCGGCTGCACGATATCCGCGCTGTCGCTCCGGAAGGGTATCTCGGCGGGCGTGAACACCGGCGCGCCCATGTCGACGCTGATTTCGCCGTTCGCCTCCAGGCACGGCGCTATGATCCCGGACAGCGTCGCGACGCGGATCCGGCGCTGGGCGCTGAGGCCTTGTTCATGCACGAAGCGCACGAAGCAGCGCGCGCCGTTGCCGCACTGCTCCACCTCGCCGCCGTCGGCATTGAATATCCGGTAGCGGAAATCGACATCGGTGCGATCCGCCTTTTCCACCACCAGGATCTGGTCGCAGCCGACGCCGAAGTGACGGTCGGCGAGCCAGCGCGCCTGCGCCGGGGTCAGCCGGATTTCCTGGCGCACGGCGTCGATGACGACGAAGTCGTTGCCCAGGCCGTGCATCTTGCTGAAGCGAATTTTCATGCCTGCCTTCCCACTCCAATCAACCACGCCTTGTTTCGAACAATACTATAAAAAAACGGCGCCCTGGGGCGCCGTTCATGATGGATCGACGGCGATCAATTCTCCAGATAATCGGTGATGCCCATCCATTTGCCGTTCTGGATCTGGCCGATGCGCGACTTGCTGTTCCCCAGATGGTTGGTCTTGGAGAACTTGAATTCCGGACTGCCGAACATGTCGCGCGGAAAACTGGTTGTCTCGAAAGCGTTCACCAGGCTGTCCGTTGTCAACTTGGCGCCGGCCTTCTGCGCGGCGCGGAAGAACAGGTCGACCGCCATGTAACCGTAAGCGGAGAACAGGCCGGGATCTTCATTGTACTTGGCCTTGTAGCGCGCACCCCATTCGCGGACATTCTTGGAAGGGTCGTCCATATAAGGGACACCCGTCTGGAAGGTTGCGTAGAGGCCGTCCATGGCTTTGCCGCCGAGCTTGTGGATCAGGTCGGTGTAGGCCGCCGAGGATCCCATGAACTGCGGATCCCAGCCCATCTTCTTGGCGGTCCCGATGGTGCCGATGGTCTCGCGAATGACGGTGCCCAGCACCACCGTGTCACAGCCGGAGCTTTTCATCTTCGCCACCTGCGCCGAGAAATCGGTTGCGCCGCGCTTGAAGGTGGTCTTTTCGGCGAAGTCCTGGTTCATGTCCTTCAGGCCGTGCTCGGCGCCGCGGAACACTTCCAGACCGAACTCGTCGTCCTGGTAGATGACGCAGAATTTTTTCGCGCCGCGCTCCTTGGCCATCCACTTCACGCCCATGCGCACCTGGTCGTAATAGGGTGCGGCAAAGGACAGCTTGAGTTTGTTGAGGGGTTCGTACATTTCGCGCGCGGCCGTCAGCGGAAACAGGTTCGGTACATTCTTCTCGAACAGCGGCTGGAAGCTGGCCATCGCCACGCCGGTCCCCAGGGTGCCGACCATCGCGAAGATCTTGTCCTGCTGGACCATTTTCTGCGCGGCGAGCAGGCCTTTCTTCGGATCGTAGCCGCTGTCCTCGATCACCATCTTGAGCTTGCGGCCGTTGATGCCGCCGCTCTCGTTGATTTCATCGGCGCGCATCTGGATGCCCAACTTGAGCTGCTTGCCGAAGCCGGCTAGCGGACCCGACAGATCCTGGATGGAACCGACGACGACCTGATCCTTGGTGACTCCCTGGTCCGCCTGGGCCGCGCCGCCGACCGCCAAGGCAACCGCCACGATGGCAACACTGCTAGTGATACGTTTCATGGTGCTCTCCTCGAGTTTTCAACGTGAAATACAGGGACGAAGCGCCCTGTCACCCACGAGCGCAGCGAGCACTCTGTAGCCCCCGCCTGGGCGGGGGTTGGGGGTGGGGGCGTCAATGCAGTTCTTGAACGATTTCATGGCACAGGGGTGGTCTGACGTCGATGCGAGTTAGTTACGGTACATGGATTCTATAAGTTCCGAGTATTTCTGGCTAACGAACTTGCGCTTGAGTTTCATGGTCGGGGTAAGTTCCTCGTCCTCGGCGCCGAGTTTTTTCTCGATCAGGCGGAACTTCTTCACTTGCTCGACACGGGCGAACTGCTGGTTCACCCGCTCCAATTCGGACTCTATCAGTTTCTGCACCTCGTGTGCGTGGCACAGACTGGCGTAATTCGAGAAGGGGATGTCGTGGTCCTGGGCGAATTTCTCCACGTTATCCTGGTCTATCATGACCAGGCAGACCAGATAGGGTCGTTTGTCGCCGATCACCACGGCGTCGGTGATGTAAGGCGAGAACTTGAGCTGGTTCTCGATCTCCGACGGGGTGATGTTCTTGCCGCCGGCGGTGATGATGATGTCCTTGAGACGGTCGGAGATCTTGAAGTAACCGTCGGCATCGGCGTAACCGACGTCGCCGGTGTGCAGCCAGCCCTCGGCATCGATGGTCTCGGCGGTCTTTTCCGGCTGGTTGAGGTAGCCCATGAAAACGTTCTCGCCGCGGATCAGCAGTTCTCCGTCGGGCGACACTGAGACCTCGTTGAAGGATGCCGCCGTGCCTATCATACCCGGCTTGATTCGCCCGCTGGGCATGGCCGTACCCGCGCCGCAGGACTCGGTTTGTCCCCAGACTTCGAGCATGGGCGCACCCAGCGCCATGTACCAGCGCACCAGGTCCGGCGAGATCGGGGCGGCGCCGGTAAATAGGTAACGGCTGCGATGGATGCCGATGCTCTTCCTCACATTGTCCAGCACCAGAAAACGGGCAAGCCAGTGCATCGTCTTCAGGCCCGCGCCGACCGCTTGCCCGGCCTCCAGCGCGGTCACGATGCGCATGCCGACACCGATCGCCATTTTGTAGGCCAGCTTTTCGAAGCTGGTCGCCTCGGAAAGGGTGATCGTCACCCCTGAATAGAATTTCTCCCAGATGCGCGGCACGGCGCCGAATATCGTCGGCGCAATCTCCCGCACGTTCTCCGGGATGGTCTCTGGATTCTCGACGAAATTCAGCTTGGTGCCTGTATAAAGCCCGAGGTAAGCCCCGAGTATGCGCTCCGCGACATGGCACAACGGCAGAAAGGACATGCGCTCATCGCTATCGTCCTGGGGAAACATCGCGTTGAGCCCACGCACCGTGAACACCACGTTGCGATGGGAGAGCATCGCCCCCTTGGGCCGGCCGGTTGTCCCCGATGTATAGATGAGAATCGCCAGATCCTCGGGTTGGCGGGTATCGATGCGTGCCTGCCATTCGCTCGCGGCGGCGGCACCCAGCCTGGCGATACGTTCGCGTCCGATCTCCCGCAAGCCCTTCAGGCTGATCACCTGCGCATCGTCGAGATCGCGCAGGCCTTCCATGTCCCAGACGATGATCTTGCGCAGTTTCGGCAGGCGTTCGCGGACTTCAAGCGCCTTGTCGAGTTGTTCCTCGTCTTCGACGAAGAGATAGACCGACTCCGAGTCCTGCATCAGATACTCGACCTGCGCGACCGCATCGGTCGGGTAGATGCCTGAACTGATGCCACCCGCGCACAGCACCCCGAGGTCGGAAAAGAGCCATTCCTGTTCGGTGTTGCCGAGAATCGAAGTCCGCTCGCCCGGTGCGAAACCCAGTTCGATCAGTCCCATTCCGACTTCCCGGACGATCTCCCCGAGATCGCGCCAGTTCAGGCTTTGCCACAAGCCAAAGGCCTTCTGCCGGAAGATGATGTTCTCGCCGCGCTTTTGCACGGCATTCCAGAACATGCGAGGTATGGTTTCGCCCGGCATGACCACGGTGCTTGCTGGCAGGGAAGGATTTCCGGCAATTGTCGACATGATTCTGTGCTTTAAAGCTTGCGGCTTGCGAAATCGAACAATTCGAAAAGATCCCCCACCGCCGGGCGATTGGCCGGAATGTAGGGATCCGCGCCGGGCCGGGGATTGGGCAGGTTGTCGCGGCTGCGAGAAGACAGGGGTTGCAGCCCCCAGTTGCGCTCGATGAATTTCAGCAGCGAGGCATGATCGTAATAGGTGTGCTCGACATGTCCCGGCCGTGCCCAAGGCGAAATGGCGAGGAAAGGAATGCGCGTGCCGTCGCCGAAAAAGTCGATGGCCTGGATATAACCGGAATCGTAGTAGCCGCCGCCCTCGTCGGTGGTGATGCGGACGATGTCGGCGACGAAGCCCTCGAAGGCAGGCGGCGTGGAACCACCGGGATGGCCCGACTTCGAATCGGGCGGAACGACAAAGGAAACCGCCGGCATCCTGCCCTGTTCGATGTCGGCATGCAGTTCCTTGTGCCCTTGCAGATTGGCCTTCAGCGGCGTTTCCATGACGCCCTTGAAGAAAGTCGGGGCGTCGCAGACGTTGCAATATTCTCCGGTGACTCGTCCGCCGTCGCGCCCTCCGCTGTACCACTTCCAGGCGATGTTCCTGGCGCTCAATGCTTCGACGATGGTCGGCGTGGTTTGCGGCGGCACGGTTTGGGAATTGGCGTTCGGCTTGAAAGGCTTGGCGCGGCCGTCGTGGGCGTAGCCGGGGTTGAAGTTGTTCACCAGATAATAAGTCTCCGGCGTGCAGTTGCCGTCGTTGAAAGTCGGGTAGGTAAGAGTCTTCAGGTAAGCGCGGATGGCCGCCACGCCCGGCTGGGACGGGTCGGCGCATGCCGTGTAGGAACCGCTGTCATAGCCGCTGTGGGTATACCAGTTGGCGCTGCCGGCGAGCGGCTCGGGATTTTCGATCTCCCCGGGAGAGGGCGGCGTCGGTTTGCCATCGTGCAAATAGCGGGCGACATCGCCGGTGATGATGGCAATGTAATTCGCCATCGTGCCGCCCATGATCGATTGGTGGTAATTGTCGGCCAGCGCGTAACGGCTCGCCAACTCGGCCAAGACCGGCACATCGCCGCGGCTCATGTTGTAGAAGCCCATCGCCTCGCCGCCGAGGTTGCTGCCCGAAGACGGGTCGCTCTTTCGCTTCGATCCCTCCCCCGAAGTCACGCCAACCCAGGTAAACAGGTTGTTGCGTCCGCCGTTGACCTGCTGCCACATCTGAAAGAAACGGTGCACCGGGTTCTGGCCGGTGAAAGTGCCATACGGGATGTAGCGGGTGATCTGGAACGGTCCGGGCGGCAATTCCTCCGCCATCCTTTTGTCCAGGACATGCTTGCCGCCCATCGCGGTTCTTCCCCATGGTCCTGGCAGCGACGCATAGGGTGTGGTTTCCGCAAATTCGACCTGGTAGCGGCCGGCAGGCTTCACCTTATGTTGCAGGGCCAACGCGTAATTCGGCCCCGGCTTGCCGTCCGCGTCGATGATGCCGCGCGACAGCAGGTTCGCCACGTTTTGCCCGGCGGCAGGGCGATAAGCGCCGAACAGGGTATCGAAGGAAACATTCTCTCCGATGATGACAATCAGATGATCGATCGGCGTGGCCGGCTTGGCGGTTTCCGCGAGCACCGGACCCGCCATCGCCAGCAGCGCCGCGATCAAGACTGGTTTGCAGGGGATCATCGATATTCCTTCATCGAATTCAACGCCAATTCTTCTTCTTTTTCCAGCGCCGCGTACCCCGCACGCCGCTGTCCTTCATGCCGAGGTAGAACTCCTTGATGTCTTCCTTCTCCAGCAAGGCCGCGCAGGCGTCCTCCATGACGATGCGGCCGACCTCCAGCACGTAGCCATAGTCGGAGTACTTGAGCGCGACCATGGCGTTCTGTTCGACCACCAGCAGGGTCACCCCGTGTTCGCGGTTGATGCGCACGATGATCTCGAAGATTTCCCGGGTCAGCTTGGGCGAGAGTCCCAGGCTCGGCTCGTCGAGCAGGATGATGCTCGGCTTGGCCAGCAGCGCGCGGCTGATAGCCAGCATCTGCTGCTGTCCGCCGGATAGCTGGCCGGCGGGTTGCCTGGCACGCTCGCGCAGGATAGGGAAATAGTTGAAAACCATTTCAAGGTCGTTCGCCAACGCCGCCTTGTCGGCAGCCGGGCGGGTGTAGGCGCCCATCAGCAGGTTTTCGTTCACCGTGAGGAAGGGGAATATCTCCCGTCCTTCGGGTACCTGAACGATGCCCAGTTTCACGATGCGCGCAGGGTCCAGCTTCTGGATAGCCTGGCCGCGATATAGTACCGAACCTTTCCGCGGGTCGATGATGCCGGAGATGGTCTTGAGTATGGTCGACTTGCCGGCGCCATTCGAGCCCAGCACGGTGACGATGCTGCCCGCCTTGACGGAGAGCGACACGCCGCGGATCGCCTTGACCGGGCCGTAGGACGACTCGACGTTGTTGAGTTGCAGGATGGGCACGTCCGTGTCAGACATCGACGCCTCCGAGATAGGCTTCGATCACGCCCGGATGGGCCTGGACTTCGGCGGCGGTCCCCAGCGTTAACACTTCGCCCTGGTTCAACGCCAGCACGCGATCCGAGACCCGCGATACCAGGCTCATGTCATGCTCGACCATGATCACGGTGATACCCAGATCGTTCTTGATGTCCTCGATCCAGAAACCCATCTCCTCGGTTTCCTCGACATTCAGGCCGGACGAGGGTTCGTCGAGCAGCAGCAGCTTCGGCCGCATCGCCAGGGCACGGCCCAGCTCGACCACCTTGCGCACGCCGTAGGGCAGGTTGACCACCATGCTGTCGCGATAATGCTGGAGGTCGAGGAACTCGATCACCTCCTCGGCATGGCGGCGGAATTGCAGTTCGGTACGGCGCACCCGCGGCGTGAAAACCAGATCCTGCCACCACGAGGAATGGCGCTGGCAGTGCCTGCCGACCAGCAGATTCTGGAGCACCGTGGCATGCTCGAAGAGTTCGATGTTCTGGAAGGTGCGGGCGATGCCCAGGCGCGCGATCTCGTAGGCCGCCAGATGGGAGATCGCCTCGCCCTCGAAGATCACCCGACCCGCGGTCGGCTTGTAGAGGCTGCTGATGATGTTAAAGATCGTGGTCTTGCCGGCGCCGTTCGGTCCGATCATGGAAAACACTTCGTGCGGCCAGACCTCGAAGGAAACGTCGTTCACGGCCTTGAGGCCGCCGAACTGGATGGACAGGTTCTTCGCCTGGAGCAACGGCGCCGTCATCGCGTATTCTCCCAAACCGCTTGCTGCGGCCCGCAGGCGAGGCGCGAGGCCGCAGACAGTACACATCGGCTACGGCAAGGTCGAGCAACGACGTATGCGGGCCGCAGGAACGGTTTGTTCATTTCAACCGCTCCGATTTCATGTAACTCTTCTGGCGCTTGAACATTCCCTTGCGGTAGAAAGGAAAGATCTCCAGGAAAGTGCGGACCTTGAGCCACAGCCCGTAGATGCCGAGCGGCTCGAACAGGACGAAGGCCACCAGGAATATGCCGAAGATGGTCGGCTGCAGACCGGTCTGCTGGCCGATTTCCGGCGGCAGCCAGTCCTTGGCGGTGACGATCAGCTGCTGCGCCAGTATCCAGAAGGCGGCGCCGAAGATCGCTCCGTAGATCGAGCCAAGCCCTCCGATGACGATCATGATCAGCAGTTCGATGGATTGCACGATGGTGAACTGCTCGGGGGAAATGAAGCGCAGTTTGTGCGCATACAGCGCCCCGGCGACGCCGGTCAGTGCCGCCGACAATGCGAAGGCGATGGTCTTGTAGCGGGCCAGGTGGATGCCCATGCTCTGCGCCGAGATTTCCGAATCGCGAATGGCGACGAAGGCGCGGCCGGTGGGGCTGCGCATCAGGTTCATGACGCCCAGGATGCAGAGTATCAACACCACCAGCGAGACATAGTAGAAGGCTGCCTCGCTGTCGACGGCCCAGCCGAATATCTCCAGGTTGCCGAGGGTGATGCCGGTATTGCCGCCGGTGATGCTGTCGGCGCGGGTCACCGCTTCCTCGACGATGAAACCGAAGGACAAGGTGGCGATCGAAAGATAGATGCCCTTGACCCGCAGGGCCGGCAGGCCGACCACGATGCCGGTCACTCCCGAGACGATGGCGGCGCTGGAAAGCGAGAGCAGGAACGGCCAGCCCCTCGCTTGCAGGTAGGCCTCGGTGTACGCTCCCATGGCGAGGAATGCGGCGTGTCCCAGCGAGACCTGGCCGGTATACCCGACCAGCAGCATCAGGCCCAGGCCGACCACCGAGTAGATCCAGATGAACACCAGTTGCGAGATGAAATACTCCGAGAACAGCAGCGGCGCCAGCAACAAGGCCGCCACCAGCACCGCATACCAAAACTTCTGGCCGCCATGCTTGAACAGCACCAGGTCTTGCTCGTAGCGCGTCTTGAAAATGAAACGCATCAGACCTTCTTCCGCATCTTGTCGCCGAACAGGCCGTTGGGCAGGATCACCAGCATCACCAGCACCAGGATGTAGGCGGCGATGTCCTTGAAGCCTTCCGGCAGATAAAAGCCCGCCAGCGACTCGACGATGCCGATGATCAGGCCGCCCACGAGCGCACCCGGGATGCTGCCGAAACCGCCGACGACGGCCGCGGGAAAGGCTTTGAGCCCGATATAGCCCATGTTGACATGGACGAAGGTGATCGGCGCCAGCAGCAGCCCGGCGCAGGCCGATACCGCCGCCGAGATGCCCCACACCAGCATGTTGATGCGCCGTACCGGTATGCCCATGTAGAAGGCCGCGAGCTGGTTCTGCGAGGTCGCCTGCATGGCGATGCCGAGCTTGGTATAGCGGAAGAACAGGAACAGGATGGCGATCAGGAAGGCGGTGACCGCAATGATCACCATGTGTTCGGTGGACAGGATCAGCGGATCGCCGCTGCCGATGACCACGCGCAACACTTCATCCTTGTAGGGCACCGGCAGCGTGTGCGTTTCCGTACCCCAGCCGGGGATCATGGTGACCATGCCGCGAGCCAGGTAGCCTATGCCTATGGTCAGCATCACCACGGTGAAGGCCGGTTGGCCGAGCAAAGGGCGCAGCAAGGCACGCTCCATCAGCATGCCGAACAACATGGCGACCGCCAAGGTGGCCAGGAAAGCCACCCAGAACGGCATCCCCAGCACCACCATGCAGGACAGGCCAAAAAATCCGCCCAGCATCATCAGGTCGCCCTGGGCGAAATTGACGGTTTCGGTCGCCTTGTAGATCAGCACGAAGCCCAGAGCGATCAGGCCGTAAATACAGCCTTGTGCGATGCCGCTGATAACGAGTTGCAGGAACTGCACCTGGACTTCTCTCCTCCCGCTGATGCGGTGTCTTTATCGTTTGACGCCAGGTCGGCTCGGAGATGATCTCCTGCTTGCCCAGGTTCCACCATTAATTCAATTCTAAACCAAGAGTCAGCGGCCGTTAAGGAAACCATAAGATTTCCCCGTCATCATGTCGTCCAAGGAGTTGCCATGCACACACTATCGTTATCTCGTTTCTCTCGTCGATCCTTTGCAGCCGCTGTCGGACTGTCGGCGCTCACCCTCGCCAACATCTCTCAAGCTGCAACGCCCGCCGAGTTGATGGCCGGCTACACGGCCCAGTCCGGTTCCCCCGCGGTGGTCGCCCGTGGCCAGCAGTTCTTCACAACCCGTCACGGCCGGGAATGGAGTTGCTCCACATGTCACGGCGCGGTGCCGACCCAGGCGGGCAAGCATGCGTCGACCGGCAAGTCCATCCAGGCGCTGGCGCCGGCTGTCAACCTTGAGCGTTTTACCGATTCGGCCAAGACCGAAAAATGGTTCCGCCGCAACTGCAACGACGTCCTCGGCCGTGAATGCAGCGCTGCGGAGAAAGCCGATGTATTGGCCTGGCTGCTGACCCTCAAGCCCTGAACCCAAAATTGCTCTACCTCATCGAGAAACCGCCATGCCATTTGCACTTAATTCGCCCTGCCGGCTGTCCTTGTTCGGACTGCTCGCCACACTCGTGTTGGCCCGGGCGGCCTTCGCCGATGACCACCATTCCCCGCGCGTGCAGCTATTGCCCAAGTACAAGAATGAATGCGCCTCCTGCCATGAGGCCTTCGCACCGGGCATGCTGCCGGCGGAATCCTGGCGACGGCTGATGAACAACCTGCCGAAGCACTTCGGCACGGATGCCTCCCTGGATCCCGCGACGCTTAAGGAACTGACAGCTTGGCTCGCCACGCACGCCGGCACCGGCAAATACGCACGCGAAGAACCACCGGAGGACCGCATCACCCGCGCTGCCTGGTTTGTCCGCAAGCACAGAGAGGTTTCGTCGACCAGCTGGAAATCGCCGGCGGTGAAGAGCGCCGCCAACTGCGGCGCCTGCCACACCGGCTCCGACCAAGGAGATTTCAATGAACATGGCGTCCGCATCCCCCGATAACAAGTCCGGGCAGTCGGCCGAGACCCGCAAGATTCTCGTCTGGGACATCCCAATTCGCGTCTTCCATTGGCTCATGGCGGGATGTTTTGCGGGCGCCTGGTTGACCGCCGAAAGCGAAAGCCTGCGTCTGCTGCATGTGACGCTGGGCTATACGATGTGCGGCCTGGTGGCATTTCGTATTGTCTGGGGAATACTGGGAACCCGCTATGCGCGCTTTTCGACCTTCGTACGCGGCCCCAAGGCGGTCGCCCGATACGTCGGCTCGATGCTGCGTGGCCAACCTGAACACCATATCGGCCACAATCCCGCCGGGGCGTTGGCCATTGTCGCATTGCTGGGTCTGACACTGGTTGTCACCGGCTCCGGTTGGGCCAACTACAACGACATCGCCGGCAAGTGGCTGGAGAAAACGCACGCGGCCGCGGCGAATGTGATGCTGGCCGTGGTCATTGTCCACATCCTCGGGGTATTGGTCAGCAGTTGGCTGCATGCCGAGAACCTGGTCGGCGCAATGATCAAGGGACGCAAGCCGGGTCGGCCGGAAGACGGCATACGCAGCGCCTGGCGTAGCGTGGCCGTGCTGATGCTGGCTGCGGTAGTCGGCTTCTGGTGGCTGCAATGGCAAGATGCGCCAACGGGCGATGGCTTCGGCGATTTCCAAACCATATCGATGAAATTCAGGGACGACGATCGCGACGAGGATTGAATAGACCTTCTTCGCTTCAAGCCGACTCCGTGCGAAAATACCTCGACACCTCGCACCAAGGAGACGATGAATCATGAAGAAACTATTGTTAGTCCGCTGGGTAGCAGCGGCAGCGCTCCTGTTCGCATTGTTCTTGCCCGGTGCGCCTCTCCATGCCGACACCAAGCCCAAGCGTTTAGATCCCGGGCAGGCGCCGGAATCGATACTCTGGGTCGGCAACAGCTTCTTCTATTTCAACAACAGCATGCACAACCACTTCGGTCGCCTGGTGGCGTCAGCCGGACCGGCTTCCAAGGTGCGCGGCACCTCCGTTACCATCAGTGGATCCGGCCTCGATTGGCATGACATGGAATCGTTGCTGCGGCCAAACGGACTCGGCCGTTACTCGTTCATCGGCGACAACGAGATCCGCTTCAACCAGGCAGGGCGCCAATTCGACACCGCGATCATGATGGATTGCAGCCAGTGTCCGATACACCCGCAATTGCAGGGGGCCTTCCACGACACCGTGCGAAAACATTCGCAGACCTTGCAGCGAGGGGGTGTCCGGCCGGTGCTGTTCATGTCCTGGGCCTACAAGGGCAAGCCTGAAATGACCGCCCAACTCGCGGAGCAATACACACTCGCCGGCAACGCCAACGATGCGCTGGTGATCCCCGCCGGATTGGCATTTGCCAAGGCCATTGCCAAACGCGGCGACCTTGAACTCTACGAAACGGACAAGAGGCACCCCAGCCTGGCGGGAACTTATCTGGCGGCATGCACCGTTTATGCAGCGCTGTACCGCAAGTCACCAGTAGGTTTGAGCTACACCGCGGGCTTGAAACCTGACATCGCCACAATGCTTCAAACCGCCGCCTGGGAAACGGTGCTGGAGTACTTCAAACCATGAGCCTACAATCCGCCACTCTCGTCGTTGCTTTCTTGATCCGCTTATAGTGACGCGACGGATCGTTCTTCGCGAACCCACGCTCGACGATCAGCGCGCCTTCCTCCTGGCCGTCCGTAGAAGCCAGGCGCTGCATTCCCAGTGGGTCAGCCCGCCGGCGACACCCAAGCAGTTTGTCGGATTTCTTGGGCGCATGTCCTCGCCCGACTTCCGTTCCTTCCTGGTTTGCACGCGTGAAGGTGGCGAGATCGCCGGGGTAGTCAATGTCTCCAATATCGTCATGGGTCCATTGCGTAGCGCCTACCTCGGTTATTACGCGTTTGCCGGGTTCGAACGCCAGGGCTTGATGCAAGCGGGAATCTTGGGCGTAGTCCGGTTCGCATTTTCGAAGCTCAAGCTACATCGTCTGGAGGCCAACGTCCAACCGGCCAACGCCGCGTCAATCGCACTGGTGCGCTCCTGCGGGTTCGCCAAGGAAGGCTTCTCTCCGCGCTATCTCAAGATCGACGGCAGGTGGCGCGATCACGAACGCTGGGCCATCCGCTCGTCATGACTGACACCCAGCCCAAGCTTTCCATCACCGACGCCGACGTTCGCGCCGCCGCCAGGAAGTTGCAGGGCCAGGCGATCAACACCCCGTTCCTGCATTCGCGGACACTGTCTGAAGTCTGTGGCTGCGAAATCTGGCTGAAGTTCGAAAACCACCAGTTCACCGCTTCGTTCAAGGAACGCGGCGCTCTCAACAAGCTCGCCAACCTCACCGCGGAACAGGCGAGTCACGGTGTTCTTGCAGTATCCGCAGGCAATCACGCGCAGGCGGTGGCATACCATGCCCAGCGTCTCGGCATGCACGCGGTGATCGTGATGCCCAAGCATACGCCGACCGTCAAGATCAGCGGAACGCAACACTTCCGTCCGGAAATCATCCTGGCGGGAGAGACATTCGACGAGGCACTCGAATATGGTCTGAAACTCGTCGAAGAACGCCATCTGACCCTGGTGCATCCGTATGACGATGCGCATGTGATTGCCGGCCAGGGCACCGTCGCCATCGAGATGCTGACAGCACAGCCTGGACTGGATGCCCTAGTCATTGCCATTGGCGGGGGAGGGCTGATCTCGGGCATCGCCGTGGCGGCGAAGGCGATCCGCCCCGGCATTCGAATCTTCGGGGTCCAGAGCGAAGCCTTCCCGGCGATGCACAACCTGTTTCACGATCGCCCCGGCGCCTGCATGTCCGCCTCGATCGCCGAGGGTATCGCGGTCAAGATGCCCGGTCTCCTGACCCGCCAGTTGGTGCGGCGTTATGTCGAAGACATCTTCCTGGTATCGGAAGACGAAATCGAAGGTGCGTTGATCAGGCTGCTGGAAATCGAGAAGACGGTCGTCGAAGGCGCGGGCGCCGCCGCGCTCGCCGGAGTGATTCGCAACCACCGGCAATTCCAGGGACAGAAGGTCGGACTGGTACTGTCCGGCGGCAACATCGATTCATCCATGTTGTCGGACGTGATCGCCAGGGAAATGGTGCGCTCCGGGCGACTGGCACGCCTCAGGGTCGATTTGCGAGATATCCCGGGCGCCCTGGCCCGCGCCACGCAGGTGATCGCCAATGCCCAGGGGAACATCGAGGAAGTGCATCATCAGCGCGCCTTCACGCTGCTGCCGGCGCGCAGCGTGGAAGTGGATATTGTGGTCCAGGCGCGCGACAGGGCGCATATCGCGCTGATTATCGAAGAGCTCAACCGAACCGGCTTCCACGCGGCGCTCCACAATCGGTAGTCGTGCGCAAGCAGGCGGTCCGGGCTGATTCATAGCCAGCCTGACATTCCCAGACACCCGCCCGAGGCGCCTGGATGAAGCGGCGTTGGAATAGAATCGACGCAAACCCGCCGGGAGAAAAGCCATGACAGCCACTGTGCCGCCAGTCCAGAGTGCCGCGCTCCCGCACGCCGTGCTGACTGCGTGCTTCCTCGTCGCCGCCTGCGCCACCTACGACGGCCGCGGGTTGATGCCCGGCCACGCCGAAATCGAAGACGTGCAGCGCGCTATGGGCGAACCGGCGATGCGCTGGCAGGACCCCGACGGCTCGGTACAACTCGCCTATCCGCGCGGCCCGGTGGGCTTCCATACATTCATGGTGCGCATCGGCGCAGACGGGAAACTGCAACGCGTCGAGAATGTGCTGGACAACAAGGGGTTTGCGCGGATTCGGCCGGGCATGACCGAGGCCCAGGTGCTGCAAACTCTGGGGCCGCCGTATCCGGTTTGGACGGCGTATTTCAAGGCACGCGATGAACGGACGTGGGAATGGCGCTATTGCGACGATTGGAATAACGCAGCCCACTTCGTCGTACTGTTCGACGGCACCTCCCGCACGGTACGCACTGCCCTGAGCGTTGTTGAGGCTTGTGGTCAAGCTTATTGTGCATGTTCCAGGTAATCCCGGCAGGGCACTCAATGAGGGTGGTGATTCAACATGTCAAGCCGGCCTCCTCCGTAATAGACGAAATTCCCCTCCCGATTGCCGGCATATTTAACGGCAAGTCAATCGGCGAAACACAGGGGTAAACCGGCAGTATTTTCCGCTTTTGCTTAACCGGCAATCGCAACTTCGCCGCAGTCTTTCTTCTGCAACTTCCTATTTTCATGGGCTTAGTCGCCACTCCGGCAGAGGTGGCACGCTTGGTGCTGTTCAGCAGGCAGGAACTTACACTGAGGACTTACATCGTGGCCTTCGAATTTGTGGTAACAGTCAATGACGTCTTTCAGATGCGCGGGGGGTTGACGCAAGCAACCGCATTCCTGATCGGCCGCTATGGCAGCCTGGACGATGGCATAAACGCCGGCGCCAGGATTTTGCCGGAGTGGCTCCTGTTTCCGCCGAAGCCGTCCGGCGGTTCCGCTCCCCCATCCCTTGCGCACGGGCCGTCACGGCATCCCGCGCAATCGCGCATCCATCATTCGCTATCGATGAGCGGGACGGAGGCCAGCCTTGCCGGCGCAGAATACGGTGGCTGAGATGATCCAGTCCGGATTCATGACCAGCTTCCTGGATGCGGCGACGTCATGGTTGATCGTTCTCATCGCGCTCACAATCGCCTCGGCTATTTCAACCCGTTTCCTGGCAAGGAGCAAAGGCCGTTCGGTGGTCTGGTGGGTGGCTCTTGCACTGGCGATTCCGGTGGTTCCGCTGATATTCATTTGGCTGCTACCCGTCTTGCCCCCTCAGGGAGTCAATCGCCGGACATTTTGAGTCCCTCGCCATTATGCCGATCAATTGAGAACAGCCTGTGCGAGCTCTCACGGACTCGCATAATCATTTCGGTCGACTGAAGCCGGCGGGTGGATAATATGACACCTAAACGATTGCGAGCGCGAAGATGCAGAATGGTTTCCGAAAGATATTCCAACAGCTTGCTTCGACCTTGCTGCTGGCGCTCGCCCTGGCCGGAGCCGCCGCGGCACAGCCCTATGCTCCCACGACCGGCACGATCAATAATCTCGTCGTCTTCATCAGGTTCAGCGATCAACCTGAATTCACCCGGCCTCTGTCCTATTACGACAACTTGTTCAATTCCGCCGGCAACTCGCTGAAGAATTTCTATCTTGAAAACTCGTACAACACCCTGACAGTCAATTCGACCTTCTATCCGACGGCGACGTCCGGCGGCGCGATTGTTGCCTATCAGGACGCACACCCGACCGCCTATTACCAGCCTTACGATGCGGCGATCAATCCTTCCGGCTATCAAGGCGCCGAATCGACCGCTCGTGAGACAGCCTTGGTCACCAACGCGCTTAATGCCATCGCCGCCCAGATTCCCGCTGGACTGAATCTGGATGGCAACAACGACGGCTACATCGACCATATCGCTTTCGAGGTCTACTCATCGAACCTGAATCCGCTGCCGGTGATGTTCTACTCTAGGGCGACCTACGACTGGAGCGGGGGCATCGTCATTGCGGGAAAACACGTAGGCAACTACACCTGGAATTCCGCGACCCAGGATATCCAGCCGTCGTTCCCGGGGGCGACCGAAACCCACGAACTGGGGCATTCGCTCGGCTACCCCGATCTTCGGGCCAACAACGGCAAAACGCCGGTCGGTGACTGGGACATCATGTCGCTATCCAAGCCGGTACATTCCGGCGCCTACATGAAATATCGCTTTACCCACTGGATACCCAGCATCCCGGAGATCACCTCCTACGGCACGTATACGATCAACGACATTACCCAATCGACGAACAACGCCTACAAGATCGCGATTCCCAATTCGAGCGAATTCCTGGTGCTGGAATATCGCAAGGCCGCCGGAGCGTTTGAATCCAATCTGCCGGGAAGCGGACTGTGCGTCACCCGGGTCAATGAAGCCGCCGGCATCTGGGGAAATCTGAACGGCAATCCGTCCTCCTACTTTCTCTACTACTATCGTGTCGATGGCAGCCTGTCGAACGACGGGACGGGCAACGCCTGGGTGGCCTGCCTGAATGCCGAAACGGGGCGGACGCAATTCAACGACAGGTCCAATCCGGCGTGTTTCCTGTCGAATGGAAACGCCTGCGGCATCAGCATTAATGGCGTCGGTTCGACCTCCGGTTCTTCGATCACGTTTTCCGTGGGCGACCCCAACGCCGTCACGGTGACGCACGCGATCAGCGGCTATCTGTCCAACGGCGGCAGCCGCGTCAGCGGGGCAACCGTCACGCTCTCCGGCGACGCCAGCAGCGTGGCGACGACGGGAAACCTCGGGACGTATGCTTTTTCCGTCGCCGAACACGGCAACTATACGATTACCCCGGCCAAGGCCAATCTGACCTTCAGCCCGCTCAGCAAGACCTACACTAATGTCACGGTCGATCAGGCGCAGAATTTTTCCTCCACCAACAACACCAATACGATTACCGGGACGATCACCTCGGCCGGCGTACCGATGAGCGGCGTTACGGTCTATTGCCAGGGTGGCAACTACCCTTCGCCGATTACCACCGACGCAACGGGAACGTATTCTTTCACCGTGTATGCCGGCAGCGACTACCAGGTTTGGCCCGCCAAGACCGGATCTTTCTTTTCGCCCAACAGCAAGTCATTGACCAATGTCACCGCCAATCAGGTGCAGAACTTCAGCACCATTGCCAACAGTTCGACGACCCTCGTTTCCGCGTTGAACCCCAGCACCTCGGGGCAAAGCGTGACCTTCACCGCGACCGTCAATGGCTATGTGCCATCGGGCAGCGTTACGTTAAATGATTCCGGTGTCGCAATCTGTTCCGCGGTACCCGTGTCGAATGCCCAGGCACAGTGCACGACAAGCTCGCTGAACATCGGCAGCCACGGCATATCCGCCGTCTATTCGGGCGACGGCAGCAACTACGGCAGCACTTCGACCGTGTTGACCCAGGTCGTCCATGCTGTCACAACGACCACCACCTCAACAACAACTACAACCACAGCCCAGACCACCACGACCACAGGCACGACGACCACCACTACGGTTCCGACCACGACAACAAACACCACGACCACACCGCCGACGACCACGACTACGGCACCCACGACAACCACGACGGCCCCGGCCACTATTACCTCGACGACGACGACGTCGACAACTACGACCACCGCTCGGACTACCACCACTACGCTTCCCGCCGCAACAAGCACGACGACGTCGACCAGCACGGCTCCGACAACTTCCACGACCACCAGCACCACCACGACTTCGGCACCGACAACGACCACCAGCACCACCACCACTACCCTTGCCGCAGCCGGAGATTCGGTGACCTTGACATCCTTCCGGACGATCTCCGCCGCAGGTGGCAGCACCGTGATCGTCCCGGCGGGAAGCGCGGCAACGGGGTCGCTGATCGCCCTGCCGACACCACAGGCGGGCGCCGCTGCGCAGACGCCGGTGGCCATGATCATCGGCGGTCAGTCGATCAAAGTTTCGGGCGCCTCGGCCGATGCGGTCGTCAAGGTCGGCACTGCGGTCATCGACGGTGTGTCGACCCCGCTGCTGCAGACGACATCGGGCTCGACGGCGGTAACTTCCACGGCTTTGTCCCAGCCCCTGTTTGCCATCGGAAACACCATCGTCAGTTCGGCCGCGACTTTCGCCACCGCGACTTCCGCGGTGAACGCAACCACCGGTGACACCAAAGTCAGTGTGTCCCTCGGCGCAGTCACGCTGCCTGCGGCAACAAGGGCAGGTGGCAGGATTTTCGCCGGAGAGAGTGCACTGCTGAATTCAGCCGGCGGCGTATCGTCAGTGACACTTGGGTCGGCGGGCGGCACGGGCTCCGTCGGGGACCCGCTGGTGATTGTTAACAAGCCGGTCATGCTGGATTTGGGCAGCGTCGTTATTCCCGGTCTCAAGGGTGCCCTTCTCCGCCTCGACGGGGGTACCCAAGCGCTCGAAGAAGCAATCCTTGCGGCCGTGCCGGGCGTATCCCTGGACTCCGGCGGGCAACTTGCCACGGGCGCGCTACCCGTCGTGGCCGGCGCTATCCGCGCCTACCTCCAGCCGGTGGGCGCCGTAACCATAGACACCACGCAAGCCGATGGCACAACGATCAGGGACGACGGTCTGATTCAACTGGCCCGTAACGGCGTGCTGGTCACGGTCGCGCCGGGCCTCCAGGACATGCGCCGGTTTGCCTTTGATCTGGGCACCGCCGTCGCTGGAGCGACCACCACGGTCTCCGCCGTCGGGACTATCGTCACCCGTGTCGGGGATACTCGGTTTGTGTTCCAACCCGGGCTTGCAGTGACGCCGGGCACCGGGACCGGTGCCGGCAGGTTCGAGTACGACAGCAAGGGCATGGTGGTCTATCTGGACAGCGATGGAACTCGCCAGACCCTCTATCCCGCGTTCCTGGACACCAAGGCATTGAGCCTGGTCATCAAGACCAACTTCGGCGCCGGCGCAAGCGGCGTTCCGGATTTCGCCGGATCGGTGAATGTCAATCTCGGCGGAGCAACCGCCTTTACCCTGAAACCCGATTACACCCTGACCAGCGTCCCCGAGGCGCAGAAGGGCAAAGCCTGGTGGGCCGATCCGGTAGCGGGCAAGTCCTTCATTCTGAATGCTGACGGAAGCGCGCAGGGATTTACCGCGAAATAGCGCCGCCGTCTTGGATTGGACGGTCGAACGACGCACCCTCGCTGTCAATACTTGTAAAAGCTTTCCCCTTTCGCCGCCATCTCCTTGAGGAATGCCGGTGGCGAGAAACGCGGCCCGCATCGCGCTGCGAGGCGCTCACAGGCAGTAACGAATGGCACTATGCCCAGGGTATGGATACAGGCTATCGGACCGCCGCGGAAGGGCGGGTAGCCCCAGCCGAGGATCGCGCCGACATCGGCGTCCTGCGGGCGGTTCAGCACCTTCTCGGCGAGGCAGCGGGCGGATTCGACAGACTGGATCAGGATCAGGCGCTCGACGATTTCCTCGACGCCGGGCTGCTCCGCCCGTGGCGGGAAATGCTCGGCGAGGCCGGGCCACAGGCGCTTGCCGCCCTCGGCCGGGTAATCGTAAAAACCTTTTCCGACCTTCCTACCCATGCGCCCGAACTGCTCGATCATCAGCTTCACCACCGGAGCTGAAGGCGGCTCAGGGTAGGCATCGCCGAGATCGGCCCGGGTTTGTTTGGCGACCTTATAGACGAGTTCCAGCGACACCTCGTCGGTCAGCGCCAGCGGCCCGACCGGCATGCCGGCGATCAGGCCGGCCTTGTCGATCAGCGCCGGTGCGACGCCCTCGCGGAGCAGCGCCATGCCTTCGGAGATATAGGTGCCGAACACTCGGCTGGTGTAGAAGCCGCGCGAGTCGTTGACCACGATCGGCGTCTTGGCGATGACCCTGACAAAATCCATGGACCGCGCCAGCGTTTCCGGCGACGTCTGTCTGCCGACGATGATCTCGACCAGCGGCATGCGCTCGGCGGGCGAGAAGAAATGCAACCCGATGAAGTTGGCAGGCCGGTTGCTGGCCTCGCCCAGCCCGGTGATCGGCAGGGTCGAGGTGTTGGAAGCGAAGATCGCTTCCGCCGAAATGACCGCCTCCGTCTTGCGAGTCACCTCGGCCTTGATCGCGCGGTCCTCGAAGACCGCCTCGATCACCAGTTCACAACCCTTGAGTTGCGCGTAATCGGTGGTCGGCAGGATTCTCTCGAGAACGGCATCCGCCGCCGCCTGCGCCATGCGGCCCTTCTCCACCTGCTTGGACAGGAGCTTGTGCACATAGGCCTTGCCCTTGTCGGCCCCTTCCTGGGTCGCGTCGATCAGCACCACGGCTATACCGGCGGTGGCCGTGGCGTAGGCGATCCCCGCACCCATCATGCCGGCGCCGCAATGTGCACACGGCGTCAGTGGCTGGCGCGGAGGTGGCGCTGCGCGAGGGCGTGCAGCGCTTTGCAGAG
>JAPLQT010000116.1 GCA_026399515.1 Pseudomonadota bacterium | reverse complement strand
TACAACCGGAAACGGAGACATTCCACGCTCGGCTATGCCTCGCCAGAAAAGTTCTTGGAAGACTGGATCAAAACTCAGCATGAAAAGAAATTGGCGGCATAATGCCAACGGGTTGGAAGACGAAAAACAGAGGGAAGCTCATACTGGTCACAAGCACCAGCATGACCGAGGAAGAATTCAGCAGATTTATGCGAGTCAGCATGTCGAAAAGCGTCGCCTGAGACATAGCGTAAATGCTTCTCTCGTCCGGCGCGAGTCCGCCCACGAGCGTCCCTAGCCCAAAATAGGTACCAGCACCCAATATGAACCACGCGATAGGAGCAAACGCGCCGCCGCCGCGAATGAGCATGACGAATGAAGTCATCGCGCCGAGAAAGAATAGGGCGGGCACGGATAGGATTACCGGGAGCGAGTCGGGTTCCCATAAGAGCAGCATCACTGAAAGAACGACGAATACCGCTGCATTGACAAGCGAAAAGCGGAACGCCCGCTTCCAAACCTCCGCCTTCACCGCTAGCTCCGGCATTGAAATCCAGTCTGATGGATTTTGTCGATCATTCCGTGAATGCGCCGACCGGTCAAGCGTCGCGATCGGTGATGGCATCGCGTATTCGTTTGGCAAATAATCTCAGATGTCGGGAGAACACACCTAATGCCGGGAAACTCTCGAGACGAGTCAGGCGCTGCGCCCGTAACTCTGCCGGGTTGAAACTGCGTGCCGCACCCAGATGAGAAAAACTCTTCTCTTGCGGGAGGTACGCGACCCGCCACCTGTTTTGACCCGCGACTCTCTGCTGGAAATCGTTTTCCGTGTCGCTCATCGGCATCCCTTCGGCATAGGGGCCGATGTCTTCGCAGAAACGCCTGCGTTTCAGGTGAGGCTGGTCCGAGTACGGCCGCTCCCCACAGGCTCGCTTGTTGGGTTTGCCGTCGTTTTCAAAAACCCAATAGGTTGTGCCGTCCTTGAGATGGCGAACTTCATGCGGTACATCTGGCGTCTGATTGGTTAGCTGAATAATCCCGACTTCGAGATCGGTTTGCATGATGTCCAAGGCCGTAGCGAGTAGCGTGTTAAGCCCGATGAACTCACAGTCATCTTGAATCTGCAATATATACTGGCCGCTCGATGCGGCAAGGCCTCTATTGCAGTTGGCGCCCAAGCCGCTGTTCACCGGACAAAGTACATGCTTGTCGAATGGTAGTCCGCGTACTACCGAGGCGTGAAGGTCGTCGCTCGCGTCGTCTGTAACAACGAATTCGACCCTAAGCCTTTCGAGGTTCATTCTTTCGCGAACGGATTGGAACGTAATTTCCAGCAGGTCGGATCGGTTGTATGTGATGAAGAGTATGGACACATCCATCGCATGCTGCGGCAAGAGCGTCTGTTCACGCATCCGCACCTCCCGATAACTTGCGAAGGTTGCTCAGTATTCCAGGTCTCAAGGTACGCGCACAAATCAGACAAACAAGGCAACAATAGGCGCCGTAGACGACCAAGCGCACCCATACACTCAGCTCTGGCTCGTATAGACATACGGCAAGACTGCCCGTCAACATGACAAGTAGTAAGAATGCTCGCAAGTTCTGGCTCGTTCCCGTGCTATGCCCGAGCACTTTCCCGAGCCACGCCAGTGTCAATACCGCCACCCCGATCTGGACTGCGCTGCGTGCCAGGGCGGCACCTTCGATGCCATAGCGGGGAATCAAAATAAGTGCGATCCCAAACAAGGCCACGACGCCGGCAATCGTTACGTCTCGTCCGAATTTTCCATTTGTCGCCGCCTGGAGAACCAACTGAGCACATCCGGACGCCAAACCCAATGTTCCCGTGCCAAGGATCAAAATCAGTTTTGAGCTTGGCAGGAATTTCTCGCCAAACAACAACGCAACAATATAGGGAGCGAAGCAAATCACGAATCCCGCGGAAAGTCCGGCAATCAACATCGTCAGGTTCGTCACCAAGTTGGAGAACTTCAGCAGCTCGTCCCGGTCGCCATTATCCCAGCTACGCGCAATTTGTGGCCAGAGCGCTCCAGTGAGGAGTCCCAGCCCTTGGTTAACCAGAGCGGAAACCGTGAGACCGATGGAATAATAGCCAACAGCCAAATCGCCAAGGTGACCCTTAACCAATGAAATCTCGCCACGCGCCCAAACCAGTGAGGCGGCGATCGATGTCAACCAGGAATTCGTCGCATATTGGCGAATCAATTCCGAATGTGCTTGCGTAAGCGGTTTGTTGTGTGTGATTCGCTTGCCGTCGAAGAGATCAAAAGCGCAATAGGCTGCTGCTGCCAGGTTGGCGGTTGCCATAACGAGAATTGCCCCCACAATATCGCCTCCCACCGGTGGAAGTACCAGGCCGACAAGAGCTACAGCGACCAAGATCGCCATTGAAGTAGTATAGCGTTTGAACTGAAAAAGTCCTTGTGCACGCGCTCCCAAGAGCGCCCAGATCGAACAACTCGCAGCCCAATACGCGACGGCAGCAACTGACTCTATGTCACCCTCATCCGAAAAAACAAGAGTAGCCAAGGTCGCGAAGCAACCGGTCAGCACCACCGCCAGGAACCCGGCGCGAAGAAACCATCGATTGAAACCGGGAAACTGGTCCCCTCCCTGGTCGGTGGATTGCGGGAAGAACCGCGTTGCCACTCCTGGAAGCCCAACGGAATAGACCATAAACGTCGTGTCGATCAGCCATTGCACAAACACGAACACACCGAACGACTCGGGACCCAGCCGCCTGGCAAGGATTACCGTGATCGCCATGCGGCCGACGGCATTGGTAATGTTGCCCGCTGCGCTCCACGACGTATTGCGTAAGAAAGACAATGATCCGCCCTCAGCGCGGCATACCGCGCATACTTTGATCGGAAACATCTGGCGCGATCGGATTGTCATCGAGCGGCATCGTGGGCTGGGACCGAAGTATGGCAACCATGTTGGCGGACAAGACACGAATACCGCCAGTGAAATAGGCATGGCTGATCAGCGAACCAAGGAATAGACGCCAGGCTTTCGCCGAAAGCCGCTTGCAGATTCGCACGATGCCCGCGCCTCTCAGCGGAACCGCCGGTTCCTTGAAGCACGCGACGCTGAAGTTGGCTCGCGTCGCCAGCGATGCGACTTTTCCTGAACCCAACACCGTCACGTGAGTGATATCGCCGTACTGATAGGCGCGGCCAAACGGCGAATCTCCATTCGGGAATCTTGCGACAAGTATGGCTCCCGGCTTCAGCAGCGCGTGGATGTCATTGAGCATGCCGAGGAGATCCGGTGCGGGAATATGTTCGAGCACGTCCAGGGCGACAACCAAGTCGAACGAATGATCGCCGTAACGGCTCCGTGCTTCGGCCAGCGAGGCTGCCGTATCGAAACCGGCCTTGGATGCCCGCGCCATCAACAATGGATTGGACTCTATGCCGGCGCAGTCGTGCCCGCGACTACGGCACCAACCCAGCACGCCGCCGTTGCCAAATCCAAGTTCGAGAACGCGTGCTTTCCTGTTTGCCAGGTAAGGACTGAACTCCGCGTCGCAATACGTGCTTTCATCCAGGCCCGGCTTGCCGAAATCTTCCTCGCTCCAGCCTTTCAATTCGGAATACCAGTCCTCGGATATCGGAGTCATCGATTTGTCAGCTCAGCATCATGGCGCGTACATATCGAGCACAAAACAGCTCGAAGCCGAACTCGTCCGCAAAGAACTTCCGTCCGGCGACCCCCATGGCGTGCCGGCGAGCAGTATCGGCGTAAAGAATTCGTAGATTTTGATACAAGCCATCGACGTCGCCGAATTCGACGAGGAAGCCGGTGCTTCCATCGATCACGACTTCCGGCGTCCCCCCATGGTTGCCACCGATGCAGGGCTTGCTCTGGCGCATCGCTTCGAGGAACACAATGCCAAAACCCTCTTGCTTGCTCGGTAGCGCGAAGACGTCACAGCTTGCATAGGCCGCCTCTAGTTCAGCATCGGTCAGTCTGCCCCACAGCGTCACCAGCGATTCCAGGCCGCGTTGCCGAACGATAGCCTTGATGCGCGCGTGATCGTCGCCATCGCCAACGAGATGGAGATGCACGCCCTGATGCTCGCGCGCCAGTCGCTCGACCGCGTCGATCAGTGTCTCGTAGCCCTTGTAGTGCTCGCTCTTGTCCTGACGTCCTACCGACAGGACCCGAAACTCGCCTGGCAATTCAAAACCGGCTGCCGGTGCTACGGATCGGGCCGAGATACAAAGAGGAATCATCTGGAATTTGGATGAATCGATACCATTCGTTTGCGTGCAGGCCGTCGCCGTGAATTGCGTCGTCGCAATGATCTTGTCTGCCGACGCCAGGCAAATCCGTTCGAGCCAGGGCCGCCGGGTCCAAGCCTCAACTCCGTGGAGGATGATCGCATAGGAGGCTATCCGCCCGATGCTCCGCAGGAACCACGCTATGGGCGCTAGACTCAGGTGGCCGACCAACAGCCTCGTTGCCGGCCGGGTATTGGTACAGGCCTGCCAGACGTAGCGGAACTTGCTGTGCGAGGCGCCGATGAATCGTATGTTGCCGTCACCACATCCAAAGCTTTCGTGGAGCGGCGTGGGATCGTTCAGGGATATGCAGAGGCATTCGGCGTCGCCGGCCTTTTCGAGTCCAGCCATGACCTCGATGATGCGTTTCATATACGCCTGGATGCCTCCAAAGGAACACACTTCACTGGCGAGCAAGATCAATTGCCGCGGGCGGGCGGATGGAATGCCCTGGACATCGCGGACGCCATCTGCTCGATCGGCGCTCACCATGGGCGTGGCGCCGCCGGCTGCTGCGAGTGTGACATATAGGGTGTGGCGGGCCAGTCCGCGACCACCCGCCGCATCCAGCCGCGCAGCCCTCGCTCACGACAAGCTGGGTCACCTTCGAGCAGCCAGTCGCGCACCGGCACGGAAAACCCGGTCTTCGGGCGACTGAGGACGGAATCCGGCAAACGCCTGGCCGGAGTGTTCGCCATATCCTGCTTCGTTGGCCGCAGGGGACTCGCCAGCAATGGCGCAAGAGAACGGAGCAAGGTGATATCCACCAGCGGCACACGCACTTCCAGCGAGTGCGCCATGCTCGCCCAGTCTGCGTCCCTGAGGAGCTGGTTGCGCATATACCAGCACAGTTCCAGGGCAGATACCTTGAGATAGGCGCTTTGAGACTGCTCTACCGTTTCCCGGAGCCGCACCATGGGTTGCAGCCTTTCCCATCCCGCCTTCGCTGCGTCCGGATCCATGATTTCGGGCAGTTCCCAGGGCATGAACATGCCCCTGCGAAGCAGATAGGCGCCTTCGAAACTGCCTCCATACTCCAGGAGTCCAGCCCACTTGGGCGAGGTAAACCGCCTGAGTAACGACGCCGTAAGACGTCGAAAGCCCCACCCGATTTTCGGAAAGTTCCGCAACGGTGAGACCGCGGTAACCAGTCGCGGGATTTCTCCGAACGTGGAATAACCGCCCAAAATCTCGTCACCTCCCACGCCCGACAGCGCCACCTTCAACCCTGCCTCGGACGCCGCTTTCGCCAAGAAATAGCTGTTGACACCATCGACACTGGGCTGGTCCATGGATGCCATGAACCGCTCGATCCCGGACTCGAAGTCGTTCCTGCCCATCCAAATCGTCTGGTGATGGGCGCCGATCTGCCCGGCTACTTCTTCGGCGACTATCGTCTCGTCATTCCGGGTGCCTCGAAACTCCCGGAATCCCAGGGTAATCGTGGAAACATTTCCCTTGAGTTCGCTGGCCAGCGCGGCAATGGTCCCGGAATCCAGGCCCGCAGACAGGAACACCCCGACTGGCACATCGGCGACCAGATGGTGCTGCACGCTGTCCAGCAGTTGCCGCCGAAGTTCCTCCCTGACCTCGCGTATATCGGTTGGCGAAGGAACAGATTCCGCATCGGCGTAGATATCGGGAATCGATGCATATCGCTTTAGTTCCCGGCGTCCGCTTTGGTCCAGCCATAGGGTAGTGCCGGCTGGCAGAGCCTGCACTTCGCGGTACATGGTATATGGCTCGGGAACATGGCCCCACAAATAAAAACCCACCTGACCCGCGGGATCGGAGTTCAATTTTATCCCGCCGCCCGCGGCCAGCGCTTTTACTTGGGAGGCAAACCTTAGCGTTACGCCATCGTTCGCGTAGTACAGCGGCTTGATGCCAAATGGGTCGCGGGCGAGGAAGAGTCCCTTGTTGCGTTCATCCCAGATGCCGAACGCATACATGCCGCGCAGCGCGTGAACCATGTCCGCGCCTCGCGCCGCATACAAGTGCAGCAGCACTTCGGTGTCGCTTGCGGAGCGGAAACGCACGCCTTTCGCTTCGAGTTCCTTGCGCAACTCGCGATAGTTGTAGATCTCGCCGTTGAAGGTGATGCGGAAGCGGCCGTCCTCTGTGGCCATCGGCTGAACGCCGGTGTCGCTGAGGTCGATGATGGCCAGGCGGCGATGCGCGAGGCCGACCCGTTGGTCAGCGGAAATCCATAGCCCGGCGCCATCGGGGCCGCGGTGGGTCATCGCTTCGCGAATTCGCAGCAGCTCCGCCCGATCGACGGGTAGCGCGATGTCAGCGTAGGAAAAGATACCCGCTATGCCGCACATTTCGGCTTACCGGATCCAGTCCCGGCCATGCCTACGCCTTGACGACATTGTCCGCCGCATCGCCATAAACGCCGCGGGTATCGACGATCAGGACCGCATGTTGTTTGATCAGCTTGTAATCGAAGGCGTCGTGATCCGTCGCCAACAGGACGCAATCGTAAGCGGACAAGGTTTGCGGGGTCAGTTCGATGCTTTTCATCTCGAACTTGTATTTTCGCATCGTCGGAAATGTCGGAATATGTGGATCCGAATAATCCACGTCCGCGCCCTTTTCTTGCAGCAGCTTGATCAGTTCGGCGGACGGGGTTTCCCGACTGTCGTCGATATTCTTCTTGTAAGCCACGCCGAGCACCAAGACACGGGCGCCGTTGAGCGTCGTCTTCCGTTCATTCAGGGCGTCCATCACCTTGCCCACCACCCATTCGGGCATTGCCGAGTTCACTTCGCCGGCCAATTCGATGAAGCGCGTATGCACGCCATACTCCTTGGCCTTCCAGGTGAGATAGAAGGGGTCGATGGGAATGCAGTGCCCGCCCAATCCCGGCCCGGGAAAATAGGGCACGAATCCGAATGGCTTGGTGGCGGCTGCGCGGATCACTTCGTAAATGTCGATTTCCATACGGTCGGCGATGATCTTCATCTCATTGACCAAGCCGATATTGACGGCGCGATGGATGTTTTCGAGCAGCTTGCTCATTTCGGCGGCACGGGTGGAGCTGACGGCAACCACCTTGTCGACGGCCCACGAGTAAAGCGCCACACCGACCTCCAGGCACTGGGGGGTGACACCGCCGCAAATCTTCGGAATAGTCCTGGTGGTGAACTTCGGGTTGCCCGGATCTTCCCGCTCCGGCGAGAACACCAGGAAAACATCCTTGCCGACTTCAAGATTCGCCGCCTGCATGCGCGGCAGCAATTCCTCTTCGGTCGTTCCCGGGTAGGTAGTGCTTTCCAGGGAAACAATCTGCCCCCGACGCAGATGGGGAATGATCGCGTCAGTAGTGTTAACCACGAAACTCAAGTCCGGCTCGCGGTGGCGATTCAGTGGCGTGGGTACGCAAATGATGATCGCGTCCGCTTCCCGACAACGCGAGTAATCCGAAGTCGCCTCAAAACCGTTCGCCCTCGCCTGCGCTATTCCCGCCGCGGGAATGTGCTTGATGTAGGATTCGCCGCGGTTCAGCTTGACGACCTTGGCGAGATCGTTATCAAAGCCGATAGTGCGAAAACCGACTTCGCTGAAACGCAAAATCAACGGCAGGCCGACATACCCCATGCCGATGATCCCGATGGTTGCGGTCTTGCTCGCCAAGCGTTGGAGCAGTTGTGCCCTTGGGTCGCCTGAAACGTCGTATGACATAAGATTCTCTTTAATGAAGAGGTTGTTTTGTCCGAGCCGAAGGAAACCACATGGTCGACCGCCGCGGCACGCTACCGCCATGCCCGTGCAAAGATGCGCACAGCAAATGGGTGCTTCACTACTTCATATTCTCGCATCAACCCAACCGGTCGGAGTCATTCGACACAGCCGGGGTATTACAGTTATTGCAAGTTCATTCACCCGTCAGTTGACTACCTGTAACTGGTGGTGGCTCAGGTTCACCCGGGTATCCTGTCCCAGGAGTTGCATCAGCACGACGACTCTATCTTGCGAGACATTCGATACCAGTCCCTCCAGTCCGACCAGCGCGCCGTCGACCACCAGGACTCTTTCGCCGTTACGGAAGGGGCTGATCGTTTCAAGACCGGCTTGGTTCTGGCGAGTCTCAAAATCCCGGATACTGATCAGCACCTCATGCCGCATAACGGCGGGGGCCTGGCCAAAACGCACGACCGCCGTCACGCCCAGGGTAGAGCGCACCGGCGCAATGGAGTGTCCGGGTGATCCGGGTTGGACAAACAGGTAGCGCGGAAAGAGCGGTTCAAGCTGCACTTCCTGGCATTTGGACCTGCGGCTGCGCTTCAGTACTTTCAAGCGTGGCAGATAAACCGCATAGCCTTGGCGGGCGAGGTTATCGCAGGCGAGCTGCTCCTGTAGTGCCTTGGTATGCACGACATACCAAGGCGGATCCGGCTCGGTTGAAACGGGAGGAACGAGCCTGGCGTGATCGATCAATGGCTGAACGGGATTCAATCTGGATAAGCGTCGAAACGACAAGACGGAGATTCTGCTACAGCGGCGGCGGCGTTTGGCCGGCCACGTCGCCTTCGCACACTTGAATCGACCGTTGCGGCACTCGCTGTCGCCTGAATTTGTAGCGCACGAGCCGCCCGTAAAGCGTGAGGTAGACCACGATGAAAACTCCGGCGGCGGTCAGCAGTATCGGGGTGCTATCCCAGAACAGCACTGCCGCGGTGCCGTTGGCTCCGGCCAGCAGCATCAGCAGCGCTGAGGCGTCTGAGTTGCGGCGCAGGCGGCCACCACCGCTTTCGTGGCTCGGCGAAATCCAACGCGGCAGTCGTCTGTACAACAGGGTATGCAGGTGAAGGCGGTCGGCGGTGGCCGAGGATTGCCCGCGGACGCGCCGCCGATAAACGGAAAAAAGGGTTTCCCACACCGGGTAGGCCATCAACATGAGCGGGAACCAGGCGGAGACTTCGTCGTGACGTCTGACCAGCAGCACCGAGAGCATTGCAATGTAGATGCCCAGAAAATAGGCGCCGCCATCGCCGCTGAAAATTTGGCCGCTGGGATAGTTCCAGATGAAGAAGCCGAGCAGCGCGCCGAACCCCAGCAAAGCCATCAGCATGATTTCGGAATCGCCGACATGCACGGCCACGTATCCGAGCGAGGCCAGGGCCATCAGGCAGATACTGCCAGCCAGGCCGTTGAGGCCGTCGATGACATTGACCGCATGGGCCACGCCGCCGACCGCCACCGCCGTGACGACCATGGCCATCAGCGGGGAGACGAACAAAAAGTCGAGCACCGGGTTGTCGAACCGGTTGAGGCTGGCGTCCAGCAGCCATGCACCGAGCAACGCCGACAACAAGGCTGCCAGCAGGCGGTCGCGCGGACGCACTTTCTTGCTGAGGTCTTCGGCCAGGCCGGCCGCGAAGACCACGGACACGGCTGCCACCCAGGTCAGCGCACGCATGCCGGGCAAGGCGCCGACAGCAACCGACGCACCCAACGCCACCAGCCAACCGACGAAGATACCGACGCCGCCGATGCGCGGAACCACCGCCTTGTGGATCTTGTGGCTGCCGTCCTCCCGACGATCTGCGGTGATGTGGGCATACAAATGAGCCCAGCGGATGGTGAAGAATCCGACTGCCACGGATACGATGAACGCCACAACCGCCAACCGCAACATAAATAACCCTTGTAATAAAGTGGTCAGCTAACGATAACACATCTGCCAGGTAGCTTTAGGGTTCCGCGTCATCAACTTGCGATTCCCGCGGTCTTGGCGCCGGGGGGAATCGACAATCGAATGGCATGTCAGTATACGCTACCGGTTAGGCATAAATTCGGCGCGGCAATCGCGGGATAGATTAAATACTTCGACAACGCTATCATGCAATTCATCGCTCCCGTCATATTGAGAATTGCCGGCGGCGCGAAGATCGACGGATTTGTTATGTCTTCCGCGTAATTTCCCATGCCGCAGCGAAGCCCTCACTTGATGGACCATGATCTGGAAATCCGGGATTCATGGGTTTTCGTCGGGTTGATGGCCTTGCTGGTCTGGGCGCCCCTGCCGCTGGCCAGCAACCGGACCTGGGCCATCGGCATTTTGATTGTCTGGGCCCTGTTGTTGTTGGCAGGAACTATCTTTGCATGGCGGCAAGCGGCCGATGCCGCGTTTGCGCGCCTATGGCGATTCCGTTGGCCGCTGCTGCTGCTGGGTGGATTCACCGTCCTGACCTGGGTTCAGACCCTGCCATTGCCGGAGGCCTGGCTGTCTGTCTTGTCGCCGGAAACACTGCGTGTCGAGCGGGGAATATCGCCCGCTCGCCTGAGTCTCGACGTCTATCAGACGCGGCTGTTCACTTCGCTTTCGTTTGTCTATTTCACCTGTTTCCTGGTGGCGGTGTTGACGATTCGCAACCCTCGGCGGCTCGACCGCATGGCGCAAACCCTGGTGGGGAGCGGCGTGTTTCAGGCAGTGCTGGGAGTGTTCCTGTTTTCTTCGGGCGCCACTTACCGCTTGTTTTATTCACAAGTGGTTCATGTCAATGTGATCGGCACCTTCATAAATCGCAACCATTTTGCCGGCTACATGGAGCTGTGTCTCTCGATCGGCATCGGGCTGATGCTGGCGCGGCTGGGCACGGAACGGGAGCAGTCCGGCGACTGGCGCCACAAGCTGTCGCAAGTGCTGACTTTTCTGATCAGCCCGAAGATGCGCTTGCGGCTGATGCTGGTCGTCATGGTGATTGCCCTGGTACTGACCCGCTCGCGCATGGGCAATTCGGCTTTCTTTGCCGCCATGCTGGTGGTGGGACTAGTGGCGATCATGCTGGCGCGCCGGGCGGCGCCCGCCACCGTGGGCCTGATTCTGAGTCTGGTGGTTATCGATATCTTCGTTGTCGGCACCTGGGTCGGCCTCGAAAAAGTGACTCACCGCATGCATGAGACCAAGCTGACGATCGTGCAAGGGGGAAAGGAGGAATCGGTAGAAGCACGGGAGAATGCCGCCGGCTATGCGCTTCAGTTGGTGCGCGATTTTCCGGCGTTCGGTACCGGGGGCGGCAGTTTTTACAACAGCTACATTCGTTACCGGACGCCACTGCTGGGCTATTTCGACCACGCCCACAACGATTACATCGAGATCGCCGCCGATTGCGGTTTGCCGGGACTGGGACTATTGCTGTTGCTGGCGCTGCTGACTCTCCGGAAGACGCTGTGGGTCTTATGGCAACGGCATTCAAGCCTGCCTCGCGGCATTGCCTTCGGCGTTACGATGGCCATCGTCGCCATGGCAATTCACAGCATGGTCGATTTCAATTTGCAGATTCCAGCCAATGCCCTGACCTTGGTGCTTATTCTGGCCATGGGCTGGATTGCCGCCGACTTGCCGAGCCGAAGGGCAACCTGAGGCCGCGCAAATACCTGAGGCCATCGACCGCTCACTCGGGCTTGTATCCGGTCTCCTTGTAGATCGTCTGGATCAGTTCCTTGCCTATCCGGTCCTCCATCTGGCGGTGTGTTTTTGTCATGGCTTTTTTCCATTCGGCCCGTTCCTGCGGGGTCAGTTGGATGACCTGTAGCTTGCCGCTGTCGGCGATCTTTTTCAGCGCCGCTTCGTTATCCGCCTGGGCATGGTCGTTGGTGAATTTGGTCGCATCGCGCATTGCCCCTTCGAGGATGCCGCGGATATCCGCTGGCAAGCCGTCCCAGAACTTCTTGTTGGTCACCACCGCATAGCCGATGTAGCCGTGGTCGGAAACCGTGAGGAATTTCTGCACCTCGTGATGGCGTTGGGTATAGATGTTCGACGTGGTGTTCTCGCTGCCGTCGACCACGCCCGTCTGCATCGCCTGGTAGACCTCGGAGAAGGCCATCACCTGTGGATTGGCGCCGATAGACCGCATCTGGGCCTCCAGCACCTTGGAGGACTGGATGCGCAGCTTGATGCCCTTGAAATCATCGACGCGGCGCAAGGGTTTGTTGGCCGTCATCACCTTGAAGCCGTTATCCCAGAACGCCAGCCCGACGATGCCCTTGGGCTCCAGGTTTTTCATCAACATGGCGCCTGTCGGGCCGTCCATCACCCGGTGCAGTTCGGCCACGTTGTCGAAGATGAAAGGCAGGTCGAATACCTCGAACTCCTTGGCGCCGAGCGGACCGAACTTGGACAGCGAAGGTGCCAGCATCTGAACAGCACCGAGTTGCAGCGCTTCCAGCTCCTCCTTGTCTTTGTAGAGTTGGCTGTTGGGGTAGACCTCAACCTTGACCCGGCCGTTGGTCCTGGCCTCGGCGATCTCCTTGAACTTCAGCGCGCCCTGTCCCTTGGGCGTGTCGTTGGCGACGACGTGGCTGAACTTGATGACGATGGGGCTCTGCGCCCAGGCTGCCAGCGTGCCCAGCGTCAGGGCAACGGCAATGACGATGTGTTTCATCTTGTCTCCTTTTATAATTGTGATGGTTGCCGCAAAAAGCTACGTCCCGTAAGCCAGGTCGAGTTGCATCGAATAACGGTAGCGCTCCGCCGGATGGATACTCAGCGTCGCCTCGACGACCTCGCCAGCTTCGCTCTCATAATATCGAACAATCGCCAATCCGGGACTCTCTACCGGGACCTTGAGCAGCGCGGCGATGTCGGCCGGGATCGCCAGCGCGGCGATTTCCTGGCGCACCCGGCCGACCCGCAAGCCGAAGCGGCGTTCTATCAGAGAGTAGATCGGCACCGCGTCGTCCGTCTTCCGGTTGATGACTTTAGCATAATTGGGATGCACGTGAATCTGCGTCCAGGATACCGGCTGCCGTCCCTTGACCAGGTAGCGGATACCTTCCAGCATGCGCCACGGAACAGCCGGGTCACCGGGCAGTTCCATGCGGGCCTCTCCCGGCAACACGTCGCGCAAGTCGAGCGGCTTGCGGCGCGTGTCCTTGACGTATTGCCACAGGTCGCTGATGCTTGCCAGGGTTTGAAGGTATCGCGCCTCGACCCGGTCGCGCTCGACGCGCGTGCCTATGCCATGCTCGCTGGTCACCAACCCAGCCTGCTGCAACCTGCGGATGGCTTCGCGCACCGTGTGGCGGCTGACGCCGTATTGGGCGCAGAGTTCGGCTTCACTTGGCAGCAAGACGCCGACAGGATAAATGCGCTCGTGGATCGCCAGCGAGAGGCGCTCCGCCACTGTATGGTAGAGCGGACGCCGGGCTTCGATCAATGCACTCATGTTGCCGCCGGAAACAAGGCGCCAAGCCGGGCTTCGTCCTCGAGGCGCCAGATGCGGTCCATGGCAAGACGCATCTCTTCGGCGCTCGCGCCGTCGCGGAATTGCGCCAGGAACAGCGCCTTGTCCTCCAGCTCCTGGCGCGTCAGGCTGTTGCCGGGGTCGCCCTTGGGCACATCCACTCGCGCGGACAGGCTGCGGCCGTCGACGGTGCGCACGTCGACCTTGCCTATCCATTGTCGCGGATAGGTGGCATTCACTTCGTCGTCGAGGACCATGTGCACCTTGTGGCGGAAAGCCGTGACTTGCGGGTCGGTCAGCGCGTGTCGCTCGAATTCCATCAATCCGGCTTTGCCGTGCACCGCTATCAGGGCCAGCACCGTGCCCATCGAAAACTTCGCCTGGTGAATGGTCTGCGGGTCGACCACCGGACCGAGCACATCGATGGCGCCCTGATGAACCCGCGCCGCCACCTCGACGATGTCCGCCTGGGTCAGGTCTTCGCGCTGCATCAGCGCTTGCAGGGCATCGGCGGCGGGATGGGTATGGCGGCAGGAGGCGTGCCACTTGTACGAGGTCTCGACGATCGCCCAGCGGTCCCCGAGCCTATCCACCAGGCGCGCCGGATCGGCATCGCTGGACATGCCGGCGGCCATGCCTTGCGCGCCTTCGAGTATGCGCCGGGCGCCGGTGTAGCCTTGCCGCGCGATCCACGCCGACAGCAATCCGTCGGCGGCGGCCTTGGCGGTGTGGAGCTGCTTGGAGTCCGCGGCGTCGCGCAGGAACTCCCATAGGCCGGCCGCCTGGGTGCCCGCCGAGCCCAGCGCATCCAGCGTGCGATCGGCATCCAGGCGATACAGCCTCGACACCGCGGCGGCGGCGGCGACGGTGCCTGCCGTGCCGGTAGTGTGGAAGACCTGGTAATGCGAACGCCCGAGAAACTCGCCAACGCGGATGCCGACTTCATAACCGGCGATCACGGCCACCAGCATCTCGGCGCCAGAACTGCCCTCGGCCTGGGCGGCAGCCAATACTGGCGGGAAAATCACCGTGCCCGGATGGAACACCGAACTGTTATGCACGTCGTCCTGTTCGACCATGTGCGAAGCGGCCGCATTCACCAGCGCCGCGAAATAGGGGCTGGTGGTTTTCCGGCTGACCAGGATTTCGCTAGGCCCGGATGGCGAACCCATGGTGGCGGCAAAGGACTCGAGGATAGCGACCGCCTTGGCCTGCTTGCCGGCCAGCGCCGAGCCGAGCCAGTCGATGAAGAGTTTCTTCGCCGCGACGATCACGTCCGGCGGTATGTCGGCGTATTTGAGGTCGGCGATGAACTCGGCCAGTTGCCGGGATTCGGAAACAGGCAGTTGCTGAGTAGCCATGCCTAGATCGCCCCTGAGCCGCGCATGGCGGAGATTTCGCCAGTGCCGTAGCCCAGTTCGCTCAGCAGTTGTTCGGTGTGTTGTCCCACTGCCGGAATATCGCCCATGCTCGGTGCTATGCCCTCAAGATTGGCCGGCGGCAGCAGCGCCTGGATCGTCCCTGCACTGCTGCCGATATCGCGCCAGCGACCCCGTGCCTTGAGTTGCGGATGATTCCAGACATCTTCGATGTCGTTCATGCGGCCGCTGGCGATGCCGGCGGCATCGAGCTTATCCACCACCTGGGCGCAGCTCATCCCCGCCAACGCGGCCTCGATCAATCCGGTCAACACCGCGCGATTCGCGACGCGGCGGCTGTTGCTGGCGAAACGCTCATCACCGGCCAATTCGGCTTGGCCCAACACCTCGCCACAGAAAATCGTCCATTCGCGTTCGTTTTGCAGGCCGAAGATCACTTCCCCGCCATCGCCGGCACGATGCGGGCCATAGGGTGCGATGGCCGGATGGGCGGCGCCGTTCCGACCCGGTGCCTTGCCGCCGTAATGACCGAAGTTCAGCGCATAGCCCATCCACTCGCCCAGGGCCTCCAGCATCGATACTTCGACGCGCGTGCCGCGGCCGGTTTTGCCACGCTGGATCAGTGCGGTGAGTATGCCGCTGTAGGCATACATGCCGGCGGCGATGTCGGCCACCGAGACGCCGCAGCGCGCCGGCTCGGTAGGTCCACCGGTGATGCCGACTAGGCCGGCCTCGGCCTGGATCAAGATGTCGTAGGCCTTCTTGTCGCGATACGGGCCGTTGTCGCCATAGCCGGAGATATCGGCGACGATCAGGCGCGGATGCTTTTCCGCCAGCGTCGCATAGTCCAGCCCCATGCGCGATGCCGCGCCCGGTGCCAGATTCTGCACCAGCACATCGGCCGTCTTGATGAGCTTTTCCAGCACCGCCAGGGCCGCCGCTTGCTTGAGGTCCAGGGTCAGGCTTTCTTTGCCGCGATTGAGCCAGACGAAATGGGAGGACATTCCCAACACCGTTTCGTCATAGCCACGCGCGAAATCGCCGCTTCCGGGCCGTTCCACCTTGATGACGCGCGCCCCGTAATCGGCCAACTGGCGCGTGCAGAAAGGCGCGGCGACGGCGTGCTCCAGCGAAACCACCGTGATGCCATCCAACGGCAACATCAGAAGGACCTCGGCATGCCGAGCACATGCTCGGCGACATAGGAGAGAATCAGATTGGTGGAGATCGGCGCCACCTGGTAGAGCCGGGTCTCGCGGAACTTGCGCTCGACGTCGTATTCGCAGGCGAAGCCGAAGCCGCCGTGGGTCTGCAGGCAGGCGTTGGCTGCCTCCCAGGAGGCCTTGGCGGCAAGATACTTGGCCATGTTGGCCTGGGCTCCGCAGGGCTGGTGGGCGTCGAACAACTCGCAGGCTTGCCAGCGCATCAGATTGGCCGCCTCGATCTCAATATAGCTTTCGGCGATGGGGAATTGCACCCCCTGGTTCTGGCCGATGGGCCGGTTGAACACCACCCTTTCCTTGGCATAGGCGGCAGCCTTATTGACGAACCAGTAGCCGTCGCCGATGCATTCGGCGGCGATCAGCGTGCGCTCGGCGTTGAGGCCGTCGAGGATGTACTTGAAGCCCTGACCTTCCACACCGATCATGTTCTCGTCCGGAATCTCCAGGTTCTCGAAAAACAGTTCGTTGGTCTCGTGGTTCACCATGTTGCGTATCGGCCGCACCGTCAGGCCGTTGCCGATGGCCTGATGCAGATCGACGATGAAGATCGACATGCCTTCGGATTTCTTCTTCACCTCGGCCAGCGGCGTAGTGCGCGCCAGCAGGATCATCAGGTCGGAGTGCTGGACCCGCGAGATCCACACCTTCTGGCCGTTGATCAGGTAGCGGTCGCCCCGCTTCAGCGCGGTGGTCTTGATGCGGGTGGTATCGGTGCCGGTGGTCGGTTCGGTCACACCCATCGCCTGTAGGCGCAGCGCACCGCTGGCGATCAGCGGCAGGTAGCGCGCCTTCTGCTCCGCCGAACCATGGCGCAGCAGCGTCCCCATGTTATACATCTGGCCATGGCAGGCGCCGGCGTTGCCACCGCTGCGGTTGATCTCTTCCATGATCACCGACGCTTCGGCCAGACCCAGCCCGGAACCGCCGTACTCCTGGGGTATCAGCGCCGCCATCCAACCCGCCGTGGTCAGCGCGTCGACGAAAGCCTCGGGATAGCCGCGCGCCTCGTCGACCTTCTGCCAGTAGGCCGAGTCGTAGGCTGCGCAGAGCGCGCCCACGCCGTCCCGAATTTCCTGAAACTTTTGCATCACATGCTCTCCTTAGCCTGGAATACAGTTACGAAGCGCCCCGTACCCTAACCCCAAAGTCGGGCACCAGTAACCCACGAGCGCAGCGAGCAGTTTGTAGCCCCCGCCTGGGCGGGGGTTGGGGATGGGGGCGTAAGTCCTGTCTTTGAACGATTTCATGGCACGGAGGTGGTCCGATGATCATGCGAGTCAGAAATTGGATTGACACGCCGAACTTGTCCGGACATCATTACATCTTCGGATTTATGCGTCAAGTCCAAGAAAGGCAGGGGAACTCGCCATGACTCAAAGCAACGACCTGCGACTGTGGGTGGGACGACAGGAACGTCGGACCGACTGGCTCAACCCGAATCACCTGGCCGCCTGGAACGCCACGCTGGATCGCGACGACGCCTTCCCGCGCGAAGGCGACGCCGTGCCGCCCGGCTTTCACTGGACGCTGTTTCCGCCGCTGGCCAGGCAGTCCGAACTGGGGCCCGACGGGCACCCGAAAAAGGGCGGCTTCCTGCCGCCGGTGCCCTTGCCGCGCCGCATGTGGGCCGGGGGACAACTGCGCTTCCACCAGCCGCTGCTGGTCAGCGAACGGGTCGAACGGGTATCGACCATCGAAAGCGTCGAGGAAAAACACGGCAAGAGCGGCCCGCTGGTATTCGTCACGGTACGCCACATATTGTCCGGCGCTCACGGGCCGGCCATCGAGGAATTGCACGACATCGTCTACCGCGAGGCGCCCAAGACAGGCGCCGCGCCCGCCGGCGACTCCGTTCAACCGGCCGAGACGGGCGCCTGGCGGCGCGAAGTGGTCCCCGACGATGTGCTGCTGTTCCGCTATTCGGCGTTGACCTTCAACGGCCATCGCATCCATTACGACCGCCGTTATGTCACCGACGTCGAAGGCTATCCCGGACTGATCGTGCATGGCCCGCTGATCGCCACCCTGCTGCTCGACCTGTTGCGCCGCCAGTTGCCGCAGGCGACGCTCGATCGCTTCAGCTTCAAGGCATTGCGGCCGACTTACGACGTCGGCCCATTCTCCGTGCTCGGTGGTCCTGGCGACAAAGACAAGCACTTTCGTCTTTGGTCAACCGACAACCAGGGACAAACGGCGATGGAGGCGGAAGCATGGATACGTTGAACCTGGCGGCGCGTTCCTGGCTGTTCGTCCCGGCCACCCGCCCGGAACGCTACGCCAAGGCCGCCGCCAGCGGCGCCGACCGGGTGATCATCGACCTCGAGGACGCGATCGAACCCGCTGCCAAGGCTGCTGCCCGTGCGGCGCTTGCCAACGCCACACTACCGACCGGGACACCACTGTATGTCCGCATTAACGCCTGCGGCAGCCCATGGTTCGAGGACGACCTGGCGCTTGTCGCCACGCTGGCCGTCAGCGGCATCCTGTTGCCGAAAGCCGAATCCTCGTCCCACGTCGCCGCAGCCGCAGGCCGCCTGGCACCCGGGCAAGGCATCGTCGCCATCGTCGAAACGGCCCTGGGACTGTGGAACGTGCTCGAGGTGGCGCGCAGCGACAGGATTGAACGGCTGGCCTTCGGCGCGCTGGATTTTCAGGTGGATACCGGCATCAGCGCCGATCAAGACAGCGAAATCGAGTTGGCTTACGCCCGCTCGCGCATCGTCGTAGCATCCCGGGTCGCCAGCCTTGCGCCTCCCATCGACTCAGTCACTCCTGCCATCGACGACGCGGCACGCCTGCAAAGGGACAGCGAGCGGGCGCGGCGTTTCGGTTTCGCCGGCAAACTGTGCATCCATCCCGGCCAGGTGACAGGAGTCCACCGCGCCTTTCAACCCAGCGCCAAGGAATGCGAATGGGCTCGGGGATTACTGGCGGAGCTGACGGCGCGCCCCGAAAATGAGCGGGGGGCTTTTGCCTATTTGGGCGAGATGGTCGATCGGCCGGTCATCGAGCGCGCCAGACGTATCCAGACCTTGATCGATCAAGGGCGAGAAGCCCAGGCGATCTGAATTGGAGCCGCGTTTGCATACCTGTGCGGCTCGCCCATTCCGGAAAGTTTCTCCCACGGATGGGCAATCCACTTGTCGTGAATCTTGCCGAAAGCCCCACTCTGTATCGACTGGTGCAACCACTGGTCTACGAACGCCTTGAACAGCCAATCGCGCGGCATCAAGTAGGCCTTCTCCGAATAATCGAAGGGCGCCTCGGGATGAACGGCGCAGAGCTGCGGACGCAATTTCTGCTGCAACCGGGTCTCCACGGCGTCGGTGATCATCAGGTCGGCTTTCCCAGCGACGAGCTGGTCGAATATCGTCACATTGTCCGGATAGACTTCGATCCGCGCATTCTTCAGGTTGGCCCGGGCGAAGCGCTCATTGGTGCCGCCGGGATTGACGATGGCTCTGACTTCGGGACGATCGATCTGTTGGAGGGTCTGGAAGCGATCCTGATTTTCGCATCGGGTGATCGGCGTCTTGCCGTCGCGCAAGTATGGGATGGAAAATAGCGCTTTCTTTTGCCGATCCAGATTGACCGACACGCCACCCATGGCGATATCGAATTTGTCCTCGCCGAAGTCCTTCATCAGCGCCGGCCAACTGGTTCCGACGATTTCCAGTTTCACTCCCAGGGCTTTGGCAAGCTGCCCCGCCATGTCGATATCGATCCCTTGATACTGGCCGCTCACCGGGTCGCGATAGCTGAACGGCTTGTAGTCGCCGGTGCTGCCGACGCGCAGCGTCCCGCGCTGCATGACCGCGTCGAGGCGGTTGCCGCTATCTGCCCAAGCAGGTCCGATCAGTAGTGAGACGAATACGGGTAACAGGATCCGAAGAATCTTCATGACGTTTCCTTGAGGTTAGATCAGGATAAAACGGCGCTGCTGGTCGAGTATCTTGGCCACCGCGCGCTCTGCTTCTTCGCGCGGGATGCGCGCCAGCATGACCACGTAACGGCGGCGGTCGCGTCCGACCAGCTCGGGGAAGTATAAGCTGCCCTCCCGCCCGGTTGGGGTGTTGAGCGTATCAGCAATGACGCCATTGCGGTCAACTTGCAGCTTGACCGGTTCCAATCGCAAGACCCGTTCCGGTTCGTTCAGGAATTCCGCCAGGGCGTCGACGAGTCGATCGGGTTGCAAGGATTCCGTGACGGTGCGGATACTCAGCTCCAAACCGGAAAGCCTCTCTTGATGCTCGGCGACGACTGAAGTCTCGGTGCTGCCTTGCAGCCCCTTGAGCCGGGCTCGCTCCAGATCACACTGCCCCTGGAACCCCTGGCGTTCCAGCCGCATGGCATCGGCCCGGGAAACAAAATTTTGCAGCAGGCTATCGAAAGCCGCGGCGCGCAGCATGTCGCGCGTCGCCTGTAGATCCGCCGCGACTGCCGTGAGTGTCTGGCTGGAAAAATACAGCAGGGTTTGGGGCACATCCTGGCGCAGAATTTCCCCCTGAAGCGCCAGCCCCACGACATGCTTTTCCCGGCGACGGGCGGCAAACAGGGCGTGGAAATGCTCGCTCCCAAAGGAATGCGGGTCCGCGAGATATTCGCGCAGGGTTTGGCTGCGGCCGAGCATTTCCTCGATGTCCTGCGGAGTGGCGAAAAAGGCATGCACCAGGGGATCCAGGGCAAACGCACGGCGATTGATGTCTATCATTCCCGGCAGGGTTGCGATCAAGTCGTCACAGTACTTGAGCGCAACCTGGATGGGCTCCGCCAGCCGGCGCTCGAAACCGGACACCGACGCCATCAGCGGTCCGGCCGTTGCGATGACCCGCTCCAGCGCGACGCGCGTCTCGGGATCGAGCGGCGGACTGCTTCGCAACAAGCTGGCAAGTGCGGTAATCAGTCCGACGATCTGCCCCCGTTTAAACGTGTATCAGAGCGACTCCCCCGAGATCGTGGCCGGCATGCCGGGATACGCGATCGTATCGGGCACTTCTACAAGCTCTTGTGCGTGCCGTCGCAAAGCACGCCGTTCTTGCTTTGCTTGCAGCCGCAAAAATACACCGTCTTGCTCTCCGCCGCCGTGAATTTTGTCGGCACGAAAGCCGAGCCCTTATGGCTGCCATCGCAGAACGGTTGCGATTTGCTGAGGCCGCAGGCACACCAATAATAGTCCTTGCCCTGCTCTACCTCGACTGCGAAGGGGGATTTTGCTGCGATTTCCGGTTTGTTCATAGGTCACCTGTAGTGTGAATGGATGTGGGCATCGCCCCTTCCATGCCGGGGAGATAGTTCTAACGCGGACTAGTTTAGTCCGCGTTAGAACTAATGTCAATGCCGGCCCAGAGTGCTACAGGAATCCGATCAGGCCGCCGCCTCCGCCTGTTTCGCGACTTTCTTCGGCTTGGGCTTGTTGGCGTCCGGCGGCTGGCCGGGATGGTGAATGATGTCGGTCGGGCAGACCGTGACGCAGATCTCTTCGCAACTCGGGCCATAGGCCAGACAGGCCGCGTGGTCGATGTTCAAGAAGCCGTCGACCAGGGTGATCGCCTTGGCCGGGCACTCCTTGACGCAGGCATTGCACTGGACGCAGCCTACGGTACAGGTGTCCTTGACGGCCTTGCCCTTGCCCTTGGACTGGCAGGTGAGCGCGACGCGGTGCGCGCGCGGGTAACTGATCAGGCAGTCCTTCGGGCAGACGTCGAGGCACATGCCACAGCCAGTGCATTTGGCATAGTCGATCTCGACGATGCCCAGGTCGCCGATTTTCATGGCGTCGAAGGCGCATACGCGGACGCAGTCGCCCAAGCCGAGGCAGCCATACTTGCAGGCCTTGGCGCCGCCGAACGCCAGGTTGGCGCCGAGGCAGGTGTGGATGCCATCGTACTCGGCCTGCTTGCGGGCCACCGAATCGCCGCCCGAGCAGCGCAGCATGGCCACCACTTCCTTGATTTCACCCATGACCTTGTTGGTGAGCCGGGAGATGTCGATGGCGACGACCTTGCCGCCCGGAGTGCACAGGGTCGGCGAAACATTCTCATCCTCGACGACTTTTTCCGCATAGGTCTGGCAACCGGCAAAGCCGCAGGCGCCGCAGTTGGCCGAGGGCAGGTTTTCGCGCACCTCCTCGACCAGCGGATTGACCGGAACATGAAACTTGCGCGCCGCGCTGGCCAGCGCGATACCGAAAAACAGGCCGAGCGTCGTGAACACCAGGACGCCCCAGATTGCAACGTGTAGGAGGTCCATAGCCTTATGCCACCTTCAGTCCGGAGAAGCCGAGAAAGCTCAAGGCGAACAGCCCGGCGATGATGAATGCGACCGGCAGTCCCTTGAACACCGGCGGCACGGGCGCCATGTTGACCTTCTCGATGGCACAACTCATCAGGAACAGCGCCAGCGCGAAGCCGAGGCCGGCACCCAGCGACAACCCGAAGGCTTGCAGGAAGGTCGCGCCGCTGGTCGCGTTGAGTAGGGGCACTGCCAGGATGATGCAGTTGGTGGTGATCAGCACCAGGTAGATGCCGAACTTCTTGTGCAGGATCGGATTCACCTTTTTCAGGATCAGGTCGGTGGCCTGCACCAGGCAGGCGACGATGCCGATGAAGGCGATGATCTGCATGAATTCCAGCTTCAGCGGCACCAGGGCGACGGTGTTGAGCGCCCAGGCGATCATGCCGGAGAGCAGACCGACGATGGTGAAGGTGACACCCATGCCGATCGCGGTGTCCTTGTTGCGACTGACCCCGAAGAACACGCAGAGTCCCAGGTAGCGGGTGAACACGAAGTTGTTGATCAAGGCCGAGCCGATGATGACCGAGAACACCAGGGCCAGGGGCGACGGTGCGATCTCCCAGGGCTGGTCCACGCCCTTGGCTGTCAATCGGTAATTGTCCTGCTTGTTCAGCGTCTCGGCGGTGGTCAGCATGAAGCTGTTGGGCTGCCCTGCCGACTTGACGGAAACCACGGCCAGCGGAATGTCGGCGTCCGAGCTGCGCACAAGGCGTATCGCCGTCGCATCGGCGGGCAGAGCGCCCTCGACCAGGATCTCGTGGGGTGAGACTACTTTTGCATCAGCCATGTGCTCCTCCTCCGCCCGAGGGCAACTTGTGNNNNCTTGTGGCCCCGCTTGACGTCGACCCAATTGAACAAGGCCATGATCAGGCCTATGGTGAAAAAGCCGCCGGCCGGAAGCACGACCAGCAGCAGAGGTTTGAACGGCAGTATGGCGATGCCGAAGATACTGCCGCTGCCCAGCAACTCGCGGAAAGCGCCGGCCAGCACCAGACCGACCAGGAAGCCCAGGCCCATGCCCAGTCCATCCCAGAAGCAGGGCACGACGCTGTGCTTCATCGAGAAGAGTTCCATGCGCGAGATGATGATGGCGAAGGCCACGATCAGCTTCACGTACAGCCCGACCTGCTGGTAGATGTCGGCGAAATAGGCGGCCAGGATCATGTCCATGGCGCTCACCCAGATGGCGATGAGCAGGGTGAACACCGGGATGCGGATCTTCGGGTTGATGATGTGCTTGACCAGGGAACCGGACATGCTCGACAGCACCTGCACCACCAGCACGGCGACCCCGAGCATCAGGCCATTCTTCACCGCGGTGGTCACCGCCACGGCCGGGCAGAGGCTCAAGGCCAGCCGGAAAATCGGGTTCTCTTCGAACAGGCCACGCATCAGCATGGTCGAGACCGGCGGTGGCGTGCGATGTTCACTCATAGGTATCTCCCCACGATGTTCATCCGTTTGCGGAAGTTGCCGAGTGCGGCCTTGACGCCCACAGTGACCGCCGTGCTGCTGATGGTAGACCCCGTGATAGCGTAAATGTTCGGATTCTTCGGCAGCATTTCGCGATACTTCTCCAGCCAGGGACGGAAGGGCATGTCGCCTAGTTGCT
>JAPLQT010000041.1 GCA_026399515.1 Pseudomonadota bacterium | reverse complement strand
GAAGGGCAAGGTCACCAATTTCCTGATGAACGACAAGTGCGCCGCCGGCACCGGCCGGGGCATGGAAGTCATCGCCGACCTGATGCAGATTCCTATCGCAGAATTGGGCGACCGTTCCTTCGACGTCGATGTCGAGCCCGCTGCGGTGTCGTCGACCTGCGTGGTGTTCGCCAAGTCGGAGGCGCTGGGACTGCTCAAGTCTGGCTACACCAAGAACAAGGTGATCGCCGCCTACTGCCAGGCCATGGCGGAGCGGGTGGTATCCTTGATCGAGCGCATCGGTGTGGAGAACGATTTCTTCATTACCGGGGGTATCGCGAAGAATCCGGGCGTGGTCAAGCGCATCGAGAAGCTGCTGGGCACCACCGCGGCCAAGACCAAGTACGACAGCCAGATCGCCGGCGCGCTGGGCGCGGCGCTGTTCGGTTACACCTTGATGCAGAAGCAGGCGGCCAAGGCGGCATAACCCCGGCGGCTTATAATCCACAGGAGCAAGCTCATGATCGCGAATTATGGCTACAAGGACGGTTCCGGCGAGTATTACATCAGCATCGACACCGACAAGTGCATAGATTGCGCCGCCGGACGCGCCTGTCTCACCGCCTGCCCCAAGCAGATGTTCGAGACCCTGACCGACGACTACGACGACGAAGTCGTATGGATCAAGCAGGCGAGCCGCCGCAGTCTCGCCTACGAGTGTGCCGGCTGCAAGCCCTCGGGCGGTTACACCAGTTTGCCTTGCATGACCGCCTGCACGCCGGGGGCGCTCAAGCATTCCTGGTGATGGCGGCGATGGCGACGATACCGATCCGGCAGATCACTGCCGGCAGCCAGCATGAAGCCGAGCTGCTACGCGATGGCTGGCGCAAGCAGACCACCATCGGTGAACCTAGGCTCTCGGAGCTGGCGGAGAATTATCGCGACCTGGGCTACGAAGTACTGGTCGAACGTTATCGCGCCGAAGGCGACGGCTGCAACACCTGTTTCGAGGCCGGCGATGCCATGGGGCAATTCAACGGCACGATCTACCTCCGCGAGGGGACGGGTTCGGCCGAGCAGACCGACAACGATTTGTTTTAGACACAGGAGGAAACAATAATGCCCGCAGAAAATCGCATCATGAGAGTGCTCAAGCGCGATGACTTGAAGGCGGTGATCGCCATCGACGCCCTGGTTTCCAAGCAGCAGCGCGACGAGTATTACGAGCGCAAGTTCGACAGCATCCTGAATACCACCCACAACATCAACTCGTCGATCGTCTGCGAGATCGCCGGCCGCGTCGTCGGTTTCATCATGGGCGACGTGTATTTCGGTGAGTTCGGTATACCCGAGACCAATGCCACCATCGATACCATAGGCGTGCATCCGGAGTTTGCCAATCGCGGCGTCGCCAGCGAAATGCTGGACCAGTTCATGATGAACATGAAGGCGGCCCGTGTCGGCAAGGTCTACACGCTGGTGAACTGGGACGACTTCGCGCTGGAGAAGTTCTTCGCGCACCACAAGTTCGCGCCCTCCAAGCGCGTCAACCTGGAATGCACGGTGATCTGATTGGATTGCGACTTGCCGTCCCATGTGGATCGACTGCCATTGCCACACCCGGCATTCCCACGACAACTGGCTGGAGCCACTCGATCTGGTGAGGCGTGCCAAGCAGTTGAGGCTGGATGGCGTGTGCATCACCGAACATTATTCTTACGAGGCCTCAGCCCCGGTTGAGGCTGTGGGAAAGGATGAGGGATTGTTGGTGCTGCGTGGAGTGGAAATCTCCACAGATCGCGGCCATTTGCTGGCGTACGGGGTAGAGGACGATGGCTGGAACATCTGGGGCCAAGACAATTACCTTCCGCTGGATGAAGTGATCATGCGGATCAACAGCCTGGGCGGTATTTGCGTGCCGGCCCATCCGTTCCGGGAGATCGGCCTGTGCAGCCTGCTGGAAAGTCTGCTGGAAGTGCAGGGCATCGCCGCGGTGGAAACCCACAACGGCTGCAATCTCGACAGCGACAACGACCTGGCGTTGCAGGCCGCGACGCATATGGGGTTACCCACGCTGGGCGGCAGCGACTGCCACAAGACCGCGGCGGTGGGGCGCTGCGCGACGGAATTCCTGGATCCGGTGAGCGATATGGCCGGCTTCATCGCGGCGATCCGGACGGGGCGCTGTAGCGCTGCCTACTACCGGCCTTATCAAGCTACGATGCAGGCTGGCTCGTAGTCACGAATTACGGAGGCGGACATGGACGGAATTCAGACTATTACCTGGTGGAAGGCCAGCCGCCCCGCGGCCATGAAGTCGTTCGGTCCGGCCGTCGAGCTTTCCATCGACGGCAAGCCTGTCGAAGCTCCCACCGGTGCCTCGGTATTGAACGCAGCCAATACCGCAGGCCTGTACATCCCGGCCTTGTGTGCCCATCCGGACCTGCCGCCGGCCGAGCAACGCGCTTGCAAGGATGGCGCCGGTGCCGGGTGCAATCTGTGCCTGGTGGAAGTCGCAGGCAGGGCGGGATTGCAGAAAGCCTGTTCGCTTACGGTCGAGGCGGGCATGGTTGTTTCCACAAACACCCCGGCGATCCAGCGCGAGCGCCAGACCAATCTGGCCCGCGTCCTCGGCAACCATCCGCATGTCTGCCTCACCTGCCCACAGCGCGACGGCTGCAGCCGCACCACCTGTTCTTTCGGCAATCCGGTCGAAGCGCGTTGCTGCTCGATATTCGGCAACTGCGAATTGCGCAAGATATCCGACTACATAGTCATTCCCAACAACACCCCGGCCTACAAATCCATCCAGTTGCCGGTGATCAAGGACGAACCTTTCTACGATCGCGACTATAACCTGTGCATCGACTGCCGCCGCTGCCTGGTGGCGTGCAACGAGGTGCGTGGCGTCGGCTGCCTGGAGATCAAGAATACCGGCGGTCGAACCTGGGTCGGCACCATCGCGCCGACGCTGATCGAGTCCGGCTGCAAGTTCTGTAGCGCATGCGTCACCGTCTGTCCGACCGGCGCCTTGATGGATCGCACGCTCGACGTGGCCCACCGCGAGGAGTCCCAGGTGCCGTGCAAAGCGGCCTGTCCGGCCGGCATCGACGTGCCGCGCTACGTGCAACTGGTCGGGCTCGGCAGATACTCGGAAGCCACTGCGGTGGTGCGCGAGAAACTGCCCTTCCCCGGCATCCTCGGCCGGGCCTGCTTTTCCCCGTGTGAAACCGCCTGCCGGCGCAAACATCTCGACGATCCCCTATCCATCCGCAGCCTCAAGCGCATTGCCGCCGACAACGATAACGGCCTGTGGCGCAAGCTGTCCAAGCAATTGCCGCCCAGCGGCCGCCGCGCCGCGGTGATCGGCGCTGGACCGGCTGGCCTGACTGCAGCTTACTACCTGGCCAAGAAAGGCCATGCGGTCACGGTTTTCGATGCCTTGCCGGCTGCCGGCGGCATGGCCCGCTATGGCATCCCTTCCTACCGTGTGCCGCATAGAGTCATCGACCAGGAAGTTTCGGAAGTCGAGAAGCTCGGCGTCGAGTTCCGCTTCAATACCAAGGTCGAGAATATCGACGACCTGATGCAGGACTATCAAGTGGTATTCATCGCCATCGGCGCCCAGAACGGCGACCGGCTGGGAATTCCCGGCGACGATTTGCCCAACGTAGTGGACAGCCCGACCTTCCTGCGCGCCGTGACCCAGGGTCTTGTCGGCCCCGGAAAGCACGAATCGGGCATCCGCGTCGGCCGGCATGTCGCCGTCATTGGCGGCGGCAATGTCGCTACCGACAACAGCCGTTCCTCGCGCCGCCTCAATGGCGAGGTCGTGGACATGGTGTACCGCCGCACTCGGAACGAGATGCCTGCCCGCGAGGACGAGGTCCAGGGGTGCCTGGACGAGGGAGTGAATCTGCGCTTCCTCACCGTGCCCAAGCGCATTGACCTGAATCAAGACGGCACTTCCGCGCTCAAGATAACCTACGCCGCTATGCAACTCGGTGAGCCGGATGCCAGCGGCCGCCGGCGCCCCATCGAGGTTCCCAACAGCGAGTATCAGGAAAACGTGGATCTAGTCATTGCAGCCATCGGTCAGCGCCCGCAGACCTTCGAAAAATTCGGTGTCAGTACCGATCAGGCCAACCGCATCCAGGTGCGCGAGGACACGCTGCTGACCAGCCGCTCGGGGGTCTATGCCGGCGGCGACGCGGTGCTCGGTCCGGCCAGCCTGATCGGGGCGGTCGCGCAGGGACGCAAGGCCGCCGCGGCGATGGACGCGTTTCTCGGCGGGGATGGCAACATCGAGGAAAAGCTGTTGCCCGACGACTGGGATACCGATCCGCATATTGGCCGCGAGGAGGGCTTCAATCGGACCAGGCGCTTCCATCCGGTGTTCATATCCCCGGACCAGCGCAAGAACTGGAACGAGGTCGAGCTTGGCTACACCGTCGAGACCGCCCAGGCCGAGGGGCAACGCTGCCTGAAATGCAATCTGGCGGCGCAGATCGTCGATGCGGTACTGCCGCCGGAGTCATGGCTGGAGTTCAATGCGGCCGCGGTCGCACCGGTGAGCTCCGAAGCGGGCGTGTTGCAACTGCTCGATGCCGACAAGAAGGTGTTGATGATCAAGGGTGTGGAAAACCTGCGCGCGGGGCTCGAAGCGCTGCTCGACAAGGCCGATATTGCAAAGTTCTTCGTGGTTGAGGAGGCGCCGTTCTTCAGCCAGCGCGAGAACCAGTTGATCCAGTCCTACATGCAACAATACGGCGGCATGCCGCCGGGTGTCGGGACGGACGAGATGGACGATCTATTTTGAACCAAGCTCAATAATCCTGGGAGGCCGCAACGTGTCCGAATTCAAGTTTCTCGAATATACATCCGCCGATGCGTTGGTGACGATCGCCATCAACCGGCCGCCCTACAACGTTCTCGATATCGTCCTGATGGAGGAGCTGAACCGCGCGCTGGATATCGCCGCAAAGGATGAATCGGCGAAAGTCCTGATGATCACCGCCAAAGGCGAAAAAACATTTTCCGCCGGTGTCGATGTCATGGATCACACGCCCGACAAGGTGGTGCAGATGATCGAAGTTTTCCACGGCATCCTCAAGCGCCTGATGGTCTTTCCGCTGCCCACCGTGGCGGCATTGAACGGCTCCGCCATGGGCGGCGGCTGCGAACTGGCGATCGCCTGCGACATGGTGGTGGCGACCGAGGATACCAAGCTCGGCCAGCCGGAGATCAAGCTGGGCGTTTTTCCGCCGATTGCGGCGATCCTGATGCCCAAGACCATGCCCTTGCCCAAGGCGATGGAACTGCTGCTCGGCGGTGGACTGATCGGAGCCCAGGAAGCGCTCAATCTGGGCCTGTTGAACAAGGTGTTTCCGCGCGCCACTTTCGCCCAGGACGCGCGCGTCTTCGTCGAGCAATTCCTGTCCCTGTCGCGCGTCGCGCTGATTTACACCAAGCGGGCGATCCGCGAGGCGTCCGGCAAGCCGTTCTTCGAGGCGCTGTTCAACGTCGAACAGATCTACCTGAAGGAACTCATGTCCACCGCCGATGCGATCGAGGGACTCAACGCCTTCATGGAGAAGCGCAAGCCGGTGTGGACCAACAAGTAACGAAATCAATCTCAATGAGGACATTATGATTCCCAAGAATATCCAAACCTGGCAGATGACCGAGCCGGGCAAGTTGTTGCGTACCGAGATTCCCGTGCCGACGCTCGCGGCTGGCGAGGTGCTGGTTGAAATCCACGGCTGTGGCGTTTGCCACACCGATCTTTCGTATTTCTACATGGGTGTGCCGACCGTGCAGAAGCCGCCGCTGACGCTCGGTCACGAGATCTCCGGCGTCGTGGTGGCCGGCGATGCGGCCATGGTCGGCAAGGAAGTCATCATCCCGGCGGTACTGCCTTGCAACGAATGCGAAATTTGCAAGAGCGGACGCGGTAACCGCTGCCTCGCGCAGAAAATGCCGGGCAACTCGATGGGCATCTATGGCGGGTTTTCCAGCCATATTCCGGTGCCGGCAAAGGATCTGTGCGTCGTCGGCAATCGCGGCAAGGTTCCGCTGGAACACCTGTCGGTCGTTGCCGATGCCGTGACCACGCCGTTTCAAGCCGCGAAGCGGGCGAAACTCGCGGCGGGCGATCGGGTGATCGTCATCGGTGCGGCCGGCGGCGTCGGCAGTTTCATGGTTCAGGTGGCAAAGGGCATGGGCGCCAGGGCGGTGATCGGCATCGACATCAACACCGAGAAACTGGAATTCATGAAAGGCTACGGCGCCGATTTCACCATCGACCCGCGCGGCAAGAGCGCCAAGGAAGTCAAGGAATTGATCAAGGGCTACTGCAAGGAGCAGGGACTGCCCGCCAACTACGGCTGGAAGGTCTTCGAAGTGACCGGCAGCCAACCCGGCCAGGAATTGGCGCTGGCGCTGCTGTCCTTTGTCGGCATGCTGGTGGTGGTCGGCTATGGGACGGCCGAGACCTCCTATATGCTTTCCAAACTGATGGCCTTCGATGCCGAACTGATCGGCACCTGGGGCTGCCTGCCCGAATATTATCCGCAGGTGCTGGAGATGTGCGTAGACGGCCGGATCGCCCTGGCGCCTTTCGTCGAGACGCGGCCGATGAGCCAGATTCAGCAAGTCTTTGAAGACGCGCATCACGGCAAGCTGAACAAGCGCGTGGTGCTGACCCCCGATTTCTGAGATATTCACATTAAACACACTTAACAGGAGAACGACATGGCATTGGAATGGCTGCGCAGGGACAACGAGCTCAAAGATCATCAACTTTTCGACAACAGCCATTTCGGCAAGGACGCACCGACCATCATCTACGAAGAGCGCCCGGTATTGGACGACAAGGGAGCGGCGGTGGAGGGACTTTTCGCCGCCTGGATCTGGCTCAATAATCCGAGCCAATACAACTCCTACACCACCGACATGGTGAAGGGTGTGATCGCCGGTTTCCAGCGCGCATCGAGCGACCGCAAGATCGTCGCCGTGGTATTCACCGCCGTCGGCGACAAGGCCTTCTGCACTGGCGGCAACACCGCGGAATACTCCGCCTATTACTCCAAGCGCCCCAACGAATACGGCGAGTACATGGACCTCTTCAACACCATGGTGGACGGCATCCTGAATTGCAAGAAGCCGGTGATCTGCCGCGTCAATGGCATGCGCGTGGCCGGCGGCCAGGAAATCGGCATGGCCACCGACATCACCGTGTCCTCCGACCTGGCGATCTACGGCCAGGCCGGCCCCAAGCACGGCTCCGCGCCAGTGGGCGGTTCGACCGATTTCCTGCCGTGGTTCCTGTCGATGGAGGATGCCATGTACAACTGCATCTCCTGCGAGACCTGGAGTGCCTACAAGATGAAGGACAAGGGCCTTGTCACCAAGGTGGTGCCGGTACTGAAGAAGGACGGTCAGTGGGTGAGGAATCCCATGGTGCGCACCGATACCTATGTCGACGACGGCGAGATCGTCTATGGCGAGGCGGTCGCCGCCGACAAGGTCGCCGCGGCGAAGGCTCTGGTGGCCGAATGCAAGATCGACTTCGAACTGCTCGACGCCGAGGTCAATCGCCTGGTGTGGAAGTTTGCCAACCTGTTCCCGAATTGTCTGATCAATTCCATCGACGGCATCCGCGGCAAGAAGAAATTCTTCTGGGACCAGATGAAGCTGCCCAATCGCCATTGGCTCGCCGCCAACATGAACCACGAGGCCTGGCTGGGTTTCAACGCCTTCGACGCGAAGAAGACCACCGGCAAGGACGTCGTCGACTTCGTGAAGTTCCGCCAGCTGGTGGCGAAAGGGGCGCTGTTCGACGACAAGTTCGCCGAGCAGGTGATGGCCAAGCCGAAGGCGTGATAAAGCTATAAAATTCCAAGAAATTCAGGGGGAGACGCAGATATGACAGGCAAAACCGGGGCGGGCTTGCACCCGATCGAGACCGCCAGCCGCGACGAGATCAGCGCGCTGCAATTGCAGCGCCTGCAATGGTCGCTGAATCACGTGTACAAAAATGTCCCGCACTACCGCAAGAAATTCGAGGCGGCGGGCGTGCATCCGGGCGACCTGAAACAACTTTCCGATCTGGCGAAGTTCCCGCTCACCGACAAGCGCGACCTGCGCGACAATTACCCTTACGGCATGTTCGCGGTGCCGATGGGCGAAGTGGTTCGGATCCACGCCTCCAGCGGCACCACCGGCAAGCCGACGGTGGTCGGGTATACGCAGAAGGACATCGACATGTGGGCGGATGTCATGGCGCGCTCGATCTATGCCGCCGGCGGCAGGCGCGACGACATCGTCCAGGTGTCCTACGGCTACGGCCTGTTTACCGGCGGTCTCGGCGCGCACTACGGCGCCGAGCGGCTGGGTGCGGCGGTGATTCCGATGGGCGGCGGGCAGACCGAGAAGCAGGTGCAACTGATCCAGGATTTCCGGCCCACCGTCATCATGGTGACGCCTTCCTACATGCTGGTGATAGCCGAGGAGATGGCGCGCCAGGGCATCGATCCGCGCACCTGTTCGATCAAGCTCGGCATCCACGGCGCCGAGCCGTGGACCCAGGCGATGCGCCTGGAAATCGAGGCGCGTTTCGACTGCAATGCCATCGACATTTACGGACTGTCCGAAGTGATCGGCCCCGGCGTCGCCTGCGAATGCGTCGAGACCAAGGACGGCCTGACGCTGTGGGAGGATCATTTCTATCCCGAGATCATCGACCCGGTCAGCGGTGCGCCCTTGCCCGACGGCGAACTGGGCGAACTGGTATTCACCTCGCTGTCGAAGGAGGCGATGCCGGTGATCCGCTACCGCACCCGCGATCTCACCCGGCTGCTGCCCGGAACGGCGCGCAGCATGCGGCGCATGGCCAAGATCACCGGCCGTTCCGATGACATGCTGATCATCCGCGGCGTGAATGTGTTACCTTCGCAGATTGAGGAGCTGATCCTCAGGCATCCTGAATTGACCCCGGTATATCAACTCCACGTCGAGAAGGACGGCCCAATGGACAAGCTGGACGTCTATGCCGAAGTTCGCACCGAACTGCTCGAGCAGCTCGGGCTCATGGGCAGGGAGATGATAGGCAAAGAGCTCCAACACAACATCAAGAGCTACATCGGCGTCAGTTGCGACGTGCACGTGGTCGAGGAAGGCAAAGTCGAGCGCACCATCGTCGGCAAGGCCAAGCGGGTGGTGGATAAGCGGCCGAAGTAGTCCTGTGGTAGCAGAACGGTATTGTTATCGCGTGATAAATATCAATTGAACTCCGTCGTCGTTGACGTCGAAATTCACGTACGCAGTGTCATCCAATGCGAATTGATATACCTCCAGCGTTCCAAAGGCGATCCACGGCTTCTTCAGGGGATTCCCAAGCGTGGACGTCAATTTCCCCAAGCTATCGCCGATCCTGATTCCTAGAACGGCATTTGAGAATGGGGCATCGAGACGAATGGTTTCCAGTTTGCCGCGCGCGTTGAAAAACGCCCAGATACCTTTTGTTCTCAAGTGAAGGAAGGTTTTTCCTCTATTCGGATCCATCGCGATTGCTGGGAGCGCGGCATTCCTCTCCATGGGTTCTGGATCAATCGCGGTCTTCAAAGCGGCCTTGACCGTTTGCACATCATCGCCCAAGTCGAATCCCAGCCCGCTGATGGTAATGCGCCCATTTCTCTCCTTGTCCAGTCTTTGCCGTTCGGGGGCCTGAACAAAATCGGGAGCGACGGTGAATACTTCTGATCCGCGATCGTATTTTTGGAGGTAATCGGCGAGTCTTTCGAATGTCGCGGTGACGGGCGCCTCAGGTTGATCGGACATGGAGATTTCCGAGCTAAACATAGCGCCCAACATCAACTTCAAGGGATTGACATTCACCGGCTGAGCGACAAAAAAGGCTTTCTCATTCGCCTTAATGACACGGATGTCGTCAGTCTGATATATGGCGGCATTAACGACGTCAAGCACAAATTCAGTGCAATTCTGGCGGCCTAAAGTATACGGATTGGCGATCGCAGAGTAGCGGGGCTCATGCAAAGCTTTGTAGGTCGGCGAAGCGATCACCTCCAACAGGCGTGTTTGCAACTCCGCTGATGGAATGATGATTCCCGCTTTCAACTCCGCGACTCCGGCAAAGAAATCCACTGGATAGTCCTGTACGAGAGTACTTGTATCTGGACGTTCGTCAACTTGGTATTCGTTGAACATCGCATAGCCTTGTACATGCCGGCCGTCGCCCGTTGTAATTTCTGAATAGACCGCGAATGCTGCATGCGTGTAGTGCATTCCTTCAGGCAGTTCCGAGACAGGACGACCAACGCGACCGATGATCGCGACGCGTGCCCCCTTGGCCGCAAGGGTTCTCTCCATTTTCTTGGACAAACTGATGATCTGCTCAGCCTTGAAATAGACCGGGCCAGTCCCTGTACCACCGTTCGCGCTGAAGCTGGCCGCGTAAGCCGGAATACAAATCGATATGCTTATGAGAAGGGCGTTACGGAGTAGACCCCGAAAGGCAATCCCAATTGTGGAATAGTCCATGTTTAGTCCGGAAGGATCGTGAGTACGGAGGAGCCGGCGTCATATTTCAGCAGATATTCCCCAAGCTTTTCGAAGGTCGCGGTGACCGGCGGTGAACTGGGCTGGTCGGAGGTGGATACCTCGGAACTGAACATCGCACCCAACATCAACTTGAATGGGTTGACGTTGACTGGCTGGGCAACAAAATAAGCCTTTTCATTGGCCTTGATTATGTTGATATCGCCGGTCTGGTAGATGGCGGAATTGACCACGTCGAGAACGAATTCGGTGCAGTTCTGCTTTCCCAAGGTATAAGGATTGGCGATCACTGAATAGTGAGGATCATGTAGCGCCGCATAGGTCGGTGACGCAATCACTTCGAGTAATCGCCGTTGCAAATCCGGTGATGGAAAGATCGCCCCCGCCTCAAGCTGAGCGACGCCAGCAAAGAAATCGACTGGATAGTCCTGGACCAGGGCGCTGATCTCGGGGTGATCGTCCTTCTGGTAGAGATTGTAAATCGAGTACCCAGGCAGCGTTCTACCATCCTTCGTAGTAATTTCAGAATAGATCGCGAATGCTACATGGGTAAAGTGCATTCCCTCCGGTAGCTCGGACACCGGGCGTCCCATGCGGGCCAGAATTGCAACCCGCGCACCTTTAGCCGCCATGGTCCGTTCCACTTTCTTGGCAAATGAGATGATCTGCTCAGGCTTGAAGTGGACTTCCTCGCCGGCTTGGCTGCTACTGGAACTGAAGCCGGCGGCATTGGAGTCGATACCAATGGCGAATGTGGCGAACAGGATAAATAATGAACGTCGCAAATACCGCATGGAAATGCTCCTTGAATTGACTTTGGGTAACGACATAGTCTGGCTATCGACTTGACTAAGGTGCCGTTGCCTTGCTCTTGGCTTTCAATGCCTCATTGGGAGGAACGACGGAAATCGTTTCATCGGTGACTTTTAGGGGAGTTCCGATCGGTGCAGTTGCTGCTCTCATCGAATCGCGAGCGGCTGCCGCACTGACAGCGCCACCTGAGCCCAACACGGCACCGCCCACTGAGAGCGGCACGGCCGATACTGCAAATGTCACTTGTCCGGAGGCGGCGATACTGTGAGCCGCGCTGGCACTGGCATGGCCGCTGGTCTGCACGGATTCGTTTACGGCACGTCCTGCTTGGGTGTCATTATCGGCAAGAGCGCTACCGATTGTTGCGGCTATCAGCCAGGTGGCGAATGAAATTCTTGAAAGTGTGTCCATGAGGCATCTCCAGATTAACCAGCGGCAATAAAAGATGAAATGCGACCAACGAGCGGGCAAAACCTGAAAGACTGTTTCACCTAGATACTTCCAAGTCGATCCATGATACTCACGTATCCCACTTGTTTGTCATAGTATTGTGCGTCCAATTTTGCTCGACGGCAATATGTACCTAGTGCAGACGGAATGTCTTCTTTGGAGAAAAATATTGGATGAATCGAGTTGGCCATCGGAGGCCTTTGAGCATCCGGGAGCAGATCGACCCGATGTATCTCTCGCAAGCATTTTGCGCGTGAATCAAAACAGGCTCTCCCGGTAGCGCTCCCGTCCATCGAGCAGCACTGCCAGAATACCGGCCTTGCCACGCGCATCGATCGCGACGAGGATCGATACTTTCTCGCCGCCACGCGGCCGTTCGACCTCTCCGCCGGTGCCCTCCTGAACATAGTATTGCTCGATCCCGTAGCGCACGTTCAGCGTCCTTTGTGGGATCGATTTGTTGGTCGCGCGATCCCACTCGTTTTCGTTGAGAGACTGCACCTCGCCCTTGAGCGCCAACAGTTCGGGTCCAATAGCACTGCGCTGGTGATGCACGGAGACGGCCTTTGCGCCGTCGGGATCGGGTTTGAGCGCGACCCATAACGTATCGTGTTGCTTGAAATCCTTATCGCCGCCGAGCGCTGTTTCGCCGTCGAGGCGCAACCGGCTGATCGGATAGGCGAACCGTGCGTAATCGCCCATGAACAATGAGCGCGGGTCGACTGGCTCTGTTTGCAGCACGACCGGCGTGCCGGTGTTGAGCGTCCACTGCTTGTCGGCGATCATTGCCGCCAGCGCGGCGACCTGAACAACCACCAGCAGAGTGATCTTCAGCCAGAGATTCATGATTGCCTCCGTTCTTCGATGTCGTGCAACAGCGCCCGGCGCCTGCGCTCCAGCCAGCCGCCGCCGGCCAGGAGCAGTATGCCTCCGGCCATGAAAAACAGCGCGCGGTCCAAGAGCGACCAGAAAGTATCGAAGTAGCGCGCCAGCATCCAGATTGAAAAGCCGATGAAGGCGCGATTCACCATGAGGCGGTCGCCGTGGCGGATACCGAGATCGCCGATCCAGTACAGTACGCCGAGGAAAAGGGCATTCCACAACAACGCCGGCAGTCCGCCGCCGCGCGGCCCGATGCCCCGAAGGAAATCCCCCTGGGGAATGCCCCGAAGGAAATCCCCTTGTGGGAAGACTTCGAATGCCAGCAGCAAGGCGAAGCATGTCGACAGTGCGATGACAATGCGCAGCCGTTTGGTCGCCAGGTCGCTGGCGCGGACGAGGCGCAGGATGCCCGCGGCATATAACGCCGCGGCGCCCACCAGGGCGGCGAACCACGGTGCCATCTCACCCGCTGGCACAGCGTGATGCGAGGCAAAGTCGGGGAAGGTGAAGACGAAAGCACCGATCAGCGCGGCGAGCAGAAAATCGCCGCGCACTGCGCGTGCCAACGGATGCTCACTTGCCTGCGCCAGCGCCCAGCAGCCGGCGATGCCGAGCACCTGCAGGGCGAACAGGCGAATGTGTGCATACGATTCCCATACTTCACCGATCCAAGGCTGGGCGTGCCAGCCGATCATCCAGAGAATCGACAGGCCGCCCCAGCCGCGCGCCGCGATCTTCCAGTCGTGGCGAAGAAGCGGCACGGTGGCAAGCGTCAGATACCCGAGCAGCGGCCAGTTCATCGCCCGGTACTCGACTTGCTCGGTCCAGGTCCACAAAGCAGCCAGTGCGATAGAAGTCACCATCGCCGGCTGCGAGCCGAGCAGCCACGCCGTCAGCAGGCCGCCGGCCGCCCACAGCGCTATGCCGTCTGGAAAGTGCGCGTCGATGTGATATATCTGCCCGATCAGCATGATCGCGGCACCGAAGAACAGCACCGAAAGGAAGGCCATGCCCTGCGCCAGTTTCGGCAGCGCACCGCGGGTCTGGCAGAAACCATGTGCGACATGGCTCGCGACCAAAGCGAGGAAGATGAGAACAAGCTTCATGAGCTTGCTGATCTCGTTCCAGTGTGCGGCAAACCATGTGATGACGCCGATGCCGAGCAGGAGCGCGCCGATCAGCGCAAGCGAGGAGGCCCAGGCCAGCTTCTGATGTCGTGCGTCAAGATCGGCGAGGATGGCCTGCCCACCCTCAGCACTTACCCATCCTTCTTTTTGCCAGCGCGGCAGCTCCTGCGCCAGCCGTTTGCCAAATCCCCTGTCGTTCATTGTGCCCCTCGCAAATATGGTTGAAATCTGGATCAACGCTGCATCCGTGCTTAGGTCTTTCCCTCGTTTCTTCGGCGTGGCTCCACTACCACCATTGGCTGACATGCGACGTATGGCGAATCAAACGATGCTTCTTAAGCGATTCTTCCTCACGAGCAATTGGGATGTCAGAAAATCTTGATTCCTTGCAGTGTATTGCCCGCCGAAAAGCTACAGTGCCATCCGGCGAGAACAGCAACGCATGAATTAATCTTGATCGTTAGAGTAGTCGTTGAGGTGAACGTAACGGAAGCATTTAGATTCACGCCCGATGCAAGTGTCGTAGCGATAACCGCATTTCCGTTTCTGGTCCCATAAAATGCTTCCCAGCTTCCGGTAGTAGGTAGCTGAAGCATAATCATCATTCCGTCGTTCTCATGGACCGAATAGTACCTAACAGGTGTACCGAGGTAGCTGATGGTCCAAATACCATCATACGGTCCAGCCGCTTCCGCGCTTGCCGCCAGCAGACTCGCCCAAACGATTACAAATCGAATCAGTGTTTTTATGCATGTATTGTTCGTCATGGTTATGTGACTCCAGAAAGGTTTCAAGTTAAAGATTGAGAGACACCCGATCTCAGGTTCTCCGTAGTCGGTGGGAATTGACTCTCGACCAGCGCGCCGTCGAAGGGCAGGCGAAACAAGCTGCTGAGGCTGCCCAGCAGCCATGACAGTTCTTCCGGAATCAGGGGGCGACCGAGGTCTTCCCTTGCGTCTTCCATGCCCATCCTCGCGTCGCCAAACCTTCCAACAGCCGATAAGCAGGACCGATTATTTTTGGTCCGGCGCATGCGGCGTACTCTATAGTCAGTTGGGCGTTTATGCTATATGGGCAAATGGGTATGGGTTTACCGGTAGTCCGGTTGACAAGGTTAGTGGGGAATTAGCGTGAAGCTGACCCGTTCAATCGAAGTAAGTCGTTCCGGTAGACCTGAAATGAAAAAGCCGAACCCGGACGGGTTCGGCTTTGATTGCCGGGTGATTTCTGCGGCAAATTGATTGAGGTTTATCTGCAAATTGATTGAGGTTTAGAGTCGGAGTCGGAGTTGGAGTTGGAGTTGGAGTTGGAGTCGGAGTCGGAGTTGGAGTCGGAGTCGGAGTCGGAGTCGGAGTCGGAGTCGGAGTCGGAGTCGGAGTCGGAGTTGGAGTTGGAGTTGGAGTTGGAGTCGGCGTCGGCGTTGGCGTCGGCGTAGGTGTAGGTATCGGCGTTGTACCACCGCCAGTCGGAGGCGTGGTGCCACCGCCAGTCGGAGGCGTGGTGCCACCGCCAGTCGGAGGCGTGGTGCCACCGCCGGTCGGAGGAGTAGTCCCACCGCCCGTAGGTGGTGTGGTTCCGCCACCCGTAGGAGGCATCGTGGTTCCGCCAGGGATCGATGGCGGAGGAGCCGCCCCTATCGTGACCGTGCCGTCGTCGTTCACTTTGGCACCTGGCGGCGGTGTTGCTCCAGGCGGCAATTTCACGGTCGTACTGCCGTCCTCGCCGACCTTGGGTGCTTCGAAACCTGCCGGCGCAGGAACGGTATAAGAGCCGTCCGGATTCTTGACCGCACCGGTTGGCGGGGCAGTACCGGCTGGCGGCGCAGGCATGGTGACCTTGCCATCCGATCCCATCGTTGCAGGAGCGGTCGCGCCGCTTATCGCAGATCCTGTCTGAAACCCGCTCTGCGGCGTGAAACCGGTGGGCATGCTGGTCGCACCCACCCCGCTGAATCCGGCGATCTTGCCAGTGTCATCAACCTTGCCAATGAATGAAGGCGCCGGCAACGTATAGGTTCCATCGGAATTCTTTGTAGCGCCGGTGGGAAGCTTGCTCGGGTCCGTGCCCACAGGCACCGCAATGACAATGGAGCCATCCGCATTGATCGCTTTCGGCGCTTGTGATTCAGCATAGCCACCGGTGGGCGGTGGCGGCACGTAGTAGGCGCCGGTGCTGTCTTTGGTCACGCCGGTCGGTGGCGTCCATGAATCCGGGGGTTTGATGTTGCTGGGAATCTGCGTGCCGGGAACCACTACCGATCCGTCGGGAAGCACCGTCGTGCCCTTGGGCAGGTTGCTGGCGGAGTCGATCTTCGTGCCGGGCGGTAAGGTGATCCCCGGCGGAATCACCACATCCGACGACACCTTGACGCCTGACGGAATGTTGGCTCCCGCGGGCATTTGGGTGCCCGGCGGGATCATGTAGGCATAGTCGCTGGGAATGCTCACGCCCGCCGGCAAGGTAACGCCGTTCGGCAGCGGCATGTTCTTGGGAATCTCAAACTGGGGTGGCAACGTTACTTCCTTGGGCATCGTGACGTCCGTGGGTGGCGTAAAGCCGGCCGGGAGCGTCTTGTCGCCGGGATTCGTTCCATTCACCAAGGGTGCCAGCACCGTGCCATCGGGGAAGGTGATGGCATTGGTCGTCGGGTCTATCGTTACACCGGTCGATCCGCCGGACTTGTACTTGCCTTGCTGCGCCGCGGAAGGCACGAAGGGGATGAACGACAGGCCATTGCTGGTCTGGACAGTGCCATCGCTATTGAAGGTCACCAGACCCTTGGGAATCGCACCGGCATCCACCATGTCATTGATCAGGGCTTCCGGCGACTTCAGCGGAGCGGTCACCCCGGTGGGTAGCGCGAGGTTGGAGGGCGTGACAAAACCTGCGGGGGGGCTGAAGTTCGACGGGAAGGTGCCGCCGGCAACCGGAGTGAAATTATCCGGAAGTTTGGGCAGCGACCCGGGCGTCTGCTGAACCGGCACGAATTGCAGGTTCCCGGTGCCGACGAACGAACCGTCGGTCATCTGCTTGAAGTCCGCAAGCTTGGCATTGAGCTTGCTGGCGTCGTAACCGGGTGGCAGGATGGGAATCAGCGACTGGGTTCCTATCTTGAGTTGGCCGTCGCTGCCGACGGTCAGTCCAGGAATGGCGGCGGTCAGTTCGGCCACCAGGCCGGCAGGGAGTTGCGTGCTTGTCGTTGCAGTTGATGTCGACGTCGTGGCCGGCGGCGTTGCGGTTGTAGTCTGGGCAAACACATTGCCGGTGTAAGCAAATGCGATGGCGGTTGCCAGTATCGTCAACCTGAAAGGTATTCTCATGGCGGTCTCCTGTCTATTCAGCGTTTCAAACTACACTGTAAATAATAGAACAGGCGAGTGGACAATTCAATATCGGTGATAGGGTTTCCCGGCTCACCGGACCTACATGTTGCCCGCCGTCATGTCCCTCAAACGCGCGGTGACATCGCGCAGGCGCTGGCTCACCGAGACGCCGTAGTCCTGTAGATGTGCGATCTGGTCGATCACTTCCTGGGTGAGCGCGACCAGGGACTCTTCCTGGCCTTGGGTCAGTCCAAGGTGGACGAAGGCTCCGGTCAGCGCCTGCATATGGGTGTTGGCAATGACGAGCGCCTGTATCCGTTGATCCTCCTGATTCTTCTCGATCTCGTTCAGCGTCTTGGTGAGGTCGGCCACGGCGCCGATGATGCTTTCCGCCTGGGCGATACGCCGCGACTCGTTGATCATCACCAGGAAGCGCGCCTCCGCTCCTTCGGCCAGCACCGCCAGGTGATCGCGCAGCCGGCCGACTCGATCCGGATCGTCCAGAGGGAGGTTGGGAATCAGCACCGTGGCTCGGGGATAGTTGATCACCAGACGGTCACGAAACTGGAATATGCGATCCATGCCACGCACTTGGGCAATAATGGAAGTCTCAAGTGCTGTGCATTCGCCATGAGTCGAATAGCAATGGCTCTGCGGTCCCTCGCGTAACTCCACCAGGCCTTTCAGATCGTATTGTTTTATCGCATTGCAGAGGACCTGCCCCAGTTCGTCGGGTGTCTGACAAGCGAAGGAAGCCCGCAGGAACTCCAGCGTCACGCCCGTCTCGCCCATCGAGGACATGGCCGCGAAGGCCGCCTGTTGTGCCATTCTGGCCTGCATGGCGCCGGTGCGCTTTGCCTCGATGGCCCGTTTGGCGACTTCGATCTTGCGCGCCAATTCCTCCGGAGCATAGGGCTTGATGATGTAATCGTTGCCGCCCGCATCGTAAGCCGTCAGGCGGGTTTCCAGATCGTTGTGGGAAGAAACGAAAATGATCTGGGCTTCGTCGAGTCCCGCCGCGCGGATGCCCCGGCAGACGGCGATACCGTCGGTGCCGGGCATCTCGATGTCGAGAATGACGATGTCCGGTCCCTCGTCGAGCGCCGCCAGGCAGGACTCTCCGTCGCCGAACTCGCGTACGCGTGCATCCGAGCCGTCCATCTGGAATGTGGCGACCATCCGCGCCGACGGGTCGTCGTCGACTACAAATATGTTCGGTGCCGGCTCTGTCATGGAGTTGTCTCCTGGTCCTCATCGCGATAACTGGTCGCGATCATTTGGAATTCGCCGGCGATGTCGCGCAGCGCATCGACGATGTCCGGGTCGAAGTGCGTGCCACGTCCCTCGGTGATCATGGTGATGGCTTGCTCATGCGGATAAGCGGGCTTATAGACGCGCCGGCTGATCAGCGCGTCATAGACGTCGGCGACCGCCATGAGGCGTGCGGACAAAGGGATAGCCTCACCCGCCAGCTTCTGCGGGTAGCCGCTGCCGTCCCACTTCTCATGGTGGCTATAGGCGATTTCGCTGGCGAATCGCAGGAAGCCGGCGGCCTCGCCGAAATCGGCGCAGGCCTGGGCGATGGCGGCGTGTCCGTATTCGCTGTGGCGCTGCATGATTGCCCACTCTTCGCGGTCGAGCTTGCCCGGCTTGAGCAGGATGCGGTCGGGAATGGCGACCTTGCCCACGTCATGCAAGGGGGCGGATTTGAACAGCAACTGGATGGTTTCCTCGTCGAGCTCGGCGGCGAAGCGCGGATGGCCAGCTAGGTTCCTCGCCAGTGCTTCGACATAGCGCTGGGTGCGGCGAATATGGTTGCCCGTCTCGTTGTCGCGCGCCTCCGCCAGTGCGCAGAATGCGGTAATGGTGGCGCTTTGGGCAGCGATCACCTGCTTCTCCCGGTGCATCAGTTCCTCGGATTGACGCAGGATTTCGCGCGTGCGTTCCGCCACCATTTGCTCGAGATCCGCATTACGATCACGCAAGCGGCGCCGGGCGCGGAAGAGTTCGAGATGGTTGCGCATCCGCGCCAGCACCACCGGCGGCGAGAACGGTTTGTGGATGAAGTCCTCCGCCCCGAGCGACAGGCCGCGTTCTTCGCCCGCCGTGCTGTCGAGACTGGTGAGAAACAACACCGGCACGTCGCATAGACGCGGCGTGGCCTTGATTTGCCGGCACACCTCGAAGCCGTCCATTCCCGGCATCACCACGTCCAGCAGGATAAGGTCGACCGCCGCGCCGGTCATCAGGTAATCCAGCGCCTCCCGGCCGCCACCGAGGGTCTGGACGGCATAGTGGCCGCCGAGCATATCCTCCAGGATCAACCGGTTGGCCGGTTCATCGTCGACGACGAGGATGCGGGCGACAACGTCCATGATCATTCCCAATTAGCCAATTCTCAGCATAGTCTAAGGCGGTAGCGGCTACCACCCGGCATGGCATTACTCACCGGTCTCTCCGTCGTTTTCCAGTTTGGCCAATTCGCTCAGGGTCGCTTCCATGAAGTCGGCCAGTTGCCCGGCCACGGTCCGCAGATCACCCCATCCATCAACGGCGGCTGCCTCCAGCGCCTGGGCTGCCTCGCGCAGTGGGCGGATATCGAGATTGCCGGCGACGCCCTTCAAACTGTGGGCAATGAACGCCAGTGTCTCACGGTTTCCAGCGCCGGTCGCCTCCCGTAATTTGACGGGTGTGGTGGAATGGTGTTTGCACACCGAGGCGGCAAGCCGCGCGATGAAGGCACGACGGCCTTTGAAGCGGGCCAGCAAGGCCGTGTGGTCAATCAGGCCCGCCGCGGGAACCGGCAATGCCGCGCTTGCCGGTGGGGATACATCCGACGCCGCAACGCCGCAGCGTATGTGGCGCAGAATGGCCGCGACCAGCATGTCCGTGTCGATGGGCTTGGTGACATGTTCGACCATGCCGGCGGCCAGGCACTTGTCCCGCTCTTCGGCCAGGGCGTGGGCTGTCAGGCCAATGACGGGAAGATCGGGAGCGATCATCGCGATGCGCCGTGCCGTTTCGATGCCATCCATCACCGGCATCTGTACGTCCATCAGCACGATGTCGAAGGCGTTCGCTCCGAGGTCATCGATCCGTTCCAAGGCTTGCTGGCCGTCATGGGCAAAGACGACACCGGCGCCTTCATGCTTCAGCAGATCTTCAAGGATGAGCCGGTTGACCTCGACGTCCTCGGCCGCCAGTACCGAGAGACCGCTGAGTCGCGGGCCGGCCTCGCCCATGGCACACCCGGGACGGCTCATGCGTGCCGGGACGGCCGTTACCGGCAGGGGCAACTCCAGGGTAAAACTGCTGCCCTCGCCGGGTCGGCTGTCCACGCTGATGTCGCCACCCATGAGGTGGGCGAGGCCCTGGCTGATAGCCAGCCCCAGACCCGTGCCGCCGTAGTTGCGGGTGGTGGAACTATCGGCCTGCTCAAAGGATTGGAACAGACGCGCTAACTGCTCTTCGCTCATGCCGATACCGCTGTCGGCCACCCGGAAGCAGACCCTGTCGCCGTCGCGCGCGGCGCATAGCCGCACCTCGCCGCTCTTGGTGAACTTGATGGCATTGGACAGCAGATTGGTGAGTATCTGGGCCAGGCGCATCGAGTCGCCCTCCACCCAGTCGTGCAGGTCGGGGGCGAGGGAAACGACCGGCGCCAAGCCCTTGGCCTCCGCTTGGTGAGCGGCGACAAAACTCTTCACGTTGTCGATGACGGCAAACAGGGCAAAGGGTCGCTTCTCGACTTTGAGTTTTCCCGCCGCGATCTTGGAGAAGTCGAGGATGCCGTTTATCACGCCGAGCAGGTGTTCGCCGGATGCGGAAATTCGCGCGTAGGTCTTGACGGTCTCGCGTCCCTGGTTGTCGCGCATGCCGATCCGCGCCAGCCCCAGCACGGCATTGAGCGGCGTGCGGATCTCGTGACTCATGTTGGCAAGGAAAGAACTCTTGGCCTTGTTGGCTGCATCGGCGTGCTCCCGTGCCTCGGCCAGCTGCGCCGTGCGACTGGCGACCAGATCTTCCAGGTGATGCCGGTGGCGGTCCAATTCCTCGCCCATGTGTTTCTTCTCGGTGATGTCCTCTTTGACCGCCAGATAGTGGGTGATGTTCCCGTCCGGCTGGCGGATGGGTGTGATGTGGACGAATTCGATGAACTCGCTGCCGTCCTTGCGCCGGTTGTATAACTCGCCCTTCCATGCCCTCTCATGGGTCAGAGCATCCCAGAGTGCCGCATAGGTTTGCCGGGAGGTCTTACCCGATTGCAGGATGCGCGGGTTCTTACCGATGGCTTCCTCGCGGCTGTAGCCCGACGTCTTGACGAAGGCATCGTTCACGTATTCGATCCGGGCGTCGATGTCGGTGATGACGACACTCTCCGGGCTCTGTTCCACCGCCAGGGATAGCTTGCGGAGTTGATCTTCGGCGGCCTTGCGTTCGGTGATGTCGATGATGAGGCCGGCGATGCCGGCGAGGCCGCCGTCGGCCCGGTTAAACGTGGCCTTGTGGAATATTACGTCTCGCAAAGAACCGTCAGCCCAGCGTACTTTGGCTTCGTAGACCAGGTTCCCAGGATGATCGATCAATGCCCTGTCGGCCGCACTACTGACGTCCGCGAGTTTTTTTGGTTGGATATCATAGGCCGTTCGTCCAAGAATTTCGTCCCTGGATATGCCCAGGTAACGTTCGAAGGCAATGTTGCAGCCGATGAAGCGGCCGTCGCGGTCCTTGTAATAGAACGGGTTGGGAATGGCTTCGAACAAGGAGCGGTACTTGGCCTCACTTTCCCGCAGCGCCTCTTCCAATTGGCGCCGTTGCGTGATGTCGCGGGCGACGCCGAGTACCCCGATGACCTTCCCCTCCGTGTCTTGCATCGGCGTCTTGATGGTTTCCAGCAAGGCCCGGCGACCGTCGCTGGCATAGGTGATCCACTCCTCGTTGACGCGCGGTCCACCGGCCACCATTGCCTTGCGGTCGTGTTCGCGGAAGAAGTCGGCCTGTTCCCGGTCCACGAAGTCGTAGTCCGTCTTGCCGACGATATCCGCCTCGCGGGCGCCAAAGAAGCGCTCGAACTGCGGATTGCAATTCAGGTAGACACCTTCCGGGTCTTTCAACCACACCAGGTCGGGGATGGTCTGCACAAGCGACCGGTACATCTCCACGCTTTTCTTGAGCGACTCCTCGGCCAGTCTGCGGCGGCGTCGTTCGTCGGCGGCGAGAAGAGCGCGTTTGACCGCTGGCACCAGCTTATTGAGGTGACCCTTGAGCACATAGTCCGCAGCACCCTGGTGCAGGGTTTCGATGGCGAACTCTTCGCCCATGGCCCCAGAAAGGAAAATGAAGGGTACTTCCGGCGTCCGTTTTACAGCTATGGCCAGCGCCTCCAGGCCATCGAAACCCGGAAGCCGGTAGTCGGCGAGGATGACGTTCGGTCGGAACTCTTCCAGCGCCGTGATGAAGCGAACACGGGTATCCACCCGCAGGGACGAAAACAACATGCCGGCGTTGCGCAGCGCCTCCACCGCGAACTCGGTGTCGGCGGGCTCGTCCTCCAGCATCAGGATTCTGAGTTTATCCGGCATCTCCGTCATTCTCCGAGTGAGTGCGGCAGCGAGAAATAGAAGGTGGCGCCGCCATCAGGCTTTCCCTCCGCCCAGGTCCGGCCGCCATGCCGGTCGATGACCCGGCGGACATTCGCCAGGCCGATCCCGGTTCCTTCGAATTCATCTGCGCGGTGCAAGCGCTCGAAGACACCGAAGAGCTTGTCGACATACTCCATGTCGAAGCCCACGCCGTTGTCGCGCACGAATACGACGGTCTCCGTTTCGTGGTCGGGGAGACAGCCGATCTCGATTTCCGTTTGCGTGCGCGTCCGGGTGAACTTCAAGGCATTTGAAATCAGATTGACCAGCACCACCCGCAACATGGCGCGATCCGCCGCGACGGCGGGAAGCTGGGCGATGCGCCAGGCGATGACTCTACCCGGTGTTTCGGGCGCCGTTTCGCGGATGACGTCCCGGACCAGGGCGCCAAGGTCCACTTGAGCCTTTCTCATCTCGTCTCGCCCGGTCCGCGAGAAGGAAAGCAGGTCGTCGATCAATGTAGCCATGCGCAAGGCCGAGGCTGAAATATTGGTCATGTAGCGCCGGCTCTCTGCATCGAGTTCCGCTGCAAGTCTGCTCTTGAGCAGACCCAGAAAGCCGTCGATGTGGCGCAGCGGCGCGCGCAGGTCGTGCGAGACGGAGTAGGCAAAAGTTTCGAGTTCCTTGTTCGCCGCTTGCAGCTCGGCGGTTCGGTCGGCGACGCGCTGTTCGAGTTCCTGATTTAGTTGACGGATATCTTCTTCTGCCCGCTGACGCTCGGTAAGATCATAGGTCAGACCGAGAAATCCGGTGATCTGGCCGCTCTCGCCTCGCAGGGCGGTCACGGACAGCAGTACCGGCACGGTGGTCCCATCCTTGCGAACGAAAGTCCACCGGTTTTCGTCGGGCTGGTTGTGTCGGGCGCGGGCAGTAAACACATCGAATCCCGGCGAAACGGTTACGCCCAGTTCTTCGGACAACTGAAGGGCGCGCCGTCCGATCTCTTGCGGATCGTGCCAGCACGCCGGCGTCACCTTGCCGACCACTTCGTCGGCTGTGTAACCCAGCAAGCGTTCGGCGGCGGGATTGAAGCTGGTGACAATGCCTTCGGGGGTCGTGGAGATGATGCCGTAAGCCGCGTTGTCCAGAATCGTGAACTGGAAGCGCGTGACCCTGCGCAATTCATCTTCCCGCTCCTGGATCGCCGCCATCATGGCGTTGAAGCTCTGGCCCAACCGCGCCACGTCGTCGGCGCCGACCGCCGGCACGCGCTGCTGGTAGTCGGCGAGGGTGCGAACCTGTTCCACGGTCTCCGCCAGCTTGGCAATCGGGTGGACGATGGCTCTTTGCAATACCGCCCGCAGGCCCAGTGCGGTGGCCACCAGCAGGACGAACTCCCCGGCGGCAAACACCAGCAAGATGATTTGAGTTTGGCGGTTGAGTTCCTCAAGGCTCATGACCATGCGCAAATGCGCGCCGGCTTCCAGGGTCTGCATCAACTCCGCGGCGTTATCGGTCAAGTAAACACCATCGGCTTTGAGCGGATGGATTCGGAATGTTGCATCGGCGCCGCTGCCGTAGCCAGCCAGCAAGCGTCCGTTCGACAAAACAATTTCCGCTTCCAAAATATGGGGATTGACGCGTAAGGTGTGGAGAATTTCGCGCGCCCGTATGCTGTCCTCGAAGGCCACCGCCGCTTCCGCCCCGACCGAAACCAGCTGCGCATAGGGTGCCATGATTTGCCGGGCGCGATGTTCCAGCGTGAAGTTGCCGAACAGCACCAACGCCGCACCCGCCACGGCGAACGCCAGTAGCGCGGCGCCCGTCAGGGCCAGAGCAAGCTTGTTGTGGATGCTGATTTGCCGAAACATGGATCACCTGCGCCTGCGGAGCGCCCCGTTCTCGACTACTTCACGGGTGACTTCCAGCATCTTGGTCTGAATCATCAACGAAACGGAACGGGCCTGATCGAGGTTAACGCTCATATCCACGTGGTCGCCCACCTGGAACTGGATGATTCCGCCCTCTTGCAAAAACTCGGGCGCATCGCCCACTGTCAGGACCGGCTTGTGTTTCAACTCGACAAGGGCGGCCCGGCGTTTCGCCGCATTTTGATAGCCGACAAAGACGATCTGACAAGGCGGTAGTTGATCCAGCGTTGGCGCGCGGAATACTTCAAATGGGCGCCCCTGCTCGGTGCGGCCCTTGAGGGTCTGCTCCAGAACTTCGTCAAAGAGATCGCTGCCCAGGATGCAGATATACCAGGGAGCGCGGTCGTCGGCGAAAGCATGTGCCGGCCACGTCACGTAGCGGGCAAAATTGCGCAGGTAGGCGGCTTTGACCATACTCGGATTTGCATGCGGCATTTCCTCGCCCACTGCAAAACATGGCCGGCAACATACTAACACCAAGCCAAACAAGCCGATCCATGGCATAAGCCGCATCCGCATCCATGCGTCTCCGCCGGCGATCGTGCGCGGCGAGGAGGTCGAGTGGGAGAGATGCTGGGCGCGCGCAGGCATGTGGGCCGGGGTCAGAAGCTGGCTTTGAACGTCAGGAGAAACTCGCGGGGGCGGTCCCGCGTGCTTTGCGAGGGCCGGTAGTGTGCGTCGGCGAGATTCTTGCCCATGAAGTCCAGGCTCATGCGGCGACCACTCGACGCCCATGAGTAGCCGACCAGCGCGTTAATGAGCGTGTAGGTCTGACGGGCAGAACTCGGGGCATTGGGGAGAATCGTCTGATCGAAGACGAAATTGGCGCCGCCGGCGATGTAGACACCTCTGAGCCAGTCTTGCGTGAAGTTATAGCGCGTCCAGAGATTGGCGAGGTGCGGTGCGCTCATTTGCAGTGGGGCATCATGAAACGCCATCACATTCTTGTAGTTCGCTCGGCCTACAGCATCGAGCATAGCCGGGTCTTGGGCGAGGACGGCGTTGTCGTTGCCACTGAACTCGGTGATGCGCGCCTTCATGTAGCTATAGGACAGGTAGAGCTGCCAGTTGTCGGTCAGCGTGGCCGTGGCGTCGAACTCGACGCCACGGGAACGCTGTTCACCGCTTTGGAGATTGTAGATTCTCTGGACGCCCGTGGCTGGGTCTAGGAGCGCCAAATCATTGACAATATTCCGGTTACGGATATCGAAGAAAGAAAGCGTGCTGGAGGCGCGACCGGCAAACAGATCAGCCTTGAAGCCGATGTCATAGCCCCGCCCCTCGGTGGGTGCTGCAGGCTTGGTCGTCCCGTCGGGGTTGTTGAGTATTTGCGAGCCGGGAACGAACGACTCTGCATAGGAAGCAAACGCCGAAAGTTCCGGTGTGAACTTGTAGAGCACACCGTATTGGGGTGTGACCGCGCTTGCGGTGAACCTGGGATCGGATCGGCCGGTCAGGTTGTTGCTGAGTTGGCTTTCCGTTGCGGTCCGGCGCCAGCCAGCAAGAACCAACAACCGATCGTCGAAGAAGCCGAAAGTGGCACCGCCGTATACGGACTTGTCCAGATAGTGAGTACTTTGGTCGACCCGGCTCGCAGTGAGCGCGGAGAGCGGCATCGTGACGACGCGGTTCCAGGTGGATGGCTCGCTCAAATCCCATAATGGCAACGGAGATGCGGTGGGATTGCTGCCGAGCGCCGGGTCGTTGGGCGCCTGGCCTGCCCAGTTGTCGAATTTGCGGTCGACGTACTGCCCGCCGACGAGCAGACGCAGACTCGCATGGTCGAACACGTACTTGCCGAGGGCCTGGATTTCGTACGTGTCGTCCCAATTGGTATAAATGGTGCGCCTGAAGCGGCGCCCCTGCATCACCGTGGTGTTATTGGCCATGCCGAAGTTGCCGGAAAAGACCGCATCGACCTGGTACGTTTGCTGGGAATAGCTGGAACGCAGATTCCAGTGATCGTCGGCCTTGAAGTCGATCCAAGAACTCAGGCCCTTGGTGTCACTGCGGCGGAAGTCGGCGTAGGACATGCTGTTCCAGTTGTTCGGCAGGCCGGGCACATCGACGCCGATGAGATTGGGGTCGGATGGGGTCGGAACAACTCCGGTCTGGTTGATGTAACCAGGCTTTTGCATAACTTGAGGCGTCTCCACCTTGTGGAAATTCTCATACTTGAGGGAAACGCTCACGCGCTCGCTGGGCTGCCACAGCAGTGACGGGGCGATATCCGTGGAATGGGCGTCGTAGGGAGCCCAGTAGTGCATGTCCTGGCTGTAGGAGGCCGCGAGCCGGTAGAACAGCGTCTTCGATGCCGGTCCGGTCACGTCGGCATCCAACCGGTATTGATCGTAGGAACCGTAGGTGACATCGACGCTGGCAGCGAACTGAGGCTGTGGGCTCTTGGTGACGATGTTGACGATACCGCCGGGAGCGACCTGGCCGTAGAGAAACGAAGCCGGGCCCTTGACCACCCCCACGCGGGAGATGTTGGTGAAGTCGAAGATCGAGGGGCCATGAAAGCCGTCGCGCAGTATCTGGACATTGCCGGCGGTGGAACTGACGGCAAAGCCGCGGATCGCCAGGTTGGCGTTGCCCTCGTTGAAGTCGTTGCTGCGGTAGGTGACGCCCGGCGAGTAGCGAGCGACGTCGAAGATGTTCACTGGCTTCTGGTCCGCGATGAAGGTCTCGGTGAAGGCCTGGATGGCGAACGGGAGATCCCGGATCGGCCTGTCGTAGCGCGAACCGGCCACGGAGTTCGAAGCCCGGTAGCCCTTGTCCAGGTGGGTGGAAACGTCGAAGGGAGAGACGCTGACATTCGTCAACTCGTCTAGGTCCATATCGGCCACGTCTTTCGTCGAACCCGCCGACGCCTCGGCGTGGGTGGCCGAAACCGGACTCGGCGTCAGACCGAGCGCCACCGCGATCACGACTGCCGCGCTATGAGCCTGCCACGTCGGAAAAGCTGGGATCAAGAGCATGTCCATAGCGAGCCTCCAATCTGACGCGGCGGCGAGAAGTAGATCGTAGCGGCGCCGTCAGCCTCTCCCTCGGCCACCATCCGATCTTCTACCGCCTATATCTCATCGTAGACCAGAAAAGCGTGTTCCGGGAGGAAAGCTCAGGCCAAAGGTTTGCTTGAGAACATCCAGCAGTTCGGCATTGTCGGCCAGCATCCGGACGGTCTGCTTATCGCCACGATCCTCGATCAGTTCGCGGTCGCGCAGGATATGCCGTACCTCCGGCGACAGCCTTTGCGCGGTGAGCGTCTGCACGAAGCGCGAAGCCGGATGAGTCGATACGTAGTGATTGGCAATCTCGTAATCGACGGCCTGCTGGGGTTCCAGCGTGAAGGCGTACAGATCCATCCAGGTTGAATCCCTCAGGGATTGCAGGACCCATAGCCGGTCCTCTTCGATCACCCGATAGCTCCAGGCGAAGTGGCGCACGCCCTGGTTCGACTTCATCGGTACCGGCAACAGCAAACCCTCGGCGCCAAAACCGACATCCGCCAGCCAGTGTTCATCGGCCAATTCGACCAGCAGCAGCATATGGGTGCGCGGCAGGATCGTGGTCGTGCGATAACGGACACGCGCGGCGAGTTGGGTGACCGAAAATCCCAGCGATTGCAGCATCGCTGAGAACAGCAGGTTCTGCTCGAAGCAGTAGCCTCCACGCCGACCCTTGACCAGCTTGGCTTGCAGGCTGGCGATGTCGAGCCGGATCGGTTTGCCCAGCAGGATGTCGAGATTCTCGAAAGGTATGTGCGTGGCGTGGGCGAGGTGCAGCGCTTCGAGGACGGTCTGGTTGGGGCCAAGATCGCCGGCATATTCGATCCGCTCAAGATACGCGGACAAATCGAGATCATCTGACGATGCGTTCTTCGTTTCCAAAAAATCTGTCAATCCCGACTTCAGGGCGGATGGAGTCTATCCCCCAGCGAATATCGGCACCAGCGTCACCCGGTCGCCGCTGGACAAGGCGGCACCGCCTTCGCCGGCCAGCAGCATATGGCCATTGACCGCGACATTCAGCGTCTTGTCGTCGAGATCGGCGGATGCCTCTGGCAGCCGGCGCTTCAGTTCACGGCGCAATTCGCTCACGTTGCCGACCGGCTCGTCGATGACAATGGCCTTTTCGGGCGCGCCGGGCAGAGCCCGAGGCAGGTCGACGCGCAGCGAAAATCCAGTCGTGATTCTTGACAGCTGTTCGTGCCATGGAACAGACGGCGTGCCTTCGGCATTCAGGCCGGTGAGCCGGTAGAAGCGGCTCTTGAGTTCCTCGAACTGGGCGCGGTCGATCTTTTCACCGCTGAAAGGCCCGGACACGATGGCTTCCTCGAACCAGCGTTTGGGCAGCGTGTCGTCCTTGGCGCGCAAGCCGAGCCGGAAGTTCAGCATGTGCTCCAGGCCGCTGATGTTGTGTCCATTCTCGTCCACTTTCGCGGCATCGAAAGCCTCGCCTGTCAGCGCGCTGAGTTGCTGGGCAAAGTCTTCGCAGTCGGGCAGGGTGGGCGAATTAAACAGCTTGGTGTTGAAGCGGCACATGCCGATGGAATCCCCGGCGGCGAAAGTGTTCTCGCAGCGGCGCACGGCATACTCCTTGCCGTCGTATGAGGTTGGCAGCGCCGATACCGACCCGCCATACAGGGCAGCCTTGAAGGCAGGGTCGTCGTTGATGCGGGCGTTGATCTCGAGTGTGACCCGGTTGCGCAGATGGTCCATGCCGCGCGTCGCCACCGACAGGCCGAGCGCGAAGGCCTTGAGGATGCGCGCATCGTGGGGATCGGATTGGAACAGCCCCTTCACCGCCATGCAGTAGTCGAGCGCCTCCGCCGGGTATTTACCATTCTCCGCGGCGCGCGCCGAATCGGCGATGGTGTCGCCGAAGCCTTCGCGCCTGGCGGTCATGAACAACAATTGTTCGATCACCGGGTAGTTGCCCCAGGAGAGATCCAGGCCGCCGGTATCCTTCGCGCTGATGATGCCGCGCTGCCACAGTTCCATGGCCCAGGCGATGGCGCTACCGGTGCTGGCTGAATCCAGCCCCAGGTCGTTGAGGATGTTGTTCAGGCGCAGTACCTGCTCGGGTTCCTTGATGCCGATCAACGGACCGAACTTGCCGAGGGTCACGTATTCCGGGCCGTCGCCCTTGTCGTATTTGTCATAAACATCGTTGCCGTGGATGCCATGATAGGTCCGTAGCTTCTGATGGTCGATCTGGGCCTGGGCCTTGTCGTAGCTGGCGTTACCGTTGAGACCCTTGAGCGCGGCGGCGCCCCAGCCACCTTTGCCTTCGGGCAGCATGTCGTTCTGGTTGCGGCAATGCACGGGGCACTTGAAGCAGCCGTCCATTCCGGGCCGGTAGGGATCGAAATTGTCCGCGTCGAGCGTGGCGTGCCAAGTCGTCTGCTGGTTGTTCAAGGCGCCCATCGCGCCGAGCACGCGGCTGGGCTTGTAGAGGAAAGGCGTGCCGACTTTCTTCAAGGCATTCTTGATGACGCTGGTCGAGGTGATCTTCTTGCCGATGACCTTGTTGTAGGCCTTGAGCGCGCCCTTCTCCTCCTGCTCGATGGGCTTGCCCAGCACCACGATCGCCTTCAGCTTGTGCGCGCCCATTTTTGCGCCGGCGCCGCCTCGCGCCCAGATCGCCTTGATTCCGCCCATGATGCCGCTGCACAGGGCCAGGTTCTCCCCGGCGCTGGTGATGCGCGCCATGGCCATGTCCTTGCGTTCGGTGCAATCGAAATCGCGCTCGACGGCGCTGGCCATGTCGAGGTTGTCCAATCCGACATAGGGCGTGGCATCGAGAAACTCGACATGGTCGTAGGCGATCTTGAGCAGCGACCATTGGGCGGCCCGGCCATAGATGACCAGGTGGTCGTAGCCGTGGCGCTTGACGAAAGCCGGAAAGTAATCTCCGCCATTGGTGTCGAGAATGGCGTGGGACTCGGGCGACTTGCTGGTGAAGTTGCCGCGGGTGGCGGAGGGCATGCTGCCGGTGAGTGTGCCTGCGCCGAATATCAAGGGGATTTCCGGATTCAGCGCTTCGAGTTCTTCCTGCAACAAGTTATAGAGCAGATACATGTTCGCGCCGCGGCCGCCGAGGAAGGAGCGCAACACATCGGCCGACAGGTATTTGCGACGGGTGGTCTGTCGTTCCAGGTCGACGAACAGCACCGCGCCCTGGCTGGGAAACTGCGGCGCATCGTACATGCGCTGGCACAGCAGGTCGACTTTTTGGCGGATATCCATGTTCGATTCTCCTAACATTCGCTGCGATTAACGATGCTCCGGCAGGATTTTGCGCATCAGGCGGATCAGCGTCGCCTGCTCGGCTTCGCTCAGATTGCCCTTGATGCGTTGTTCGTGTTCGGCGACCAGCTTCTTGAGTTTCTTCAACAGGGTTTTGCCTTCGGCCGTGAGGTGCAGGGAATTCGAGCGCCGATCGCTTGCTGCGGCACGCCGCTCGACCAGGACGCGACGCTCCAGGTTATCGATCACCGAGACGACCGTGGAGCGGTCCAGATGTGTCGCCTTGGCCAACTCGGTTTGCTTCAGTCCGGGGTTGGCTTCGATGATGGTCAGCACCCCGAACAAGCCCGGGGTGATATCGAGTTCGCCCAGGGTCAGCGCGAAATCGCGGAAGATCGCAATTTGCGCCAGGCGCAACTGGTAGCCGATGAGATCGGGGAGGTGGCCGAAGTCGATTTCACTGCCTGGCTCCCTAAGTCTATGTGTCATTTCTATATCGCCTCAATTGGATTGCATCCGGCGTCTTTGCGCTGCCGCAAACGACTGCGAGATTATAATTGGATATCAAACAGTTTGTCATCTAACAAGCTTGATCTGTGTCAATTGGTTGCAACTATGCCGATCTCCAAACCTAGGATCTAAACTGAATTGATACAAATAGGTTATGATTTTGCGACCGTCACCAAGCAGCGCAGACGATAACTATTTAAACCTAAAGCGAGGAGAACGAGATGTCTGACTACAACCGTCGGGATTTCCTGAAAAGCAGCGCCGCATTAGCCGCGTTTTCCGGAGCGAGCGTCGCGGGAGCGCTGCTGCCGGTATCGCTGGCCCAGGCACAAGGGGTTGCCGCCAAGATTCGGGTCGGCCTGATGCTGCCTTACACCGGCACCTATACCCAGCTCGGCGTGGCCATCGAGAACGGGTTTCGCCTGGCCCTGGCCGAACGCGGCGGGAAATTCGCCGGCCGTGAGCTCGAATTTTTCAAGGTCGATGACGAGTCGGATCCACCAAAGGCGGCCGAAAACGCCAACAAGCTGGTGCAGCGCGACAAGGCCGAAGTCATCATCGGCACGGTGCACTCGGGCGTGGCGATGGGCATCGCCAAGGTGGTCAGGGAGTCCGGTACGCTGTGGATCAATCCCAACGCCGGCGCCGACGACGTCACCGGTGCGTTGTGCGCGCCGAACATCTTCCGCACCTCGTTCTCCAACTGGCAGACCACCCATGCCCTGGGCAAGGTGATGAAGGCCAAGGGACACAAGACCGCCGTATTCATCACCTGGAAGTATGCCGCCGGCGAGCAGATGATGGTCGGTTTCAAGGAAGGCTTCGAGAAGGAGGGCGGCAAGCTGGTGAAGGAACTTTACCTGCCCTTCCCTCAAGTCGAGTTCCAGGCGTTGTTGACCGAAATCGCCAATATCAAACCGGATGCGGTCGTTGCCTTCTTTGCCGGCGGCGGTGCGGCCAAGTTTCTCAAGGACTATCAGGCGGCCGGCCTCAAGGGCAAGATTCCGCTCTATGGATCGGGCTTCCTCACCGACGGCGTGCTGGATGCCGTGGGCGATGCCGCCGAAGGCGTCGAAACCACGCTGCACTACGCGGACGGACTGAACACCAAGAAGGACAACGCTTTCCGCCTGGCCTATGTCAAGGCCTACAAGCTGCAACCCGACGTGTATGCGGTGCAGGGTTACGATGCGGGTCAATTGCTTGCGGCCGGCCTGGAGGCGGTGAAGGGCGATATGAACAACAAGGCAGGCCTCATCAAGGCCATGGAATCCGCCAAGATCGACAGCCCACGCGGCCAATGGACGTTGTCCAAGTCGCACAACCCGGTGCAGGACATGTATTTGCGCAGGGTGGTCGGCAAGGAGAACAAGGTTGTGAATGTCGCCTGGAAGGCCCTCGCCGATCCGGCACGCGGCTGCAAGGCGTAAGGCAGGCCGGGCGAGCCGGAAGCAGAGCAGGAAGGGGAGGCGGCGTCGCCGGCAAAAGCAACTGGCACGAACAAGGGGAGAACTCCCCTTGTTTATCCCCCGAGCAGGAACAAGGGGGCAAGCCCCCTTATTGATCCCCCATAACCGGGACTCCGAAGAAACCCGCCCCATGGATACGGCCTTCTTCTTCATCCAGCTCCTCAACGGCCTGCAATACGGCCTGCTGCTGTTCCTGGTGGCCTGCGGCCTGACGCTGATTTTCGGCATCATGGGCATCATCAACCTGGCCCATGGCAGCTTCTACATGATCGGCGCCTACATCGCCTGGTCCCTTGCCAGCATGACCGGCAACCTGGCGCTGGCCATCCTGCTCGGCATCCCTCTGACGGTGCTGCTGGGCATGCTGCTGGAATGGTTGCTGTTCCGCTATTTGTATGCGCGCGACCATCTCTACCAGGTGCTGATGACCTACGGGCTGATCCTGGTATTCGAGGAACTGCGCTCGCTCGTCTGGGGAGACGACGTGCATGGCGTGGCCGTGCCGGCCTTGCTCGCGGGCTCGATACCGCTGACCGACAACTTGTCCTACCCGATCTATCGCCTGGCCATTTCGGTGATCTGCCTGGTGCTCGCCGGCGGCCTCTACTGGCTGATCCAGAAGACCCGGCTGGGCATGATGATCCGGGCCGGCTCGACCAACCGCGAAATGGTCCAGGCGCTGGGCATCAACATCAAGCTCTTATACACGCTGATCTTCGCCTTGGGCGTGGCGCTGGCGGCTTTTGCCGGCATGATTGCGGCGCCGGTGTCGTCGGTGTATCCGAACATGGGGGCGCAGGTGCTGATCATCTGTTTCGTCGTCGTGGTGATCGGCGGCATCGGCTCGGTGTGGGGCGCCCTGCTGGCATCGGTGCTGATCGGACTGACCGATACTTTCGGCAAAGTCCTGCTGCCTGAATACGCTGGCGTATCCACCTACCTGCTGATGGCGTTGGTCTTGCTGTGGCGCCCCGAAGGCCTGTTCAAGCGGATCTAGAATGAGAACCAAGCGGGCTGTGCTCCTACCTCTCGTCTTGCTGACGCTGCTGCTGGCGGTTTTTCCGCTGGTGGGCGAAACCTTCTACATCCAGTTGCTTACCAAGGTGATGATCATGGCGATCTTCGCCATGAGCCTCGATCTGCTGGTGGGATACACGGGCCTGGTCAGCCTTGGCCACGCGGCATTTTACGGATTGGCCGGCTATGTCCTGGCGCGGGTGGCGCCGCAATACGAGCCCGCCAGTCTGTGGACCACGCTGCCGTTGGCGATGGCTGCCTGCGCCGCGTTTGCGCTGCTCACCGGCTTGCTGGTGCTGCGCACCAGCGGCGTCTATTTCATCATGGTGACGCTGGCCTTCGCACAGATGCTGTTCTTCGTGTTCCACGACACACCCATAGGCGGCGGTTCCGACGGCATCTACATCTACGCCAAGCCGCTGGTGAAAATCGGCGAGACCACCTTGCTCGACCTGGAAGACCGCAGCGTCTTCTTCTGGTTCGTGCTGGGCCTGATGGCGGTGGTGTACCTGTTCCTGCGGCGCGTGCTGGATTCCAACTTCGGCCGCGCATTGGTCGGCATCAAGACCAACGAGCACCGTCTGCAGGCGCTGGGTTTCCCCACCTTCCGCTACAAGCTGGCGAGCTATATGCTGTCCGGCACGCTGGCCGGTCTGGCCGGCTACCTTGCCGCCGCGCAGTTCGGTTTCGTCAATCCGGAGATACTCGGATGGCATACATCGGGCGGCGTACTGATGATGGTCATTCTCGGTGGCATGGGCAGCGTGCATGGCGCGGCCCTGGGTGCCTTCGCATTCATCCTGTTGCAGGAGGTGCTCTCCAATCAGTCCTGGTTCGGCGCTGTCGCCAAGCATTGGCAACTGGCCATGGGCTTGTTCATCATCGGCGTGGCATTGCTGCTGCCAAGGGGTTTGATGGGGCTCATGGGCGTGGCAGGCTATTTCACTGGCAAGGCGAAATCTGTCGATGAGTGAAGCCATACTCCGTGCGGAAAGCCTGACCAAGCGCTTTGGCGGCCTGACCGCCGTCAGCGAGGTTACGCTGGAATTGCATGTCGGTCAGGTGCATGCGGTGATCGGCCCGAATGGCGCCGGGAAGTCAACCCTGACCAACCTGCTTTCGGGCGACTTGCCGCCCAGTGCGGGTGTGATCCACTACCTCGACGAGGCGCAAGTCCGGCACAATCTTGCCGGGATGAAGTCCGACCGCATCGCCAGACTCGGCATCGGCCGCAGCTATCAGAAAACCAACATCTTCCTGCCTTTCACGGCCTTCGAGAATTGCCGCCTCGCCGCCCAATCGAGGCTGCCGCGCGCCTGGCGGATATTCCGTGGCGCCGACCGATATGCCGATGTCAACGCAATTGCCGAGCGTTCTTTGCAGGCGGCGGGACTCAGCGAGCGCAGCGAGATGCCGGCCGCGGCGCTTTCCCACGGCGAGCAGCGCCAGTTGGAGATCGCCATGTGCCTGGAGACCCAGCCGCGCGTCCTGTTGCTGGACGAACCCCTGGCCGGCATGGGGCCGCAGGAATCGCAGCGCATCATCGAATTGATCCGCCAGCTCACACCCGCTCACGCCATCATGCTGATCGAGCACGACATGGATGCGGTGTTCGCCGTCGCCCATTGCCTGACGGTGATGGTGAACGGCGAGGTGATCGAATCGGGAGCGCCGGCGGAAATTCGCGCCAGCCTGAAGGTGCAGCAGGCCTATCTGGGCGACGCGCATGGAGGCTTCAATGGCTGAGCCCTTGTTGGAAGCCACCTGCATCCATACTTATTATGGCGTGAGCCACATCCTGCACGGCGTCGATTTCCGTATCGGCAAAGGCGAGGCCGTCGGCCTGATGGGCCGCAATGGCATGGGCAAGACCACTCTGATCCGTTCCATGCTGGGACACGTGAGACCGCGCCAGGGCAAGGTATGCTTGCGCGGCGAGGATGTCACCGAATCGGCGCCGCACCGCATCGCCCGCCTGGGCGTGGCTTATGTCCCGGAAGGGCGCGGCATTTTCCCCAACCTTACGGTCAAGGAAAACCTCCTGATGGCGGCACGCGAAGGTGTGGATGGCCGACGCGAGTGGACTTACCAGCGCGTCCTGGAGACTTTCCCTCGCCTGGCGGAGCGCCTGGATCACGGCGGCGGGCAACTCTCGGGAGGGGAGCAACAGATGCTCACCATCGGCCGCGCCTTGTTGACCAACCCGGACCTCTTGATTCTCGACGAAGCGACCGAGGGCCTGGCGCCGCTGATCGCCCGGGATATCTGGCGGATCATCGGCGACATCCGCGGCTCGGGCATTGCAACCGTGATCGTGGACAAGAATTATGCCGCCGTGATGGACCTGGCCGACCGCTGCGTGGTGATGATCAAGGGTACGGTGGTGTTCGACGATGCGTCCGACAAGCTGACCGGCGAGATCGTGCAGAAATACCTGGGCGTGTGATGTCGGCTGTGACCCTTTTCGTAAATGCCGGCGGCCACAGGCTCGAATGCGTACTGCACCCGGCGCGTCAACTGAATCGTCCGACCCTGGTGTTCCTCCATGAGGGACTGGGCAGCGTGGCGATGTGGCGCGACTTTCCTGCCCGCGTGGCGCAGGCGACCGGCTGCCGCAGCCTCGTCTATTCGCGTTACGGCTACGGCCAGTCGGATGTCCTCGCCGCGCCCTTCGGCACCGACTACATGCACCGCGAAGCGCAAGAGGTCCTGCCGGATTTGCTGGCCGCCCTGGAAATCTGCCAGCCGGTGCTTGTCGGCCACAGCGACGGCGCTTCGATCGCCTTGATCCACGCGGGCAGCGGCCATCCGCTGGCGGGTCTGGTGGTCATGGCGCCGCACTGCTTCGTCGAAGACATCTCGATCGCCAGCATTGAGGCGGCCAAGACCGCGGCGCTCAACACCGAGTTGTTGCAGAAGCTGTCACGCTATCATCGCGATGCGGCGAAGACTTTCTGGGGCTGGAACGACATCTGGCTGCATCCCGATTTTCGCGCCTGGAACATCGAGTCCTATCTGCCGGTTATACGCTGTCCGATACTCGCCATCCAGGGCGAGGACGACGAATACGGCAGCCTGGCGCAGATCGATGCGATTGCTACACAAGCGCTCAATTCGTCTGACGTCTCCCTGCTGAAGCTTGCCGATTGCCGCCATTCGGCTCACAAGGATCAGCCGGAAGCGGTGATTCGCGCCTTGGTCGAATTTCTCGATAACTTGTAGGCCTTCAGTGCCGCTGACTGAGAAACTCTATGATGGGAGTTTCGTGAATCAACAAGGTCCTTGTCCTTACAGGAGCCATCGATGGCGTGGAATCCGAGTCAGTATCTGAAATTCGCCCAGCCGAGATTTCGTCCGGCCCAGGATCTGCTGGCACGCATCGATGCCGAGGATCCGCAGCTTGTCTATGACCTCGGTTGCGGCACCGGTAACGGAACCCAATTGCTTGCCTTGCGCTGGAACCTCGCCAAGGTCACAGGCATCGACGATTCGGAAGAAATGCTGGGCCGAGCGGCGAAGGAGCAGCCCCTCATCACATGGCAACAACAAAGCATTGCCCAGTGGGTTCCCGAGCAACCAGCCGATCTAATCTTCTCCAACGCGGCCTTGCACTGGCTTCCCGACCACGCGGACTTGTTTCCAAAATTGATGGCGTTTCTGGCGCCTGGCGGGACGCTCGCCGTTCAAATGCCGAGAAACTTCGGCGCCCCCTCGCATACACTCATTGCTGAAACCATACGCGGTGGCCATTGGCGCTCAAGGCTCGAACATCTTCTGCGTCCAGCGCCTGTCGGTGATCCGATTTTTTACTACGAACTGCTCGCTCCGAGTGCCTCAAGCATCGATATTTGGGAAACCGAATACCTGCAAGTGCTGGACGGGAAAAATCCGGTCAAGGAATGGACCAAAGGAACATGGTTGAAGCAGTTTCTTGATCCACTCGATATATCCGAGCGTTTGGCGTTTGAAGAGGATTATGCCGGGCGCGTCGAATTGGCGTATCCACCGCAACCGGATGGAAAGACACTATTCCCGTTCCGACGACTATTCATGGTCGTTCAGAAAAAGCGCTGAGGAAGAATCAAAGCGGCCGCATTCGATTTGAATCAACGGCCAGCCTGGCGTTGAGGCGGAGTCAATTTCGACTGGCACCTCGGTTGGTTATTGAGACTGCGTTCAACGCCTGCCGAAATCGAAGGCGTTGACCATATCCCCCGCATTCTTACGCACGCCGGGCAAGGGTTCCAGTCCGAAGCGGCGAGTGATGAATTTCAGGATCGAAGTGGTGTCGTAGGGCGTCGAGTCGATGTAGCCTCGCTTCGCAAAAGGCGAAATGATGATCGCCGGAATCCGCGTTCCCGGCCCCCAGCGGTCGCTCCAGCCTTCCCCCGCGGGCGGCGGCACGTGATCCCATAGGCCGCCGTTCTCGTCGTAGGTGACGATGATCGCGGTCTTGGCCCACGCCGGGCTCGCTTGCAGCTTGGCTATCAGCTGGGCGATATGGGCGTCGCCAGACAGTACGTCGGCATATCCAGGATGTTCGTTCAGGCTGCTTTCAGGTTTGTAGAACGCCACCTGGGGCAGCTTGCCGGATTCGATCGCCTTGATAAACTCGCTGCCGTCCTTGAGGTGCCTTTCGCGATCCGGCGTGCCGGGAGCGAAGCGGGCGAAATAATTGAGCGGCTGATGGTGCGCTTCGAGGCTGGGCATCTTCCGGCTGTAGATCACTTGGCGACGCGCATCGGAAGCCTGCATGCCGTCGGCCAGCGCCGTCTGCCAAGCGCCGGCGTACCACGCCCAGCTGACGCCCTTGGCCGAGAGCGTATCGCCGATCGTGGTGAAGTTCTGCGGTGGTAGCGGATGTCCGTGCGCGTCGGCGTAGCGCGGATCGCCGCCGGGTGCGGGCGGGACGCGGCTGGGCTGGTAGGGCGGCTGCATGGTGTTCACCGCATAACCGTCGGGCGTCAGTTCGTTGTCATAAAGTTTCGGCGGACCGTCGAGGGCGCTGGCCGGTGATTCCGTGTGCCGTTTCAGCTTACCGTCTTGACCCAGTTGTGCTTTGAGCTTGTCCGGCGCATCGGGAAAATAGGGCGTGCAGGCGCAGACCAGCCAGAAATGATTGAGAAAGGAGCCACCGAAAGCCGCCATGAAGAAATTGTCGGCCAGGACGTATTCCTTCGCATACTTCCACATCGGCATTTTGGAACCGTCGTAATAGCTCATGGTCAGCCCGCCGGCATCGGACAGGGCGGCGTAGCGATCCAGCTTGCCGCCGTTGATCTGTTCGATGTTCTGATAGTAGCGGTGCACCAAGTCCGGCGTCTTGACGTCCAGTCCCTGGTTGAACGGTGGTTCATCGAGGCGGAACGGGCGATTGGGCAGGTCGCCTTTGATCAGTCCAGCCTTGTCGCTCCAGACCTTGGGCAGACGGGGAAGGATCCGGCCGTCGTGATCGGTTTGGGTAAATTCCGCCTGTTTCGCCCGGCTGATGCCGTTGGCGCCCGGGAACAGCCCATACAGATTGTCGAAGCTGCGATTTTCGGCATAGATCACCACGATATGCTCGATCCGCTTGAGGCCGGCGTCGATTTCACGGTCTGGAGCGCCCTCAGCCAAGGCAAAAGCGGCATGGCAGCACAGGGCGATGGTACTCAGCTTATATACGAGGCGAAGGTTCATGATCGCAAGTTCCGAAGATGGGAAGTTGGGATGATAGCAACAACAACGTCGTTGATCACCATCGAGACGGTACGCGTGCCCCAGAGGGTACGTGTGCCCCAGAGGGTATAGTGCGCAATCCGGAGCGAAAATTATTCCACCATGACCGCTGTTGTTATCGATCCTGCCGCCCGTAGCGATTATTCGACGATCTCCCTGGTCGGCCTGGCGCACGGCACTTCGCATTTCTTCCATCTGATGCTGCCGCCGTTGTTTCCCTGGCTGATGCCGGAATTCTCGCTGAGCTTCACCCAGGCCGGTTTTCTGATGAGCGTCTTTTTCTTGATCTCGGGTATCGGCCAGGCCTTGTCGGGCTTCCTCGTCGACCGCATCGGCCCGCTGCGCGTGCTGTTCTGGGGCATGGGCTTGCTTGGACTATCCGGAATCGCACTCGGCTTGGCGCAGAGTTATCAGATGCTGCTCTGCGCGGCGGGCCTGGCGGGTCTGGGCAACAGCGTGTTTCATCCGGTCGATTTCACCATCCTCAACCGTCGCGTCACGCCGGCCCGGCTCGGCCACGCCTTCTCGGCACATGGCTTGAGCGGAAATCTCGGCTGGGCAGCGGCGCCATTGACCATGGCCGGAATCGCCGGCACGGCAGGCTGGCATGCAGCCGGATTCGCAGCGGGTGGCTGGGGGTTTGCCATGCTGCTGCTGTTGTACTGGCAGCGACGCTCGATTGCGGTAGACGATTTGCCGGCGCGGGCCGGACAGGCGGCGGATAAACCCATCGACCTGGAATTCCTGAAGGTCCGCGTGGTGTGGCTGTGCTTTTTCTTTTTTCTGCTGACCACCATGGCGCTCGGGGTCCTACAGAACTTTTCGCCGACGATCCTGAACAGGTTGTATGCGCTTTCCCTGGCGACCGCAACCTCCGCCCTGACGGTGTATATGGTCGGCAGCGCCTGCGGCATCGTCTTCGGCGGATTTCTTGCCGGGCGCGGGGAGTCCGAGATGCGCGTGATCGTCGTCAGCCTGGGCCTGGCGGCTGTGGTCGCCGGTCTGCTGGCCTCGGCCATACCGCCGGAATGGAGCATCCTGGCCTTGATGGCCGGGATGGGTTTTTGCGTGGGCATAGCCGCGCCTTCACGCGACCTGATGATCCGCAAGGCGTCGCTGGTGGCGATGGGATCGCAAGGCTATGGGCGGATTTATGGCTTCGTCTATTCCGGCGGCGACGTGGGTTTCGTGTTTGCGCCGCTGGTGTTTGGCCCACTCATGGATGCCGGACAGATTTCAACCGTGATAGGCGGCGTGGCGCTGTTGCAGACGCTGGCGATATTCACGGTGCTGACCGTTCAAAAACGCTCGTCGGCACGCAGGTAACGCCATTTCCCTATGGGCAAGTCGCCCAGCATGACTTTGCCGATTCGAATGCGCTTCAAGCCGGTGACTTTCAATCCGACCAGTTCGCACATGCGGCGGATCTGGCGCTTCTTGCCTTCACGCAGCACAAAGCGCAACTGATCGTCGTTCTGCCAGCCGACCTGGGCCGGCTTGAGGGTCTTGCCGTCCAGGCTCAGGCCGAAATTCAACAGCGCCAGATTGCTTTCCGACAGTTGGCCTTCGACGCGCACCAGATATTCCTTGTCGATTCCGGAGTCCTCGCCGATCAACTGTTTGGCGATGCGTCCATCCTGGGTCAGCACCAGCAGGCCGGTCGAGTCGATGTCGAGGCGTCCGGCGGGCGCCAAGCCTTTCAACTGGGCCGGGCTGAAACGCTGCGGCGAACGATCTTCGCTGTAACGGGATTCGGCCTTGATCAACGTCACGGCGGGCTGGTAGTTGTGCTCGGCCTGCCCCGAGACATAGCCGATCGGCTTGTTGAGGAGGAGGGTGACCCGCGAGTTCTGGCTGGTCTGCGCGGCCTTGTCGAGGCTGATCTTCTGGTTGGGATAGGCGCGGCTGCCCAGTTCGGTGACGCGTTCGCCATCGACGAACACCCAGCCCCGCTCGATATAGCTGTCGGCCTCGCGGCGCGAGCAGATGCCCTGTTCGGACATCAGCTTGGAGATGCGTACCAATTCCATCGGTGACCTCGGGGCGACTGCGGGCTCAAGCTGCCTGCGTTTCCACCAGGAATGCGCGCAAGGCATCGAGGACCGCGTCGGGTTGCTCGGCCATCATGGCGTGGCCGGCGCCGGGCAGCACCTGTAGGTGCCCGTCGGGTAGCGTCTTGGCAAGATTCTGCGCGGCCTTGAGCGAGGTCATCTGGTCGCGGTTGCCGCTCAACACCAAGGCCGGGCAGCGAACGCGGGTGGCTTGTTCCAGGCCTTGCGCATAATTGTTGCAGGCCGAAAGGTCGTTGAACAACACGCCGCGTTCGGCGCGCGCCATCAGGCGGCGGCCGGCGCCGTATAGCCACATTCCCGGTGCCGTGTTGCCGCCGATGTGGCCATGCGGGCTGTGCGACCAGGCATTGATCATGGCCTCGGCGCGGCTCGTGTCGTCGCGAGCGGCATCCAGCAGGGACTTGGAGACCGGCATAGGGGTCGCATTGCCGAGCAGGGCGATGCGGCTGACGCGATCGGGAAACCTGGCCGCCGCTTCGAGCGCCGCCAGCGAGCCCATGCTGTGGCCCACCAGCGCCGCCTTGGCAATGCCGGCGGCATCGAGCAGGGCGATGACCCAGGCCGCCATTTCCGCGATGCTCGACAGCGGCGCTCCCGCGCTACGGCCATGACCGGGCAGGTCGACCGCCAACGTGGCAAAGCCGTGGTGGGCGAACCAGCGGCTTTGCAGGCCCCAGCAGGAGTGATCGAGTTCGGCGCCGTGAATGAATACCACCGCCGGCAGCGCGGCGTCCCGTGCGGGGTTGAGTACCTTGCCTCCGGTATAGGCATAGCTGGCAAGGCCGTTGACGCTCAGTTCCATGCGCTATGCCTTGGCCGCCGCATGCAGGCCGCGGTTCAGGTCTTCGATCAGGTCGCCGGCATCCTCCAATCCGATCGACAGGCGTACCGTGCCCTCAAAGATGCCTGCGGCGGCCAGCGCTTCGGCGCTCATGCGGAAGTGGGTGGTGCTGGCCGGGTGGATCACCAGGGACTTGGCGTCGCCGACGTTGGCCAGGTGCGAGAAGACGCGCAGGTTCTCGATGAAGCGCTTGCCGGCGGGACGTCCACCTTTCAGCACAAAGCTGAACACCGCGCCGCAACCCTTGGGCAGCAGCCGCTGGGCCAGTTCGTGGTCGGGGTGGTCGGGCAGTTCCGGGTAGGAGATGGATTCCACCGCGGCATGGGCGGCGAGATGCGCCACGATCTTGCGTGTATTCTCGACGTGGCGCGCCATGCGCAGCGGCAGGGTCTCGATGCCTTGGAGCAACTGGAAGGCGGTGAGCGGCGACATGCAGGCGCCGAAGTCGCGCAGGCCTTCGCGGCGGGCGCGCAGCAGGAAAGCCGCAACGGTCGATTCCTCGGCGAAATCCATGCCGTGGAAGCCGACGTAGGGCTCGGTCAGCGTCGGAAACTTGCCGGATTTTTCCCAATCGAAGCTGCCGCCATCGACCAGCAGGCCACCGATGGCGACGCCGTGGCCGCCGAGGAACTTAGTGGCGGAATGGAAGAGCAGATCGGCGCCCAGTTCCAGCGGTTGCATCAGACAGGGCGTGGTGAACGTGGCATCGACCAGCAAGGGCAGGCCGTGGGCGTGGGCGATGTCGGCGACGCGCGGCACGTCGAGCACGTCGAGTCCGGGGTTGCCCAGCGTCTCGCCGAATATCAGCCGGGTGTTTGGGCGGATCGCCGCGCGTATGCCGTCGAGGTCGCGCGGATTGACGAAGCTGGTCTCGATGCCGAAGCGCGGCAGGGTGTATTCCAGCAGGTTGTGCGAACCGCCGTAGAGCGCGCGCGATGCCACGATGTGACTGCCGGCGCCCATCAGCGTGCAAATAGAGAGGTGCAGCGCGGCCTGACCCGAGGCCGTGGCGATGGCGCCGACGCCGCCTTCGAGGGCGGCGATGCGCTCTTCCAGCACTGCGTTGGTGGGGTTGGAGATGCGCGAATAGACGTGGCCTGCGCGCTCCATGTTGAACAGCGCGGCGGCCTGGTCGCTGTCCTTGAAGACGAAGGAGGTGGTCAGGTAGATCGGGGTGGCACGGGCGCCGTACTGGGTGTCCGGAACCTGGCCGGCGTGCAGGCTCAGCGTGTCTAAACCGTAAGACTTGGGATCGGCCATCGGAGCTAAATCAGGCAGCGGTCAGGCGAGATCGTCCGGATCCAGCATGCGTTCGATCAGGGTGATGCGGTCTTTCAAGTTCAATTTTCGTTTCTTCAGGCGGCGCAGCAGCAGTTCATCCATGGGCGGCGTAGCAATGAGCTGGGCGATGGCGTCGTCGAGATCGCGGTGCTCGACAGCCAGCTCTTGCAGCCGGGCTTTTAGCTGTTCGGGGGAGTCTGCGGTATCCATGGGCGAATATTATGCGCGCCTAGCACACTTGGCAACCCTCAACCCGCACCTACCCCTCCCACCGCCTGCAAACCCCACAGCACCAGCATGCCGACACAGACCGTGGCCAGGGTGCTGCGGGTGTGGAAGGCGACGGCGAAGGCGACCAGGGCCGCGATCAGGCGCGGACTGTCGAATGTCGGCAAATTCTGGACGACGGGAAATACCTGTGGTGCGATGATCGCGGCGAGGATGGCCGGCGGCACATAGGACAAAGCCCGCTGCCACAGCCGCGGCAGTTGGACATGGGCGAGAAGGCCCATGAAGGACAGGCGGGTGGCGAAGGTGGCGGCCGCCAGGGTCAGGATGATCAGCCAGACGTAGGTCGTTTCCATATTCTTTCCATGAGCAGGGCGATGGCCGCGCCGGCCAATGCCGCCGTCATCAGATTGAGCTTGAAGGGGAGCTGCGGCGCCAGCGCCACGACGCCGCCGACCAAGGCGGCAGCCCGCATCAGGCGGTCGTTGAGGAGGGGCACCAGCAGCGCGATGAAGGTCAGAGCGACGACGAAATCCATGGACCAGCGCGCCGGTATGAAACTGCCCAGGAGTATCCCGGCGACGCTGGCGATCTGCCAGAACAGCCAGGTCGACAGCGCCAGGCCGAGGTAGAACCAGGCCGTCTCGCGTAATTCGCGGCCTTCGGCAATGCGCGCCAGGGTGACGGCGAAGGCCTGGTCGGTGAGCAGGTAAGCGGCAACCCAGCGGCCGACCCGCGAACGCTCGCGGAAATGCGGCGCCAGCGCCGCGCTGTACATCATGAAACGCAGGTTGACCACCCAGCCGGTCAGCACGATCACCCACACCGGGGCGCCGCTGGCCATGAGCTGCATCGCGACGACCTGGGAGGAACCGGCGAACACCAGCCAGGACAGGGCGAAGGCCTGGCCGAAGCTCAGGCCGATGCTGGCGGCGCTGGCCCCGCAGACCACGCCGAAGGGAATGACGGCCATCAGCAACGGCAGGCTGGCGTTGGCGCCGGCGAGAAGCGCCCTACGAGGCGGCAGGGAGGGATGGGGTGTCGCCATGAGTGTCGGCATCATACAATGTCGACTTTGCAAACGCAGCGCATTTGACCAAACACCGATGAACAAGGCCTTCGTCAAGGAAAGCGAGGAAGAGGACGACGACGAACCCGTCGGCATGCCCGCGCTCCCGCCCGGCAGCAAGAATTACATGACGATGGATGGTCATGCCCGGCTTCGGACCGAGTTCGAGCACCTGGTCAAGGTGGAGCGGCCGGCCTTGGTGCAGGTGGTTTCCTGGGCTGCCGGCAACGGCGACCGATCCGAGAACGGCGACTACATCTATGGCAAGAAGCGGCTGCGGGAGATCGACAAACGCCTGCGCTATCTCACCAAGCGGCTGGAAAACGCCGTGGTGGTCGATCCGGGCCGCCAGGAAAACCTCGATCAGGTGTTCTTCGGCGCCAGGGTGTCCATCATCGATGCCGATGGCATGGAAGCCTGTTACCAGATCGTCGGCGTCGACGAAGCCGATGCATCCGCCGGCCGCATCAGCTGGATCTCGCCGCTGGCGCGGGCCCTGATGAAAGCCCGCCTGGGCGACCTGGTGCGTTTTCAGAGTCCGGTTGGGCTGCGCGAAATCGAGATCATCGAAATTCTGTATTGACCTGGTGGAATAAGCGACAATCCACCCCTTCATAAAAATTGGCTCCTCCATGAACGACGCAATCAGTCCTCGTAAGAACAACCTCCCGCGCCTGGTTTTCCTGATCGCCTTCCTCGCCATTGCCGGCTGGCTGGGCTGGAAAGTCTGGTGGGGACTGTCGCACGTCAGTACCGACAACGCCCAGATCGAAGGGCATATCGTGCCGGTGATGCCCAAGGTGGGTGGTTTCGTCATCGCCGTCCAGGTGAATGATCACCAGGCGGTCAAGGCCGGCGATCTGCTGGCGCAGATCGACGATCGCGATTACCGGGCCAAGCTGGCGCAGGCCGAAGCCGAGTTACAACTGGCGCTGGCCAATGCGGGCAAGGAGGGCGAGAGCGGGCCACAACGCGGCCAGGCGGCGGCGCAAGTGGCAGCAGCGCGCGCCAATGCCGCCGCGGCACACTCGGTGATCGAGCAGGCGCTGGCCAATGCCGACAAGGCGCAGAAGGATCTCGAACGCATGCGCGGACTGGTGGCCCAGAAGATGGTCTCGCCGCAGGCGCTGGATTCAGCCGAAGCTGCCGCGCGCGCCTCGCTGGCACAGGTGCGAGCGAGCCGCGACAGCGCAGTGTCGGCGGGCGATCAGGTGATGGCCTCCGGCGCCGCGCTGCGCGCCGCCGTGGCCAGGGTCGACGCGGCGCGCGCGGCCCGCGATTTCGCGGCCAATCAGTTGGCCGATACGCGCATCGTGGCGCCGGCGTCCGGCGTCGTCAGCAACCGGAATGTCGAGCCGGGGCAACTGGTGCAGGCCGGATCGCCGTTGCTGTCGGTGGTGTCGCTGGACGACATCTGGGTCATCGCCAACCTCAAGGAAACCGATCTGGGCGATCTCAAGGTGGGCGCCCCGGCCGAGATCGACGTCGACGCCTATGCCGGGTTCAAGACCGAAGGGCGGGTCGAGTCGTTGAGCCCCGCCACCGGCGCGCGTTTCTCGCTGCTGCCGCCGGATAACGCGACGGGTAATTTCACCAAGGTGGTGCAACGCGTCCCGGTGAAGATACGCATCAAGCAGAGCGCCGATCCGGCCCGGCCGCTGCGGCCGGGCATGAGCGTGCTCGTGACCATCAGTACCAAGTGAAGTCCATCCTGCCTGCCCTGCGCCGTGTCGAGACGGACGCGGAGATTTACGCCCAGCGCTACGTAATCGCCATCACGGTGACCCTGGCTTCGGTGCTGGAACTGCTCGACACCAGCATCGTCAATGTCGCCATTCCTCATATGATGGGCACGCTGGGGGCCACGCTGGACGAAGTGGCCTGGGTGTCAACCGGCTATGTAGTGGCCAATGTCATCGTCCTGCCGATCTCCGGCTGGCTGGCCAGTTTCATCGGCCGGCGCAATTATTTCGCCTTGTCCATCGTGGTATTCACGCTCTCCTCGTTTCTCTGCGGCAACGCCACGTCGCTGGAGGGCCTCGTCTTCTGGCGCATCGTCCAGGGACTGGGCGGCGGCGGACTGATCTCGACGGCGCAGGCGACGCTCTACGAGACGTTTCCGCCGCGTGAGGCAGGCACCTCGATGGCGATTTTCGGCCTGGGCATCATGGTCGGTCCGATGCTTGGCCCGACGCTGGGCGGCTGGATTACCGACGCCTGGTCCTGGCCGTGGATTTTCTATATCAATATCCCGCTGGGCGCCCTGGCCTTGCTGTTGGCGCTGATGTTCGTCCCGGACTCGAAATACGGCACGCGCGCCGAGGAGGTCGACGGCCTCGGTTTCCTGCTGTTGGCGGTTGGCGTCGGTTGCCTGCAAACCCTGCTGGAGCGCGGCGAAAAGCTCGACTGGTTCGACTCGCGCGAGATCGTCACCTATGCCGTCGTCAGCACCGTCGCATTGGTCCTGTTCGTGCGCCAGGAATTGCGCCACGGGCATCCGATAGTCGACTTGCGCATCCTTCACGACGCGCAGTTCGCCGCTTCGTTGTTCTTTACCTTCCTGGTGGGCGCTGCTTTGTTCTCGACTGTGTTCGTGTTTCCGGTGTATGCGCAGACCTTGCTTGGCTTCACCGCCTGGGAGACCGGCCTGGTGATACTTCCCAGCGCGATTGCCAGCGGCGTCACCATGGCGCTGATGGGGCGCCTGACCGCCTCGACCCATATCGATCTGCGGGTGTTCGTGGTGATCGGGGCGGTTGTCTTCGGTTACTCGATGTGGCGCCATTCGTTGTTCACCACCCAATCCGGCTGGGACGATTTCCTGGTGCCGGTGATACTTCGCGGCATCGGACTGGGCATGGTTTTCATCCCGCTCAACAACCTGGCGTTGGGCAACCTTCAGCCGCAGCAGATCGCCGGCGGCAGCGGCCTTTACAACTTGACCCGGCAGTTGGGCGGCAGCGTTGGCATCGCCACTTCGGCCACCCTGTACTCCCAGTTCCAGCACGCCAATCGGGGAGAACTACTGCGCCATGTGAACCAGTTCTCCGAAGCCAGCATGCAGCGCCTGGCGCAATTCAAGGCACTCTATCTCTCTCACGGCACGCCCGAGGCGTTGGCACAGACCAAGGCACTGCTGCTGCTCAATGCCCAGGTCAGCAAACAGGCGGCGATGCTGGCCTTCGAGCGCTTGTTCCTGGTGTTCGGGATTGCCTTGCTGGCCGCACTGCCTTTGCTGCTGCTGATGCAACGCGGTCATTTCACTCGCCGCCAAGCGGAAACAACACCATGAGCGCCGCTTGAAATTTTCGCGACCGCCCCAATTTTGTAAATCACGTTTTCTGACAGGAACTTAACATGACCAACTCTACCGCTGAAGCGCCAACTTCCACGACCTCGCGCGAAACTCTCGGTTTCCAGGCCGAAGTCAAACAGTTGCTGCAACTGATGATCCATTCCCTTTACAGCAACCGCGAGATTTTCCTCCGCGAGCTGATTTCCAACGCCTCGGATGCCTGCGACAAGCTACGCTTCGAGGCACTGCACAATCCGGCCCTGTACGAAGGCGATTCAGAGTTGAATATCCGCATCGGCTACGATGCTGCGGCACGCACTCTCAGCATCGCCGACAACGGCGTCGGCATGAGCCGCGACGAGGTCATCCAGAACCTCGGCACCATCGCCAAGTCCGGCACCCGGGAATTCTTCTCGCGGCTTTCCGGCGACCAGCAGAAGGACGCGCACCTGATCGGCCAGTTCGGGGTGGGTTTCTATTCCGCCTTCATCGTCGCCGAAAAAGTCACCGTGGTGACGCGCCGCGCCGGCGAGCAGCCAGGCCAGGGCGTGCGCTGGGAATGCGATATGGCCAACGAGGGCGGCGGAATGTTTTCCGTCGAGATGGTGGACAAGGCCGCCCACGGCACCGAGATCACCCTGCATCTGCGCGAAGGCCAGGACGACCTGCTGGCCGGCTTCAAGCTGCGCGGCATCATCCGCAAGTATTCCGACCATATCCTTCAGCCGATCGTCATGAAGAAGGAAGAATGGGACCAGGAGGCCAAGGCGCAGAAGATCAGCGCCGAGGACGAGACGATCAACCAAGCCAGCGCGCTGTGGGCGCGCGCCAAGAGCGAGATCAGCGAAGAAGAATACCGCGAGTTCTACAAGCACGTCGGCCACGACTACGAGGATCCGCTCGCCTGGACCCATGCCCGCGTCGAAGGCCGCCAGGAATACACCCAGTTGCTCTATCTGCCGGCGCATGCGCCCTTCGACCTGTGGGACCGCAATGTTCGCCACGGCATCAAGCTGTATGTGCGGCGCGTCTTCATCATGGACGACGCCGAGCAATTGATGCCGCATTACCTGCGCTTCGTCCGCGGTGTGGTCGACAGCAACGATCTGCCGCTGAATGTCTCGCGCGAGATATTGCAGGAGAGCAAGGACATCGAGGCGATCCGCGCCGGTTGTACCAAGAAGGTGCTGGGCCTGCTGGAAGACCTGGCAGAAAACCAGAAGGATCAGTACACCAAGTTCTGGTCAGAGTTCGGCCGCGCCCTCAAGGAAGGCGTCGGCGAGGATTTCTCCAACAAGGCCAAGATCGCCGCTCTGCTGCGTTTTGCCTCGACCCATGCCGACACGACGGAGGAAAGCGTGTCGCTCGCCGACTATGTGGCTCGCATGAAGGAAGGTCAGAGCAAGATTTATTTTGTCACGGCCGACAGTTTCAATGCGGCGAAAAACAGCCCGCATCTCGAAATCTTCCGCAAGAAGGGCATCGAAGTGCTGCTGCTGTCCGATCGCGTCGACGAATGGGTGACGGGCAACCTCACGGAATTCGACGGCAAGCCTATGCAGTCGGTGGCCAAGGGCGGCCTCGATCTCGGCACTCTTGAGGATGCGGCCGAGAAGCAGGAGCAGGAAAAGGAAGCCGGTGAGTTCAAGGACCTCATCGAGAAAATCGCCAAGTCGCTCGGCGAGCGCGTCAAGGAAGTCCGTGTCACTCACCGCCTCACCGACAGCCCGGCCTGCCTGGTTGCCGACGAACACGACATCGGCGGCAACCTGGCGCGGATGCTCAAGGCGGCGGGCCAGAAGACGCCGGATTCCAAGCCCATCCTCGAAATCAACCCCAAGCATCCGGTAGTGCTGCGCATCCGCCACGAGGAGCAGCATTTCGACGACTGGGCGGCGGTGTTGTTCGACCAGGCCATGCTGGCCGAAGGCGGCCAGCTCGACGACCCGGCCGGCTTCGTACGACGCATCAACCACCTGATGCTGGAGATGGGTGGCGCGGCAAAGGCTTGATCTGCTCCGTGATGTCATGACCAAGGTGCTGCGTGGTTTTCCGCCGATTATTGATAAGGCTGCCGGCACCTTGATTCTCGGGAGTTTCCCTTCCGAAGAGTCCCTGAGAGCCCGACAATATTATGCTTTCTCGCGGAATCAGTTCTGGCCGCTGCTCGCAGCGGTGCTGGGCGTGCCGCTGTCGGTGATGGACTATTCAGACCGGAAGGCCGCGCTGCATCGCGCCGGCATTGCGGTGTGGGATGTGTATGCCAGTTGCGAGCGCGCCGGCAGCCTGGATAGCGCCATCCGCAACGCGCAGGCCAACGACTTTGAGAAGTTGAAGAAGCTCGCGCCGAGGCTGCGGCGAGTCTGCTTCAACGGCCAGAAGGCCGCCCGCTTCGCGCGGCAATTCGAGGAACTCGGCTACGCAACGCACGTGCTGCCTTCCTCCAGTCCCCTTCATACGCTGGTTGTAGAGAAGAAGCTCGCGGCGTGGCGGGCGGTGCTGGGAAGTTAGCGCAGCAGCGGTACGTCCCGGCTATTTTCTTATTTGCACCCGGCCGTCCGTAGCCAAGCTCATGTCTCGCAGGCACGACTGCTTTGCCTTGCCGGTCTTGCCTCTACAGGCTTCCCGCGCGACTTGGCGCGCTTCGCAGCGGCTTTGATCCTTGTCACGAGTGCAATCCGGCGCGGGCAGCTTTTCCTGGATGCACTTCTGCTTGCCGATGCCGCGTTTCTCTTTGCACGCGCTGCGCGCCTTCTGTAGCGCCATGCAACGCAGCGGGTCGCGGGCCGAGTCGCATTCGCCTTTGGGTCCCGATCCGATCTCGGCGATGCCGGGCAGGGAGAACATCATCGTCATGAGTCCTGCTGCAATCAGGGATCGGTTCATTGATTTAGCCCAGTCATGAATGGCATGCAGGTGAAATAACGATGGAGCGACATGCCGGTTGACCAGGACAGCCATCCCGATTGAGCCGATCGCGGTAGTCGACTATAGTTCCTCCGGTTGGAAGTTCAGGATATCCCATGAAGACCGCCGCGCCAGCGCCGCAGCACAAAGAACATCGCCTGACCCTCGTCGAAACCATCGACGCCCTGGTTGCCGACGGCTGGGTGCCGGTCGCGGCGGCCGAACAATTCAAGCAGGAACGGCGCTATTTTCGTGGCGCCGTCCACCCGCTGATCGCCATCGCCGAGCAGAAGTGGAAATCCATCGCGGCGCCGGGCCGGCCCTCGCGTCTTCTCGATCTCGATTCGCTGACGCAATGGCTGGCCGGCTGGGCGGGGCTGGATTATTTCCACATCGATCCGTTGAAGATCAACTTCTCCGCCGTCACCGAAGTGATGTCCAGCGCCTATGCCACGCGTTACCGGGTGTTGCCGGTCGAAGTGAAACCCCTCGAAGTGGTGATCGCGACCGCCGAGCCTTTCGAGCGTGCCTGGGAGGAAGAGCTGGCGCCCATCCTGCGCAAAAAAATCAGCCGCGTCGTAGCCAATCCCGGCGATATCGCCCGCTACCAGGTGGAGTTCTACAACCTGGCAAAATCGGTGAAGAAAGCGTTACAGGCAGGCGATGTCAGCGGCGCCAGCGGCATCACCAACTTCGAGCAACTGGTCGAGTTGGGCAAGGGCAATCGTGCCCTCGACGCCAACGACCAGCACATCGTGCACATCGTCGACTGGCTCTGGCAGTATGCCTTCGAGCAACGCGCCAGCGACATCCACATCGAACCGCGGCGGGACCTGGGCATCGTGCGTTTCCGTATCGACGGCGTCCTGCACCAGGTCTACCAGATCCCAATGCAGGTATTGAATGCCATGACCAGCCGGATCAAGATCCTCGGCCGCATGGACGTGGTTGAGAAACGGCGTCCACAGGACGGCCGCATCAAGACCCGCACACCGGCCGGCGAGGAAGTCGAGTTGCGCCTGTCTACGCTGCCGACCGCCTTCGGCGAGAAACTGGTGATGCGCATTTTTGACCCCGAGGTGCTGGTCCGGGATACCCGCGACCTGGGTTTTTCGGAAGAGGACAACGCGCGCTGGAAGCAGATGACGGCTCAGCCCAACGGCATCATCCTGGTGACCGGGCCGACCGGGTCCGGCAAGACGACGACCCTGTACACCACGCTGAAGACGCTGGCGAAACCGGAAGTCAATGTGTGCACCATCGAGGACCCGATCGAGATGGTGGAACCCGCCTTCAACCAGGTGCAGGTCCAGCATGCCATCGACATGGGTTTCGCGGAAGGCATTCGGGCGCTGATGCGGCAGGATCCGGACATCATTATGGTCGGCGAAATCCGCGACATCGAGACCGCCGAGATGACCATCCAGGCTGCGTTGACCGGCCACCTGGTGCTGTCGTCGCTGCACACCAACGACGCGCCGGCGGCCATCGCGCGCCTGCTCGATCTCGGCGTGCCGGCTTACTTGCTGAACGCCACCATCCTCGGTGTCATGGGACAGCGCCTGGTGCGCACCCTCTGCCCGCATTGCAAGAAAGCCACGAGCCTCTCCGCCGAGGACGAAGCGCTCTGGAACGAGTTGGTGGCGCCGTGGAAATCCGCCAAGCCGACGCAGCTTTACCACCCGGTCGGCTGCCTCGAATGCCGCATGACCGGCTACCTGGGGCGTATCGGCATCTACGAGATATTGTTGCTGTCGCCGGAACTCAAACAACTCATTGTCGCCAACGCCGACTTGGCGAAACTTCGCGACCAGGCGGCGCGCGAAGGCATGAAGCCGCTGCGCATTTCGGGAGCGATGAAAATCGCCGCCGGGCTGACGACCATCGAAGAAGTGCTTAAGGTCGCACCGCCGGCGCAAGCGCAGTAAGCGGTCCGTGGCAGGTTCCGCCGACATCTCTTCCATGAGGGGTCGTCTTCTCGTATAATGCGCGTGCTTTCTGGCGGATATTTATTGAAGGTATAGATAATCAGTGCAGGAATCGGGAGTGGTAGTTCAGTTGGTTAGAATACCGGCCTGTCACGCCGGGGGTCGCGGGTTCGAGTCCCGTCCACTCCGCCAGACCTTAAGGTAAAGGCGGCAAAGGCGAACCGTTGACACAGGTTCGCCTTTTTTGCATTAGAAAGTATGCCTCGCGTTTGCAGCACGCGTTTTCGCTTACATCGTCGTCCGTTCCCGGTAGATCAGCATGTTCGATTACATCCGCAACAATAAGAGAATTGTTCAAGTATTTCTGGCCCTGATCACCCTGCCATTCGCATTCTGGGGCGTCGAGTCCTATGTTCGCAATGCGGGCGGCGGGAACGATGTGGCCAGTGTCGGCGGCAGCAAGATTTCCCAGCAGGAATTGCTACAGGCGCTGCGCGACCAGCAGGGGCGGATGCGCCAGCAACTGGGCCGGGAAATTCCCGCGGAAATGCTCGACAGCCCGGAAATTCGCCGCGCCGTGCTGGATTCGCTGGTCAACCAGCGCATCCTGGCGCTGCATGCGGCAAAATCAGGCGTAATGGTCGGCGACGCGCAGCTCGGCGCGACCATCCAGTCGGCTCCCGACTTTCAGGAAGGCGGCAAGTTCTCGCGGCAGCTTTACGATGCTTACGTTGGCTCGCTGAACATGAGCCAGGCGCAGTTCGAGCAGCGCCTGCGCCAGGATCTCTCGTTGCGGCAGACTTTGTCCGCGGTGCGCGAAGGCAGGGTCGCCGCGCGTGAAGGGAGCAACCGCTGGATCGCCGCGCTGCAGGAAGATCGCGACGTGAGCGAGTTCGCCTTCAAGCCCGAACAATTCGCGGCTCAGGTGAAGCCTTCCGCGGAGGCGCTGAAGGCATATTACGAAGCCAACCGGAAGGCATTCGAAACACCCGAACAAGTGCGGGCCGAGTATCTGACGCTGAGCCAGGACTTGCTGGCAGCTCAGATCACCGTCGGCGACCAGGAAATCAACAACTGGTATCAGGGCCAGATCGATCGTTACAAACAGGGCGAGGAACGCCGTGCCAGCCATATCCTGCTGCTCGCGGGCAAGGATGCCTCGGCCGCCGATGTCAAGGCGGCGCAAGCCAAGGCGGAGGATATTCTTCAGCAACTGAAAAAAGCGCCGACCGATTTCGCCAAGCTGGCCAAGCAATATTCTCAGGACCCGGGTTCGGCGGAAAAAGGCGGCGATCTCAACTGGTTCGCGCGTGGCATGATGGTCAAACCTTTCGAGGAAGCGGTTTTCTCGCTCAAGGAAAATGAACTCAGCGGCGTGGTCCGCTCCGATTTCGGCTTTCACATCATCAAACTTACCGGCATCAAGGCGGAGCGGGCCAAACCGCTGCAGGAAGTGCGCGCGGAAATCGCCGACGAACTGAAACGTCAAGGCGCGGCGAAGAAATACGCCGAGCTTGCCGAGGCTTTCGGCAACACTGTTTATGAGCAGGCCGACAGCCTCAAGCCGGCAGCCGACAAATTCAAGTTGCCTCTGCAACAAAGTCCCTGGTTCGCCAAGGGAGCGAGTGTGGCCAGCCCCGCGCCGAGTCCGTTCGGCAACCAGAAACTCAACGCCGCCCTGTTTTCCGACGATGCCGTCAAGAACAAGCGCAATACCGATGCCGTCGAGGTCGCGCCCAAGACTTTGGTTGCCGCGCGTGTGCTGGAATACAAGGCCGCGGCGCTACAGCCGCTGGAAGCCGTCAAGGCGGATATCGAGAAGCGCCTGGTGCGCGAGGAAGCGCTGAAGCTTGCTCAGAAGGAGGGCGAGGCCGCTCTCGCCAAGCTGCTCAAGGGCGAACCGGTCAATCTTGCCTGGGGTGCACCGCGCGGAATTTCGAGGGTGAGTGCCCCTGGCCTAGCAGCACCCGCGGTACGCGCGGTCTTCGCCGCTTCCGTCGCAAAACTGCCGGCCTACGCCGGCGTGGCCTCAGCGGCGGGCGGCTATGTCCTGTACCGCATCGCCCAAGTCAAGCCTTTCGTGGCCGGCGCCGAGGACAATGCGCAGACCAAGAGCCTGCGCGAGCAATATGCCAACATCCTGGCCGACGAGGATTTTTCGGCCTGGCTGGCGGCCTTGCGCCTGCGTTATCCCGTCGAGATCAACAAGACTATCCTGGAAAGCAAGGAACGCGTGCAGTAGAGTACCGCCGACCGCCAAAGAGACCCAGCCATTGCACCAGCGGCTGGGTTTTTTACTTGCCGGGATCCGCTCCGTTGCCGTTGGGGGCGTGGGCTATCGTGGTGGTGTTGAAGCCGGCGTCGACATACATGATCTCGCCGGTCATGCCGCTGGCCAGGTCGGAGCAGAGGAAGGCGGCGGCATTGCCGACTTCCTCGATGGTGACATTTCGGCGCAGCGGCGCGTTCATCGAATTGATGGACAGCAGCTTGCCGAAGTTGGCGATGCCGGCCGCCGCCAGGGTCTTGATCGGTCCGGCTGAGATGCCGTTCACCCGAGTGCCTTCCGGGCCGAGGCAGGCGGCGAGGTAACGCACCGACGCTTCCAGGCTGGCTTTGGCCGGGCCCATCACGTTGTAATAAGGGACAGTGCGCATCGCGCCCAGATAGGTCAAGGTCAGCAGCGAGCCGTTGCGCCCCTGCATCAACGGCCTCGCGCCCTTGGCCAGCGCCGGAAAACTGTAGGCCGACACTTCATGGGCGATGCGGAACGCCTCGCGCGTCAGGCCGCTGAGGAAGTCGCCCTCGAGCGCCTCGTTGGGGGCGTAGGCGATGGCATGCACCAGGCCGTCGAGACCGCCCCATAGTTTGCCGATATCGGCGAACAGCGCGTCGATCTGGGCATCATTGGCGACATCGCAGACGTAAATCGGCGGGGAGCCGAACTCCGCCGTCAACTTGGTGACGCGATCCAGGATACGTTCGTTCTGGTAAGTGAATGCCAGTTCGGCGCCCTCACGGTGCATCGCCTTGGCAATGCCATAGGCGATCGAACGGTGGGAAACCAGGCCCGTGATGAGAATGCGCTTGCCGGCTAGAAACCCCATTATTTGTCCTCGAGTTGAAGTCCGGCGGGATTATAACGGATAGTCCTTGGCGTCGTATGGGGCATATGACATCGACTTGTGTCGCGGCGGGATCATCTCCGCAGCAACGGATCTTGCAGATAGAAGAGCCGCAACTGTTCATATACCGCGGGATATTCCGCCGCCAGGAGCGACGGAGTCTCGAAGAATGCCTCGCTCATGACGGCGAAGAATTCGGCCGGAGCCTCGGCGGCGTATGGGTCCAGTGCCAACGCTTCACCGGTAAACTCGCTGTTTGCCACGCGCCGGCCGAAATCCTCGAAGGCCAGGCCCAGGGCATCGGCCCAGGCCTGCTTCGACATGCCTTCGTGCAAGGGTGGCAGGCCGTCGGCGCGGCCGTTGCGCATGTCGAGCTTGTGGGCGAACTCATGGATCACCACGTTGATGCCCGCGCTGTCCTCTTCGTGCTCGAACCACGACAGCAGCACCGGGCCGCCGAGCCAGGCTTCTCCCAGGACGGCGTCGTCGAACTCATGGACGATGCCCAGTTCGTCCATTTCCTGGCGCGGAATCACGAAATCGCCCGGATAAACGATGATGCCGACCCAACCCCGGTACCACTCCAGTCCGAGTTCGAGCACCGGCAGACAGGCCTGCAAGGCGATGGAAAGCTGCATCTCCGGACGCAGCGACAGTCCGCGGGCGCCGCTCATCTGCTTCTCGGCGAGGAATTGCAGCGTCAGATCGCGCAGTCTGCGACGATCCTCGGGGCGCAGGTAATTGAGGAAGGGCAGGCGCCCTTCGACTCGCGACCACTCGTCGTCGGTCACCTTGATGCGCGCCGCCTTGCGCCGGCGCAGCCATTCGCGCAGACGCCGGATCATCGGCGCCGCCGCGTGGTCAGGAAAATGCCGCTGAAGATCAGGGTGATGCCGACCAGGTGATACAGCCTGGGGCGTTCGTCGAGGAAGACGATCGATAGCAGGATGCCGAAGGCGGTCATTAGGTGCATGAACACTCCTGCGCGGCTAGGCCCGACCGCGACCACGCCGCGGTTCCACAGAAGGTAACCGAGAAATGCCGGAAATATCCCCGTGTAGGCGATCGCGGAAAACGCCACTGGCGAGGGATGGATCAGCTTGCCGCCGGATATCTCCCAGGCATACAGCGGCAGCATGGCGATCAGGCCGACAACGGTGATCGCCGCCAGAAAGGCGTATTGGTGCACCTCCGCCGGCCGGTGCGGCAGGAGCAGGGTGTAGGCGGCCCAGGCAACGGCAGAGGCCAGCACCCATAAATCTCCGACGTTAAGGTGCAGCCCCAACAGCACCGACGGATCGCCTCGCGCGACGATGCCCAGCACGCCCAGCAAGGAAACGCCGACGCCGATGCCTTCGATCAGTCGCAGCGGTTTGCCGAGAAACATCCAGGAAAATGCGACGATGATGATCGGAATGAATGAATTCAACAACAGGCCGTTGGTCGCGGTGGTGTGTTGCAGGCCGATATAGGCCAGGGCGTTATAGAAACCGGTGCCGAGGACGCCGAAGACCACCATCCAGCGCCAGTGGCCGCGCAGCAGCGGCCACTGGCGGCGCAGGTGCGGCCAGGCCAGCGGCAGGATCAACAGCAGGGCGATGGCCCAACGCCAGCAGGCCAGCGCGATCGGCGGCACGTCGTCGCGGATGGCGCGGCCGACGACCCAGTTGCCGGCCCAGAAAAGGTTGGTGAGGATGAGCAGCAGATAGGCTGAAACGGCGGGTCGTTGCGGCACTGGCGGCAATGTGAAGGGGAAAATCCGATTATGCGCGAGCCAGGTCATTTGCGCTTCAATCTGGGATAATCACGCCATGGTTTCCGTCGTCCATGCCCTGCCGCAATCCACCGTACATGCCGCCGTTTCCGCGGACACGCTGGCGCTGCTTGTGGCTGGGATCCCGCCTGAAGGGCAGCGCCAGATCGAGCGCGCCCTGGCGCTGGTGACCGGCTTGTATGGCGGCGCCACGCTGGGCACCGACGAGCCGACCCTGGATCATGCCATCGGCATGGCAATGATCGCCGCGTCGCTCAACCTCGATCTGGATACGCGCCTGGCGGCGCTGTTGTTCGCCATCGCCGATCATTTCGGCGACCAGCGCGAGTGGCGCGAAAAACTCGATGCGGAATACGGGGCAACGCCGGCGCGGCTGGTCGACGGACTGCATCGCCTCAAAGGCCTGCGGCTGCTGATGCGGCCGCAGACCGGCGCTTCCGCCGATGTCACCGCGCAGACCGAGACGCTGCGCAAGATGCTGTTGGCGATGGTCGAGGACATCCGCGTCGTCTTGCTGCGCCTCGCCAGCCGTACCCAGACCTTGCGCTATTTCACCGATCATCCGGGCCGTGAGCGCGAAGACGTCGCCCACGAGAGCCTGGAGATCTATGCGCCGCTGGCCAACCGGCTCGGCGTCTGGCAGTTAAAGTGGGAGCTGGAGGATCTGTCGTTCCGCTTCATCGAACCGGAGACCTACAAGCGCATCGCCCGCATGCTGGACGAGAAGCGCGTCGAGCGCGAGCAATTCATCGTCGATGCGGTTGCCCGGCTCAAGTCAGAGCTGTCGGCCTCCGGCATCGACGCGGAAGTGTATGGCCGTCCCAAGCATATCTACAGCATCCGCAACAAGATGCACGGCAAGGATATCGACTTCGGCGAGGTCTACGATGTGCGCGCCCTGCGCGTGCTGGTGAATGAGGTGAATGAATGCTACGCCGCGCTGGGACTGGTCCATCATCTGTGGCAACCGATCAACGGCGAGTTCGACGATTACATCTCGCATCCCAAGGGGAATTACTACCGTTCCCTGCACACCGCGGTGATGGCCGAGGATGGCCGTCCGTTCGAGGTGCAGATCCGCACCCAGGAGATGCATCGCCATGCCGAACTGGGCGTGGCCGCGCACTGGCGCTACAAGGAAGCGGGCAGCCAGTCGAAATCGGCGACCCGGGCCGACAGTGCCTACGACGACAAGATTGCCTGGTTGCGCCAACTGCTCTCCTGGCGCGATGAAATTACCGACAGCGCCGAATGGGTGCAGCAGTTCAAGCGTGCTGCCCTCGACGACACTATCTACGTACTTACCCCCCAAGGCCGGGTGATCGACCTGGCGCGCGGCGCCACGCCGATCGACTTCGCCTACCGCGTGCATACCGACCTGGGCCACCGCTGTCGCGGCGCTCGCGTGAATGGCCAGATGGTTCCGCTGAATACTCCATTGGCCAGCGGCCAGCGCATCGAGATCGTCTCCACCAAGCAGGGGGGGCCTTCGCGCGACTGGCTCAATCTGACCCAGGGATATCTCGCCACCAGCCGGGCGCGGCAAAAAGTCAAACAATGGTTTACCGCCCAGGAAGAGGCCGAGACGCTGGCGCAGGGGCGCAACCTGGTTGGGCGCGAGTTGCAGCGCCTGGGTCAGACCCAGGCGAATATCGACGAACTGGCGCACAAGCTCGGCTACAAGAACGGCGATGACATGTACCTGGCGGGCGGACGCGGTGAACTGGGCACGCGCCAGATCCAGGTGGCCGTGCGTGGCGAGGCCGAGGCGTTGCCGGTCGAACCGGAAATCCATACCAAGCGCAGCAAGGCGGCAGAGACCGACAGCCGCATCCTAGTGGTGGGTGTCGGCAAGATCCTGACCCAGCTCGGCCGTTGCTGCAAACCGGTTCCGCCGGATCCCATCTCGGGTTTCGTCACGCGCGGCAAGGGCGTCTCGATCCATCGTGTCGAATGCAAGAGTTTCAAGGGCATGGCGGCGCACAATCCGGAACGGGTGATCGGCGCGGAATGGGGAAATGTCGGTGAGACCGCCAAGCAGGAAGGCCTTTACGCGGTGGATATCGCGCTGGATGCCCAGGACCGCCAAGGCTTGCTGCGGGATATCTCGGAAGTTCTGTCTCGCGAGAAGATCAACGTCACCGCTGTGAAGACCTTGTCCCGGGCGGGCTCGGCGCGCATGTCCTTCACCGTGGAGATGAATGGCGTGGCGCAACTGCAACGCATCCTGAAACTGGTCAAGGATGTCCCCGGCGTGGTCGATGCCTGGCGGGCTTGACTTGCATCGTCGTCAGACCACCCCCGTGCCATGAAATCGTTCAAGAACAGCATTGACGCCCCCACTCCCAACCCCCGCCAGGGCGGGGGCTACAAATTGCTCGCGGCGCTCATGGGTGACGGGTGCCCGACTTTGGGGTTAGGGTGCGGGGCACCTCGCAACTGTATTCCACGCTAATTTGAGGAGCGGAAGATGAGCCAAGCACTGCTGTTGATCGACATACAGAATGACTATTTCCCCGGCGGTGCGATGGCCCTCGAAGGGTCGATCGTCGCCGGACTGCGTGCCGGAGAGCTGCTGGCGGCGTGCCGCCAGCGGGGCGTCCCGGTCGTGCATGTCCAGCATCTATCGACCCGGCCCGGCGCGACTTTCTTCGTGCCGAACAGCGCGGGTGTCGAGATTCATTCCTGCGTCGCGCCGCTTGCCGGCGAGGCCGTGATCCACAAGAACTTTCCCAACAGTTTCCGCAATACCGGCCTGCTCGAACATCTGCGGGGCATGGGCTGCGACGAACTGCTGATCGGCGGCATGATGAGCAATATGTGCATCGACGCCACCGTGCGCGCCGCGGCCGACCTGGGTTTCCGCTGCCGCCTCGCCCATGACGCATGCGCGGCCAGGGCATTGAGCTTCAATGGGATGGAGGTGTCCGCAGCGCAGGTGCATGCGGCTTTCATGGCCGCTTTGCAGGGCTTGTACGCGGAAGTCGCCGGCGTGGAAAAGCTGCTTGCCGGTTTGCCCTAATCAGGGGTTTTATTCACGCACTCTGCGCCAGTTCGGTGAGCAGCGATTCCTGCGCGCAACTGCGGGTGCGGCGGGTGGGACGGAGGGCAAAATCGCCGTCCTTGTCCATGTCCCAAGCCTGGCTGTTGTCGGCCAGATAGGGGCGCAAGCCTTCCTTGATGACGCGGCGCTTGAGCTTGGGGTCGAGCACGGGAAAGCAGGACTCGATGCGGCGGAAGAAGTTGCGTTCCATCCAGTCGGCGCTGGCGAGGTAGACCTTCTCCTGGCCTTCGGCGTAAAAATAAAATATCCGCGAATGTTCGAGGAAGCGTCCGATGACCGAGCGCACCCGGATATTTTCCGAGAGGTTCTTGACGCCGGGGCGCAGGATGCAACTGCCGCGCACGATCAGGTCGATCTCGACGCCGGCTTGCGATGCCGCGTACAGCGCTTCGATGACTTCCGGTTCGACCAGCGAATTCATCTTGGCGATGATGCATCCCTTGCGCCCGGCGCGCGCCGCCTCGGTCTCCGCGGCTATCGCGGCGAGGGTATTGGCATGCAGGGAGAAGGGCGCCTGCCATAGGTGACGCAAGGCATTGGCCTTGCCCAGGCCGGTGAGCTGCTTGAATATTTCATTGACGTCGGCGTTGATTTCTTCGTGGCAGGTGAGCAGGCCGAAATCGGTATAGAAGCGGGTGGTGCGCGGATGATAGTTGCCGGTGCCGAGATGGCAATAGCGCCGGTAGCCGCCTGGTTTGCCTTTCTCCTCGCGGCGCAGCACCTGGAGCATCTTGGCATGGGTCTTGTAACCGAACACGCCGTACACCACATGGACGCCGACTTCCTCCAGCCGTGCCGCGATGTTGATGTTGGCCTCCTCGTCGAAGCGCGCCATCAATTCCACCACCACGGTGACTTCCTTGCCTTGTTGCGCCGCGCGCAGCAAGTGTTCCAGCAATATCGAATCGTTGCCGGTGCGATACACCGTCATCCTGATCGCCACCACCTGCGGATCGTCGGCGGCCTGCTGGAGGAAATGGATGACCGGGGTGAATGACTGGAAGGGATGGTGCAACAGGATGTCGCCCTTGTTGAGCGCCTCGAAAATGTCGTAGCGCTTGGTCAGGGTTTTCGGCAAACCCGGTTGAAACGGCGCGTATTTGAGGTCGGGCCGGTCGACACTGTCGGGTACTGACATCAGTCGCACCAGGTTGACGATGCCCGGCACGCTGAACAGATCCTGCCGATCCAGGCCGAATTGCTGCAACAGGAACCCGGCCATGACTTCCGAACAGTTTTCGGCGACTTCCAGCCGCACCGCGTCGCCGAAGTGGCGTTGCGGCAGTTCGCCCTGCAAGGCGGTGCGCAGGTTCTTGACTTCCTCGTCGTCGACGAACAGGTCGGAGTTCCGCGTGACGCGGAACTGGTAGCAGCCGAGGATGTTCATGCCGGCAAACAGTTCGCCTACATGCTGATGCACGACCGAGGAGAGAAATACGTGACCATAATCGACACCGGTCAATTCCTTGGGCAGATGGATCACTCGCGGCAGAGCCCGTGGCGCCTGGACGATGGCGGCGCCGGAACTGCGGCCGAAGGCGTCTGTGCCTTCCAGCTCGACGGCGAAGTTTAGGCTCTTGTTGAGCACGCGTGGGAAAGGGTGGGCCGGGTCGAGGCCGATCGGCGTCAACACCGGCATCACCTCGCGCAGGAAATAATCGCGTATCCACTCACCCTGGGCTTCGTTCCACAAACTGCGGCGGAGAAACACGATCCCCTCATTGGCCAGCGCCGGCAGGATCGCGTCGTTCAGCAGGGAATATTGCTCGGCGATCAAGGTATGCGCTTGTAGTCCGACGCGGCGGAATACTTCCTGCGGCGCCAGGCTGTCGGTGCCCGGAGTGTGGCTGCCCAGCTTGATCTGCTCCTTGAGACCGGCGACCCGGATCTCGAAGAACTCATCCAGGTTGGAGGACACGATGCAGAGGAAGCGCAGTCTTTCCAGTAGCGGCACCCTGGAGTCGGCGGCTTGCGCCAGGACCCGTCGGTTGAAGGCGAGCAGCGACAGTTCGCGGTTGAGGAAATGCTTGGGCGGATTGTGGCGGGTGGTTTGCATGGGCTGAAGGCGGAGAAGAGCGTGGCCGGATTGGTATATTCACATTATGAGTCATTTTCCTGCGTGAAGTGGTGGGAGAGGATGCCGGGCATCGGCATTCGCGCCTGGCGGCGGTCACCTGTGTAAAATGCACGCTTCCGATCGGGAGGTTTCTTGACTTACGAACTGATTGCCGCGGTTGACCTTGGCTCGAACAGTTTTCGCCTGCAGGTTGGGCGCATCGTCGGGAATCAGATTTATCCCCTTGACTCTCTCAAGGAAGCGGTGCGGCTGGCGGCCGGACTGACCGAGGAAAGGACCCTCGACGGCGCGTCCCAACTGCGGGCGCTGGAGACCTTGGGCCGTTTTGGCGAACGCATGCGTGGATTTCTTCCCGGTGCGGTGCGGGCGGTGGCGACCAACACTCTGCGCGTGGCGAAGAACGCCCCGCAGTTTCTGGCACAGGCGGAAGCCGCACTCGGCTTTCCGATCGAGGTCATCGCCGGACGAGAGGAGGCCCGCCTGATTTATCTGGGTGTCGCCCACAGCCTGGCCAATCCGCGTACCCAGCAACTGGTGATCGACATTGGTGGAGGCTCGACGGAGTTCATCGTCGGGCGCAACTTCGTGCCGCTGCAACTCGAATCCCTGTACATGGGTTGCGTCAGCCACAGCCTGAAATATTTTCCGCGCGGGCGCATCCTCAAGCATGCCATGAAGGAGGCCGAGCTGGCGGCGCGCAAGGAATTGCAAACCATCGTGTCCGCTTATCGCGAGACGGGATGGGAGGAAGCGGTGGGTTCCTCCGGCACCGCCAAGGCCATCGTCGATTTGCTGGAGCTCAATGGGCTCAACGATGACGCGCTGCCCGGCATTACCCTGGGCGGCATCGAGCGGCTCAAGGGCTTGCTGTTGCGCGCGGGAGAAATCGGCCAGTTGCGCCTCGAAGGCTTGCGGGCGGATCGTGTGCCGGTGCTGCCCGGAGGACTGAGCATCATGTCGGCGGTGTTCAAGGAATTCGGACTGGAGCACGTGCTGTTCTCCGAGGGCGCGCTGCGCCTGGGAGTGCTGTACGACTTGCTGGGCCGCTATCACCACGACGATCAGCGCGAGGCGACGGTCGGTCATTTCATGCAACGCTATCAGGTCGATCGGCGTCAGGCGGCGCGCGTCAGCCAGAGCGCACTGACGTTGCTGCAACAACTGCTACCCGACCCGGATACACGGGAGCAGACAGGTGCCCAGTTCCTGGTGTGGGCGGCGCGCCTGCACGAGATCGGGATTTCGGTCGCGCATTCCAGTTACCACAAGCACAGTGCCTACATACTTGCCAACGCCGACATGCCCGGTTTTTCCAAGATGGACCAGGGCCGTCTTTCGCGCCTGGTACTGGCACACCGCGGCAAGCTGGAGAGGCTGCAGGCGATCACCCGGGAGTCGAGCGACTGGCTGCTGATATTTTGCATGCGCCTGGCGGCGCTGCTGCATCGAGCCCGCGACGATGAGTCCCCGCCCGCTTACTCGGTCGCCATCATCGAACGCGGCTTTCAGATGACGGTCGATGAGGCCTGGTTGTCGGTCTCGCCGATGACAGCCGCGGCGCTTGATGAAGAGGCGAAACAATGGGCCGGCTTGAACATGGAGTTTCGCCTGCGCCGCACGAAAGCCAGGAACAGCGACGTCTTGGCCGCCGGCTGATCCGGATATCCCTTGGGCATGAACCCGATGGCCGTCCCGAGCATCAAGATTCTTACCCGGGCCGATGGCGGTCGCAAGGTCCTGCTCTCCGGCCGCTGGACCTTGAACATGCTGGCGCCCAAGATAGACAATTTGAGACAGGCGCTCGCGGAGCAGGCGGTAGCGGGAGAGGTGACCTGGAATTGCCTGGACATCGAGGCGCTGGACAGCACCGGCGCCATCCTGCTGTGGCGGGCCTGGCAACGCCGCCTGCCCGGATTGCTGCTGGCGCGGCCGGAACAGCTGCGCATTTTCGAACATCTCGAAAACGCCGACCATCGTGCCCCCGCGAGGGAAGTGCCGCATTCGCCTTTCGAGGCTGCCATCGTCCTCGGTCGCGGAGCGCTGCGGTTCTGGCATAGCTTGGTGGACTTCATCACCCTGGTCGGCCAGTTGCTGCTGGATGCGCTGCATCTGCTGAGTCATCCGCGCGACATACCGTGGCGCGAGATCGCCGCCAACCTGTTCAAGAGCGGCGTGCAGGCGATGCCGGTCACTGCGCTGGTCGGCTTTCTCATCGGCATCGTGCTTTCCTATCTCTCGTCGCTGCAACTCAAGCAGTTCGGCGCGGATATCTACATCGTAAATATTCTCGGCCTGGGCATCATCCGCGAGCTGGGGCCGGTGCTGGGGGCGGTGCTGGTGGCGGGTCGCTCGGGGTCGGCAATGACGGCGCAACTCGGCGTGATGCGC
>JAPLQT010000137.1 GCA_026399515.1 Pseudomonadota bacterium | reverse complement strand
GCACATTTAGCCCCCCGCCCCGGGGCGGGGGCAGTGGGTGGGGGGCCATGGGAATGCAACTAGCTTTCATGATCGGGAGCGTCCCACCAGGGGACTTCCCTCGGGGCGTAGCCCGCGCATCATGAACGTTAGCGCAGTACCGCGCTGGCCTGCGCCGCGTTGATCAGCGCCGCGGCATCCGGCTGCAACAGGAAGCCTTCCGCCACGGCGTGCGACGCGGCCTTGGTGACGGCGGCGACATAGCCGTCGTGGGAGCCATAGCGTTCCTGCAACGACGGACGCGGATCGCCGCTGGCCTGGCGCTCCCCGGCCGTGCGCGCAAAAGGAATCATGCCGCCCACATAGTCGCAGATCTGCTCTTTGTGAAACGGCCTTGCGCCGCCGGCGGTGATATTCCAGCCGAGGTAAGTGCCCAGCGGCGCGTCGAGCAGGACCACCGGCACGCCGCCCAGTTCGTTGCCGTCGGCATCCACCTTCGGGGCAAACATCCTGAGCACCTGCCTGATACGCGGCGGGGCGACGGATGCGACGCCGGAGCCGTCCCGCGCATTGAATTGCGGGCCCCAGTCGTAGTCGTGCACCGGCATGATGAAATCGGGTTCGGGCACTGTGGCGCGCAGGCCGGGCAGGGTGGGGAAGCCGATCGCCGCTTTGTGCGCTTCCGCGAGGGTCTGCTGCGCGAGCGTCGGATAGCGGCTGGGTGGCGGCGGCGTTCCCTTCATGACCCAGTCGCGGAAGTGCACGCGCAAAGCGTTGACCGTCTGCGTATGCGGCACCGGGTTGGCCGGCAGCACGCCCACGCCGAAGTTGTTGCCCGGGCAGGCGGCGCCCGTCTTCGGCAAACCGACGCCGGGCAAGCTGCTGTCGAAGCCGCCGGCGCCGCCGCCATGAGTGCTGCTGGCAATGTAATAGCGGCGCACGTTCTGTGGCAGCGGCAAATCGGCCTTGCCGTCCGTTCCCACCCATTCCGGCGTGAGCTTCAGCGCCCATACTTCGGCGGAGCCGAAATGCTCGATGATTTTCGGGCAGGTGTGCGTTGCCGCGCAGCGATCCAGAATGCCGGACGCCGGCCCTCCGCGCACCGGATCCGGATGCGCCAGCCACCACTGCGGACCCTCGCTGCCCGCCTGGTACAGCTCGAGTACGCCGTCGGGCTGCGCCCAGCGGAAATTCAGGGCGATACGGCGCCCGGCGATGATCGGCCACAAGCCGTCGTGCACCATGCCGCCGGCCTCGTCCTGGTTGAACCCGAGGTGCAGCCAGCCGCGCAGGAAATTGCCCGATTGCGAAATGCCGCGGGCGATGCTGTGGGTCACGCGCTTGGCAAGCGGATTCGGGGTGCCGGCATCGTCGGCGGCGGCGTTCTTGAAAAATGCGCCGACGTCGCGCCACGCCGCAAAACCGATGCCGAGCACATACGGGTCGGCCGCGGTGAATACCACCTGATACAGCCGCGCCGCGTCGAAGCCATGCTTCAGGCAAATTTGCGTCGGGTCCGGCGTGCCGGGAAACAGGTTGCCGGCGTCGCATCGCGCCCAGGCCCAGTCGGAGGCCGCAGTTGCGACTTCGTCGAACACTTCGCCGCGCGTGTTTTCACCGCCGCGCGACACCAGTTTAGATTTCGCGGTGTCGAGGCTTAAGGGCATGTAGGGAACCGGGTTGGTCTGCACCAGCAAAGGCTGCGACACCGCGCCGGCGCGATTGACGATGCGACCGAAGACCTCGCCGGTGACTGGCGTTCCGCCGGGGCCGCGCGCCACCGGCACCTGTAGGAATTGCATGCCGGCCGCCGATGCGGTGGGCCGCACGGCCGTAGCGCCGCTGTTGTCGCCCTGCCACGCGCTCGCCAGCATGATGTCGCCGAACGCGCGCTCCTGCGGCGCGAAGGGGAACACGCGCCCCCGATTGGGCACGTCATGCCACATCAACCCGCTGGCCTGGCGCATATCGACCGGCTTGTAAATGACGAACGAGGCGACGTAGCGCACCGTGCCGTCCGCGTCCTTGGCCAGTTCGATATCCTGGATGATGGCGTTGCCGGGGAGCATGGGATCGAGCTCGCCAAACGCCCGGCCGGCGACCTGCTCATAGGCGATCTGAGGTGCCGGGCCGCCGGCGGGCGCGGGGAGCGGAAGCGTTTCGTCGATGACGATGCGCGTCACGCGGGCATGGCTGCCCGCACAAAGGACGAGGCCGAACAGAGCGGCGGCAAGCGCGGATTTCATCATTTTCTCTCCCGAAGGTATTGGTTCAGATGCGCCGGAAATGAATTGACATGTGCATGGCGTTCACGGCGCGTCGTCCTCAAGTACCGGGGCCACGACTTCGGCGATTGCCCGGCCGAGTTTCGCATGCTCCGGCGCGTCGAGATGTACGCCATCGACGCGGCTTGCTGCGATGACCGTGGCAGAGTCGAAGAACAGGCAACCAAGCTCTCCACAGACCTGCATGTACGCCTGAGCCAGGCCGAAACACTTGCTCTCGCTCCCGTCGAACTTGGGCGCTATCGGCCCTCTGGGGGTCGCGATTGGCGGTGGAGCAACGACCAGGATTTCCGGCACGGGCATTCCCGGCTCTATCGGCGCACAGCGGATCGCCGATACCAGCGCGGCGATTCCTTGTGCGGAATGCCAGGCATTGTATTGGTGCATGGACTGAAAGTCGTTGGTACCGAGCATGAGCACGACCAGTTCAAGCGGCGAGCTGCCTTCAATTCTTTGGGCGAGCCCCACCAGGCCGTTGCGTCCCGGCTTGAACGGGTCTTCCCACACCGTGCGACGGCCATTCAGGCAGTCCTCGATGACCCGCGCGTCTTGGCCTCGCGCATTGAGTTCGGCTTCGAGCACGCCGGGCCAGCGGCGCGCAAACTCCAAGCGCTTCCTGGTCGTCGGGATGATTCCCCACGACAGCGAATCCGCATAGACCAGGATGTGTTTCATACGCTCCGTCTTTCAATAGTTTCGAGGTTGAGCTTCCCTCTGTTTTTCGTCTTCCAACCCAGTTCTCCGAACTCCGGCGTGTACTCTTGCTTCGGTATCTTATTCAACTTCGCTTCTCCTTCCAATTTAGCGGGGCGTTATACCCCATTTCCCGGAAGACGAAATTTCGGGGGAGCTCATTTACTCTCCTGCCATTTCAGCGACCTTGCAAACAGTTCTCCAATTGCGGTCTGTCATCGGCACTCCCAAGAGTTTCTCGGAACTTGCCGCGAGCTTTGATCTACCCACCCCTTCAGGCGCATGCAGGTAGAACACCCCATCGCCCAAATGAAACCGTTCGCTCTCTTTCTTCAAGTTGGAGAGCTTCTCCAGATCCGGGTTCTTGGGCCTGGAGGCGAGAAAGCCAAGGTGCAAACTGCCGGGGTCGGCTACCGCGTCGGGAAAGGGATTCTCCGCGATTGCCCTCCTTATTGCTTCGAGTTCGAGTATGAGGATGCAAGGTTCGAAGCCATGGCGCTTCTTGATTTCGGCGGCCAGCATTTTCGGGAGTTGTGAGCTGCTCCTTTCCGTACTTTGGAATACTGCATTGCCGCTTTGAATATACGTTTTGACCTTGCGAGCGCCGGTGCTTTCCAGAATCGCGACAAGCTCTTTCATGGGCAGGGAGTTATTGCCGCCAACATTGATCCCTCGCAAAAAGGCTATGTAAGTGTTCATTCGATCACCAATACTTCAGTTCTGCCGCCTAAGGCCGAAACAACGCCTCCTATAGGTCAGGCTCATATCTGCGTTCCATGGCTTCCCGGGTTTCAAGCGGGACGTGAATCCCGGTTTGCTCACTGATAATTTGCCCCGCAGTCGGTAGAACGCTTCTGTCTACCTGAGCTTGCGGTTGCCAAAGCCTGGACCGAAGAAAAGCCTTTGCACAATGCAAGTATGCAGCCTCTGGAACGACTTTAATTACCACCTTCGGTGCGCGCCTTTCATCCGTACACGCCGCTATATGAAGCTCATCGACCGACACGCTGGCGATACCGTTTACCCGCAAGGTTTCATTGAATCCGGGAATGAGAAATATTATCCCGGCACGGCGGGTAGCCACAATATTTTGCAAGGTGTCGATCCGATTATTGCCCGGTGACTCCGGTATAAGCAATTCACCATTTTTTGTGACTCTGACGAAACCGGGTGCGCCACCACGCGGCGAAGCGTCCATATTGAACTCCGCGTCGGCGGTAGCCACAACGATAAACGGCGACAGCGCGATGAAATTTGTGCAGTGCCGGTCAAGCGACCGAATTTCCTTCTTAACCGCCCTCTCCTGAGGCGTGCCAAAAATTTTCTTGAGCTCCTCAGCACTGGATATGTCCATATATCTACTCCTTGTGACCAACTCGCCCCGAAATCTGGGGCCTGACATACAAATTGAGGCGCTGGCCGCCACGAAACTCAGCCGGAGCCTCCGGAAGTTCAAAAATCAAGGGTGACAAGGGGATTAGGCCGATGCAGCGACGAATTGTGTTCGTCATCGAGCAAAGACAGCAGCAGCCACTGTGCACAAGGCGAGCACGAGATTGATGGCTACCAGCCTACGCATATCGTTCAGCACGATTGCGGCGGCTGGCCAAGCCGAAGCGAGGCAGTGCGTGCTTAGTCTGGGATAAAGGGCAAGATAGACGTAGCCGAAGACCAACATCATGACCAGCCCGAGCGCTGTCATGACGAGCCAGCCCGTGGGGGCCGTCCGGAAGCCCGTTTCGATGAGCATGGCTAAACCGCTGACGGCTATAACTACCACCGCGGCGGCGGTGTAGCGAAGGAAGCGTCCGAATGTGGCGGCCCATAGGGGTAAGCGTTTGGGAGGATCGAGCGTTTCCGCCGCGGCGGGACGGAGGCAAAAGTATGCAAAAAACATTCCGCCGAACCATGCGATTGCCCCCAGCAGGTGCAGAAAAATCAGGAGTTCACGTGTGAATGCTGTCATGTCAATTTACATCCTTTCAGCGGCCGGCCATCCGATATACCGGCGCTGCGTGGCTGTATGGCGTTGCGTCCGTGTCGAGCGTGAGGTCAGGCACGATCCCGGCTTCTATACATGAAGGCGACAACCGCTCCGAGAATGAGCATGAGAATACCGTCGAAGACGATTTGCCTGACGACAGCCACACCCGGCATGGGTTGTACGACATAGTAGATCGTGTAAGTGGGCACGACCGTCAGTAGGGCAATGGCCGCGCCAAACCGCAAGCCTTGATTTAGCCATGGCTTTGCCTCCGCACCACGCGAGTAGATCCATACAAGCGCACCGGCCATGATGACGTGGGCGAGAATCATCAACGGAAAGTACTGCAGGGACTCGGCCTCGGACCGAAAGAGGTTCGGCAGTTTCGCATAGTCGGCGTGCAGCAGTGTCCCGTGCACAATGAAGCTGCCAACCATCCATACGACGAAGATAATTGCCCAGGCGATGAAGAATTTCTTATTCATTTCGGACCTCCTGTTTGCGGGTAAATCAACGAAATCCCGGGATAACGACCCAGGCAGCATGCGTGTCGGGAGCAAGGATCTCCGACGCCCAACTTGTGGCTAACCGGCCTGGTGCGGCATTATGTGCCAGGTCACGGTTGATGGATGAGTTGGGTCTCAGAGCCACCTGCGAACTCTCGATTTATAAGCAGCAAATTCGGCGCCGAATAAAGCCGCAAGCACGCGCTCCTCGGGTGCGATTTGGAACCGGCTTATGTAAAGTACGAATGCCGGAGGCCCGAGCAACGCCCACGCGGAAGACAGCGCAATTGCCCAAGCGATGAGGACAAACACAACGCCGATGTACATGGGATTGCGCGTGATTTTGTAGATGCCCGAGATGACCAACGAAGACGCCGCTTCCGGTTTCCTCGGGTTACTGGTCGTTTTCGCGCGGCGGAATGAATAACCCCCGGCCAAGGCGAAACAACCACCGATCAAGGCAACCGCCATGGCCACCGATACCCGGGTGACAGCGGACACTTGGAGCAGCGGCGACATCAAAGAGATTCCCCACATGGCAACGGCAACTACAACCGCAACCACCGGTGGTGGAATCCTGAGTTCGAGTGACGCCATACTCATGTCATGAGATCCAACTTCACGAGCTATACCTTGAGCAGACCGCGAAAACCTCGGGCGGCGTAGTATGATTCAGCGCCGTTGTGATACACGAAAACATTGCCATAGCGACGATCACAGAAGAGCGCACCGCCAAGATCCCTTATTTTGGCTGGCGTTTTCACCCAGCTCGACGTTTTCCTGTCGAATTCCCCAAACTCTTGCAATTCTCGAAATTGTTGTTCCGTGAGTATCTCAATACCTATCGACGACGCCATTTCGACAGCGCATCCGCTTGGCTTGTTTTCCTTCCGTGAATCAAGAGCCTCGCGGTCATAACAAAGGCTGCGTCGGCCTAGCGGACTTTCAGGAGAACAATCACAGAAAATGAACTCACCGGTCTTTTCGTCATAACCAACAACATCCGGTTCGCCGCCGGTGCGTTCCATTTCATGGAGTGCCTGGAGTTTATCAGGGCTAGCCTCCAATTTCGCTTGCACTGAGCTCCAGTCGATGCCTGCATGACGACGCTTGTTTTTCGCAAACCGATCTTTAAGAGTTTTGATCAGCTCAACAAGAAATGCTCCTTCCATTTCATTATCTCCCTTATCCAACTCGCTTACCGAACATGTGTCTTCGACAATTCATCAATATTACCGAATTCCACGAGATCAGACCGCGCGTGCTTACTGAAGAACTCCCAAATGACATCGGTGGCGCTTATTCGGTTCGATGTCTTACCCACCGTGCTCTCCGGCAAAACGCTTCTACCTCCGGCCCAAGTGTGCCCCAATTCATCGGCCGCAATGTAGACGACTTCAGCGGCGCCGACACAGGCGGAGTACGTTTCCGTGCGTACGCCGCGGTTGTCGGAAACGCTTGGCGTCGTCGAGGGACACCCGAGCGCCTTGGCCCATTTCAAGATCGAATCGCGCACGGGTGGCTTCGGCTTTGCACGCACTTTGTCGCTGGCACCGGTTGCGAGCTTTGGCACGCCGCCTTCGATTAGATTGAGCGGATCGGCCGTGCCGGTGATGTAGCACATGGAGACCGGTTGTCGAAATTGTGGGGGATCGAACCACAGCGCTCCCGCGACGGGTGCGATGGCGGCAATGCGATCCGATAATTCCGAGCCGACGCGAAAGCTCATCGAGGCGCCGTTGGAGAAGCCGGTGACGAAAATTCGCTGCGCGTCCAGCGCGAACCGGTCGGAAAGATCGTCGAGCATGGCGGCGATGAATCCGACATCGTCCGAGGCCGTCTGGCCTTCAAAAAACCGGTCGGAACCGTCGTTCCAGAGTTGTGGGTTGCGTGCAAAGCTGCTTGGCTGCGCCGGATCGCGCGCCATGGCGTTGGGAAAGACCGTCAGGAATCCCTGCTGGTCAGCCTTAGCTGCCCACCCTGTCTCCCACATTGCGGCCGCCGCGGTGCCGCCGCCGCCATGCAGCATGATAACCAAGGACGAGGGCGTCTGAGGCTTGTAGGTGGGAGGAACATGGACGATGTAGCTACGCTGCGAGCCGTTCAAGGTGATTGCAAACGTTTGGTTGCCTGCTTTCGCCTGTTTGTCCTCGGCGTGGGCATTCCGAAAGTTGAACGCCAAGACAGAAAAGCAAACAAGGAGGGACGTCAACAAAGCGGACATCAAGTACCTGGAATTCCGATATTTCATTGTCGAATCCCTTCATCTGCCGCTTGCTGTCCAACGTTTGAGATGAGAGGCGGCGCCCGGCTTGCCGGGGCACGTCCTCTCGATTGATGGGATGGACTCCCCCTCTTTGTAGGCGCACGCTGTGCGCGGCTGTCTTTCATTTGGCGTGGAGGTCAGCACCGATCAACTCCGAGGAGGAATCCAAAATGCATGCTACTACTGTTGCCGTCGATCTTGCAAAAAGCGTTTTCCAACTGGCTGTCGCCGATTCGTCCTGGAAGGTCATCGAATCGCATCGCCTGACACGGACCCAGTTCGAGCGCTGGTTTGCGAATAGGAATATTCGCCTGGTCATCATGGAAGCCTGCGGCTCTGCACACCATTGGGCGCGTTGGCTGAATGGTCACGGTATCGAAGTGCGCTTGTTGCCCGCAGCGTACATCCGCGCCTATGTGAAGCGCAACAAGACGGATGCTGCCGATGCCTGCGCACTGCTGGAGGCGGCGCGCGCGTCTGACATCGTGCCGGTGAAAGTGAAATCCGTCGAACAACAAGCGCTGCAGGGCCTGCATCGCACTCGTTCGCTGTGGATGGGTACGCGCACGTCGCGCATCAACGCCTTGCGGGGATTCTGCCGAGAATTCGGTCTGGTGGTGCCGCAGGGGGCGCGCACTGGGGTCGAAGCGATCAGCCGGGTATTGGCCGATCCGAACTCCGCTGTGCCCGGACTGATCCGCGGTTCGATGAAGTTGCTGGTCGAAGAGATCCGCTTGCTCGAAGCCCGAATCGCCCAGTTGGAGCGTGAGCTTTCCGAGGTAGCCAAACACAGCCTGCCTTGCACGACGCTGCTGTCGATTCCCGGTGTCGGTCTGCTGACGGCGACAGCGATGGTGGCCGCGACCGGCGGGAACGTGTCGCACTTCAAGGATGCCCGACACTTTGCGAGCTGGTTCGGATTGACGCCGCGGGAGTTCAGTTCCGGTACCAACCGGGTCTTGGGTCGCATCTCGAAACGCGGCGACCGCTACCTGCGCATGTTGCTCACTCATGGGGCACGTTCGGTCTTGCGTGCCGCGAGTACCGCCCGCGAGGTGGGGCGCAGCCTCGATGGCTTGCGTTCCTGGGCGACGGCGGTGCAAGGCCGCACCAATCACAACAAGGCAGCCTGTGCCTTGGCCAACAAGATGGCGCGTATCTGTTATGCCACGTTGCGTGATGCCACACCGTATGGTCAGCCAGTGCCTAGGCCGCAGCGCAAGTTTGATCGCACTGCCTTCGTAATTGCCGCGTAATCGTCTGCAAGGAAACATCATGTGTTCCACGTCCCCGCGCTTGCTTTGAGACTAATCGCCCATCATGGCTAAACGGGTCGCACCCTCACGCAACGATGCATGCCGATAACTCTTCCGGCAGCTTCATGCCTGCCGCTTGTAACGATTGGCACTGCGTGCGCAGATTCCATGTCGGCACGGGCCACTCAGAGCCCACTATCGATGCCGGATATACGACTGCATGCGCTTCCATTCAGCCACTACTATCGATCCGTCTCTTTACCTTTGGGGGGAGTCCATATATGAAGTGTTAGGCCACGCGTTCAAGCGCAGCCACAGGATAAATTTGTACTGAGCCTGGGTGAGATTCAGACTCGACGGCGTAGCCCTCAGGGGTCAGTTTTGTGCAGTACCAGCCGACAATTTGACCCTGCCAAGCGGCGCCAGACTTCTTGCGTACACGGTCTCCCAAGCCAAACGTGGCGCGCAATGGCAGTGCAAACTGACCAGCAACTGGAGTACTGACGTCATTGCTACTTTGATCCATACCAAAACCTTTTTGTGAATGTCTTGAGATGCTCGGCTAATCCATACCTACTACTTGATTGGTCTATACCTTGAATTCTTTCGCCCATGATGCGATCTCCGGCACTGGAGACCAAGTGGTGGGGAAGCGGCCTCGTTGAATGCCGTTGGCAGATCGAATTCGGGCACCAGCGACAGTATAAATCTCGGCCGGATGCGCGAAGGTTTCTGGCACCACGAAAGGTTCGCATTTCGGGGCCAAACGTAAAGGTGAGGTGCGGCCGGAGCGCGAAGCGAGGAGGGAACCTGCAAGCGCAGCTTGCAGGCCGTCCCTCTCGACCGCCATGTTAGGTTGCATTGCTAGAGGTCTTGGACGCAACCCAATAGAGAAGAATGGCTGCTGGCACGACGAAGGGGAAAATACCAAATAGGGTGTCACTGGCTGAGTGGGCGTGACGATCAACGGCAACAAACACCTGGATGCAAAACGCGAGAAAACACAGAACAAGCGCTACGCCTTGCCACGATACCGGACGATAGACCCAGCCAAATTGAATGAACCAAGTTCGCTTCATATAGCCTCCAATTCAACAACATGTGGGATTTTGCAACCTAACGAATGAAAGGGACTTCCCCGTCCCGAGGTTGCGGCGGAAGCCGCGTACGGCATCGAGTGCCATGATGGAGTTTTCGCATCTCATCAAAACCACGAAAGGGGAAGTCAATGAGCATTGTTACAGTTGGGATCGATCT
>JAPLQT010000107.1 GCA_026399515.1 Pseudomonadota bacterium | reverse complement strand
CCTGACCCCCCGCCAGCGGGAGATTCTCGACTTCATTTGCAACAGCCTGGCAGTCTTCAGCGTGCCGCCGACGCGCGCCGAGATCGCCAGTGCCTTCGGCTTCGCTTCGCCCAACGCCGCCGAGGATCACCTCAAGGCGCTCGTGAAAAAGGGGGCGATCACCCTGGAGCACGGTTCCGCACGCGGCATCCGGCTGGTGGAGCAACTCGGCCTGCCCCTGATCGGCGTGGTCGCCGCCGGCAGTCCGTTGTTGGCGGTGGAGAACCGCCTTGGCAACATCCGTATCGATCCGGCGCTGTTCACGCCGCGCGCCGATTTTCTGCTACGCGTGCGCGGCCTGTCGATGATCGAGGCCGGCATCCTCGACGGCGACCTGCTCGCCGTGCATCGCACCGCGGACGCCAGTAACGGTCAGATAGTCATCGCCCGGATCGGCGACGAAGTCACCGTCAAGCGCTTCAAACGGCGCGGCACCATGGTCGAACTGATCGCCGAGAACCGCGATTTCGCCCCCATCCTGGTCAATACGCGCAAAGAGTCGCTGACCATCGAGGGTGTCGCCGTCGGTTTGATCCGCGACGGCCGGACTTTGTGAACCAGGAAAACAAGAAAAGCTTTACCGCAGAGGCGCGGAGGCGCAGAGAAAGTCAAAAAAATAGTGCTTTTCTCTGCGCTTCCTCTGCGCCTCTGCGCCTCTGCGGTGGATTTGTTTCAGGATGAATCCTTTACTTACCCAGGTGCTGGAGCGCGGCGACATTCGGCGCGGCGGCGCTTTTTCCATGGCACCGGCGCCGGTTCTTGCCAGCGGTTTTCCGCGGCTCGATGCCGAACTGCCGGGCGGCGGCTGGCCGCGCGGGGCCTTGACTGAATTGCTGGCGGAACAGGAGGGGATTGGCGAACTCGGTCTCTTGCTGCCGGCGCTGGCGGCGCTGACCGCCGCCGGGCAGACCGTGGTGCTGGTGGCGCCGCCCCATGTGGCCCATGCCCCGGCCTGGGCTGCCTCCGGGATCAAACTCGACCGCCTGTGCCTGGTGTTTCCACACCGCCCGCGCGATGTCCTCTGGGCCGGCGTCGAAGCCTTGCGCTGCGGCGGCGTGGCAGCCACGCTGCTGTGGCTCGATCCCTTGTTTCATGGCCAATTGCCGGCCAACAGCCTGCGCCGCCTGCAGGTGGCGGCGGGCGAGGGCGGCGGCGGGGCCTTCTGTTTCCGTCCTGCGTGGCTTGCGGCCGAAGCTTCGCCCGCACCCCTGCGCCTGCACTTGCAGGCGGCGGGCCGGCAGTTGCGCGTGCAGGTCCTGAAGCGACGCGGGCCGCCGGCGCGGCAGGCCATTCTGCTCGACATCGCACGTCCCGCAGCTTTGTCACAGGGTATTGCCCATGTTGTGGCTGGCGCTGCATTGCCCGACGCGGCCGGCAGTCGACGACGCAGTCGCGTCCTCGCCTGACGGCGGCACGCGTCGCGACGCTTTTCCGACCCACGCACTGGCTTGCTGGGCCGGGCGCTTTACGCCGCAGGTCAATCTCGCTCCGGCCGCGCTGCGCCTCGAAATCGGCGGTAGCCTGCGCCTGTTCGGCGGTCTGCCGGCGCTACTGCGGCTGGTGCGCGAGGACCTCGCCGCAATGGAGATCGATGTGCAACTGGCGGTGGCGCCCACGCCGCTGGCGGCGCTTTGGTTGGCGCGGGCCGGCGGCGATGCGATTTGCCTCGACCTGCCGGCCACGCGCGCTGCCTTGACTTCGGTGCCGTTGACCGCGCTGGAGCTGGAGCCATCCCTGGCGCGACGCATCGAAGGCTTCGGCCTGCGCCGTGTCGGCGACCTGCTGGCGCTGCCGCGCGCTAGCCTCGGTGCGCGTCTCGGCAAGCCCTTCCTGGTCGACCTGGCCCGCGCAATGGGTGAAGTGGCCGATCCGCAAGTGTTTTTCGTCTTTCCAGAGCGCTTCGAGCAGGGGCTGGAACTGCCTGCTCCGGTTGCGACAGCGCCGGTGCTGCTGTTCGCCGCGCGGCGCCTGGTTGCTGCCCTGGCCGGCTGGCTGGCCGCCAGGAATGCCACGGTGGGCGAGATCGAATGGCTGATCGATCACGGCCACGGCGCAGTCACCGCGCTGCCGCTGGTCTTCAGCGCACCGGTGCATCAGGCCGCGCGCATCGAGCGCGTGCTCAAGGAGCAGTTGGATGCGCTGGCACTGTCGGCACCTGTGCTGGCCCTGCGTCTTTGCGTGAGGGGAATCGAACAGCGCGATGCACGCAGCCAGGCCCTGTTCGATGGCGCCGGGCAAAAGCATGAAGCACTGGCCGACTTGATGGATCGCCTGGTCGCACGCCTCGGGCCGCAGGCCGTGCAGGGCCTGGTCTGCCATGCCGACTACCGCCCGGAGCTGGCGAGCCGGACTGGCGCCGGCAAACCGGCTGCTGCGCCTTTGCTGCCGCCGCGTCCGCTGTGGCTGGTCGACCCACCCGAAGCCCTGCGCGAAGTGCGTGGCCGTCCACAGCGGGGCGGAGCGCTGTCGCTGCTCGCCGGACCGGAGCGCATTGAGTCCGGCTGGTGGGATGGCGGCGATGCCCGCCGCGACTACTTCGTCGCCATTGATGGCGCAGGCCGCTGGCTATGGATCTTCCGTGATCCGCGCCCACCCGGCGGCTGGTTCCTGCATGGCTGGTTCGCCTGACAGGTCGTCGCGTACGGTTCGTTGGAATGCAATCATCAATTGATTCGGATCTATCGCGTAGTACTTTCTATGTATGCCTTTCGCTCAATAGACAAAACCTGCGCGGAAGGGCATCCTTTTTGCGATGCCGGGTGGACATTTTCTTCTGCTCATCCTCGGCATTCCCCGCCCGGTGCCAATGAATATCGACCAAGGAAAAGCATGGATACGTCGCCCGCCTCACTGAGTGAAAAGCCCGAGACGTCGATCCATGTTTCCCGTTCACATCGCCAGCGATCGACATCTCACATTACGGATCGACATGCAGGAGTGTTCCGGTTCGACGATGGGCGGCATTGCCACCCTGCACATTGCCAAGGAAAGGCTGGGAGCTGTCTCCTTGTGTAACTGCCCGGACCGGATTGCCTACTTTTTCGACGGCCTCGGCATCTGCAGAATGTGCGGAAACAATCAGGATGCCAAGTGTGTCAGCAAGAGAGCCGGCCTGAGGGGCAAGGCAATCAGCGAGGTTTGCGGCTAGGAAAAACAAACACCGGTCGTTTGGCTGGCTGCTATCGCGAAGCGCGCCCCGGCCTCTGCGCGACCAGTGTGACGAAGGACTTGATGCTCCCGTTCTGTGCATCGAAATCGCGGAATTCGGAATGGAGAATGTCCCAGCCTGAGAAGCATCTGGCCATCTCTTCGTGCGGGAAAAGGCAGTGGCTATCCGGCTGCAGTATGTCGAGGTAGGTTGTGCCCTCGATGAACACATTGACCACCGCGATGCCGCCCGGGCGCACTCGGTCTTGCAGCATCGTGAGGATGCGCAAGGCCGTCGGGCAGTCGAAGAACATCAGCAGCCCGATCGAGACCACGCAATCGAATTCCTCGGCGATCTCGTGATTGCGCAGATCGGCTTCGATGGCTTCGACCGGCAGGGCGGCGTCCAGCACGCGCTGCCGCAGGTGCTCGATGGCGGACCGGCTGGCATCGAGCCCGACCACGGAACAGCCGCGCTGCGCAGCGGCGATTGCCAGATTGCCCAGGCCGCAGCCGAAATCGAGCACGCGCCCCTTCAGGTAAGGCAGGGCGACCAGTTCGAAGGGATTGAGCTGGAAGTCCCGGTTCCGCACCTGCTGTTGGAATTGGCTGTCGAAGAAGGCGACGCTGCTACTCTGGCTCATCGCTGAATCCGCTCCACGGTAAGAAAAGAATCGCCGGCACACCCCGATTATAGGGAGTGGCCGGCGACGCTGAGACTTGCCTGGCGCCAAAAGTGGCGCCGTACTGGATTACGGCAGCTTTACGGCATTGATGTCGACCTTGGTGCCTTTCTTGACGCCAATGCCCAGTGTCTTCTCGAAGGAAACCTGGTGGCCGCGCGTGGTGATGTTGTCGTCGTGGATGGCAAAGCCGACGTTGTAGACGCCGCCGTCTTTCAGGTTCTTGTCATCGTCGTTGGTGAGGCCCAGCGGGCGAGTCACGACTACTGTCCACATGCCATCTTTCCAGGTGCCCATTCCGCCGTTGTCGGCGGTCGAACCTTTGGAGTCTTCCTTGCTGATCACGTAGTCGGGAATCAGGTCACCTTCCTTCCAGCCGGCGTTCGGGTCAAATGGCACCGCGTTTTGTTCGCGAATCAGGACGTGGTCGCCTCCCTTGTGCAGGTCCATCGCCTTGAGCGACTTGTAGCCGACTTTCTTGGCGTCCCACATGAATTTCGGTTCATGCGTTTTTGAATCGGAATTGCCGCTCCATGGATCCTTGCCGGCATCGCTGTTGCGGAACTCGAGCACATAGCCGTCGTCGGTCATGCCCACCGGATTGCTGCGGTGCGCACGCCACTGGATCAGGTCGACAAAGTAGCCCGCCGCCTTGAGCTTGGCAATTTCTTCCACGCTCTTGCCGGTCTTCCAGTCCGACGGATCGGTGCGGCTGTCGGGCAGGTACTTGCGCACATCGTTTTTCTTGAGCGCCTTCAGCAAGGGATTGGCTTCGACTTCCTCCTTGGTGAATTGCTTGGGATTGTCGCGCTGACCGTCATGACAGGTCAGCCAGCAACCCTGCTTGGCAAAGCCGGCCACCTTGCCGTCGTCGATCATGATCGACATGCGGTCTTCGTAAACACCGGGCTGCTTGCCTTCATGCACGGGCTTGTCCAGCTTGGGGTAGCCCCAGACTTTCCATTCCTTGCCGTCGAAGCGCAGGTACTGGTGTTCGGTGCCAGGATAGGGATTGTCGGTTTTCCACTGGTAGCGCAGATAGAGGTTCTTGGCGTCGTAGGCGGCCTGCACCTTGAGATCCTTGTAACCGGACTTGCCCGGAATCGGCATCGGCTCAAGCTTGATGCCCTTGACGATCTTGTTGCCGATATCCTTTTCGGCATCCTTTTCATCGTGGCAGCTCATGCAGGCGTCGCCGCGCTTGACTTCCTTGGATGCCCCCTTGTGCTCTTCGCTGCGCAACCACTCGTAGGTGGACTGCCCGGGGTAGAACATCGGAATGTTGGTGGCCGGCACTTTCGACCAATTGATCTTGGCCGGGTCGGCTGCCAGGGCAGAAGCCATGCCGATGACGGCCAGGCTCAAAAACAGTGCGGTTTTTTTCATGGTGAATCTCCGTTTATGCGTTGATATGGGTATCGTCTGCCAGAATAAACCAGACCATGGCTCTCTTGTAACAAAATCTCGGCGGCAACTTCGACCACTGGGATTTTCGTACTATTTCGTCAAGAAAGCGAGTCATGGCGGCCGATCAGAAGTAGGTCATCACGCCGAATGTCAGGCCGTTGTAATGCGCTCCTGCGGAAGTAGCCGCGCCGGCCTTGGCCATGTCAAGGCCGCCTCCTGCGTCGTTATTGGTCAAGATGTACGAGGCATTGCTGTCATTCTTGAAATTCACGTACTGGGCGAAAAGTTCGGTTCTATCCAGTGCCTTCCAGCCGTTCAGTGAATAACCGACCATGGCATAAAAGCCCTTTGCGCCAGTATTTGCATTGCCGCCATCCATATTGTTCGTTCCGGTCTGGTTGCCGGCCTTGCCATAGCCGCCGCGCAGGGAGAACTGGTTGGTGAACTTGTGACTGGCACCGATGAACCAGGCGTTGCGGCTCATGTCCTGAGTAGCCAGGCCTGTGACTGCGTCAGAATGAAATGAGAGTTTTTCCCACAAAGCGGTAAGAGTGGTGCCGTTGGAGAAGCGATAGCCGCCGCCCAGATGCACGCCCTTGTCCTTTCCTGTGGCAGGGGCAGCGGCGGCAACGCCGGCGGCTGTTACTCTGAACTCATCGGCATCCTTGTGAGTCTCATAGCCGAGAACGGCGAACAGTGGTCCCTGGTCATAATCGAGTGTCAGCGACGTGGTGTAAGGGTTGAGCGTCGTAGTCCTGCCTTCGTTGGCGGTGAAGAACACTTTCCCGCTAAAGCCGTTTACCTTGGGCGTCCAGTACTGGATGGTATTCGGCAGGCGTGCATGAAAGATGTCATCGGCACCGAGTTGCGACACCTGCCCCATGACGAATGTATTGGCGGCGAGTGTCGTTTCGTTGAAGGGGTCCATCTTGATCGTCTGGTCCTTGTAGGGCGTATTCCACCTACCCACCAGCGCCGTGCCCCACGGGCCCTTGAAGCCCACCCCGGAATTCCGGTTGGCGAAAGTGCTGTCATTCGCCGTGCCGTCAATCGGTGCCCTTTGTTCGATCTGGAAGAAGGCTGAGGTGCCACTGCCAACAGGCATCTCGCCCTTGAAGCCGATATTGGAATTATGTGCGGAGACGCGGGTTTTCGATAGATTGTCAGCTGCATTCGCACTGTTGCTGACCTTGACATTCTCCACCTGCGCCATGATGCGGCCATAAATCGTCACTTCGGCATCGGTGCCGAGCTTGATCGTATTTTTCTTGTCGGATGCAGACGCGGTGGGGGCCTGGGCCGCTTGGGCGCTTTGTGCCTTCTTGATGTTGGCAATTTCCGTTTTCAGCGCTTCGATCTGGGCAACCAGCGCATCCAGGCGATCGGCGGATTGGGCGAAAGCGAAGGTGGGCACCAGTATCGCTGCCACCAATACCGCCAGGTGTTTTTGTTTCATCATTTTCGTATCTCCAGTAACAGTCAAAGTCAGTTGGGGAAGACCTGCTGCGCAGCACGCAAAAACATAGACTTCGCGCGTTTATCTGCAAGCCTCGTACCAGCTTTGTGCTGACAGAAAACTTGTTACGGAATATGAGGTTAATGAAAGCTGGTGACGGCCGCTTGGAATGGCCGTCTGAAATCGAAGACAGGTGTCTTGATTTATTTAAGACACCCGGGCTGTCAAAACAGGATTAAATATCTTGCCGGGATATGCAGGACAGGCGGGCAACTTCGGCACCCTCGACCGGAGGGTCGGTCTGGCGGGTTCAGAGCCCGGCAACCGCCGCCAGTCTTTTCGAGGCGGCGAAAAGGTTAAGGTTGTTCATGAAGACATCGACATAGAGGTCGGCCTTGGCGCCGAAGTCCGCGTGGTAGCTGTGCTCGTACATGTCAAGTGTTAGCAGCGGCACGGCCCCGGCGACATTTCCGGCGCAGTCGGTCGACGACGTATTCACGAGCTTCCCATCGTGCGGCGACCACGCCAGCACCACCCAGCCAGAACTGCCACCCAAGGCCTTGCCCATCGCAGCGAACTGCGCCTTCCAGGCGGCGGGTCCGCCGAAATCGACATCCATCCGTGCAACGAGTCCGCGCGACGCCTTGCTGGCCCCGAGGCTGTCGAAGAAGACTTCGTGCAGCAGCACGGAGTTCATTGCCATCATCTGCTCGCGCTTTAGGCCATTGATCACGAGCGCCGGTGCCTTGGTCCAGTCGAGCTCTGCAAGTTGCGCTTCGATGGCGTTGAGGCGCATTACGGCACCTGCATAGTTGCTCTCGTAGTGGCTGACGATGGCATTTTTTGATATGCCGGTAACGGCGGCGGGGTTGCACGCGAGCGGCTTCTGTTCATACGGCATGGCACTTCCAGGCTGGTCAGCGAAAGGTGAGCCACTGCAAGGCGCAGAAGCGGGTGGCGTCGGCCCTAAACTTCTGCGACGCGCGGAAATGCGGGACGCGAAGAGGGAAGGTCTTGCGCAGCATGCAAGCTTTGCGCCACCCCGGTGTTTCTATTTCTTTAGGACACCCAGTCGATTGAAGTAGGGGTAAAGATTTTGCCGCGATATGCCGGACAGTCGGGCGACTTCGGAGACGTTGCCGTCCGCGATCTTGAGCAGATTCTCGAAATAGCAAAGTTCGAATCGATCGCGAGCTTCGCGATACGGCAAGGGGGTGGCCGACTGTGCAGCACCTTCCAGCGGCCTGTCGTTGGTTCCTGACATTGACAGGTCCTCTGGAATGATCGGGCCTTCCGTTTTGATCACGACAGCACGTTCGACGACGTTTTGCAATTCGCGCACATTGCCGGGCCAGTACGCATTCTCCAGGGCCGCGATCGCCTGCGGAGTAAACGGGCCGACGTCCTTGCCGAACTTGTGGTTGAAATGATCGAGAAAGGATAGCGCAAGAGGCATTATGTCCCTTTGCCGCTGGCGCAGAGGCGGCACCTGGATATTCACGACGTTGATGCGGTAGTAGAGATCCTCCCGGAAACGGCCTTCTTTCATTTCCGGTTCCAGCGGCTTGTTCGATGCGCAGATCAAGCGGAAATCGGTGGTGCGTTGTACCGTGCTGCCAATCCGGGCAAAAGTTCTTTCCTGCAACACTCTTAACAGGCTGACTTGAAGCTTGGGACTCATGTCCGTGATTTCGTCCAGAAACAGTGTGCCTCCGTCTGCTCCCTCGAAATAGCCTGCTGTGGTCTTGTTCGCTCCGGTAAAGGAACCTTTTTCGAACCCGAATAGGGCCGCCTCGAGAAGAGACTCTGAAAGTGCGCCACAGTTGACCTCCACCAGTGGTTCTTTCGAGCGCCCGCTGACCGCGTGGATCTGTTTGACGATCATCTCCTTGCCGGAGCCGCTCTCGCCTTCGATGACCACCGTCGTGTCCAGAGGGCCGGCTTGCTGTACCTGATGCAGCAAGCGCTCCATGGCGGCCGAGCGACCACCGACGATGGCGGGAAACTGACCCTGTTTCTCGTCTTCCAGCGTCCTGCGCAGACGGGCGATTTCACGGTAGGCCTGGTCCATCTCCAGGGCCTTGTCGATCACGGCCTCAAGTTCCTCGAGATTGTGGAAAGGCTTGGTCAGATAATCGAACAACCCCTCACGCACGGCGCGCACCGCATCGCGCACGTCGGCGTGGCCGGTAATGAGCACGGCCATCTGACGCGGTCTTTCCCGGCGCATTTCCGTAAAGAGGTCCAGGCCGTTGCCATCCGGCAAGCGCTGGTCGAGGATGGCGAGGTTGAAGTCGCCAGAATGAAATGCCTGTCGCGCTTCGGTTGCATTGATAGCGCTAACCAGTTCAACGGGTTTGTCATGGAACAGTTCCTCGAACAGCAGCCGCGCGGATGCTTCGTCGTCGACCAGCAATATTCTTGTCTTCATGGTTTCGGTCCCGAAGGAAGCCAGATACTGAAGCGTGCTCCGCCGCCAGGAAGGCTTTCCGCACGCACCGTGCCTCCGTGTTTCATTGCGATGAATTGCGCGACTGACAAACCGAGCCCGGTCCCTCCCGGCCTCGTCGTGAAAAATGGCTTGAACAATTTCTTTGCTGTTTCCTCGTTGAAGCCGCTGCCGCAATCCGTGACCGAGAGCAGGTAACCGGACATGCCTTCGTGATATTCAGCGGCAAGCGATATCAGCACCGGCTGGTCAGGTGCGGCCAGGATGGCGTTGTGGACAAAGTTGAACAAGGCATGGCGAATCAGAACAGGGTCGGCGACTATCATCAAGCGCTGGTCGGACTCGGTAAATGTGAGCGCGTGATGTTTGCCGAAAGTCTGATGAAAAAAGGCGATGGTATCCCTTACCAGATCGTTGATTTCGACCGATTGCGGCTCGGAACGGGCCGCCTGGTTGAGGCGAAGCAGGCGCTGGACAAAATCGCTGCACTCGATGCCTGATTTTTCGATCGCGGCAAGCAGGCGCCGGGTCTTCTCGGAAATTTCGGGATCCCGTTCCGCCACTTGCGCCAGGTTGATGACTCCGACCAGCGGATTGTTGATTTGATGCGCGATCTCGCTGACGATTTCCCCCATGGCTGAAAGCTTTTCCAATTGCACGATATGGTCATGATCCGCGCTTAGCTTTGTGAAGCGCAACTCGGCCAGTTTCTGACGGCTATAGACGAGGGTGAAAAGTTTGTAGAGCGCTGAAAACAGGATGAGTCCGGTGATCCCGATTACCGTCCACAGCAGATACAAGCCGTTCCGGATGGTCTGGTTCAGCGCCAATGGGGAGCGAGACAGGGAAAGTACGCCAATGACCGCGGTCGTTGACCTGTCCTGCCTCGCTTCGAAAATGGGTGCGTAAATTTCAATCGATTCAGCTGTCGATGAACTGTGATCGCCGGTGCCGAGGCTGGTTTCCTCCGAGTTGAACACGGCACGGATTTCACCATTCATCGCCCGCATCAAATCTCCGATGTGTGTTGTCTGTTTCGTGCCGAGCATTCCGGGGTCGTTTGACCAGGCAATGGTGTAGTCGCGATTGAAGACTTTGATTCGCTGGGTTCCCGAGAGCTGGCTGATGGGGCCAAAGCCTTCGAGAAGATGTTTCGCCGCGGAAGCATTGGAGTAATTCTCCATATCGGCGACAGAGATCGAATGCTCATGCGCAAGCGCGTTGGCCATGTCGCCGACGATCACCGACTCGCGATCGATGATGGACTGGCGGAAAAACAGGGCTTGAGTCAGCCCGGTCACGATCACCATCACGACGATCATGAACAGGCTGACGATCGCGAATAATCTTGGCGGTGTGGTGACGTTCAGCATTGATTCAAGGTCTCAAGAGAGGGAAGAGAAGCGATACGCGGGGGAACTTCAAGCATATTCAGTGCCTGGTCCATTCGCCTGCGCAAAAGTTCGAGAGGATCGATAGCGGCAATCCGGGTAACTTTCGTGGCTGGCCGATCGATGGTCAGTATGCCTGTTGCCCGCACGCGTGGCATGTTTGCGATAAACTGTACAAAAAAACAGGTATTGTGATCGCCATGCTCTCCCTGCCGGCCTACGCCGAACTCCACTGCCTCTCCAACTTCAGCTTCCTGCGCGGTGCGTCGCACGCCGGGGAGCTGGTGGTGCGGGCCGTGCGGCTGGGCTACACGGCGCTGGCGATCACCGACGAGTGCAGCTTCGCCGGCAGCGTGCGCGCCCACCTGGCGGCGCGTGGCTCGGAACTGCAATTGATCCACGGCACCGAACTGCAACTGGCCTGCGGCATGAAGCTGGTGCTGCTGGCGCAGAACCGCGCCGGCTACGGCAATCTCTCGGCGCTGGTCACGCTGGGCCGGCGTCGTGCGCAGAAGGGCCGCTACCACCTGACGCGCCAGGACCTCGCCGGCTGGGATGCCCGCGGCGTGCCGGATTGCCTGGCGCTATGGATGCCGGCGGCGGACCCGAATGTCGATGACGCGCGCTGGCTGGCAGAACACTTTGCCGGGCGCGCCTGGATCGCCTTCGAACGCCACCTGCGGCCCGACGACCATGAGCGCCTGGCACGTCTGCGCGAGCTGGCGACGGCCGCACAGTTGCCGCTGGTCGCCGCCGGCGACGTGCACATGCATGCGCGCTCGCGGCGGCCCTTGCAGGACGTGCTCACCGCACTGCGCCTGGATACCACCGTGGCGCAAGCCGGCCATGCGCTGTTCGCCAACGGCGAGCGCCACCTGCGTTCGCGCCTGGCCCTGGCCCGCCTGTATCCGCCGGAACTGCTGGCGGAAACGCTGGACATCGCCGCGCGCTGCGTTTTTTCCCTGGACGAACTG
>JAPLQT010000006.1:25879-41497 GCA_026399515.1 Pseudomonadota bacterium | reverse complement strand
TACAACCGGAAACGGAGACATTCCACGCTCGGCTATGCCTCGCCAGAAAAGTTCTTGGAAGACTGGATCAAAACTCAGCATGAAAAGAAATTGGCGGCATAATGCCAACGGGTTGGAAGACGAAAAACAGAGGGAAGCTCAAGGAAGACAGTACTTACCGCCAGTCACACGGTATTCGAGGCGCTTCTCTAGGTAATCGTAGGTGAGAAGTTTGATTACTCCTACCTCTTGTTGGTCGAGTAGCACTTCATCCTCAAGGTTGCGTTTTTGTGCTTCCTCAAGTAGAGCGGCAAGGTTGTGACCAAACTTGCGATGAGATTTTAATTCGCTCGGTGTCATACCGTGACCTATGAGAAACGACTTCAACGACAACTCGACAGAGCGTCCGAGCAGAAAATATGCTGGAAGAGAGACCCGCGCGTTTCGATTGAGAACTAGTTCAGCCGCAATCAAAAAGTCTTTCGCATGAAGCAGGAGACCGGCGCTAGTTTCGCTCGGACTGACTACTTCGCTTGGAGCTTTGCACATAAATCGGGTTTGGCATCACATACTTCTAACAGAGAAATTATGGTGGTCTTATTTGCAAGCACTTGGGCAATGCTGTCTTCTTTCATCATGAGAATGCGCATCTCGGTCACTATACCTTTGTCTTGTAAGAGAAGCATTGATCGTTTGTCCTCACGCATTCTTCTAGACTGAAGATACATGCTGTAGTTTATCTTTCCACTCAGGATTAGCTTTAGGTCGGCAATTTCACCATCAAGGTAGTCCTTGACGACAACATCATTATCCGCAGAGGAGAGCAATCCGCTCAAATGAGTCAAAGAAAACATTCTTGTGATAATGGCGGCGGCCAGTTGGTCACTGTTTGTCTTGACGTTGGGAAATATCTTTTCTTCATTCGTGGCCAAGTAGCCAATGATCGTCGTGAGGCTAGCGACACGCTTATCGTTTCCGAATCCAACAACCTCCTTAACCTCAGGATTGCTTGCCCAGTTCATCGTGACTTTCCCAACGCCGATATTCTTGGTACCTCCGATCTTCTGGGCTGAGTTTGAGACAAGCGCAGCGATCTTTTCTTCTTGACCTTCCGCTGCCCAGCAATTCGAAACCTGGATCAAGAGTGTGAATGCGATGCCTTGCGCTAGATACTGAATGCAGGTTCTCATAATAATGCGTACTCCTTGTAACGCGAAGAGTGCTTGCAGGGGTGTGCCCTAACTTTGTTATCGGGAGCAGTTTTGCTGCATAACTCCGGCGCCTGCTCCCTAACTCGGCGTCGTGGATCGGGTGAAAAGCAACTTGCAGCCTGCCTTTCCGGCATCTATACTGTGTTTTTATCCAGTATTAAATAATCGTGAAAAGCGGCACTGCCCCGTTGCCCATTCTTCAGTCCGTGAAAGTGCTCGACCGACTGCGCGAGCGCATTCGCTATTTGCACTACAGCATACGCACGGAGGAGGCATATGTCTATTGGGTACGTGCATTTATCCGGTTTCATGGCCTTCGGCATCCTGCGGCGATGGGTGGCACCGAGGTGGAGGCATTCCTGAGTTGGCTTGCCGGTACACGCAATGTGGCAGCGTCAACGCACAAGCAGGCGCTGTCGGCCTTGTTGTTCTTCTTCGGCAAGGTGCTCGGCTTGGACTTGCCGTGGATGAAGGAGATTGGCCGACCTCGCACGAAAAAACGCCTCCCCGTCGTTCTGACACCCGAGGAGGTTGCCAGGATTTTCTGTGTCCTCAAGGGCGAGCAGCGCCTGTTTGCTCAATTGCTTTATGGCACGGGGATGCGGATCACCGAGGGCTTGCAGCTTCGTGTAAAGGATGTGGATTTCGGCCTCAATACGATCATTGTGCGTGAAGGAAAAGGGGGTAAGGATCGGGCGCTGATGCTGCCGAACCGCCTGGCGGCGGGATTGCGGGAGCAACTCGCCCGGGCGCGCGTGTTGTGGGCTGCCGACCAGGAGACAGGGCGCGGTGGCGTCGCGATGCCGGATGCACTGGACCGCAAATATCCTCGGGCTGGAACCTCATGGAACTGGTTCTGGGTGTTTCCCCAGGACGCCCATTCGGTTGATCCGCGATCCGGTGTCGTGCGCCGGCATCACATCTACGACCAGACCTTTCAACGCGCCTTCAAGCGGGCATTGTCGCTTGCCGGCATTGCCAAGCCGGCAACGCCGCATTCCCTTCGCCATTCCTTTGCGACGACGTTACTCCAGGCTGGGTACGACATCCGTACGGTGCAGGAATTGCTCGGCCATGCCGATGTAGCGACGACCATGATCTATACGCATGTCTTGAAGGTTGGCGGCAGAGGGGTACACAGCCCAATGGACTCGTTGCCCAAGGTGCCTGACTTCAGTGCCGCATCTCACGACCAATAGTCAAGCGCGGAAAACGTATCCTCGCTTCAAGCCTGCCTATCGGCGACGTTTTGCCGCCGGCGCCGGCGGGCTGCCGTGGAGCGGGACGGTGCTCTCCTTCAAGCGGCGCAGCACGAAGCTGGATTTCGACAGCCGGATGCCGGGGATGCGATACAGGCGCTCGCGCAGCAAGCGCTCGTAGTCACGCGTGTCGCGCACGGCGATGCGGAACAGGTAATCGTATTCGCCCGACATCAGGTAGGCCTCGATCACCTCGGGAATATCCTCCAGCGCCTTGCTGAAGGACTCGATGGTGTCATCGCTGTGGTTGTCGAGCGTCACCTGGACCATCACCGTCTCGGTGAAGCCCAGCGCCGCCGGATCGATGCGCACCGTGTAGCCCTGGATGACGCCGGCGCTTTCCATTTTCTTGACACGCGTCCAGCAGGCGGTGGTGGACAGCCGGACCCGGGCGCTGATGTCCTGCAAACTGGCGCGCGCATCCTGGCGCAGGATCGACAGGATGGCCAGATCGAATTTATCGAGATTCATTCTAGATTTCTTCCATAAACGGAAAATTATTCCAATAATAACGGCATTCTCTAGAAAGTTTGAAAGACTTTTCGCCGGAGCCTGGCGTAGGATAATGTTTCATGAAAAATCCGACCGCGCCAGAAACATTCCTCTCTTCGCCCTCCCCTGCACTGCCGGCCCGCACCGGAGCGCAGGCGCTGATCGACGCCCTGGTCGAGGCCGGCGTCGAGGTGATCTTCGGTTATCCCGGCGGCGCGGTGCTGCCGATGTACGACGCCCTTCATTGCGAAAAGCGGCTGCGCCATGTGCTGGTGCGCCACGAGCAGGCCGCCGTGCATGCGGCCGAAGGCTATGCTCGCACCACCGGCAAGCCCGGCGTCGTGTTGGTCACTTCCGGCCCCGGCATGAGCAACACCACCACCGGACTGCTCGATGCGTTGTGCGATTCGGTGCCGGTGGTATGCATCAGCGGCCAGGTCGCGTCCTCTCTGATCGGCACCGACGCTTTCCAGGAATGCGATGCGCTCGGCATCTCGCGGGCCGTCACCAAGTGGAACGCGCAAGTGCGCAGCGTCGACGAAGTCGAGGAACTGGTGCGCCGGGCGATTGCCATGGCCACGCAGGGTCGGCCCGGCCCGGTACTGATCGACTTCCCCAAAGATATCCAATTCGCCGCCGCGCCGCCCCGACAACCGGCAACGACGAACCAGGATGAACCGCACCGGCCACCGCTGCCGCGCACGGAGCTGCGCGAAGCCGCAGGCTTCATCCGGGCGGCCCGGCGGCCGGTGTTCTACGGCGGTGGTGGCCTGATCAACTCTGGGCTGGCCGCCTGCGCGGCCTTCGCCGGCATGGTGCGGGATATCCATGCGCCGTGTACCCTCACCCTGATGGGACTCGGCGCCTTTCCGGCATCGGACCCCCGCTTCCTCGGCATGCTGGGCATGCACGGCACCCTGGAGGCCAATCTCGCCATGTATCACGCCGACCTGGTGGTGTGCGTCGGCGCGCGCTTCGACGACCGCGTCACCGGGCGGCTGAACGACTTCTGCCCAGGCGCCAGGAAGATTCATCTCGACATCGACCCGCGCTCGATCAACAAGCTCGTGCGAGTCGATGTGGGACTGGTCGGCGATTGCGGTGAACTGTTGACGGCGTTGCGCGAGGAAGTCGCCGGCATCGCTGCGAGCGATATTCAAACCCAACTCGACGACTGGTGGCGACGCATCGCCGGCTGGCGCGCCGAACGCTCGCTGGCCTTCGACGACCGCCCCGATCGCATCGTCCCGCAAGCCCTGATGACGCGGCTACAGGCGGCGTTGGAGGGGCGCGACGCCATCGTCGCCACCGACGTCGGCCAGCACCAGATGTGGGCCGCGCAGCACCTGCGCGTCGAGCGGCCGTATCGCTGGCTGACCTCTGGCGGCGCGGGGACCATGGGCTACGGCCTGCCGGCGGCCATCGGCGCGCAGATCGCCCATCCCGACAAACTGGTGGTCTGCGTCAGCGGCGACGCCTCGATCCTGATGAACATCCAGGAACTGTCCACCGCCACCCAGCATCGCACCCCCGTCAAGGTGGTGCTCAGCAACAACGGCTACATGGGCATGGTGCGCCAATGGCAGGAGCTGATCCACGCCGGCCGCTACAGCCACAGCTACACCGAGGCGCTGCCCGATTTCGTGGCGCTGGCCCGGGCCTTCGGCTGGCAGGCGCGGACCGTCGAGCGCCGCGAAGAGCTCGATGCCGCGCTGGCCGAATGCCTGGCGAGCGACGGCCCGTTCTTCCTCGACGTGCGCGTCGCCGCAGAGGAGAACTGCTTCCCGATGATCCAGACCGGCTGCGGCCATCATGAGATGCTGCTGGGCAAAGACCGGCCTTACGCCGAGCCGCCGCAAAGTTAACCCCGTAGCACGGCGGCGCGGCCATCGCGGTACAGCGGGATGGCGAGAACAAAAATACAGGAGACCCGCATGCACCCAGTCACGCTGGAGGACAAGTACACCGCCACCACCGGCCGCATCTACCTGAGCGGCATCCAGGCGCTGGTGCGCCTGCCGCTGATGCAGCGCCTGCGCGACCATGCCGCGGGCCTGCATACGGCGGGCTTCATCTCCGGCTATCGCGGCTCGCCGCTGGGTGGTCTGGACGAAGCCTTGTGGAAAACTGAAAAGCACCTCGCGGCCCAGCACATCAAATTCCAGCCCGGCATCAACGAAGACCTCGCGCTCACCGCCGTGTGGGGCAGCCAGCAACTGCACCTGGTCGGCGAGTCCGACTATGACGGCGTCTTTGCGCTGTGGTACGCCAAGGGTCCGGGCGTCGACCGTTCTGTCGACGCTCTCAAGCACATGAACCATGCCGGCACGTCGAAATTCGGCGGGGTGTTGCTGGTTGCCGGCGACGATCATGGCGCCTACTCGTCGACACTGCCGCACCAGAGCGACCACATCTTTTCGGCGTCGATGATCCCGCTGCTGTATCCCTGCAATGTGCAGGAATACCTCGAACTCGGGTTGCACGGCTGGGCCATGTCGCGCTACTCCGGCTGCGCCGTCGGCTTCAAGGCACTGGCCGACACCGTGGAGTCTTCCGCCTCGGTCGAGGCCGATCCCTTCGCGCTGAAGATCGTCCTGCCCGAGGACTTCGCCATGCCCGAGGGCGGCCTGAACTGCCGGCTGTCCACCGACACCATAGGCGTCGAAGCGCGCCGGCAGGAAGCGCTGCTGCACGACTACAAGGTCTACGCGGCGCTCGCCTATGCCCGCGCCAACAAGCTCAATCGCACCGTCATCGATTCGCCCCACGCGCGCCTGGGCATCATCGCTTCCGGCAAGAGTTTCCTCGACGTGCTGGAGGCGCTGGAGCAGCTCGGCATCGACGAACGCTATGCGGCCGAGCTGGGCATCCGCGTCTTCAAGGTCGCCATGCCCTGGCCGCTGGAACCCGACGGCGTGCGCGAGTTCGCCCAGGGGCTGGACGAGATACTGGTGGTCGAGGAGAAACGCCAGATCGTCGAGTACCAGCTAAAGGAGCAGCTTTACAACTGGCGCGACGACGTGCGTCCGCGGGTGATCGGTAAGTTCGACGAGAAAGGCGAGTGGGTGCATCCGCGCGGCGAATGGCTGCTGACCTCGAAGGCCGATTTCTCGGTGGCGCAGATCGCCCGCGTCATCACCGCGCGCATCGCCCGGTTCCACACCAGCGCGCTGATCGAGGCGCGGCTGGCCTTCCTGGAAGCCAAGGACGCGGTGCTGAAAAAGGCCGTGGCTACCCCGCCGCGCCCGGCCTGGTATTGCGCCGGTTGTCCTCACAACACCTCGACCCGGGTGCCCGACGGCAGCCTGGCGCTGGCCGGCATCGGCTGCCACGCCATGGCCGCCGCCATCTATCCCGAGCACAACAAGACCATCACCCACATGGGCGGCGAAGGCGCGCCGTGGATCGGCCAGGCGCCGTTTTCTAAGCGGACGCACGTCTTCGCCAACCTCGGCGACGGCACCTATTTCCACTCCGGCTATCTCGCCATCCGCGCGGCCATCGCCGCCAAAGTGAACATCACCTACAAGATCCTCTACAACGACGCCGTGGCGATGACCGGCGGCCAGCCGGTGGACGGCACGACCTCGGTGGCGATGATCGCCCGGCAAATGGCCGCCGAAGGCGTGCGGCGGATCGCCCTGGTCACGGAGGATCTGTCGCGCCACGCCGACCGCTCAGGACTGCCGGAGTGCCTGACGCTGCACGATCGCGCCGACCTCGACGCGGTGCAACGCCAATTGCGCGAGCTGCCCGGCACCACGGTGCTGATCTACGACCAGACCTGCGCGGCCGAGAAGCGGCGCCGCCGCAAGAAAGGCGAGTATCCGGATCCGCCGCAACGCCTGTTCATCAACCCGCTGGTGTGCGAAGGCTGCGGCGACTGCGGCGAGCAATCCAATTGCGTTGCCATCCTGCCACTGGAAACCGAGCTCGGCCGCAAGCGCATGATCGACCAGAGTTCCTGCAACAAGGACTACTCCTGCGTCAAGGGTTTCTGCCCCAGCTTCGTCACCGTCGAGGGCGGCAAGCCGCGCAACACATCACGACCGGCTGTTGCGGCCGACGATACCCCCCTGCCCGATCCGGAATCCCAGCCGCTGGCGGGCACGGTGAACATCCTCGTCACCGGCATCGGCGGCACCGGCGTCATCACCATCGGCGCGTTGATCGGCATGGCCGCCCACCTCGAAGGCAAGGGCGTGTCGGTGCTGGACATGACCGGCATGTCGCAGAAGAACGGCGCCGTCACCTCGCATGTGCGCCTGGCGGCCCAGCCGCGGGACATCCGCTCGCAGCGCATCGCCACCGGCGAAGCGGACCTGATCCTGGGCTGCGACATGCTCGCCGCGGCCGCGGCCGACGCCATCGGCAAGACCCGGCCGGGCCGCACCCGCGCCATCGTCAACGCGCACCAGCAACCGCCGGGACAGTTCGCGCAAAACCCCGACTGGCGCTTTCCCGCCGAAGAGATGGTCGCGCTGCTCAGCGAATCGGTCGCCGGCCGCGCCGAGTTAGTCGATGCAACGAAGATCGCCACCGCATTGCTCGGCGACGCCATCGGCGCCAACCTCTTCATGCTCGGACTGGCATTCCAGCGCGGCGCCATCCCGCTCAAGGCTGAATCGCTGTTGCGCGCCATCGAACTCAACGGCGTTGCGGTGACCATGAACCGGGCCGCTTTCGCCTGGGGCCGGCGCGCGGCCCTCGATCTCGCCGCCGTGCAGCGCGCCGCCAGCCCGGCGCAAGCGGTGGTGATCCAGATGCCGCGCAGCCTGGAAGCGCTCGTACGTCACCGCGCCGACTTCCTGACTGCCTACCAGGATGTTGCCTATTCCTCGCGCTATCAGTCCTTCGTGCAGAAGGTGCGCGACGCCGAGCAAGGCGCGGGTTTCGGTGACGCGCTGGCAAAGGCGGTGGCGCGCAATCTGTTCAAGCTGATGGCTTACAAGGACGAATACGAGGTCGCGCGCCTATACACTGCGCCCGAGTTTCGCGCTGCCTTGCAGGAAGCCTTCGAGGGCGAAACCCGGCTCAGCTTCCATCTCGCGCCGCCACTGTTCGCCAGGCGCGACGCTCAGGGACACCTGGTCAAGCGCCGCTTCGGGTCGTGGACCATGACGCTGTTCCAGTTGCTCGCGAAGCTGAAGTTCTTGCGCGGCGGCCCGCTCGACATCTTCGGACATACCGGCGAGCGCAGGATGGAGCGGGCCTTGATCGACGAATACACGCGAGCCATCGAGTCCGTCTTGCCGCATCTCGACAATCATTCTCACCCGATCGCACTCCTGCTCGCCGCCCTGCCCGAGAAAATCCGCGGCTACGGTCACGTCAAGCTGGCGAGCGTCGAACAAGCCCGTGCCATTCAGCGCGACCTGCTGGCCCAACTCGACTGCATTCCTCAAGCCGTCCCACCTGCCAATCCCCACCTGACCGCTCGCTGAGGGCTGTGCGCCGAGCGACCCTTTCAATTGAGCGCGATAATCACGCGAAACGCGGCTGAACCACGGAAGTGGGGATAACGCTTAAGCATGCGTTACCCGCTGCTCGATCGCCCCGAACACGGTGTTACCGTCGGCATCGAACATCTCTATCCTCACCCGGTCGCCGAATTTAAGGAAAGGCGTTTGCGGTTTGCCGGTCGCTATGGTCTCGTACATGCGGACTTCCGCCAGGCAGGCGTAACCGACACCGCCGTTGGCGATCGATGAGCCATGCAAATCTCCCTGCTTGTTCGACACGGTACCCGAACCGACGATGCTGCCGGCTTCGAGATCCCGGGTCTTCGCCGCATGGGCGATCAGTTGCGGAAAACTGAACAGCATATCGGTGCCGGCATCCGGCCGGCCGAACAACTCGCCGTTGAGACGCACCGTCAGCGGCCGGTGCAACTTGCCGTCCCGCCAATCGGCGCCCAGTTCATCCGGCGTCACCGCCACCGGCGAGAATGCCGACGCGGGTTTTGACTGGAAGAAGCCGAAGCCCTTGGCGAGTTCCGCCGGGATCAGGGCGCGCAGGCTGACATCGTTGACCAGCATCACCAGGCGTATCTGCTGCGCCGCGCTCCCTGGGCTGGACCCCATCGCCACATCGCCGGTGATGACGGCGACCTCGCCTTCTAGGTCGATGCCCCAGTCTTCGCTTCGCGCCAGGATCGGATCGCAAGGTCCGATGAAACTGTCCGAGCCACCCTGGTACATCAGCGGGTTCGTCCAGAATTCCGGCGGCATGGTATCGCCGCGCGCACGCCGCACCAATTCGATATGGTTCACATAGGCCGAGCCGTCGGCCCACTGGTAGGCGCGCGGCAGCGGCGAGTGGCAGGCGTGGGGATCGAACGGACGGGCATGCCGCGCCGCGCCGTTGTTCAGGGACAGCGATACGGCCTCCAGTTGCGGTAGGTCGTCCCAACGGTCCAGTGCCACCTGGAGCGTCGGGGCGATGCCGGGCACCGCCTGGCAGAGGCTAAGGTCCTTGCTGACGACCACCAGCGTGCCGTCGCGGCCGCCCTCCTTGAGCGTGGCCAGTTTCATGTCGATTTGCCTCCCGATGAGAAACTGCCGTCGTGCATCCAGCGCGCATGGGCCGGCGCCTGGCGGGTTTGCGACCATTCCTCCAGCATCGGCCATTTCACTTCGTCGAGCATGCGAAACATCTCGTCGGTGGCGGTATTGGCGGCAAGTTCGATGCGGTGTCCATTCGGATCGAAGAAATAGATCGATTGAAACAGCGTGTGGTCGGTCGGCCCCAGCACGGCTATGCCGGCGGCTTCCAGACGGGCCTTGGCGGCGAGTAAAGTCGCGACAGAATCGACTTCCAGCGCCAGGTGCTGAACCCAGTCCGGGGTATTCGGATCGCGACCCATGGCCGGCTGGGTGGGCAATTCGAAGAAGGCCAGGATGTTGCCGCCGCCGGCGTCCAGGAATACATGCATGTAGGGATCGGGCGCCTTGGTCGAGGGCACTTCGTTCTCGGCGATGGCCAGCACGAACTTCATGTCGAGGTGCCTGCCGTACCAGTCCACGGTCTCCTTGGCATCCTTGCAGCGGTATGCGACGTGATGGATTTTCTTGACCAGCATGATGTCTTCCTCCCGGGATGGTGCGCTAGACGCTGAGTACGCCGCGCCGGATCTGATCGAGTTCTATGCTCTCGAACAAGGCCTTGAAGTTGCCTTCGCCGAAGCCCTGGTTGCCCTTGCGCTGGATGAATTCGAAGAATATCGGACCCAACTGGTTCTCGGAGAATATCTGCAGCAGCAGGTCGCCGGGCTTGCCGTCGATCAGGATCTTGCGTTGCTTGAGTTCCGCGACGTTCTCGCCATGCCCCGGAATACGCTTATCCACCAGTTCGTAATAGGTGTCGACAGTGTCGAGCAGGCGCAGATTCCGGCCTCGCAGGGCATCGACGGTGGCAAGAAGATCGTCGGAAGCCAGGGCGATATGCTGGATGCCTTCGCCGTGGTAGCTGTCGAGGTACTCCTGGATCTGCCCGGGCGTTTCCTTGCCCTCCTCGTTGATGGGGATGCGGATCTTGCCGCAGGGGCTGGTCATCGCCTTGCTCTTGACGCCGGTGACCTGGCCTTCGATGTCGAAGTAGCGCACTTCGCGGAAATTGAACAAGCGGGTATAGAAGTCCGCCCATTCGCCCATGCGGCCGCGATGGACGTTATGAGTCAGATGATCGATCAGAGTGAGTCCATGACCGCGTGGGGAGAGTGCCGCGCCGACGTCCGCGCCAGGCAGCGGTTCGAAATCCACGTCGAAGAAACCGATATTGCCGATCTCTCCCGGCTGGGCGCCATTCTTGCCGCGCCAGCGGTCGACGAGATAGATCAGGGAGTCGCCTATGCCCTTGATGGCGGGAATGTTCAACTCGCCGGGACCGGCGCGTTCGGCGTAGCCCCAGGCGCCGAGGCCGATGGCGCGGTCGTAGGCGCGCTTGGCGTCATCGACGCGAAAAGCGATGGCGCAGATGCTCGGGCCATGCTGTTGGGCGAAGCGTTGGGCGAAGGAGTCCGGCTCGGCGTTGATGATGAAATTGATTTCGCCCTGGCGGTAGAGCAGGACGTTCTTGTGGCGGTGGCGGGCGACGGCGGCGAAACCCATCTGCTCGAACAACTTGCCCATCGCCACGGGATCGGGCGCGGCGTATTCGACGAACTCGAAACCGTCGGTGCCCATGGGATTGTCCCAAAGCGATGTCGATGCTCTATCCATGGTTCTCTCCAGGTAGGTGGAAGGCGGAACCGAAACAATAGTATATGCCGAGGACAATTTAGTTGCGAATAGTGCTTGCCTAAAGTAATATCGAGCAATATTGTTGCTGAACGCCATGACCATGCTCGAATTAGATCGCACCGACCGCCGCATCCTCGACGTCCTCCAGCACCACGGCGACATCTCCAATGTCGAGCTGGCCGAACGGGTGAATCTGTCGCCCGCCCCCTGCCTGCGGCGCGTGGCGGCGCTCAAGGAGGCCGGCATCATCCAGCGCACAGTCGCCATGCTCGACCCGCTCAAGCTCGGCTTCCAGTTGCTGGTCTTCGTCAGCGTCAAGCTGGTCAAGGGCGGCAATCGGCCGGCGGAGGAGTTCTTCCATGCCGTCTCCGACTGGTCGGAAGTGACGGCCTGCCACGCCGTCACCGGCGATATGGATTACCTGCTGAAAGTGCAGGTCGCCGACCTGCAAAGCTACAACCGCTTCATGAGCGACAAGCTGCTCCGCCAGACCGGAGTGATCGACATCCGTTCCAGCATCGCCATCGAGCAATTGAAGGAAACCTCTGCCCTGCCGGTAGACCCGGCCTGGCCGCTGCCCGGAGTCATCCGGCGCAAAGCCACCCGCTGATTCCAGCCCACAAAAGCCGCTGATGCGGCTTTGGACCGGGAAGATGACCCGGACCTCCCGTCAAATTTGAGCCAAATCAACAAGGACACTCATTTCCCCTGCGAATAGTGCAAAATCAGGTTATGCTGCAATGCAATAAACCCTTTGCAGCCATCACCTTTTCGCAGGGAGATCACAATGAGCAAGGCAAGCATTATCGGTGCCTACAACACCGAATTCGGCGCGTTCGTCAGGAAAGACAAGGCCACCGGCCTGATGACCGACACCAAGACCTATTACGACCTGCTGATCGAAGCGGGTCGCGGCGCCATCGCCGACGCCGGCCTGGACGCCAGGGATATCGACGCCATCTACGTCGGTTCCTGCTCCCCGGCCTCTTTCGCCAACCAGGAGCATGTCGCGCCGATCGCCGCCGAAATCCACCCGGACTTGCGATTCAAGCCGATGACGCGCTGCGAATGCGCCTGCGCCTCCTCCTCGGTGGCCCTTTACGACGGCATCTATGCCATCGAATCCGGCCGCTTCCGCAATGTCCTGGTGATCGGCGTGGAGAAGATGAACCTGCTGCCGACGCCGCAGATGACCCACGTGCTGGCCTGTTGCTCGCACTGGCCGAGCGAAGGCTCCAGGGGAATGTCCTTCCCGATGCTGTTCGCCGAATATGCCAAGGGCTACCAGGCGCATTACAAGATTCCGATTGCTGAGCTTGAGAAGATGATGTGGACGGCCGGCGCGCTGTGCTACAAGAACGGCGCGGAAAATCCCCTCGCCCACGTCCGCAACGGCCCTCAGACGGTCGACGCGATCATGAAGCTCAACGAACTCGACGCCCGCGGCAAGTGCAAGAACATGATGGTCGCAGCGCCGTTGCGCCTGCACGACTGCTCGCTGGTCACCGACGGCGCCGCCGCGCTGGTGATCACGCCGACCGCCAAGGTCGGCAACAAGGCCCGCGCCGTGGAAATCGCCGGTATCGGCCATTCGGTCGAGCGCCTGGCGGAAAACGTCCGCCCCAATATGCACGAACTGATGGCCGGCAAGGATGCCGTCGCCAAGGCCTTCAAGGAAGCCGGCATCAAGGCCGGCGACGTCGACCTGGTCGAGGTGCATGACTGCTTCACCATCAACCAGATTCTGTCCACCGAAGCGCTGGGCCTCTCCGCCGACGGACGCGGCGGCTACGACTACCTCGACGGCCGCTTCACCCGCGACGACAAGGTCGCCGTCAATCTCTCCGGCGGCCTGAAATCCAAGGGCCACCCTGTCGGCGCCACCGGCGCCTCGATGCACGCCCTGATCTACAAACAGCTCATCGGCGAAGCGATCGGCGTCAAGGCAAAGAAGGCGGACGTCGGCGTCGCCTTCAACGTCGGCGGCTCCGCCGTCACCAACTGCGTCACGGTCATGAAGAAACTCTGATCGGACCCGGCGCGAAAGGACCATGATGAAAACATTTACCTACAACGACACCGAGTTCTCGGTCGAAGCCGCAGGCAAGGCCTGGGACATCGCCCGCAAGCTGCCCGACGGCAGCACCGCGCTGGTCGGCGCAGGCCTATTCACGGGGCTGTCGGCCCAGGATGCCGAAACCAAGGCACTCTCGCTGGTCAAGTCCATCTACCCGGTGGGCGTCAAATCGGTGGGACCCGATGTCGCCCATCCGAACCTGATCGGCGACCTCAAGATCGTCGGCCCCAATGTCATGCATCCCAACTTCATCTATTGGGACAAGGACAGCAGTTCGTTCCCCAAGCAACTCTAAGAACATAACTCGCATGGTAGTCAGACTACCTCCGTACCATGAAATCGTTCAAAGACAGGATCTACGCCCCCACCCCCAACCCCCGCCCAGGCGGGGGCTACCAATTGCTCGCTGCGCTCGTGGGTGACGGGGCGCTTCGTAACTGTATTTCACACTAATCACACTCAAGGATATTGTCATGGAAATCAAAGGAAGCGTAGCCCTGGTCACCGGCGGCGGCAACGGCATCGGCGAAGCGGTCGCCAAGTTCTTCGTCAGCAAGGGCGCCAAGGTCGCAATCGTCGACATGGTGCAGAAGAACCTCGACCGCGTGCTTGCGGACATCAAGGCCATGGGCGGTGAAGCCATCGGCATCCAGGCCGATGTGACCAGCGAAGCCGGGACCGCCAAATTCATCAAGGCGACCCTCGAAGCATTCGGCAAGCTCAACATCGCGGTCACCTGCGCCGGCATCATCCGCGACGGCACACTGTTGAGCCTGGACAAGGAGACCGGCAAGGTTTCCAAGAAGCTGGGGCTCGACAAGTGGCAACCGGTCATCGATGTCAATCTCACCGGCACCTTCCTGACCATACGCGACGCCGCCGAGGCCATGGTCAACGGCGGCTGGGAAGGCCTGCTGGTGCCGATCTCCTCGATCAACAAGGTCGGACAGGTCGGCCAGCTCAACTATTCGTCGACCAAGGTCGCCGACGCCTTGATGCCCAAGATCATCATCGGCGAATTCCAGATGCGCGGCATCCGCAACATCCGCTGCGTCGGCATCGCCCCCGGCTACACGGCGACGCCGATGCTGACCGGAATGAATCAGGAGGCACTGAAGTCGATCGTTCAAGACGTGCACATCGGACGCCTGATCGCCCCGGAAGAGATCGCCGCGATGATCGGCCACTGCGTGGAGAATGGGGCGCTGAACGCCACCACCATCGAGATCACCGGCGGGCTGTGCTATCCAGGTGGCATAGCGAAATAGGCCAGCATCGCCGAAGTAAAGCGGAACGCCAGGCTTGACCGCCTGGCGTTTTTGTTTTTTCAATTCGACGACTTAAGCTGGCACAAGGCTCTGTTGTGGGAAGATGCAGGCAGGGCGCGGTCAGAGCTACTGTCTCAGTACCGCGAGCTGCGCTCCTTGACCGAAAAGAATCGAATTTAGCAGCCCGAAAATAATATTCAACCAAATGGTTGACTTTATGAAGCTACCCACTTATATTCAACCTCATGGTTGAATTAGAAACGCCTCATCTGAGCTCCATCTTTCACGCCCTGGGCGACGCCACGCGTCGCAGCATGCTTCGCGAACTCGTCCGTGGCGAACGAACGGTGGGCCAGCTTGCACAACCCTTCGCTATTTCACTCGCGGCCGCCTCGAAGCACATCAAGGCGCTGGAGAACGCCGGGCTGATCCGTCGCGAGGTGCATGGCCGCACCCATCTGTGCCGGCTTGACCCTGGACCGCTCGCCAGTGCCCAGCAGTGGCTGAGCTTCTATGAGCACTTCTGGACCGATCGTCTGGATGTACTCGAACAACTCCTTCACAAGGAGGACACACGCAAACTCCCCAAGCCCAAGAAAAGGAAATGACCCATGAACGACGCCGCCTTGAAAACCGAAACGCAAGAAATCGTGATTGACAAAGTCTTCCAACATGCGCCCGAAACGATATGGAAAATGCTGACAACCGGCGAACTGATCGGTCGCTGGTTGATGGTGCCGACTGGTTTCGAGCCAGTGAAGGGCAAGCACTTCACGTACCAGACGACTCCGGCCGGCGCATGGGACGGTGTCATTCGCTGCCAAGTGTTGGAGGTGACGCCGAACGAACGCCTCGCATATGCCTGGAAGGGCGGACACGAGGGAAACGTCGGATACGGCTCACCACTCGACACTGTCGTCACCTGGAGCCTTTCCAGGGTTGAAGAAGGTACGCGCCTTCGCCTTGTGCATTCCGGCTTCGTCACACCGAAGAACGATTCTGCATTCAAGACCATGAGCGCAGGTTGGACGAAGGTTGTTCAAACCATCGACGCCATCGCCGGCGAGCAGGATTGACGCGATCATGGCCCAT
>JAPLQT010000006.1:0-25841 GCA_026399515.1 Pseudomonadota bacterium | reverse complement strand
CCGGCGGATGCGCCTGCGGCGCGATCCGTTTTGAGATTGCCGCCGAACCGCTGGCGCAGAACGACTGCCAGTGTCGCGACTGTCAGCGCAAGAGCGGCACTGGGCACGGATCCTATTTGACCTTCCCGCGCAAAGACGCGAAGCAAACTGGTGAAGCAAAGCATTGGGACATCGTTGCGGATAGTGGAAATGTGAAGACTCGTGCCTTCTGTTCCAGTTGCGGGTCACCGGTATATATGACGTTCTCAGCCATGCCTGAAGTGTTCACCGTGCACGCCGCGAGCCTTGACGATCCAAGCCGATACAAGCCGCAAGCGGTGACATACGCGGTCCGCGGTCACGCTTGGGACTGCCTCGATCCAGCCCTGCCGAAATTCGACAAGATGCCACCGAGGTGAAATTCAGCCTGACCTGGCTCCCAATGAACAGATCCTCCACGGACACATGCAAGTTCCCCAACCCTAGGAAAAGGAAATGACCCATGAATGAACCTGCAATCTTGGATCCCTATGGCGTACTGACCGAGCCTGCCACGCTGAAGATCCAGCGCCTTCTGCCCGGACCCATCGAGCGCGTCTGGGCTTACCTCACCGAAAGCGAACTGCGCCGCCAGTGGCTAGCGGCGGGCCAGATGGAGATGAAGGTCGGCGCGCCCGTCGAACTCGTCTGGCGAAACGACGAACTTACCGACCCGCCGGGCCAACGGCCAGACGGCTTCCCCGAAGAACACCGGATGCAGAGCCGGATCACGGAGCTCGATCCACCCCGCAAACTAGCCTTCGTCTGGCAAGGCAGCGGCGATGTTTCGTTCGAGTTGGAGCCCCAGCGCAAGGAAGTGCTGCTCACGATCACTCATCGCCGCCTGCCCGATCGCAAGACCCTGCTGATGGTCGGCGCGGGCTGGCACATGCACCTCGACCTTCTGGTCGCTCGTGCCGCCGGCAAGACACCGGCGCCATTTTGGGAAGGCTGGAGTCGCCTGCAAAAAGACTACGACCAGCGGATTCCTGCCTAAAGTGACATTCAGGAAGCCGACATGCGAAAACTGATTGCCGGATTTAAGGTGTCCATAGACGGAAAAATCGAGGGTTCGGAGGGCTATGCGGATTGGGTCGATGCGTGGTCCGAAGACTACGGGCTGACATCCCAAATCGACGCTTGCATCCTTGGAGGGCGCATGTACCCTGGCTACGAGCAGTATTGGTCCGCGATACAAGAGAATGAGCCTGGGAAGCCACATCCGATGACGGGCAAGGTGCCGGTACCGGCCGAACTCGAATGGGCTCGCTTCGCCGCACAGACCCCGCACTATGTGCTGTCGAACACCCTGAATTCGGCTCTCTGGCCAACAACGAGTTTCGTCCGGAAACTCGAAGATATCGCGGCCCTCAAGCAGCGGCCCGGCAAAGACATCTATCTCATGGGCGGTGCTCGCATCACCGCAAGCCTGTTGGACGCGAGGCTGATGGATGAACTTCGCTTGATTGTCTATCCACTGATAGCCGGTGAAGGCAAGGCACTCTTCGGAACGACGGATCGACGTCATGGGCTTGAACTGCGTAAGGTTCAGCCGCTTCAAGATGGACGTATAAGTCTGATCTACGCGATGGGCTAGGTTAGTGCCTGTTGTCCATGCCCGTTGCCAATCTCGGAATCCGGATACCCGACACAATTATTATTGCCGTTCCCAACGGCAGCTTCTCAAAAATCTCACGGGCCGCCACGTGCCCTTAGCGACCTTCGGAGACTAACCAAGAACGGACATTCGATTTATGTAGATGACTGGCTGAGTCGAATTTAAGCTCATGCATATCCTTCTTCTATTACTTTTGTCATAATCCTCGGAGTATTTGCTCGACAGTTTTTGGCAACTATGATGGCACGGCATGCCAGCCACATATTGCGCTGCGGGGACAAAAGTATGTGCTCAGGAGAGTGCGACCAAAGGTTTCTGATCTACGCTGTTGCAAGAGCAACAGCAACGGCATGTTTCTTCTGCCTACTAACTGCCTTGGTGTCTTCGTCGGCTTCGTTTGCGGCCCTGATCGAAGCCAATGGGAACAATCCATTTACGCTCAACAACCCCGTTTCCATTGGCACATACTTTGACTTTAACCTGGGACTAAAGAACACCGGTACTGCAAGTGTCAATCTAACGGGCTTTTCGGCCACCGGACCATTCAAGGTGCAGTCCAACTCATGCGGGTCGTCCCTCGCGGCGAACACTACCTGTAACGTCGGCGTTAGGTTTACCCCAGCTGTGACTGGCAGTGCAATCGGTACCTTGGTCGTCGAGAACGATTCGGGTAGCACATTGACTCTCAATTTGGTCGCCTCCGGCACCTCGCTGTTGCCGCCGACAATGGCCGTCGCGTTCAGCCCAAGTAGCATCTATGCCAATACCGGCGTTTCCACATTGTCATTTACGCTTACGAATCCGAACCCCGTCCCCGTGCGCCCAGTGGTTTTGAACGTGAATCTTCCGTCGGGCATCCAGACTGCTGCCAATGCAAATCCAATAAGCACCTGTGGAGGCGGTAGTTGGTCCGGTTCTGCGAGCCAGGCGCCCGCCAACGACCCGCAACCCAATTTCTTTGGGCAAGGTAGCGCGATGGTGCCGGCGAACGGTTCCTGCGTGATCTCGATCGACGTTACTTCTTCGAACGTCCCAGGCACCTACACATACACACCGCCGCCGCTGTCGATGCAGGAAGTTTGGAGCGCCAGTCCGGCTAGCGCGACGCTCGCAGTCCTGTCTTCCACTCCCGTTGACACCACAATCACTCGTTCGTTGATCCAGACACCGACGCCGCCTGTCACGCCGGGACCCCGAGTCGCCTCGTTTGTACCGACGCTTCAGTCTCCAAGAAGTTTCGAGTTCGCCGATCTTAACGGCGACGGCTACCTGGACATCGTTGTAACGCCCAGCTTCCCCTATAGTCTGCCGAAGTTACCAATAATGATCTGGCTGAATCGCGGAGACGGAACGTTCTACGACGGCACGGCAGACATCATCGAAGGTACACCACCAATAACTTGGAGTTCGACGCAGACGCTGATTGGCGACTTTAATGGGGACGGCCGGCCCGATATCCTTTTCATCAATTCCGGGGCCGAATTTGCCGTTGCTGACGGCTCTTTGGAGTCTGGTTTCAACAACACACTGCTGTTAAGCCAGCCAAATGGAAAGTACAGGGATGCGACGTCTCAAATCCCTTCAAATCCAGCGCTATACAATCACATGGGTGGGTTGGGCGACGCCAACGGCGACGGGAACCTAGACATACTGGTCAACGCTTTCCAATCGACATTGCTGCAATCCAATGGCGTCAGGTTGTACTACGGTGATGGCAAGGGTAACTTTACGGATGCGACAGACGCACTGCCGCCAGAAATTCGCTTCATGCCCAATACGCAGCGCCCTGGCGGTGTACGCGGGTCTGCGACGTTTTCATACCAGGAGACGGGATGTGCCGCATTGGCTGATCTGGACGGTGACGGCAAAGCCGAGGTTATCACGGGCTCCTATAGTGGGCCAGACGGAGGCCCCGACTTCACAAAAACCATTCGCTTTCACAAACTCGGCACCGACGGAAACTTTGTGGAACGCGCCAGAGTAAACATTCCAGATGCAATAGCAAACATTGACTACGGTTATGATCCGCCTCCTGCCGAGTTTCGCGGCCTTGGCTGTTCGCAGATTTTGGCAGGCGACTTCAACGGTGACGGACGTCCTGACCTTCTGATTCAATGGGAGGGCGCCGGTAAGGCCTACATCGAAATTCTTCGCAACGATGGCAACTTCCACTTCACGGACGTTACCATAGAGGCGTTGGGAAGCTACAGCCAGGGATATATGGAGAACAATAAGCTAGCGGGAATCCCAGGCCACTACCGTCTTCTCGACATCAACGGCGATGGTGCATTGGATATCGTAATCCAAACGAACGCCAGTACGACTCAGGGATTGCTTCAGCACACGGCGTATCTTAATGATGGCTCGGGGCACTTTACCTCCTGGACTCCGCAGGGACTAAACGGTGCGCGGACCCCGTCTGAGATTCTGGCAGTCTCAAAATGTACAACCTGTTCCTATATGCCATTCGTCTTTGACACAACCAAGAGTGGGATCGCAAGTCTGGTTCTGCTCGACTACGTAAGCATGGTCAGTTCGTCGACTCCCGCTGAAACGACGGCAGTCTACCTAACGACAGTGGCACCAACCAACCTTTCGGCATCAGCGACTGAAACTGATTGCATATTTGCATGGGCTGAGACCCACTATTCGACGATATTTTCGCCGCCCGGCGGGCAATCGCTCACAGTTGCGCCGTACCGCTACCGCTCTTACTCGAGCACAAATTCCTACTTCGGAGTTTCCTCGGCCGATAATCGCCTCTACTATTTCGGCGCTCTTTCAGACCACAACCTGCTAAGTATAGGACCCGTAGCGACGTGGCTTGCCTCGACTAAATGCCGGTGACGGTTATCGGTACATAATCAAAATGTAACTGCGATGGGCCGCTTCTGGCCGAACTCGGACGGACGTACAACTAGTCCACTGACATGGCGCAATGCACAAGTGAAAATCAATCTCGGACTACGAACACTCCAAAGCTCAAACGAGGACCGGTCGCTTGAGCTGACCCGGCTCGCGCGGCAGGCTCGGCGACCACAGCATGGCGCTGAACAAGCCCAGGTAAATCGCGAACGGCGCCATCCACAGCAGCGCTGAAGCGAAAAGGTCGGCGTTTCGAATCCCTACGCCGCAAACGTCGACGCTGCCGTCGCTACCGACGTGGCCCGCAGCGTCGCCAGCAAATCCTGGCGGTGGGCGCGATAGGTTTCGACGCTGCGCAACTTGATTGGCCCATACCCCCTAATCATCTCCGACAGGGATGCCAGTTCGAGGATCGGCGCCATTTTTTTGGGATCGAGTACGCCCAGCAAAAGATCGACGCTTTCCTCGTATTCCGCTATCAAGTGCCGCTCCATGCGGCGCTCGGCGGCATAACTGAAAACATCGAGAGGCGTGCCGCGCAAGAATCTAAGTTTCGACAACAGGCGGAACACCGTTATCATCCATGGACCGAAGCTGCGCTTCTTGGGCTCACCGCTGTCCGGGTCGGAACGGTTGAAAATCGGCGGGGCCAGATGAAAAGTCAGGCGGTAATCGCCCTCGAAGGCGCTGTGCAGCGCGCTTTCGAATTCCGGTCCGGAAAAAAGTCGCGCCACTTCGTATTCGTCCTTGTAGGCGAGCAACTTGAAATAATTGCGCGCCACCGCCTCGGTCAAAGCCGTGCTGCCCGGCAAGGCGGCTGCCTCGGCTTTCCGCACGCGCCCGACCAGATCGGTGTAGCGCTGCGCATAGGCCGCATCCTGATATCCAATCAAAAATTCGCGGCGGCGCGCCATGATCTCGTCTAAGCCTTGCGACAGCCGGTGGGTCGGCAGTGCGGGATCGGCGGCACGGACCATGGCTTCGATGGCCGGCAGATCGATCGCCGCGCGACGCCCCCACACGAAGGCGCTGGTGTTTTCCGCGATCGAAACGCCGTTGAGTGCTATCGCCTGAATCAGTGCGGCGCTGGAGACGGGCACCTGTCCTTGCTGCCAGGCATAACCGAGCATGAACATATTGGTCATGATGGAATTTCCCAGCAGCAGCGTAGCCAGGCGCGTGGCATCGAAAAATTCCGCGGCGTCCGGGCCGACGGCGGCGCGCATTTGGTCCTGCATCGCCTCCAGGGGAAAAACCTGATCCGGATTGCGCACGAAATCCCCGGTAATCGACCGTCCGGTATTGACGATCGCCCGGCTGACGCCGGGCTGCGCCTTGGACAGCGCATCGTCGCTGACCGCCACCAGGATATCGCAACCCAGCACGCTGTTGGCTTCGCCCGTGGCGATGCGCGCCGCATGCAACTGCTCCTGGCGCTCGGCGAGGCGCACATGCGAAAACACCGCCCCGCCCTTCTGCGCCAGTCCGGCCATGTCCAGCACCGTGACGCCCTTGCCCTCGATATGCGCGGCCATGCCGATCAAGGCGCCGATGGTGACCACCCCGGTGCCGCCGACGCCGGCAATCAGGATGCCGTAGGGCGAAGCCAAATCGGGCAGCACCGGCTCGGGCAGTCCTTCGATATTATCGGCCTTGGTTTCCAGCGCCTTCACTCTGCGCACCCTGCCACCCGAGACCGAAACGAAGCTCGGACAGAATCCGTCCACGCAGGAATAATCCTTGTTGCAGGAGGATTGGTCGATGGCGCGCTTGCGGCCGAACTCGGTTTCCACCGGCACCACCGACAGGCAGTTCGATTTCGCGCTGCAATCGCCGCAGCCCTCGCACACCAACGGGTTGATGAAGATCCGCCGGTCCGGATCGGGAAAGTCGCCGCGCTTGCGGCGGCGGCGCTTCTCGGCGGCGCAGGTCTGGTCGTAGATCAGCGCGCTGACTCCGGGCGTCTCACGTAATTCGCGTTGCACGCGGTCGAGATCCTCGCGCGGAAATATTTCCACTTGCGGCGCAAACCTTGCATCACCGGTGTACTTATGCGGATCGTCCGCCAGCACGACTATCCGGCGCACGCCCTCGGCATCGAGCTGGCGGCTGATCTGCGGCACATCGAGCGGCCCGTCGAGCGGCTGCCCGCCGGTCATCGCCACGGCGTCGTTATACAGTATCTTGTAAGTGATATTCACCCCGGCGGCGACGACCGCGCGGATCGCCAGAATCCCGGAATGGTAGTAAGTGCCGTCACCCAGGTTGGCGAAAATATGCTGGGTGCCGGAATGTTCGGCGATCCCCAGCCAGGCGGCGCCCTCGCCGCCCATCTGGCAAATCGTCAGGGTCCCGCGGCCCATGTTCACGGCCATCAGATGGCAGCCGACACCACCCAGCGCGGCGGAACCTTGTGGCACCTTGGTCGACAAATTGTGCGGGCAGCCCGAGCAGAAATACGGGGTGCGCAGAGCCGGAGCCACGATCCGCGATGTGGCAAGCGACAAATCCTTGGCTTCGAGCAAGGCGAGGCGTTGCCGGATTTTCTCCGAGGTATGGAAACGGCCGATACGGGCGGCAATGGCCCGCGCCACGATGGCCGGCGTCAGCTCGCCTGTAGGCGGCAGCAACCACGGCCCGTGCGACACCGACCATTCGCCCCGCTCATCGAACTTGCCGACCACCCGCGGACGCACGTCCCCGTGGCTGCCTTGCCAGTTGTAGAGTTGTTCTTTCAACTGGTATTCGATGATCTGGCGTTTCTCCTCGACCACCAGGATTTCTTCCAGGCCCTCGGCGAAATTCCGCACTCCCTCGGCGTCCAGCGGCCACGGCATGCCGACCTTATAGAGACGCAGGCCGATCTCGGCCGCCTGGCGTTCATCGATGCCGAGATCGTCGAGGGCCTGGCGCACGTCGAGGTAAGCCTTGCCGCAGGCGATGATGCCGAGCCGCGCCGGCTGGGCGGAGCCGAACACCACATGGTTGAGGCGATTGTGCCGTGCATAGGCCAAGGCGGCATACACCTTGAATTCCTGCATGCGCTGTTCCTGCGCCAAAGGCGGATCAGGCCAGCGGATATGCAGGCCGCCCGGCGGCAGGCCGAAATCCTCCGGCAGGCTGATCCGCACCCGCTGCGGATCGACTTCGACCGTCGCCCATCGCCCATCCGTGCAGGCCCAGATCGAGATACTCCTGCACTCCCGCCGGCGCCAGCACGGGGATGCCGCAAGCGGAGAAGGCATGCTCGCTCTGGTGGGCAACAGCCGAGGAACCGGCCTTGTGATCGTCGCCGGCAATCACCAGGACGCCGCCGTGTTTCGACGTGCCGGCGTAGTTGGCATGCTTGAATACGTCGCCGCAGCGGTCGACTCCCGGCCCCTTGCCGTACCACATGGAAAAAATGCCGTCGCGCAGCGGATTGGGAAACAGGTGAAGTTGCTGGGTGCCCCAGATGGCGGTCGCCGCCAGTTCCTCATTGACCCCCGGATGGAAGCTGATGTTCTCAGCCCGCAGGAAACGCCCCGCTGCGTGCAGGGCAGTGTCCAGGCCGCCCAGGGGGGAACCGCGATAACCGGAAATATAGCCGGCGGTGTCGAGTCCGGCGGCCACATCGCGCCGATGCTGCAACATCGGCAGGCGCGCCAGGGCCTGTACGCCTGTCAGGAAAACCCGGCCGTGATCGAGCAGGTACTTGTCGTCGAGCGCTACGTTTGAAAGAGTCATCTATTTTCTGTGGGCGAACACATCCGCCGATGTCGGCGGATGTGTCCAGCCAACTAACGCCTGGGCAGGCGTCATTCCTTGAGCAGGGCGAACTTGCCGTCCTTGACGGTCATCAGCACACGGCCGCGATGATCGAATCCGGAGTGATCTTGCGCCGTCATGTTGATGACGCCTTGAGAGGCAACCAGATCCTTGGTATTCTCCAGCGCATCGCGCAGCGCCGCGCGAAACTCGGGTGTGCCCGGCTTGCCTTTCTTCGCCGCTTCGGGGATGACATGCGTCAGCAGCAAGCCGGCGTCATAGGTGCCGGCGCCGAAAATCGGCGGCTTGGAACCGAACTGCTTCTCGTAGGCGCTGACGTACTCGCTCGCCACCTTCTTCATCGGCACGCTGTCGGCGATCTCGTCCAGCACCAGCAGCAGCGGTCCGACCACCAGCGCGCCTTCCACCTTCTTGCCGCCGATCTTGATGAAGTCGGACGAGGCCGCACCGTGCGTGTGATAGATGATTCCCTTGTAACCGGAATCGACCAGTTGGGTATGCGGCAGGGCGGCGTCGGCGGCGACACCGGCGACCATGATGCCATCCGGCTTGGCGGCGATCAGCTTCAGCGCCTGGGCGGTAACGCTGGTGTCCTGGCGGTTGTAGCGTTCGTTGGCGACGATCTGGATGCCGGCCTTCTGCGCCATGGGTGCGAACGTCTTGTACCAGTTCTCGCCGTAGGGATCGTTGCGGCCGATGAAGCCTATGGTCTTGACGCCGCGTTTGGTCATGGCGGCGATCAGGCCTTCGCTGATCACGTCGTCACTGGGATGGGTGCGGAAGGTCCAGCGCTTCTTGTCGTCCATCGGCTGAACGATCGCCGTGGTGCCGACAGGCGCCAACATCGGTGTCTGCGCCTCGGTCAGGAACTGCTGCACACCCATGGCATTGGGCGAACCGCTCGGGCCGATCAGCGCGTCGATCTTGTTCTCCGACAACAGCTTCTTGGTGAGTTGAACGCTTTGGGTCGGATCGCTGGCGTCGTCGTAGGAAATATATTCGATGCTGAGATCCCCGGCCTTCTTCGGCAACAGAGCGATCGTGTTTTTCTGCGGGATGCCGACGAAGGCCGTCGGCCCGGTGGCCGATGCGATCACGCCGATCTTCACCTGGGCCTGGACCGGCATGGATGCGGCCAGCGCCAGGACGGATAAGACACCTGCGATTGCTTTCATTTTTGTTCCTCCTTGATGAATTGATGAGAACGTCTGAAACCTGTCTGCATGACTACCATACAGTTACTGTAATCCCATTTACTCCGTCCTTCATGCCGTCTTGGAGAAGTCCGGTTTGCGGCCTTCCTGGAAGGCGTTGATCCCTTCGCGTGCCGCGGCGGTGCAGGCGCTGGCACCGAAGGCGCGATAACCGATTTCCAATGCCGCGTCGAGCGACACTGCCGCAGCCGCATCGCGCACCGCCTGTTCGAGTATGCCGGTGACTTCCCGACTGAGCGGCTGACCGCTGGCAGCCTTCGCTTCGACCGGCGCTAACGGCTCCAACGTCACCGGGCCGCGAGCGATGCCCGAAGGTTTGCCCGCCAGTGCCTTGACACGCTCCACCGCCCGCGCAATCAGCCCGCCGACGTCGTCGGCAAGCGCGTCCACCACGCCGAGATCAAAGGCGCGTTGCGCCGACAGGCGCTCGGCACGGCGCAGCATGCCGTGGAAGGTCGCGGCGGCCTGTGGCCAACGGCGGTAGGGAACGACCATCGCGCCTATGCCCGGCACGATGCCCAGCGTGATCTCCGGCAACTGCATCCAGGCGTCCTTCAACGCCACGATGCCGTGGCAACGCATCGCCAGTTCCAGCCCGCCACCCAGCGCCACGCCGTTCAGTGCGGCGACCACCGGTTTCTGCATGGCGTCGAGATGCACCAGTAGTCGCGAGCAGTCGCGCGCATACTGGACAGCCGCTGCGGCATCGCCGAGCATCGCCGGGAAACGGCCGATGTCGGCGCCGGCGCAGAAGGCGCGCGGGCCATAGCCGGTGATGACGAAGCCGGCCACGGCCGGATCGGATTCGTAGCGCCGGATCACCGCCAGCACTTCGTCGGTCAGTTCGTCATGCAGGGCGTTCATCGCCTCCGGCCGGCGCAGAGTAATCACCTTGACATCACCCACGTCGTCCACCAGCACGTGGCGCCAATAATCCTGGTAGGCAAACAGTGGCCGATTCGGCATCGGCATCCCCGGGCGCTCCGACAAGAAACGTCCGAGGATGCGGCTCGTCTCGGTCTCGCCGAGATCGCGCATCAACTCCAGCGGACCTTTCCTGAAACCCAAGGCTGTCCTACAGCCGAGATCGAGATCGGCCGGCTCGCCGATGGCGCGGTCGAGGATGTCCACCGATTGCTAGAACAGCACGCCGAGCAGACGGTCGCGCGCGGCGGCAGCGGTCTCCGGGGCAACCTCGATACGCTTGCCCGGCGGCACCGTGACCCAGGTATCCACCGAGCGGAAAATCGTGGCCGGACGATAATGCTCGCCTTCCTCCTCGGCTTGCAACGTGTTGGTTTCGGTGATGATGGGGTTGCCGTGGGCCAGATTGAGCACGAAGAACGGGCCGGCTTGAACGAACTCCACGGCGGTGCTATCGACTTCGGCCGCTGTGACGCGGCCAAGCAGCATTGCTGCCTCGTTACACCAGTTGTCGAAGACGCGATCGAGCATGAAGCAGGCCGCGTCGGCGGTAACCAACGGCACTTTGCCGGTGACGCAAAATACCCAGCGCAGGTAATCGATCACGTCCGGGTCGGTCTTGTCCCAGTCGATCACCTCGACTGCCGGATTGCGCCAGGCCGGCGCGAAGAAATGGGTGACGGTGGCACGCGGGGGATGCTTGAGTTCCGAGAAGATACGCTCGGCCGGCAGCGAACTGGTATTCGAGGTGATCAGGGCTTGCGGCGAAACGACGCTTTCCAGCTGTGCGAAGATGCGGCGCTTCAGCGACAGGTTCTCCGTCGCCGCTTCGATCACCCAGTCGCAATCGGCCAGCGTGGCGTAGTCCAAGGTGCCGGTGATATTGGCGTTGACTGCCGCAGCCAGCGCTTCGCTCATCTTGCCGCGCGCCACCGCTTTGCGGGCGTAGTCCTGGCAGCGCTGCAAGGCCTTGTCGAGGGCTGGTTGAGCGACATCCACCAGTGTCAGGCGGATTTGCGGGAGCGCGCTCTTCAGGTAATAGCCGATGTCGGGGCCTATGGTGCCGGCGCCGATGATGGCGACGTGCTTCGGCAAGGGACGTTTCGGCGTATGCAGCAGGGGATTGGCGGTTCTCATGGTTGCTCTCTGATCGCGGTATCGTCGGTTCTGCGTGGATGGCTAAGAGGCGACGGGTGGCTGGGCGGCGCCGGCCGCAACGCAACGAACAATGTGGTCGCGTTCCAATTGATCGATTTCCTGGCCGGAATAACCGGCTTCCTTGAGCAAGGCATGGGTGTGCTGGCCGTACTTGGCAGGGAAAGCCAGTTCGCCGCTACATCCGGCGACGTCGACGGCCAGCGGTTGCATGCGCACGGCCTTGCCGGCCGGCGTATGCGTCAGGGTCAACTTGCTGCGTATGGCGGCCATGTCGCGCACGGCAGGAATGGTCTGGATTGGGGCGTGCGGAATCGTCGCCTTGCGAAAATCCGTGGCGATCTCGGCGGTGGTGGACCGTTTCGTCGCCGCCGCCATGTCGCGATGGATGGCCTCGCGCTCTCGATGCCGCCCCTCGTTGGTGACCCTCACCGCATTGCCGACCGAGGCGAAGCGCGGAATCTCGGTCAGGCGTTTCCATTGCACATCGCTGCCGATGGCCATGTAGATGAAACCGTCGGCGGTCGGGTAGACGTTGGTCGGAATGAACTTGCGGTGCTCGTTGCCGCAACGGGTGATCTCATTCGGTTGGCAGTCGAAGTCGAGCAGCGGCAAGGTGGTGATCAGCCAGGATGCCGCGGCCTGCAACATCGACACATCGATGCGCGTGCCTTTGCCGGTCTCGGCCCGCTCCAGCAGCGCCAGCATCACGTTGGCATAGACTTCGTCACCGGCCTTGAGATCGATCAGCGGCACGCCCGCCAGCGTCGGCGGTCCGTCCGCCGGGCCGGTCAGTTCCATATAGCCGGCCATGGCCTGGATCACCGGGTCGTAGCCCGGCGCATCCGGGTACTCCGGCCCCATCGCCGAAATCCCCGCCCAGATCAGGTCCGGCTTCACCGCAGACAAGCTCTCGTAATCGATGCCAAGCTGCTTATAACGCTTGGGCACGGTGTTGCAGCAGAACACGTCGACGTCGAGATCCTTGATCAGCCGCTTAAGTATCTCCTGCCCCTGAGGCTCCTTGAGATTCAGCGCGATGGCTTCCTTGCCGACATTGGGCGCAATGAAATAAGTCCGCCTGTCGTCATCCACCACTTTGCCGCCGATGTAGCGGTTCGGATCGCCCGGCAGTCCCTCGCCGCTCGGTGTCGATTCGATGCGTATCACCCGCCAGCCGAGCTGTGCGAAGCGCAGCGTCGCATAAGGCAGCGACAGCGCCTGCTCCATCGACAGGATAGTGCGGCGTTTCATGCTAACTCCATTAAGAAGTCCATTTCATAAGGAATGCACGGCATGCCGCTCAACCGCCCGCGATCGGCGGGGACAAAATGACTTCGTCCTCGTCATGCAGGGGATAGTCGCGATCCGCGTAGCAGAGATTGACCGAGACCAGTACCACATCGATATACTCAAACGCGCTTCTGAAGCGCTCGTCCTGGGTCGGAAGCCAGTCCAGCAACATGCCCACATTCTTGACCTCGTTCGGCAGAACGATGTGCTCCGAGTCACGTCCCATGCTATCCCTAAGCCAGGCGCAGTATTGCAGCATCATTCGCGTTCGAGCCGCCCTACTTGACGGCCTGCCTCGTTTCGTGGATGGCACGTGCGACCGTTTCCGGCGACATCGGCGGATTGAAGATGCGGACACCGGTCGCGTTGTAGAGCGCATTGGCAATGGCCGGCGCAATGACGATCGTCGGCAGCTCGGAAATGCCCTTGGCGCCATAGGGCCCTTCGGCGCAATTGCTCTCGATGAAGTGCAGATCGAGCGGCGGCATCTCCGGCGCCGTGATGAGCTTGTAATCGCGGAAGCTGGGATTCCTGAGCATGCCCTGTTCGATCCGCATGTTCTCGCTCAGGGCGTAGCCGAGGCCGATGGCGATGCCGCCCTCGATCTGGCCTTCCAGACCCATGCGGTTGATGACCCGGCCGACATCCTGCGCCACCGTGACCTTGTCCACCTTGATTTCGCCGGTCAGCGTGTCGACGGTAATCTCGGCGACGTGCACGGCGTGGGAATACGCGGCGGAGTGATCGGAGACGTGCTTCGCTCCTTCAGGCTCGCTTTTCGGCTCGTAGTAGTCGGTCACCATCACCAGTTCGGGCTCGGCCTGAAAGTGCATCCGTCGCAGCAGGCGTTCGAGGTCGATCAACGGCGTCCCGCACGTATCGCGCACGACGAAACGCTCCCGCAGCTCGAGGGTGTCGGCCGGTTCGCCGAGCATTTTCGCCGCAGCGTTCAGGATCTGTGCCTTTGCCTTCTGTGCGGCACGGCGCGTTCCGTTGCCCGCGATGAAGGTGGTACGCGAGGCATGCACGCCGACGTCCCACGGCGCAATGTCGGAATCGTTATTGACGATGGTCACATGCTCCACCGGCACGCCCAGTTCTTCGGCGACAATCAGGGTGATGACCGCGTCGATGCCCTGACCGATTTCAGAGGCACCGGTGATGACCGTCACCCGGGCGTAATCGTCCACCTTGAGTATGGTACCGATGCCATCCGACTTATGAATCTTGGCGCCGCCGGCGTTGTGGATGGGTGAGGCAAGGCCGATGCCTGTCTTGTAGCGGCCGGGCTTGTCCCGAGCCACTGCGTACTCCTTGCGCTTGCGGCTATAGTCGCTGGCCACGGCGGCGGTTTCCAGGCATTCCGCCAGAGCGCATTCGCGCAGGAAGGACTTCTGCGGCGTGACTTCGCCGGACTTCTGCGCGTTCTTGAGATGGAATTCGAGTGGATCCATGTCCACCAGGTCGGCCAGCATGTCCATCTGCTGTGCGGTGGCGTAAGTGGTCTGGACGTTGCCGTAGCCGCGGAAGGAACCGGCGTAAGGGTTGTTGGTATAAATTGCCTGGGCCTTGAAGTCGACCACCGGCACGCGATAGTGGCCCGAGGTGGTGCGCATCATGATGACCGGAATGGTCGGCCCCCATGAGGTGTAGGCGCCGTTGTCCAGCAACACGTCGGCGCTGCGGAAGGTGAGCACGCCATCGCGGGTGCAGCCGGTGCGCATATGGATGATCGCCGCCTGGCGCGTCGGCGAGGCCTTGAACTCCTCCTCGCGCGAGTAGATGACCTTGACCGGCCGGCCGGTCTTCCTGGCCAGCAGGGCGGCGATCGGCTCGTAGGGGTAGACGTCGAGCTTGGAACCGAAGGCACCACCGACGGGCGGCTGTACTGGGTCTGCGTCCAGATGGTCAGCTTGCCGTTGTGATCGAAGTCGGCGATGGCGCAGGAAGTGCCCATGCAGCAGTGCGTCACGTGGTGCGGACGAAACACGCTGTCGACGACAAAGTCCGAGGCCGCTTCGGCCGCGGCAAGATCGCCGTGCTTGAACTCGAAATTGAGACTCTTGTTGCCGGGGAAGTTGTCGTGAACCAGCGGTGCGCCGACCAAGGCGCCCGCTTCGGGGGTGAACACGCCGTGCAGATCCTGGTACTCGACTTCGATGAGTTCGAGCGCACGGATGGCGATCTCTTCCGTCTCGGCCGCGACGGCGGCGATCTCGTCGTGCTCGCAGCGCACCTTGTCCTTGAGCGCGACGTTGTCGCGCACGAAGCCGAACTTTAGGCCGGCGGCGTCCTTGCCGGTCAGCACCGCATAGACGCCGGGGAGTTTTTCCGCCGCCGCGGTGTCGATGCGGACGATCTTCGCGTGGGGTCGGCCGGCGAACAGTACCTTGCCGATCAGCATTTGTGGCAACACCATGTCGTTGATGTAGCGCGTCTTGCCGGTAGACTTGTCGGGGGCGTCGGGCTTCTTGACGCGCTGGCCGATCAAGGTCTTCTTTACGATGGGTGAAGCGGTGACGGTCTTTTCCATGACTTGGCTCTCTTCAAGAGTATGCGGTGCGAGGGATTGCTTACCGCACCCTCAGCAGCGGCCACAACATTTCTTCTCTACCACGGCTTCCACCGCGTCCAACACCTTGGTGTAGCCCGTGCAGCGGCAAAGATTGCCTTCGAGGCCCCGCTGCGCTTCTTCCCGCGTCAGCTTGGGGTTGTTTTCGACCAGGTAGTCGGCCTGCATGATCATGCCCGGCATGCAGAAGCCGCACTGAATGGCGCCGTGGTCGACGAAGGCCTGCTGCATCGGGTGAAGACCTTCCGGCGTGCGCAGCCCCTCGATGGTCACAAGCTCGCGTCCGTCACAATCGACGGCGTACATCAGGCAGCTGTTGACGGTCTTGCCGTCGATCCTGATCGTGCAGGCGCCGCACTCGCCTTCGCCGCAGGCATACTTGGTTCCGGTCATGCCGAGCTTGTCGCGCAGCATGGTCAGGGTCTTCATGGTGACCGGCACCTTCAGGCAAACCTCGCGGCCATTGAGCTTGAAGCGGATTTCAGTTTCCACGGACATCATTGAGCACCTCTTCAACGAACACACGCACGAGATGGCCGCGATACCAGGCACTGGCACGCACGTCATCGATGGGTTTGGCATCCTCCGCCGTCGCCGTGACTGCCGCGGCGATGGACGCAGCGTCAAGCGGCTTGCCTTCGAGCGCAGCCTCCACATGGCGGGCGCGCAAGGGCGTGGGCGCGACCGATCCCATGGCGACACGCACATCGCTAAGCCTGCCGTCGGCGACACGAGCGCCGAGGGCTACCGAAACGGTGGAGATTTCAAGCGCGGGACGCGGGCCGGACTTGCGGAACTTGCCGACGAAGTCGGCCGCGGGCCGGTCGAACACGATGGCGGTCAGCAACTCTTCCGGCAGTTTGACGGTCTTGCCAGGACTGAGGAAGAACTGATCCAGCGGTATCCGCCGCGTCTGCACGGCATCGCCGCGCCAGCACGCGAGTTCGACAGAAGCACCCAGTACCAGCAGGGGCGGAATCATGTCGCCGGCCGGCGAGGCGTTGCAGATGTTGCCGCCCACCGATGCCGCGTTGCGTATCTGATCGCTGGCAAAGTGCTCGGCCGCCTCCACCAGCACGGGCGCGATTGCTGCGAGTGCCGGATGGCGGCGGATTTCGTTGATGGTCGCGACGGCGCCGATGCGAACCTTGTCACCGCCGGCATCGATGTCACCCAGTCCTTCGATGCGGCGAATGTTCAGCAGTTTCGCCGTGTATAGTCGCGCGCCGGATTCGGTCTGCGGTGCGAGATCCGTACCGCCGCACAAGACCGTTGCATCACCGTCCACCATCGCCTGCAATGCCGCGTCCAGGCGACTAGGTGCCAGGTAGGTGGTTATCTCTTGCATGGTCGGTTCTCGTAGGTGGTCACGCTGAATTGCCTCATTCTACTCATGGTTGAATCCTCAAAAACGTATCGGTTCCCGGTAGCGTCCATAGGCTTTCACCAACTGCCGGGTGATCTCGCCGACACTGGCATAGGCTTTCACGGCGGCGACGATGGCCGGCATGACATTGACGCCCGCCTGTGCATCGGCCAGCACTTGCGCCAGGTGACGCGTCACCGCATCGCCGTCACGTTCCACCCGCACCTTGTTGAGATTGTCGATCTGGCGCCGGGCGTCATCCTCGTTGTAAGGATGGTACTCGACCGGATGCTCCTCGTCCTGCTCGTTGCGATAGCGATTCACCCCGACTTTCGGAAATGCGCCGGACTCGATGTCGCGCTGCATCTTGTAGGCCTGGGCTGAAACCTTGGCCTGGACGATGCCTTCCGAGACCAGCTTGACGATGCCGCCCTGGGCATCGGTCTCGGCCATGATCTCGACCATCTTGTCGCGCATCTGGTTGGTCATGGTCTCGACATAGAAGGAACCGGCGAGCGGATCGACGGTCTCGGCAAGCCCCATCTCGTCGGCGAGTATCTGCATGGTGCGCAGCGATATGCGCGCCGAGTACTCGGTGGGAATTGTGTAGGCTTCGTCGTAGGAGCACAGCGCCATGGTCTGCGCGCCGGAGAGCGCACTGATCAGCGCATAGTAGGCGCCGCGCACGATGTTCATCTCGGGCTGCTCGAAGGTCAGACCGCCGCCGCCGCCGCCGGCGATCATGCGCAGCCACATCGAGCCGGGTTTCTCCGCGTTATATTCCTCCTTCATGATCTTGGCCCACAGCCCGCGACCGGCGCGGAACTTGCACACCTGCTCGAAGATATTGCCGAAGATGTTGAAGTTGTAGGACAGCCGCCCGGCGAACTCGTCGACGTGCAGGCCGCGCCTGATCACCTCGTCGGCGTAGGCCTTGGCGATCATAGGCCATTTCCTGCGCCGGCGTCGCCCCGGACTCGCGGATGTGGTAGCCGCAGACGGAGACCGGACTGTAGCGGGGCGCGTGCTCGGCGCAGTACTCTATGGTGTCGCCGACCAGCCGCACCGAGGGCTCGACCGGAAAGATCCAGGTACCGCGGCCGACGAATTCCTTGAGGATGTCGTTCTGCGCCGTGCCGCGCAATTGTTTGACGTCGTAACCGCGCTTCTCGGCCGTCGCCAGATACATGGCAATGAGAATGGCCGCGGCGCCGTTGATGGTCAGGGACACGGTGATCTTGTTGAGGTCGATGCCGTCGAAGGCCACTTCGAAATCGCGCAGGGTGTCGATGGACATGCCGACCCGGCCGATCTCGCCTTCCGCCAGGGGATCGTCGGAATCCAGGCCGATCTGCGTCGGCAGGTCGAAGGCGACGTTGAGTCCGGTCTGGCCGTTGGCGATCAGGTATTTGAAGCGCTGATTGGTCTCGTGCGGATTGCCGAAGCCGGCATACTGGCGCATGGTCCACGGCTGCTTGCGGTACATCAGGCGGTGGATGCCGCGCGTGAACGGATACTCGCCGGGCAGACCGACCAGCTTGTAGCCGCCGCTCTTCTCGACATCCTCGGCCGTATATAGCGGCTTGACCTCCAGGCCAGACTCGTTGACGACGGTCCGGATTTCCGGTTTGGTGGGGGCGTTCATCTCAGGCGCTCCTCACGGTGCTGCGGATATATTCCGTGATGGCATCGAGCTTCGAGCCAGTGGGGAAAATTCCCTTGAAACCGAGATCGCGCAAGGCCTGGTGATCCTGTGCCGGCAGGTTGCCGCCGATCAGCCAGAGCTTGTCGGTCAATCCGTCGGCCTCCAGCAACGGCTTCAACTTGCGGCAAAAAGGCAGGTGGGAGCCGGCCATGCTGGACAGGGCGATCACGTCCACGTCCTCTTCCAGCGACATGCGCGCCACCGCTTCCGGCGTCTGGCGCAGTCCCGTGTAGATCACCTCGAAGCCGGCATCCATCATGGCCCGGGCGACGATCTTGGCGCCCTGGTCGTGGCCATCGAGGCCGGGCTTGGCAAGCAATACCTTGATGCGATGTGTGTTCACGCCGAAACTTCCTTTGCAATAATCAGTTTCAATATTTCGCTGGTGCCGCCGCCGATCAAGGTGAAGCGCACGTCGCGCAGGTAACGTTGCACCGGATATTCCATGGCATAGCCGTATGAGGCCAGCACGCGGGCGGCCTTGTCGCAGATGGTGGCCGCCGTCTCGGTGGCAAACAGTTTGGCCATCGCCGCCTCCTTGTGATGCGGTCGGTTGGCATCGCGCAGCCAAGCCGCGTAGTAGACGAGGTGGGTGGCGGCTTCGAGTTCGGTGGCCATTTCGGCGAGCTTCAACTGGATCGCCTGGTAGCGGTTGATCGGCTTGCCGAACTGCTGGCGCTCCGAGGCGTAACGCACAGCCTCGGCAAGCGCCGCACGTGCCACGCCCAGGCCCATGGCGCCGGTAATGATGCGGATCTCGGCCAGGGTCTTTTTCAGATGGCCCTCGCCGTCGCCCTCCTCCTTCGAGAGGCGGTGACTGTCCGGCACGAAACATTCGTCGAAGGCCACCTCGGATGTCGGCAGCGCCCACACACCCATCTTGTGGATCTCGCGGCCGACCGTCAGTCCCTTGAAACTCTTCTCGACCAGGAAGATGGTGAGCTTCTTTTCCTCGCCGGCCTTGGCGAACACCGTGAAGAAATCGGCGACCGGCGCCGAGGTGATCCAGGTCTTCTGACCGTTGATGACATAACCGCCGTCCACCTTCCGGGCCGTGGTGGCGATGGAATTCAGGTCGGAGCCGGCGTTCGGCTCGGTCATGCAGATGGCGGCAATCTTCTCGCCTCGCAACGCCGGCTTGAACAGCCGCTCGACGATATCTGCATTGCCGAGCATGTGCAAAAACTTGGTGCCCATCAGCGACTGCATCGCCACCGCCCCGGCCAGCGACATAGAGCCGCGCGCCACCTCCTGTAGGGCCAGGCAGAATTCCGTCAGCGCCATGCCGCTGCCGCCGACCTCCTCCGGATAACGCATGCCGAAGAAACCCAGATCGGCCAGCTCCTTGAACAGAGCGCGCGGAAATACCTTGGCCTCGTCCAACGCCTCAGCCTGCGGCGCAATCCGCTCGTCGCAAAACCGCGCGAAGGTGTCGCGGATCTGCTGTTGGTCTTCTGTGAGTTCGAAATTCATGGTTGATTGCTTAACTGTGATTGGTGCGCGCCCGGGGTGCCGGGTGTCCGATTCCCTCCATGTCCTCCGGGCCGAAAAAGCGCCGGCCCTCCCCCTTTACTTGCGGGAATCGGACACCCGACACCCCGAGCGGGATATGTTTGTGCCTTTGAACCGAAAAACCGCGCAGGCTTGTTCAGATCGGGCTGGTGGGATGTTCTGCGCAGCGAAGTAAAGGAGGAGAGGGCGGCCGAAGGCTGCCCTCGGGGGACATGAGCGGAGCAGAACACCCCGCCGGCCCGATCACGCTCCCAATTCATTGACAGCGAGGGTTTCATTTCAGATCCTGCTCCGCCATGCCGTAATCCCGCATCGCAGCTTCCTTGGTGATCACACCGTTGCGGATCTCCTCTGCCAGCAGCTTGCGGTCGCGTTTCTTCGGGTCACCATAGCCGCCGCCGCCGCTGGCTACCTGGTGATACACCGTGCCTTTGGGCACGCCGGTGATCAAGTCCTTATTCTTCGGAACCACGGTCTGGCCGTCCGGGTACTTAAGGCGAATGAAATTGAGGCCGGCATTGCCGCCGCCGAAGAGGCCGAAGGCCGGCTCGAAGTCGCCGTCGCCGAAGGTGACCAGTTGGGTGTCGTCGGAACCGATCTCGAAGATCGTCTCGACGCCCAGGCCGCCCCGCCATTAGCCGGCGCCGGCGGAATCGGTGAGAAGCTCGTGCTTGATCAGGGTATGCGGGGTCTGCTGCTCGAACATCTCGTAGTCCTGGTCGAGCACGCCGCCCGAGGCGTCGATCATGCCGATGTGGTCATAGCCGTCGGTGCCGAGCATGGCGCCGGAACCGCCTTTGAGGCCCATGAAACCGATGTCGACATATTTCTCGCCGTTCTTTGGATCGATGCCGGTGGTCAGTGAGGCCAGCAGGTTGTTCCAGCCGGCCGTCACGCGGTCCGGCATCACCGGGGCAAGCGCGCGCTGGATGGCGTCGGCGTTGGGCGGGCAGAGATGGTTGCCGAACGTGGTGGCTTTCGGGTAGGCGGCATTGAGGAGGGTGCCCACCGGAATGACGATCTCGATCGGCGCCACCATGCCCTCGTTGTGCGGGATGTCCGGGTTCACCATTTGCAGCAGGGTCAGGATGGTGGCCGACGCGCTGGAGGTGAAGGTGCCATTGACGAAGCCGTTGGTCTGCGCATCGGTGCGCGAGTAATCGAACTTGATGTGGCGGTCCTGGACCTCGATGTCGACGCGGATGGTGAACTTCGAGCCTTCGTGGCGGCCGTCGTAATACACATAGCCCTCGCCGGAATAATTGCCGTTGGGAATCTTGGCGATCTCGGCTTCCATCATTTTGCGCGTCGCCTCGAACAGCGCCAACTTGTGCGCCTGATAGCTGTCCACACCATACTTGGCCAGCAGCTCCAGCAGGCGGCGTTCGCCAACGGTGCAGGCGCCCATCTCGGCCTTCATGTCGTGCTGGACGATGTCGAGGCGGATATTGGCGAAAATCAGTCCCCACACGTCCTTGCGCAATACGCCTCGATCGACCACCTTGACCGGCGGGATGCGCAGCGCCTCCTGCCAGACCTCGACCGCATTCGGGTTGTAACCACCGGCGACATTGCCGCCGATATCGGCCTGGTGGCCCTTGACCGCCGTCCAGGCGACCAGCTTGCCTTCGAGGAAGACCGGCTTGAACACGGCGACGTCGTTATTCTGGTTGCCCAGGCTGAAGACGTCGTTGTGGAAAATCACGTCGCCGGGATGCAGGTCATCGCCGAAGAACTCCTTGATGTACTTGCATACCGGCGCCAGCGAAAAAGCCAGAATCGGCAGGTTCTCGGTCTGCTCCAGCATGTTGCCATCCCCGTCGTAGAGCCCGGTGACATAGTCCTTGGCCTCGCAGAGAATGGGCGAGCGGGTGGTCTGCTCCATCGAGATGCTCATCTCGTCGGTGATGGACTTGAAAGTCCGGGCATACACCGAGAGCAGGATGGGATCGATCTTCATGCTGCCACCTCCTCTTCTTTTCTCAGACAGGCCTTCACCAGATCTTCGCGCCCCTTCTGGTACAGGGCGAAGGAACCATAGGCATCAACCACGCAGTCGTACGAGGCGCTAACGAAGATGGCTGTGGTTTCCTGTTCGATCATTGCCGGCCCGGCGATGCGGTTGCCGTAGCCCATCTTGTGTCCGTCATAGAGCGGAATCTCGTTGAACGACTTGGTCTCGGGAATGTAGACGCTGCGCTTGCCCTTGTAGGCACCCGATACATCCGTGCCCAGCCAGGGCTTCTCGCGGTAGGCCGGCCTTTCGGTCTGGCCGATGGCCTGCACCCGCACGTTGATGATCTCCACCGGCGAGTTTTCCTGTTCCAGGGAGTAGCCGTAGAGGCGATTGTGCTCGTCGTGAAAGGCGCGGGCGATGCCGGCCGCGTCGCCGCGGACGATCAGCTCGCGCGCTACCGCGAAGGACACCTCGTGATATTGCTTGATGTAGCGGCAGTCGAGCTTGACCTCGTAACGGCGCTGGTTTTCCGGGATGCGCTCCTCGGTGAGTTGCCGGGCGCCATCGCGCGACATGTCGTCGATGACGGCGGCCAGCTTGTCCCAGGCGACAGCCTCCAGGCGCGCCACGAAGGTGCGCACGAAATCGTGTTTCAGTTCGCTCATCAGCATGCCGAAGGCGCACAGCACCGAGGATTCGCGCGGCACGATCTGGAAGGGAATCTCCAGCTCCTGGCAGATCAGGCAGGAGTGGATCGGACCGGCGCCGCCGGCAGGAATGAAGGGAAACTCGCGCGGATCGAAGCCGCGCTTGATGGTCACTTCGCGCACGCCCTGGGCCATGTTGTTGCAGGCGACGCGGTACATGCCGGCGGCGGCTTCCTCGATGGAGAGCCCCATCGGCTTGGCGATATGTTCGTCGATGGCGCGGCGCGCGGCGGCCACGTCGAGCTTCATCTTGCCGCCGGCGAAGAATTCCGGATCGAGATAGCCGAGCACCACGTTGGCGTCGGTGGTGGTCGGAAGCCGTCCGCCTTTCATGTAGCAGGCCGGTCCGGGATCGGCGCCGGCGCTCTGCGGACCCATGCGCAGCATCCCGCCCTGGTCGAGCCAGCCGATCGAGCCGCCGCCTGCGCCGATGGTGTGGATGTCGAGCATCGGCAGGGCGATCTTGTGGCGGGCGATCTCGCCGTCGTTCTTGATCATCGGGCTGTCTACCGCCACCGAGGCCTCGAAACTGGTGCCGCCCATGTCGGTGACGATGCATTTGTTCTGACCGTGCACCCGCGTGTAGAAGAGGCCCGCCGCTGGGCCGCCGGCCGGGCCGGAGAGCAGGGTCAGCGCCGCCTTGTCGCGCGCCAGTTGCGGCGAAATCACGCCGCCGTTGGACTGCATGATCAGCAGCAGGCCGTGGAAACCGATCTGCTTGAGGCGCCCGACCAACTGGTCGAGGTAATGATTGAGCTTGGGACCGACATAGGAATTCAGCGCCGTGGTGCTGACGCGTTCGTAGTAACGGATCGAGGGCAGCACATCGGTGGACACGCTCAGGTAGGCGCCGGGCATTTCCTTCCTCACCAGTGCCGCCGCCGCCTGTTCGTGGGCCGGATTGGCGAAGGAATTCATGAAGCAGATCGATACCGCCTGCACGCCTTCCTGCTTGAACATGTCGATCGCCTGCTTGACCTGGTCGAGCTTGAGGGACGCCGATTCGCGGCCGTTACGGTCCATGCGTCCTTCGATGCCGGCGCGCAGATGGCGCGACACCAGCGGCTTGACGTTGGTATAGCGGTTGTTGTACTGCTCCTCGCGGATGCCTCGGCGCATCTCCAGCGCATCGCGCACTCCTTGGGTAGTGAGCAGCGCGCACTTGGCGCCGGTGCTGGTCAGCGTGGCGTTGGTCGTGACGGTGGTGCCATGCACGATGACGTCGATGGTCGCCGCGAACGCTGCCAGCGACAGCGGCGGATTCATGCCTGCGGCGATGTCGGTAAGGCCGTTGACGAAGGCGATCGACGGATCGGCGGGCGTCGACAGCGTCTTGTAGATCGACGGTTCCGCCCCGTCGCGGGTCACGACCAGGTCGGTGAAAGTTCCGCCGACGTCGATGCCGATTTTTAGCGCCATGGCTGGCTCTCCATCATTGTTTGCATAATTCTTCCCTGTTCGCCAGGTTTCGCACTTCTTCCTTGCGCACCTTGCCCAGGGCGGTCTTCGGCAACTCGCCGACGAACACCACGTCCTTGGGATGCTTGTAGCGGGCGATGCGGCCCTCGAACAATTTCAGCACCTGCTCCCGGCTCAGACTGGTGCCGTCCTTAGTCACCACCACCGCGACCACGCTCTCGCCCCAGCGACTGTCGGGACGCCCGACCACCGCCGCCTCGGCGATGGCTTCGCACTCGATCAAGACGTTTTCGATCTCGGCGGGATAGATGTTCTCGCCGCCGGAAATGATCATTTCCTTGCGCCGGCCATCCACGTACATGAAACCGTCGGCATCCGCATGTCCCATGTCGCCGCTGTGGAACCAGCCGTCGACCAGTGCTTCGGTGGTGGTCTGCGGTGCCCGCCAGTAGCCGCTCATGACGTTGGCGCCCTTGACCTGAATCTCGCCGATCACACCGGGCGCCGCCGGGTTGCCTGCATCGTCCACGATACGCGCCTGGCAGTGAGCGCCCGGCCGGCCGATGGAACCGACCGTGGTCCGTGCATCCGCCACTTTCTGGTAGATGGCAATCGGGCAAGTCTCGGTCGAACCGTACACCTGTACCATGGGTACGCCCCGCGCATGCGAGGCGTGGATGAGGCGCTCGGGCACGATGCTGGAGCCGATGCTGAACATGCGCAAGCTGGAGACATCCGCGCTGGGCCAGCGCGGCAGCGCCATCAGCGCATCCATCACGGCCGGCACCACGACGGTCAGGGTGATGCGCTCGCGCTCGATGGCGGCCAGCGCCGCCTCGGGATCGAAACGCGGATGCAGCACCACCGTGCAGCCGGCTTGCAGCGCCGGCGTGGTGAGGATGTTGAGACCGCCGACGTGGAACAGCGGCAAGGTGGTGAGGATGCGGTCGCCCGCCGTCAGTCCGTGCATGTCGACGCTGTTGGCGGCATTGCAGGCCAGGGCTTCCTGCGTCAACACCACGCCCTTGGGCTTGCCGGTCGAGCCCGAGGTGTAGCAGATCAGCAGTGGCGTCGCGCCGCCGACTTCGGGGTCGCGCGGCGCCCTGCCCTGCCCGGCGGCCAGGAATTCGCGGTAGGGAATCCATCCCGGCGGCACCTCGCCGAAGGACACCAGGCTCATGTCCCCTAGGCCGGCGCGGTAGAGTTCCGTCTGGGCGACGAAGGGCGCTTCCACCAGCAGCACCGCGGGCGGGCAATCCGCCAGCATCTGCCGGTGCTCCGGCCCCGCCAGCCGCCAGTTGAGCGGCATGAACATTGCCCCGAGGCGGGCGCAGGCGAACAGCAGCGCCAGCATCTCGGGGCTGTTGTAGCCGAGGTAAGCGACGCAGCCGTTGCGCTTCACGCCTTGCGCCGCCAGGGACGCCGCCAGTTGCTCCACCTGGGCGGCCAGCGCCGCATAGCTCAGGTCTTCGCGTCCAGGAAAACGTATCGCCGGCTTGTCGGGCATCAGCCCGGCATTGCGATCGATCCAGTTGCTCAGATCCATGGCGCCATCCTGCCTGTGAGTTCCGTTAGCGTGAAATCGAGTGACGAAGCGCCCAGTATCTTACGAGCGCAGCGAGCAATTTGTGGCCCCCGCCTGGGCGGGGGTCGGGGGTGGGGGCGTGGCCCAAGGCCACTTCCTTCGGGGCGTCAATCCTGGGCTTCAACGGTTTCATGGCACGTGGGTAGTCTGACGACGATGCGAG
>JAPLQT010000037.1:68250-80101 GCA_026399515.1 Pseudomonadota bacterium | reverse complement strand
TAGAAAGTATGGTTAGATACCCTGATGAAAGTACCTTGAGTTTCTCGTCGCGTACAGCATCGGGATCGATGCTTGCCGGAGGCTCCATGGCGACGATGCAGAGGAGTTGCAACAAGTGGTTCTGGACCATGTCGCGCAAGGTGCCGGTGCGATCGTAGAACTCTCCGCGACCTTCCGCGCCGACTTGTTCAGCAAGAGTGATCTGCACATCGCGCACCAGCGCACGACTCCACAGCGGCTCGAAGAGCGCATTGCCGAAACGCAGGGCGATCAGGTTCTGCACCGTTTCCTTGCCCAGGTAGTGATCGATGCGGAAGATCTGCCGTTCCTCGAAAATCGCACCGACCTGCTCGTTGATCAACTGGGCGGAGGCGAGGTCGCGGCCGAGCGGTTTTTCCAGCACCACACGGGTCAGTGGCGTGATCCGTCCGTTGCCGGCGAGGTTGCTACAGATGGTGACAAAAAAATCCGGCGCGGTGGCGAGATAAAACACCCGGATGCGCTCCGCAGAATCTTGCAGCAAGCCGGCGAGGCGGCGATAGCCATCGGCGTCGGTGGCGTCCAGACTGAGGTAGTCGATGCGTTCCGAAAAAGCGTTCCAAACCTCCTCGTCGAATACGCCTCCGGCAATGTGTTTTCGGCAGTTCTCGGCGGCCGTGGCGATGTATTCCTCGCGCTGGAGTTTCTGCCGGGCGACCGCAATGATGCGGCTGTGACCGCACTCGGCGCTGTCGCGATGCAGGTAGTAGAGCGCCGGCAGCAGCTTGCGCATCGCCAGATCGCGTGTTCCGCCGAATATCACCATGTCGAAAGCGTCTACTGGAGGCATGTTTTTGCGTAGTCCTTTAGAGTTCGACTAGGCATGAGTTCGATTGCCCGTGGTCGAATGTGTCAGTTATGTTTAAAAACTACATTGATTTAAACCCGATACGCCGGCAATGTCAACTCGTTTAGGCCTTTCGATATATCCCGTTCTCCCGGTTTTGTTGCAGAGATAGAGTCGTTCGGTGCTCGGTCGGGCCGGGAGTGAAACTTCCGGTTGCAATATTGCTTGTAGTAATGCTACATTGCACTCTGAACCGATTTTGGCGGAATCCGCCGGGGGCTTGGAAGAATGCTGAACTCAGAAATCCTCGCGGTCACGGCGCGCATACGCCAGCGTAGCGCGACTACGCGCAGGAAATACCTGGATCGGGTGCATGTCGCCCAGGCCACCGGCCCGCTGCGCGGCGGCCTCGGGTGTACCAACCTGGCGCATGCTTTCGCCGCCTCGGATATGCCGGACAAGCTGGCGTTGCGCGAACTACGGCGGGCCAACATTGCCATCGTTTCGTCGTACAACGACATGCTCTCCGCGCATCAGCCGCTGGAGCGCTTCCCTGCCATCCTCAAGCGGGCGGCACGCGAGGCGGGCGCCGTGGCCCAGTTTGCCGGGGGCGTGCCGGCGATGTGCGACGGCATTACCCAGGGACAGCCGGGCATGGAACTGTCGCTGTTCAGCCGCGATGTCATCGCCATGGCGACGGCGATTGCGTTGTCCCACAATGTTTTCGATGCAGTCCTGTGCCTGGGGGTATGCGACAAGATCGTACCGGGACTGCTGATCGGCGCCTTGCAATTCGGCCACCTGCCGGCTATTTTCGTGCCCGCAGGCCCGATGACCTCGGGCCTGCCCAACGAAGAGAAGGCGAAGGTCCGGCAACTCTACGCCCAGGGCAAGGTGGGGCGCGAAGCCCTGCTGGAGGCGGAAGCCCAGTCCTATCACGGCCCCGGCACTTGTACCTTCTACGGCACGGCGAACAGCAACCAGATGCTCATGGAGGTGATGGGGCTGCACCTGCCGGGCGCCGCCTTCGTTCATCCCAACACGCCGCTGCGCGACGCGCTGACCGCCGCCGCGGCCAAACGTGCGGTGGAAATTACCGCATTGGGAGCGGAATACACGCCGATCGCCCAAGTCATCGACGAACGTGCCATCGTCAATGGCATCGTCGGCTTGCTGGCGACCGGCGGGTCGACCAATCACACCATCCATTTGATCGCCATCGCCCGCGCCGCCGGCATCGTCATCGATTGGGACGACTTCTCCAGGCTGTCGGCGGTGGTGCCCCTGCTGGCGAAGGTGTACCCGAACGGGGCCGCCGACGTGAATCATTTCCAGGCGGCCGGCGGAATGGGCGTTCTGATACGCGAACTGCTCGCCGCCGGACTCCTGCACGCCGACGTGACGACGGTCGCCGGAGACGGAGGGCTGGCGCGCTACTGCGAGGAGCCGCAATTGGCGGATGGCCGCCTGGACTGGCGGCACGCTCCTGCGAAGAGTCTCGACGAGCAGGTGCTGCGTCGGTACGACCAGCCTTTCAGCGCCGACGGCGGCCTGAAGCTGCTGCGCGGCAACCTTGGACGGGCGGTGATCAAGACTTCCGCCGTGAAGCCTGAATATCGCCGGATCGAGGCGCCGGCCCTGGTTTTCGATACCCAGGAGGCGCTGCTGGCGGCGTTCGCGAAAGGCCTCTTGCGCCGCGATTTCGTCGCCATCGTGCGTTTCCAGGGGCCTAGGGCCAACGGCATGCCGGAACTGCACAAACTCACGCCCGCCCTGGCTTCCTTGCAGGACGAAGGTTTCCGGGTGGCGCTGGTCACCGATGGACGAATGTCGGGTGCTTCCGGCAAGGTGCCGGCGGCGATCCACGTCAGCCCGGAGTGCTTGGCGGGCGGTCCGCTGCTCAAGGTACAGGATGGCGATATGATGCTCCTCGATGCCGATGCAGGCGTGCTGGAGATCAAGGTCGATGCCGCGATATTGGCCGCACGTGCGGCACCCAAGCCGGATCTCGGCGCCGGTCAATGGGGGATGGGGCGGGAGCTGTTCGCGGCGGCCAGGATGTCCGTCTCGGACGCGGAGCAGGGGGCAACCAGCTTCGACTGGGACGTCCCCGATGCTAATGAATTGCCTTAACCTGGAAATGAAAATATGCAACTGAGCCAGATTTTGCGGGCGAGCCCTGTGATGCCGGTGATCGTCATCAACGATCCGTCCCATGCCGTGCCCCTGGTGCGAGCGCTGGTCGACGGCGGGATACGCTTGATCGAGATCACCTTGCGCACGCCGCATGCCCTGGCGGCGGTGCGCGCCGTCCGTCGCGATGTCCCGGAAGCGCTGACCGGGGTAGGAACCATCACCCGCGTCGAGGATTTCGACGCAGCGCTTGAGGCGGGCGCCTTGTTCGGGGTGAGTCCCGGAGCGACTCCGGAACTGTTGTCGGCCGCCGCGCGTTCGGGCTTGCCTTTCCTGCCCGGCGTGATGACGCCATCCGACGTCATGAGCGCCAGGCAGGCCGGGTTTCGTGCGCTCAAGTTGTTCCCGGCGCGTCAGGCGGGCGGCGTCGAGATGTTGAAGGCCCTGGCCGGCCCGTTCCCCGATGTGAGCTTCTGCCCGACCGGCGGCATCAGTGCCGCTTCCGCCGCGGAATACCTGGCTCTCGACAATGTGGCCTGCGTGGGCGGCTCCTGGCTCGCGCCCATGGCGTTGGTCGAAAAGGGCGACTGGGCGGCCATCCGCGACATCGCCCGCCAGGCAGCGGGTTTGCGGGCGCAGTGAAAAGAGACCAATACGGGGCGACGGGAAGCTGCTGGAAATGATCATGCCGACCACACCTGAAAAACTCAGGATCGTTTTCGTCTGCATGGGCAACATCTGCCGCTCGCCGACGGCGGAAGGCGTGATGCGGGCGTTGGTCGAGCGCGCCGGGCTGGCGCAACACTACGAACTCGATTCGGCCGGAACCCACGCCTATCACCTCGGCAATCCGCCCGACCCGCGCAGCTTGAAGGCTGCGGCGCTACGGGGTTACGACTTCTCGGCGTTGCGCGCGCGGCAGATCTGCGCCGACGATTTCATGCGCTTCGACCTGGTCCTGGCGATGGATCGCGACAACCTGGCACAGCTTCAACGCGCCTGTCCGCCGGAGCTGCGCAACAAACTGGGTCTGTTTCTCGACTACGCCGAAGAGTGCGACGACGACGAGGTGCCCGATCCCTATTATGATGGGCCGGAAGGCTTCGAGCGTGTCCTGGATCTGGCCGAGGCCGCGGCGCAAGGTTTGATCGAACGCACACAGCGAAACATGCTCTGGAAATAAGAACGGACGCGTCAGCGTCCGTTCTTATTTGAGCAGCAGCTAAAGACTATTCGTGCCGGGTCTCCACCATTTGCAGCGGTTCCTCGGGAATCACGACAGGTGCACGCCGCTTGCGGCCGAGCGACTGAGCCGGTACCACGATTTCGGCGGCAGGGCCGGCCTTGTTGCTGGTTTCGATCAGCACCAGCCCGATTTGCGCCAGCGCGGCGGAGAGATCGACCGCCGGTTCCGCGGGTACCGGCGGGGCTACCGATACAGGCGATACTGCCGGCGCCGGTACGGATATTGCCGGAGTTGTATGTGCCGCAAGATCGAGTGTCGTCTGGGCAGCAACAGCTTGCTGCTCGATCTCGATCGGCAATGAGGGTGCTTGACTCGGTAGTGCCTGAGCTATGCTTGCCTCTATCGGAATGGCAGCAGGCATGGGAGCGGGTACAGCGGTTTCCTCAAGAACTCGTTGCGGTTCCGCCGCGATCGAAATCCCGGCCGGCATCTCGTTCTGCTCCGCGACGATTTCAGCCACCAAACGTTCGCCTCGTTCGCCGCGCTCGCTGCGTCCGCCGCGACGACCACGCCGTGGGCGCTGGCCTTCCTTGCCTTGAACGGCTTCGGTTTCGCTGCCGGCGAGCGATTCGGCAACAGGGCCGGTCGATTCGACGGATTGCGCCTTTGGCGTGCGCGGCGGACGAGGTTCGCGCGGTTCGCGCACTTCCCCGGCCGGGCGGTCTTCGCGTTTCTCGCCACGACCGCGCCGTGGTTCGCGAGCCGGTTCGGTCTTGTCAACTTGCGCGGGAGCTTCGTTGCGGGAAGGACGTGCTTCGGTCCGCTCCCGTTCCGGACGCTGGCTGGAGTCACGTCCCGGACGATTGCGACCGCCACGACGGGAATCGCCGCGGCCTTCGCCGCGTGTTTCGCGGCGCGGTCGTTCGATCTTTTCTACGACCGGCAAGGGTTCGGTTTTCTTGGGGCCGCTGAACCAGGAAATGATCTTGGCGATAATCCCGCTTTCCGGTTCGGCTTGGGTCTGCGGCACCATGCTGGGCGCTGGCTTCGGTTCGACAATTGGCGCCGGCATTCCGGTGGTGATACCTTTGACCGCCGCTTCCTGGCGTATCGGTTTCTCGTCGGTCTGCGCCGAGGGTGGAGTGTAGGATTCTTCCGCCGGTCCTTCTACCATCTTGTAGCTCGGCAAGGCGAGATCTTCCAGGTTGAGCTGGTCATGACGCAGGCGCACGATGGTGTGCTGGGGCGTTTCGAGGTGAATATTGGGGATCAGCACCAGATTGACCTTATGCCGCATCTCGATCTTGGCGATATCCGGGCGCTTTTCGTTGAGCAGGAAAGTCGCGACGTCCACCGGCATCTGGCAGTGCAGCGCGCCGGTGTTTTCCTTCATGGCCTCTTCCTCGAGGATGCGCAGGATATGCAATGCCGAGGATTCGGTCGAACGGATGTGTCCGGTCCCGTTGCAACGCGGGCATGGAATATAGCTGGTTTCGGCGAGGGTCGGACGCAAGCGCTGGCGCGACAGTTCGAGCAAGCCAAAGCGGCTGATCTTGCCGGTTTGGACACGGGCGCGGTCATGGTGCAGGGCGTCGCGCAAGCGATTCTCGACTTCACGCTGATTGCGTGTGCTTTCCATGTCGATGAAGTCGATCACGATCAGGCCGCCCAAGTCGCGCAGACGCAACTGGCGGGCGGTCTCGTCGGCGGCTTCGAGATTGGTCTTGAAGGCTGTTTCCTCGATGTCCGCACCCTTGGTGGCGCGACCCGAGCTTACGTCCACCGACACCAGCGCTTCGGTATGGTCGATCACGATGGCTCCGCCGGACGGCAGGGTCACCTGGCGCGAATACGCCGACTCGATCTGGTGTTCGATCTGGAATCGCGAGAACAGAGGCACGTCATCGCGATAGCGCTTGACCCGCGAAACATTCCCGGGCATCACGTGCGACATGAACTGGTGTGCCTGCTCGAACACGTCATCGGTATCGATCAATATTTCGCCGATTTCCGAATGGAAGTAGTCGCGAATGGCGCGAATCACCAAACTGGATTCCTGGTAAATCAGGAAAGCGCCTTTCTGCGAATTGGCGGCGCCTTCGATCGCGCCCCAAAGTTGCAGCAGGTAGTTGAGATCCCATTGCAACTCCTCGAAACTGCGGCCGATTCCCGCCGTGCGGGCGATCAGGCTGGTGCTTGCCGGGACGTCGAGGCGATCCATGATCTCGCGCAGTTCCTGTCGATCTTCTCCTTCGACGCGACGAGAAACGCCACCGCCACGAGGATTGTTCGGCATCAGGACCAGATAGCGGCCGGCCAGGGATATGAAGGTGGTTAGGGCCGCACCCTTGTTGCCGCGTTCGTCCTTGTCGACCTGGACGATAATTTCCTGTCCGACGTGAAGGGCGTCCTGAATACGGGCTTTGCCCGCTTCGATATCGGATTTGAAATAGGAACGCGCAACTTCCTTGAACGGCAGGAAACCATGACGTTCGGCGCCGTAATCGACAAAGGCCGCTTCGAGGCTGGGCTCGATGCGGGTGATGACTGCCTTGTAGATGTTGCTCTTGCGCTGCTCTTTATTGGCCGATTCGATGTCGAGATCGACCAGTTTCTGGCCATCGACGATCGCAACGCGGAGTTCCTCGGCCTGCGTCGCATTGAATAGCATGCGTTTCATGTTTGCTCCCGCGCGCACGGCACGGGCAGGACCAACTATCTACCCAACGGCTAAGCTGGGCAGATCGGCATCAGTATTGCAGTTTCAGGGGCATGGTGTCTTCAGCCTCGGGCAAACCAATTGTCGTGTTCGTCTTTATGAAGCTGCTCCGAGATATGCGGTGTCTATCGAACCGCCGTCTCGAAGCCGGGCATTCTTGCGGTGCTCGGTGCGCGCAAATCAAGTACTATCGCTACTTCGGGTGAGCGAATTAACCTTTGGGACTTGCTGGGCGGGTGGGCGACTAGTTCGCACTACATTAAGAGTGCTAGACATGTGCGGCCCAATTTCTGAACATAATCCCCGTTCAATGCCGGATCGAATACGCTAGTGCCGGTAAAAACTACGGCGGAAGCTCGATCCGACAACGCCCCAGGAGCGCCACCGACACCACCTCGGGAGGTCGGGCACGCTTGCCGAAGGACGGCAAATCAGGACTCAGTATATTGCAAATGAAGGGCTTAAGCAAAGATTCCGCGACTTGGCTGGAAGTCGGAGAAGAAGCACTCGGCCAGCGCATCGATAACTTCCTGCTGCGTACCTGCAAAGGTGTGCCGAAGAGCCATGTCTATCGCATCCTGCGGAGCGGCGAGGTGAGGGTGAACAAAGGCCGAATCGGACCGGATTATCGCCTGCAAATTGGCGACGCCATACGCATTCCGCCTATCCGGGTGGCGGCGACTCAAAATCCGGGCATACAGGCGAGGATTCCCGCGCGCGAATTCGACATTGCCTATGAGGATGAAGCCGTGTTGGTGATCGACAAACCCGCGGGAACGGCGGTTCACGGCGGTAGCGGCGTGAGCTTCGGTGTCATCGAACAATTGCGCCGTCAGCGACCCGATGCGCGCATGCTCGAACTCGCCCACCGCTTGGATAGAGAAACTTCGGGCTTGCTCATCGTCGCCAAGAAGAGGGCTGTGTTGACTGGATTGCACGATGCGTTCCGCAATGGCGACATCAAGAAGCGTTATCTTGCCCTGGTAAAGGGACGCTGGACCAATGTCCTACAGCATGTACGTTTTTCGCTATTGAAATATCTGACCGTCGAAGGCGAAAGGCGTGTCAGCGTCTCGCCAGAAGGCAAGGAGGCGCACAGCATCGTCCGCTTGCTGGCGCGCTGGGAAAACTTCAGCCTGGTGGAAGTCGAATTGATGACAGGGCGCACCCATCAGATTCGGGTGCACCTGGCCCATCTCGGCTTTCCGATAGCGGGGGACGACAAATACGGAGACTTTTCGCTCAACAAGGACTTGCAAAAGATCGGTTTGAAACGCATGTTCCTGCACGCGGCGAAATTGAATTTTGATCATCCGCTGAGCGGCCAGACGATTTCACTGGAGGCTCCATTGCCGGATGATTTACGCGGCTTTCTGGACAGACTGGAATGTAACGAAAAGAGGGATTATGGCGAAACGCTTTGAGCTGATCGTTTTCGACTGGGACGGAACCCTGATGGATTCGGCGGCGGCGATTGTCGCCGCAATTCAGGCGGCCTGTGGCGATTTGGGAATTGAACCGCCCAGCGACGAGCGGGCACGGCATATTATCGGGCTGGGTTTGCAGGATGCCTTGAGAGCAGCCTTGCCTGATGTTGATCCTTCGCGTTACCGGGAAGTGGCGGAGCGCTATCGTTACCACTATCTGTCACATGATCACGAACTGGTGCTGTTTAAGGGGGCATTCGAACTGATACGCGCACTCGGTGAGGCGGGTTTCCTGCTAGCCATCGCGACCGGCAAGACCCGCAATGGCCTCGATCGGGCTTTGGCTGGAAGCGGATTGAGGCCTCTATTCCATGCGTCTCGCTGCGCCGACGAGTGCCATTCCAAACCGCATCCGCAAATGCTGCTGGAACTCATGGATGAATTCGCTCTGGCGCCGGAAAACACCCTGATGATAGGCGACACCACCCACGACCTGCTGATGGCCAGGAATGCCAATGTCCAGGCCGTGGCGGTCGCCTACGGCGCTCACCCACGCCTGTCCCTGGAGGCCGAGGCGCCATTGCTCTGCGCGGACTCGGTTGCCGAGATGCATGCATGGCTGATGCAGAACGCCTAGCCCTCAAAATTGGGGTCGAGGGGCCGATCTGTTCTTCCGCCGCGCTGGTTGATGGCGGAGAAGGCGTGCGTTTTTCGGTCGAGCGTCATGGCGTAAGCGAACCGGCGTTCGCCATACGCCATGAACGTGTCGTCTATGCCTATTTGAACCGTTGCGGTCATATACCCGTCGAACTTGACTGGCAGCCGGGAAAGTTTATTGACGATTCCGGTTTATACTTGGTATGTAGTACGCATGGTGCCTTGTATGCCCCGAAAAGCGGCCGTTGTCTGGGAGGACGCTGCGACGGCAAAGGCCTCATACCCCTCGGCACCATCGAACGCGATGGCAGCATTTACCTGAAAGAATAATTTCGTATGGATGTTCATCAGAATGGGACGCCTAATGATCCCAATTGGGAACGCAAGACCCTTGAAAAGATTGCCCTTGAGGGAATTGCGGAGCAGCGTCGCCATCGCCGCTGGGGGATTTTCTTCAAATTGCTGGGTTTTGCTTACCTCGGGGTAGTGCTGGCTTATGTCATCGACTGGGGCGATTCCGCGGAGAGATTGGGCGATGGCAAGCGGCATACGGCACTGGTTCAATTGAATGGTGTCATTCAAGCCAAAGGTGATGCCAGCGCGGAGCGCATCACGGCTGCCCTGCAATCGGCCTTCGAGGACAAGGGAACACAAGGCGTCATCTTGCGCATCAACAGTCCCGGCGGAAGTCCGGTTCAGTCAGGCATCATCAACGACGAGATCATGCGCCTGCGCGGCAAATATCCGAACGTCCCACTCTATGTGGTGGTGGAGGATATCTGCGCTTCCGGTGGGTATTACGTGGCGGCGGCGGCCGACAAAATATTTGTCGACAAGGCCAGTATCGTCGGCTCCATCGGGGTGTTGATGGACGGCTTTGGTTTCACCGGAACCATGGAGAAGCTGGGTGTCGAACGGCGGCTTCTTACCGCCGGACAGAATAAGGGCTTCCTGGATCCTTTTTCTCCCCAGGACGCAAATCATAAAGAACACGCGCAGCAGATGCTCGGCGAAATTCATAAGCAATTCGTAGACGTAGTGCGCAAGGGGCGTGGGAAACGTCTCAAAGAGACTCCTGAAATGTTCAGCGGACTGATGTGGACCGGGGCCAAGAGCATCGAAATGGGGCTGGCTGATGCTTACGGCACTGTCGAGACGGTGGCCCGCGATACGATCAAAGCCGAGGATATCCGCGATTACACGGTCAAACAGAACATCGCCGAGAAATTGGCCAGGCAGTTTGGCGCGAACATGGCGGAGGGTGCCACGAGCGCCTTAGGCCGTTTCGTCATGCATTAGCACCCCTTCAACGCGCAGCATCCTGCATAGGGCAATCAAGGGCAGGCCGACCAGGGCGGTGGGATCTTCGCTGCGCATGTATTCGAGCAAGCTGATCCCGAGTCCTTCAGACTTGGCGCTGCCGGCGCAATTCAAGGCGTTTTCGCGATCGAGGTAATGATCAATTTCCCGATCGGAAAAAGTGCGGAAGCGCACCTCGGTCTGCACGCCGGAAACTTGTATTCGGCCGGTGGCTGAATTCATCAAGCACAAACCGGTATGGAAAATCACCTCTTTTCCTCGCATGGCCTGAAGTTGATCAATGGCATTCCGACGGGTTCCAGGCTTGCCGAATTGTTGATTGCCGCAATAGGCGACCTGGTCGCTGCCGATTATCAATGCGGCTGGGAATTTTCCAGCGACAGCTCGCGCCTTGGAAAGCGCCAACCGTTCGGCGGTGATGGCAGGGAGTTCGTCCGGCAGGGGAGTTTCGTCGGCCTCGGGCGCGATAGCCTCGAACGGGAGTTGCAAGCGTACCAACAACTCGCGCCGGAACTGCGATGTCGAGGCGAGAATCAAAGGCAAGTCGGCGGATAAAGGAATGCTGGTTGAGGAGGTCATGAGGTGGGTGCAGGATGCGCTTGTTTTGACTGGAGAAGAGAAAAATAATATCATCTACGGTTTTGTCGCGATAGGACATGGCGCAAATCGGCGATATTCTGATCAACAGCCTTGAATTTGCACGCGAAATGCGGCGATTGACTGGAAGTTTTCCGGTATTGTCGTTGCGCCGCTTGGCCGATGTGCTGGCAAACGATAACGGCTCCTTGTCTTGGGTTGCGCTGGGCGAGTGTGATGCCGACCATAAGCTTTTTCTGGTAATCGAAGCAGTCGGTGAATTGCAGTTGAAATGTCAGCGTTGCCTGGGCGCTTTGACATTTGGCTTGAAAATCAGGAGCCGCTTGCAACTGGTGCCAGAGGGTGCAGCTTGGCCTGATGAGGATTTGGAGGACGACAGGGTCGATCCGATCGAAGCATTGGACAACCAATCCTTGCTGACGTTGATTGAGGATGAGGTATTGCTGGCCTTGCCGATCGCGCCGCGTCATCCATCCTGTCAGTTGCCGGGATATGATGATGGAAGTTCAGCTGTTTCGCCATTTGCGACACTGGCGAAGTTGAAGAAACATTGAATCGAATTTATTGAACAAATTTTAAGGAGCAACGGTATGGCTGTCCAACAGAACAAAAAGTCCCCTTCCAAGCGCGGTATGCATCGCGCTCATGATTTCCTCACGGCGCCGCCGTTGGCTATCGAGGCGACGACGGGCGAGGTGCATCTGCGCCACCATATCAGCCCGAGCGGGTATTACCGCGGCAAGAAAGTCACCAAGAGCAAGGGCGAATAAGCCTCCCCGGAAGACGCCAGTCTTGGTGCCAGCCGCCCGGGCGAAGTTTTCGCCCATCGTCATCGCTTAAACTTTCCGACACGGCTCACGATGACGGTCACATTGGCCATTGATTGCATGGGGGGCGACCATGGTCCCTCGGTGACCGTGCCGGCGGCACTCGATTTTCTGCGTCGCGACACGGATTGTTCGGTGACTCTGGTAGGCAAGCAAGAA
>JAPLQT010000037.1:29395-68238 GCA_026399515.1 Pseudomonadota bacterium | reverse complement strand
GCAAGAAGACTTGTTACCGCTGCTCGGTCGTGCCCAGGAGGAGTTCGGTGCGCGGCTGGCCGTTCGTCACGCCAGCGAGCAGGTGGCTATGGATGAACCGATCGCCACTGCGCTGCGCGGCAAGAAGGATTCCTCGATGCGCGTTGCTGCCGAGTTGGTGAAAGCCGGCGCAGCTCAGGCCGCTGTTTCGGCGGGCAACACCGGTGCATTGATGGCAATTTCCCGTTTTGTGCTGAAAACCCTGCCGGGCATAGACCGGCCGGCGATCGCCAGCATTGTGCCGACGCTGCATGGCTACACCTACATGCTTGATCTGGGAGCGAACGTCGACTGCCAGCCGGAACATCTACTTCAATTCGGCATCATGGGTTCCATGTTGTTTTCGGCACTGGAGCATAAGGAAATGCCCAGTGTCGGCTTATTGAATATCGGAGAAGAGGAGATCAAGGGCAACGAAGTCGTTAGACGCGCCGGAGAACTTCTCAGGGAGAGTGGGTTGAATTTTTACGGTAATGTCGAGGGCGATGACATCTACAAGGGAACGGTCGACGTGGTGGTTTGCGACGGTTTTGTCGGCAACGTCACGCTCAAGGCCTCGGAAGGTGTGGCTCGGATGATGAGCGCGGCGCTTCGGGAGGAATTGGGCCGCAATCTTCTGACTCGCCTGGCTGCGGTGATCGCCTTGCCGGTTCTCAATGCCTTCAAGCGCCGTTTCGATCCCCGCCGGTACAATGGCGCCAGCCTGCTGGGTCTTAAGGGCATCGTCGTCAAGAGCCACGGCTCTGCCGATGTACTGGCTTTTCTATGTGCCCTCGAACGGGCTGCCGAAGCGGCTCGAAACAAACTCCCGGAACAAATTGCAGCGCGCATGGCGCTGAAGGCGGCAATGATATGAACAGTAGTCGTCTACCCATCTTTTCAAGGATATCCGGCACCGGCAGCTATCTTCCCGGCGAACCCGTCAGCAACAATGAGCTTGTGGCTCGCGGCGTCGATACCAGCGACCAGTGGATCATAGAGCGTACCGGAATTCGCTTTCGTCATCTGGCCGCGGCGAGCGTCACCAGTAGCGATCTGGCGCTCCAAGCCAGCCTGCGGGCAATCGAATCCGCGGGGCGAGTTCCTGCGGAGATCGATCTGATTGTCCTGGCCACCTCCACCCCGGATTTCATTTTTCCCAGCAGTGCTGCGTTGCTGCAAGACAAACTTGGCATCAAGAATGGCGCCGCCGCTTTCGATGTGCAAGCGGTATGCAGCGGTTTTGTCTATGGATTGGCAATCGCGGAAAAGTTCATTCGCTCCGGTTCGCATCGATGCGCTCTGGTGGTCGGTTCGGAGGTGTTTTCGCGCATCCTGGACTGGAACGACCGCGGCACTTGCGTTCTTTTCGGAGATGGCGCTGGCGCCGTGGTGCTCGAAGCCAGCGACGCGCCAGGCATCCACGCGACGGCCTTGCATGCTGACGGCAGTTTCAACAAGATCCTGTCGGTGCCGGGCCAGTTGTGCGGAGGTCAAGTGATCGGCAGCCCTTTCCTGCAGATGGACGGCCCATCGGTATTCAAGTTTGCCGTCAAAGTTCTGGCGGATGTCGCCAAGGAAGTGCTTGATGCCGCAGGCATGAATGCTCAGCAAATCGACTGGCTGATTCCCCACCAGGCCAATATCCGCATCCTGCAATCAACGGCAAGGAAATTGGGCTTGCCCATGGGAAAAGTCATTGTCACCGTCGAACACCATGGCAATACCTCGGCGGCATCGATTCCCCTGGCATTGGACGATGCTGTCCGCGCGGGAACTATCAAGCGTGGCGATACGCTGCTGCTGGAAGGCGTTGGCGGAGGTTTTACCTGGGGCGCAGCTTTGCTCAGATTCTGAACACAGAGGCTTCAACATGAAATTCGCACTCGTTTTCCCTGGACAAGGATCCCAGTCGCTCGGCATGATGTCGTCCTACGGCGATTCGCCGGTTATCCGCCAGACCTTTGACGAGGCTTCGACTGCACTTGGTCGCGATCTTTGGCAATTGGTCACTGAAGGCCCGGCAGAAGCGCTGAATCAAACCGTCAACACGCAGCCGTTGATGCTTGCCGCCGGTATCGCCGCTTACCGATTCTGGCTTGCCAAAGGGGGGCCTCGGCCTGCGATGGTGGCCGGCCATAGCCTGGGTGAATATTCTGCATTGGTGGCGGCCGGCGCAATGGCCTTTGCCGACGCCATCCCGTTGGTCGAACTGCGCGCGAAAGCCATGCAGGAAGCGGTACCGCCGGGCGAGGGCGCCATGGCGGCGATACTCGGCATCGACGCGGCTTCGGTTCAAGCGGCATGCGCCGAGAGTGCCCATGGGCAGGTCGTGGAAGCAGTGAATTTCAACGCACCAGAGCAAATTGTCATCGCCGGTCATGCCGCCGCGGTCCAGCGCGCGGCGGACGCCTGCAAAGTTAGAGGGGCTAAACGTGCGGTGCTATTGCAGGTATCGGCACCGTTCCATTGCTCGCTGATGCAACCGGCCGCGGAGAAGCTCAGGCAGCGGCTGGCGACAATCGAGGTGCGTGAACCGGAAATTCCTCTCGTAAACAACGTGGACGTCGCCTGTCTGACGGACCCGGCCCATATTAAGGATGCCCTGGTTCGCCAGGCCGCCGCGCCGGTGCGTTGGGTCGAAATCATGCAGATGATGGCACAGCACGGCATCACCCATGTTTATGAATGCGGTCCGGGGAAAGTCCTGGCAGGCCTGGTAAAACGATGCGCCGAAGGTATCGTCGGCGGCGCGATGGCGGATGTCGCTGGCGCCGACGCAGCGCTGGCAGTCGTCAAGGAGGGCGTTTCATGCTGAACGGGCAGATCGCACTGGTCACAGGCGCTTCGCGTGGGATAGGCCGCGCCATTGCCATGGAATTGGGCACCCAGGGTGCCAAAGTCGTAGGCACCGCAACCTCAACTGAAGGCGCAACTGACATCCAGAAAGAGCTGGACGCCGCCGGGATCACCGGATGGGGGGCCACGTTGAATGTCACCGACCCGGCCGCCTGCGAGGCGCTGATAGGCGAAATCGAAGCTAAATTCGGCGCAGTGAGCATCCTGGTCAACAATGCCGGAATCACCCGCGACAATCTGTCCATGCGGATGAAGGACGATGAATGGGATGCGGTGATCGACACCAACCTGAAGGCGGTGTTCCGTCTCTCGAAGCTGGTGATGCGTGGCATGATGAAAGCCCGCCACGGCCGCATCATCAACATCACATCGGTGGTCGGCAGTTCCGGGAACCCCGGCCAGGCAAATTACGCCGCCGCCAAGGCCGGCGTTGCGGGCATGACCCGTGCGCTGGCGCAGGAGCTGGGCAGCCGCAATATCACCGTGAATTGCATTGCCCCCGGCTTCATCGATACCGACATGACCAAGTCCTTGCCCGAGGCCCAGCGCGAGGCCTTATTGCAGAAGATACCGCTTGGCCGGCTCGGCCAGGCTAGCGAAATTGCCGCCGCCGTAGCATTTCTGGCGGGATCGCGTGCCGGCTATATCACGGGCACAACATTGCATGTCAATGGTGGAATGTACATGACATGAAAGCGGAAGGCTTCGTTTGAGGCATGCCTTCTGGTAAAATGCAGCGCTTATTCATCACACCTGATAATCAGGGAAGGAGCAGTTCATGGAGAATATCGAACAACGCGTCAAGAAGATCGTAGCCGAGCAATTGGGCGTCAATGAGTCCGAGATCAAGAACGAGTCGTCGTTTGTCGATGACCTCGGTGCCGACTCGCTCGATACCGTCGAGCTGGTGATGGCGCTGGAAGAGGAATTCGAGTGCGAAATTCCCGACGAAGAAGCCGAGAAGATTACCAACGTGCAACAGGCCATTGACTACGTCAACGGTCACGTCAAGAAATAATTCTGTAGTAGTTGTCCAATTCTCCTAATACGCAGGAGTCCCCATTGTCGCGTCGAAAAGTTGTTGTCACCGGTCTGGGCATCGTTTCGCCGATCGGAAATAGCGTTCAGGAAGCCTGGGATAACCTGTTGGCCGGTCGATCCGGAATCGGTCCGATTACACGCTTTGACGCAACAGCCTTTTCGGCGCGAATCGCCGGTGAGGTCAAGAATTTCGATATCAATGCCTATCTCTCCGCCAAAGAAGCGCGCCGGATGGATACTTTCATCCATTACGGAATGGCGGCGGGGATACAGGCCTTCAAGGATTCCGGGCTCGAGGTCACCGCCGAGAATGCCGAACGTATCGGCGTCAACATCGGCTCGGGAATCGGCGGATTGCAGGAAATCGAGTCGACGCATAACCAATATCTCTCGGGCGGCCCGCGCAAAATTTCGCCGTTCTTCATCCCCAGCACCATCATCAACATGATTTCGGGCAATATCTCGATCATGTTTGGCATGAAGGGTCCGAATCTGGCGATGGTGACCGCATGTACCACGGCGACCCATTGCATCGGCGAGTCGGCGCGCATTATCGAATATGGCGATGCCGACGTGATGCTTTGTGGGGGGGCGGAATCGACGGTGACTCCGCTGGCGATTGGCGGTTTCGCCTCGGCCCGGGCGCTGTCCACCCGGAACGACGACCCGCAAACAGCCAGCCGGCCTTGGGACAAGGACCGTGACGGCTTTGTCCTGGGCGAAGGCTCCGGAATTCTGGTCCTGGAGGAATTCGAGCATGCCAAGGCGCGCGGTGCGAGGATTTATGCCGAAGTGGCCGGCTACGGCATGAGCGGTGATGCCTACCACATGACGGCACCGGTCGAGGACGGCGACGGCGCGCGGCGTTGCATGAATAATGCGCTGAAAAACGCACGCATGAGCCTCGACGAAATCGATTATGTGAACGCCCATGGCACTTCGACGCCACTCGGCTTGCTTCGGCGACCATGCCAAGAAGCTGGTGGTCAATTCCACCAAGTCGATGACCGGCCACCTGTTGGGAGCTGCTGGCGGAGTAGAGGCAATATTTTCTACTTTGGCCCTGTTTCACCAGATTTCGCCGCCGACCATCAACATCTTCAACCAGGACGACCAGTGCGATCTGGATTATTGTGCCAATTCCGCCCGCAAGATGGAGATACGCGCCGCGCTCTCTAACTCGTTCGGCTTTGGCGGCACCAACGGGATACTGGCGCTGCGCCGCGTCTGATCTGACGAAAGGCAGCCATGCAGCTGCCCATTACCGTGAAACTGCAACCCTCGCGCAATCTGGCTCTGCTACTGGTTGCGGTGCATTTCGGTGCTTTGCTGGTGGTGGGTAGCGTTGAACTTCCGGTGTGGATCAAGCTGGTTTTGCTATTACCTATCGTCCTTTCCTTGTGGATTGGTCTCCATCACTTGTATGGCGCCCGGCGGATCGTGCTCCTGACTTTGCGCGACAAAGGCGTAGTTGAATACCTACGCTTGAACGAGGAAACCGGCGAGACCAGCATTCATCTGCAATCGACCGTATCGCCACTATTGACCGTGATTTTGTTGAGGCAATCTAGCGGACTGGAAACGCTGGTGTTGCTGCCTGATTCCCTAAGTCAGGATGACTACCGCAGATTGCGACTTTGGCTGCGCTGGCGGACCACAACTAACTAGCGTGGTCGAGCGGGTCGAAGTACGGTATCGGCCGCCTCCGGCAGCGTATCAGGATAGTCCCGACTGAAGTGCAGCCCCCTGCTTTCATGGCGACGCTCCGCACAACGGACGATCAAATGGGCGGTCAATACCAAGTTGCGCAGTTCGATCAAATCGTTGCTGACCCTAAAATTGACGTAATAATCGTCAATTTCGCGTTCGAGCAGCCTGATGCGGTGCATCGCGCGCTCCAGTCGCTTGTTCGTGCGAACAATCCCCACATAATCCCACATGAAACGGCGCAATTCATCCCAGTTATGGGAAATGACAATTTGCTCGTCGGCATCGGTCACGCGACTCTCATCCCATTGCGGCAATTTCGGGTGTTTGCCGGGTGTCGAGGAAAGGATATCGGCGGCTGCCGCTTCCGAAAATACCAGGCATTCCAGCAAAGAATTACTGGCAATTCGGTTGGCGCCGTGCAGTCCGGTGCACGCCGTTTCTCCGATTACGTATAGGCTGGGCAGGTCGGTACGGGCGTTCAGGTCGGTGACGACACCGCCGCAAGTGTAGTGCGCCGCCGGTACCACCGGGATGGGATCACGCGTGATGTCTATGCCCAACTCAAGGCAACGTGCATGAATATTCGGGAAATGTTCAATCAGGAAATCTGCTGGCTTGTGCGTGATATCGAGGAAGACGCAATCAAGACCGCGTTTCTTCATTTCGAAGTCTATCGCTCGGGCCACGATGTCACGGGGCGCCAATTCCGCCCGGGCATCGTGCTCGGGCATGAAACGCGTTCCGTCGGGCAGGCGCAATAGTCCGCCTTCTCCGCGCACTGCCTCTGAAATCAGGAATGACTTGGCTTGCGGGTGGTAAAGGCAGGTTGGGTGGAATTGAATGAACTCCATATTGGAGACTCTGCAACCGGCGCGCCAAGCCATGGCAATGCCGTCGCCGGTCGCTGTGTCGGGATTTGTCGTGTAGAGATAGACCTTTCCGGCGCCTCCTGTAGCGAGCACGGTGTGACTGGCATTGAAAGTGACGACACAGTCGCCATCAATATCCAGTACATAGGCGCCCAGGCAACCCAGTTGTGGCTTGCCGATTTTTACGCCGGTGATCAGATCGACGGCGATGTGGCGTTCGAATATCGTGATGTTCGGATGGTGTCGTACTTTATCGGCCAAGGTTTCCTGCACGGCCGCCCCAGTAGCGTCGGCGACGTGGATGACTCGGCGGTGGCTGTGTCCGCCCTCGCGGGTCAGGTGGTAACCGAGAGAGGTGGATTCGTCGCGGGTGAAGTGCACACCCTGATCGATTAGCCATTCGATGGCTTTTCTGCCGTGTTCGACGACAAGGCGCGTAGAAGCGGGATCGCACAGGCCGGCACCGGCAGTGAATGTATCCTGAATATGGGACTCGTTGGAATCGGCGGCGTCGAGCACCGCAGCAATTCCGCCTTGTGCCCAGCCTGAAGCCGAGTCCTCCAGCGTCATTTTTGTTACCAAGGCGACACGTCGCTGGGACGCGAGCCGCAATGCCAAGGATTGACCCGCAAGACCGCTGCCGAGTATCAGTACGTCAAAATTACGCATATTGCATCCAACCGGATTCGAATACTCAACTATATCATGCGCCACTGGGCTGAATTCCAGGTTCGGCAAAGCTTAGCTATCCCTATCTGAACTATTTTCAGGCGGGTTTGTCACTATCAATAGCGGTTTCTCCGAGGAGGAATGGACCCGTAAAGCTAGGATTCCTTTCGACATGAGGAAATGGATGAGGCTTCATGGTTTGAAGAGTGAAAACGGTCGCATCGGGTATACTCGCGGGGTTAATCTAACCACCAGCAAAGCCAACCGATGGGAGATCGCGAAGCTGACCAGGTTCTGGTCGAGCGCGTCCAACAGGGAGACAAGCAGGCTTTCGGGCTTCTGGTCTCGAAATATCAGCGCAAACTGGTGCGTCTGCTGTCGCGATTGGTCCGCGATCCGGCGGAAGTCGAAGATGTTGCCCAGGAGACTTTCATCAAGGCTTACCGCGCCTTGCCGGGGTTTCGTGGCGAAAGCGCTTTTTACACATGGCTGTACCGGATCGGGATCAATGCGGCAAAAAACTACCTCGCCGCGAGAGGGCGTCGGACACCGACAACCTCCGAGTTCGATAGCGAGGAGGCGGAAGGCTTCGACGATGGCGAGCAGTTACGCGACAATAATTCGCCTGAGCGGATACTAATGTCGAAGCAGATTGCCGATACGGTGAATGCCGCCATGGATAGGCTTCCCGAGGACTTGCGCAACGCCATTTCGCTGCGCGAGATTGATGGAATGAGTTATGAGGAAATCGCCCAGATCATGGATTGTCCGATTGGAACAGTACGTTCGCGTATCTTTCGTGCTCGCGAAGCGATTGCCGAGAAATTGAAACCATTGCTGGATATTGCTCCGGATAAACGCTGGTGATTGTTGATGACAGGTGCTATCAAGATGAAAATTGAACTCTCGGCCATGATCGACGACGAACTCGATATACATGATCAGCATGCCTTGTTGGCTGCCCTGCGCGGCAAGAAGGATATGCGTGCCTCCTGGGATAGCTATATTTTGCTTGGTGATGCCCTGCGTGGTTCGCCGGAATTGGCGACGGACCTTACCGCAAATGTCATGAATGCTTTGCGAAATGAGCCCACGATCCTGGCAATCCCAAGACGTCAGGCTCCGAGTATGTTGCGCGGCGTTGCCGCTCTTGCGGCCTCGCTGGCTGGGGTGGCGGTAGTGGGCTGGTTGGCGCTGTCGCCCACTGCATCCCAGACAAGCATAACGCCTTCAGCCAAGACGCAGATCCCTCCGGTGGCTTCCACATCCGCGCGCATGCAGGAGTACTTGATGGCGCACCAAGCCTACTCCCCAAGCAGTCGCATCCAAGGTGGGGCCAGCTATATACGCACCGTTTCGAGTTCGCGATGAAGGTTTGGATGACGGGCGGCATATGCTGCCTGGTACTTTCCCTGAACCAATCGGTTCTGGCTCAGCAGCAAGACGGGTTATTCTGGCTCGGTCGTGTCGTGAATGCGGCGCATAAACTCAACTACAGCGGCACTTTCGTTTATCGCAATGGCGGTATTGAGGAAACCTCGCGTATTACCCATCTTGTCGAAGCCGGAGGCGAAATCGAGCGTCTCGAGGTCCTCGATGGAAGTCCGCGCGAGATAATCCGCAACAACGATGAAGTCAAGTGTTACCTGCCGGAAAGCCATACGCTGATAATCGAAAAACGCCGACAGCGGCGCAGCTTTCCTGCATTGCTGCCGGCCAGTTTGAGCGGCCTCACGGAATACTATTCAATTCGCAAGGGTCCGATCAGTCGTGTCGCCGAGCATGAGAGCCAGATTGTCTACCTCGAACCCAAGGATGACCTGCGCTACGGACAACAACTGTGGATCGACGTCAATACCGGTTTGCTGCTCAAAATCGGCTTGATCAATGAGCGTAACGAAACGATAGAAACCTTCGCTTTCACGCAATTGCAGATTGGCGGAGTTATTGAGCGGGAATCTCTTAAATCCAAGTTCCTTGCGCAAAGCAATAAGTGGCGGGTACAACATGTCCATGCCACGGAAAGTCGCGCGGAAGATGCTGTCTGGTTGTTCAAGACGCAGTTGCCGGGTTTTTACAGACTCACCGGCATGAAACGCCAGGCCAATTCAGGGGGGCCCGAAAGTTTTCACATTGTGTATTCGGATGGCCTTGCCGCTATCTCGATATTTATTGAAGCCTCGCCGGAAAACCAGGAACTGGGCATGCTTTCAATGGGCGCGATCAATGTCTACAAGCGAATTGCAGGCAAGCATCTACTGGTGGTGATGGGCGAGGTGCCTCAGAACACGCTCAAAAAACTCGGTGACGGCATTGAGCCAAGAGGAAAATGATCCACGCATCGTTTTTGAAGTTGCCAGGGAACCGCTGCCGACAATACGACTCAAACAAGTTCCCATTCGTTCCATAAAGGACTGTTACTCATGATGAGAAGAATCCTGCTGCCACTCTGGCTGCTATTGGCTTCACTGTCGGCGTTTGCGCAGGCTAAAGACCTGCCCGATTTTACCGACCTGGTCGAAAAACATGGTGCGGCTGTAGTTAACATCAGTACCACCCAGATCATCCACGGCAATCGCGCCAATCCGTTTCCATTTGACGAGAACGATCCGTCATTCGAACTTTTCCGGCGCTTCTTCCCACACCAGCAGCCGGGAATCCCACGCGACCAGGAGAGCAAGTCCCTCGGCTCGGGTTTCGTCATCAGCGCCGACGGTCACATCCTGACGAATGCGCATGTCGTCGATGGCGCCGATGAAGTGTTGGTCAAGTTGACCGACAAACGCGAGTTCAAGGCCAAAGTGCTGGGTACCGACAAGCGCACCGATATCGCCTTGATCAAGATCGACGCAACCGGCTTGCCCATAGTCAAGCTGGGTGACCCAAACCGGCTCAAGGTCGGCGAATGGGTCATTGCCATAGGCGCGCCTTTCGGTTTCGAAAACAGCGTCACCGCGGGTATCGTCAGCGCCAAGGGACGATCACTGCCACAGGAAAATATTGTTCCTTTCATTCAGACTGATGCCGCCATCAATCCGGGCAATTCGGGCGGCCCCTTGTTCAACATGAGGGGCGAAGTGGTTGGCGTCAACTCGCAAATTTATAGCCGAACCGGGGGCTATATGGGCGTGGCGTTCGCGATCCCCATCGATGTGGCGATGGAGGTGCAAAGTCAATTAAGAAGCGGCGGCCGGGTTATTCGCGGGCGCATCGGCGTGGTCATCCAGGAGGTGACCAAGGAACTGGCGGATTCGTTCGGACTCGCCAAGCCTGTGGGGGCCCTGGTGAACTCGGTAGAGAAGGGCGCTCCGGCCGACAAGGCGGGTATCGATGCGGGTGACATTATCCTCAAGTTCGATGGCAAAACCGTCAACCAGTCATCCGATCTGCCGCGTATGGTCGGCGCCACCAAGCCTGGAACCAAATCGACGATACAGGTATGGCGCAAGGGAGCAACCAAGGATTTGAGCGTAGTCATAGGGGAAATACCCGATGAAAAAGGCGCGCAGCGCGGCGGCAGGAAGATCAAGCCGAGCGAGCCTGGAATGGCCAATCGACTGGGCCTGACGCTCTCGGAATTGACAACCGAACAGAAAAAGGAACTCAAGCTGGAACATGGCCTGGTCGTCGAAGATGTCCGTAATGGCGCCAGCAGGGCCGACCTTAGACCCGGCGATATCATTCTTGGCCTGATGAACAAAGGCGCGCAGACGGAACTGAAATCGGTGGAACAATTCAACAAATTGCTCGGACAGATCGACAAGTCGGCGACCATCACCCTGTTGGTGAGGCGTGGCGAGAGCCAGACGTTCATCATCATCAAGGGTCTCGGTGAAGGCAAGTAAGCCTCGCTTGATCCTTTACAGCAGGGAATACTGCCACCTCTGCCACGACATGCTCGCCGCGCTTGAAACCATGCGCGGCGAGCATGACGCAGGATTCACGCTTGAGGTGGTTGACGTCGATGCTGATCCGGTACTCCTGTCGCGGTATGACGAACGGGTGCCGGTGCTGGTCGGGTGCGGGACGGGTCGCGCGAGCGAGCCACGAGAACTTTGCCATTATTTCCTCGACGCCGCGGCGGTTCGTGGCTATCTTGCCGAGGCAGGCTTCGATCCAATCCCTGATTAATCGGTAATTGACCCCGGAAACGGGCCTTTGCCCACCCCTTGAAGCCCACTTCACGGTACAATCCGCCGCCGTCAAGAATCCTGCAGAATCGCTTTGCAGTACTGAAAACATGCAGCAGATCCGCAACTTTTCCATAATTGCCCATATTGACCATGGCAAGTCGACGCTTGCCGATCGTATCATCCACCTGTGCGGGGGATTGTCCGACCGCGAGATGGAGGCCCAGGTTCTCGATTCGATGGATATCGAACGAGAAAGAGGGATTACCATCAAGGCGCAGACCGCTGCCTTGGCCTATAAGGCACGCGATGGCCAACTCTATAATCTGAACCTGATCGACACGCCGGGCCATGTCGATTTCTCATATGAGGTGAGTCGCTCGCTTTCCGCCTGCGAAGGCGCGCTGCTGGTGGTCGATGCCTCCCAAGGGGTCGAAGCGCAAACGGTTGCCAATTGCTATACCGCCATCGAACTGGGCGTGGAAGTCGTCCCGGTGCTGAACAAGATAGACCTTCCGGCGGCTGACCCTGAAGGCGCCCGGCAGGAGATCGAAGATGTGATCGGTATAGACGCCACCGACGCCATACTCGCCAGCGCCAAGACCGGTCTTGGAGTGGAAGACATCCTCGAGGCGGTGATCCAGCGGATTCCCCCGCCCAAGGGCGATCCGCAAGCCCCGCTGAAAGCCCTGATCATCGATTCATGGTTCGACAATTATGTAGGCGTCGTCATGCTGGTAAGGGTGATAGACGGAATACTTCGACCGAAGGACAAGATACGCCTGATGGCTGGCGGCACCGTACATCTTTGCGAGCAGGTCGGGGTATTCACGCCCAAATCCCAGTCGCGGGAACATCTTTCAGCCGGTGAAGTCGGTTTCATCATCGCCGGCATCAAGGAGATCAAGGCCGCCAAGGTCGGCGATACGGTCACCCGCGTCGATCGTCCGGCCGCCGAGCCCCTGCCGGGCTTCAAGGAAATCAAGCCGCAAGTCTTTGCCGGTCTCTACCCGATAGAACCGAATGAATATGAAGGTCTGCGCGATTCACTGGAAAAGCTCAAGCTCAACGATGCTTCGCTGCATTACGAACCGGAAGTTTCCCAGGCTCTCGGTTTCGGGTTTCGCTGTGGCTTCCTGGGTCTGCTGCACATGGAGATCATCCAGGAACGTCTGGAACGGGAATTCGACCAGGATCTGATTACCACCGCACCGACGGTGGTCTACCAGGTGCTGCTGCGAGATGGCAGCGAAATTTTTGTCGAGAACCCGTCCAAGCTGCCGGATCAATCGAAAATCGAGGAGATCCGCGAACCGATCATCACCACCACGATTTTCGTACCTGAGGAATATCTTGGTTCGGTCATCACCTTGTGCGAACAGAAACGCGGCTCGCAGGTCAACCTGCAATATCGCGGCCGACAGGTGCAGCTCAGCTACGATATGCCGATGGCCGAAGTGGTGATGGATTTCTTCGACAAACTGAAATCCATCTCGCGCGGCTACGCTTCGCTCGATTATGATTTCAAGGAGTATCGCGCCGCCGACGTCGTCAAACTCGATGTGCTGATCAACAGCGACAAGGTCGATGCCTTGTCGATGATCGTGCATCGAGCCAACGCCCCGTTCCGGGGTCGCGCGCTGGCGGCCAAGATGCGCGAGCTGATTCCGCGCCAGATGTATGACGTGGCGATCCAGGCGGCGATAGGATCGAATATCATCGCTCGCGAGAACATCAAGGCATTGCGCAAGAATGTGCTGGCCAAGTGCTATGGCGGCGACATTACGCGGAAGAAGAAGCTGCTGGAGAAACAGAAAGCCGGCAAGAAGCGCATGAAACAGGTTGGCAGTGTCGAAATTCCCCAGGAAGCATTTCTGGCGGTATTGCGGATCGATGACAAGTGACCGTGACTCAGTCGGGATGGAATAGGTAAGCCCATGAACTTTGCCCTGATATTGTTTGTGCTACTGCTGGCCACCGGCGCCATCTGGCTGGTCGATCACTTCTGGCTGAAGAAGAAGCGCGCGGCCGATGCCCGGGACCCGTGGTGGGTGGAATATGGCGCCAGCTTTTTTCCGGTAATCCTGGTGGTCTTCCTGTTGCGGTCGTTTCTGGTCGAACCGTTCAAGATTCCTTCGGGTTCGATGATACCGACATTGCTGGTGGGCGATTTCATCCTGGTCAACAAATACACCTATGGCATACGGCTGCCGGTTCTCAACAAGAAAGTGATCGATGTAGGCTCACCGCAGCGCGGGGACGTGATGGTCTTTCGCTACCCGGAAAATCCGTCACTCGATTACATCAAGCGCGTCGTCGGCCTGCCCGGCGACAAGATCGCCTACCTGAACAAGCGCTTGACCATCAACGGCCAGGAAATAGCCATCAACAAGGCCGAGGATTATCTGGATAAGGAGCGCCTCTACTACACGCCGCGTTATATCGAGACCTTGGGGAGTGTGTCCCACCAGATTCTGGTTGAAACCGACGCCCCGTCATTTATAAACCAGACCACCCAGTTCCCATTCCGGGATAAATGTCACTACAATAGTTCCGGAGTGGTCTGCGAGGTGCCGGCGGGGCATTATTTCATGATGGGCGATAATCGCGACAATTCGCAGGACAGCCGGTTTTGGGGCTTCGTTCCGGACGAGAACATCGTCGGCCGGGCTTTTTACATCTGGTTCAATTTCAGTGACCTGAAACGAATTGGAGCGTTCCAGTGATTGCGGGAGCAGGACATGAGTCTAACCATTAAACGGCAGCGCGGCGTTGGCTTGTTGACTTTGATCGTCGGGGGCGGCCTGTTCTTCTTCGTTGCCCTGCTGGGCATGAAGGTGTTCCCGGATGTTCTTGCATATTTCACTGTCATCAAGAACGTCATGGCCACCGCGCATGATCCGGGCCTAAGCGGGTCCAGCGTCTCCCAGATACGCGGCGCCTACTTGAAACGCAGTCAAGTGGAAGGCGGAAGTCCTGTGGGGTCTGAAGATCTCGACATAACCAAGGAAGGCAACGAGATCATCATTTCGTTTGCCTATTCGAAGAAGATTCCTCTGGTCGCCAATGTCAGCCTGGTGATCGACTTCGAAGGCTCCAGTAAATAATCGATGCCACTTGACAGGCTGGAACGCTCACTCGGCCACACTTTCTCGCGCCGTGACTTGCTCCAGCAAGCACTGACTCATCGCAGCCACGGATCTTCCCACAACGAAAGAATTGAATTCCTCGGCGACAGCATACTCAACTGTGTTGTCGCGGCTCTCCTGTTCGAGCGCTTCATCGATCTGCGGGAAGGCGAGCTATCCCGTCTGCGCGCAAGCCTGGTGAGACAGGAGACCTTGTTCGAAATCGCCCGGAAACTTTCCCTGGGAGACTGCCTGAGGCTAGGCGAGGGAGAATTGAAAAGCGGGGGCTTTCGACGTCCTTCGATCCTGGCGGATGCGCTCGAAGCGCTGTTCGGCGCGATATTTCTGGATGCCGGGTTCGACCGGGCCCGAGAAGTCATCGCTCATCTTTATCAGCCATTGCTCGCCGGAATCGATCCGCAGCATGCCAACAAGGATCCCAAGACCGCGCTGCAAGAGCTGCTTCAGGGACGGCATCTGCCGCTCCCCCAATATGCCTTGCAAGCCACGCGCGGCGAGGCCCATGAGCAGGAGTTCGAGGTGGAATGCCGCATTCCCGATCTGGATATCCGTGCCTTGGGCAGCGGAGCCAGTCGTCGCGCCGCCGAGCAGGAAGCTGCGCTCAAAGCCTGTCAGTTGATTGCCGCAAAATGAAAGAGCCGTATCGCACCGGCACCCTGGCCATTGTGGGGCAACCGAATGTCGGCAAGTCGACCTTGCTGAACCAACTGATCGGCCAGAAAATCAGCATCACCTCGAAAAAACCCCAGACCACGCGGCACCGGGTTACCGGCATCCTGACGACTCCGGCATGTCAATATATCTTCGTCGATACGCCGGGCTTCCAGACGCGTCATGCCGGCGCCCTCAACCGCGTCATGAACCGCAATGTGACCCAGACTTTGGCGGACGTCGACGTCATCATCTGCGTCGTCGAAGCCGGGCGCTGCGGACCTTCCGACCGCGCCATATTCAAGCTGCTGCCGAGAGAACGGCCCGTACTCCTGGCGATCAACAAGATCGACCGCCTCGCCGACAAATCTAAACTACTGCCCTTTATCGCCCAAATAGCGCAGGAATATCCTTTCGCCGAAATTGTGCCAGTCTCCGCCACGAGCGGCAGCGGATCCGAAGAGTTGCTGAAGGCGGTGAGCCAGTATCTGCCGGTCGCCGCGGCCATGTATGGCGAGGACGAAATCACCGATCGCAGCGAAAAATTTCTTGCCGCCGAGCTTTTGCGGGAAAAACTGTTCCGCAATCTTGGCGAGGAGCTGCCCTACGGCATCGCGGTGGAGATCGAGCGCTTCGAGCAGGAAGGCAGCCTGCGCCGAATTTTCGCCGCGATCATAGTCGACAAGGCGGCGCACAAGTCGATTGTGATCGGCAAGGGCGGCGAGAAGCTGAAGACCATGTCCTCCGACGCACGGCGCGACATGGAACAACTGTTCGGCGGCAAGGTGTATCTCGAAACCTGGGTCAAGGTGAAGAGCGGCTGGGCCGACGACGAGCGCGCTCTGAAGAGCCTCGGCTACGAATAAGGCGGAGCGCGCGGTGGGACGTTCATGAGCGGCAAGCAGCGCATCGACGGGCAGGTCGCCTACATCCTGCATTCATATCCTTACAGCGAATCGAGCCTGATCCTCGATGTGTTTTCGCGCGATCATGGCCGCATGCCGCTGTTGGCGCGCGGCGCCCGCCGGCCCCGCTCGGCCTTGCGCGGCGTGCTGCAGGCGTTCCAGCCCCTTGAAATGGGCTGGTTCGGTGGCGGCGAAGTACGCACCCTGGCCAAGGCGGAGTGGCTCGGTGGCACGCCCTTGCTCGGCGGTACTGCCTTGATGCTCGGCTATTATCTGAACGAATTGCTGCTGAAGTTGCTGGTGCGTGAGGATGCCCACAGCGCCCTGTTTGAAGCCTATGCCGCGACCTTGCAAGCACTTTCACAGGCTGAAGCCGGCAGCGAGTCTCATGCGGCGCGCCTGCGCCTGTTCGAGAAGACGCTGCTGCGTGAACTCGGATATGGTCTGGTGCTGGAAAGGGAAGCCATGACCGACGAAGCGGTTCTGCCCGATATCAATTACCATTACCTGATAGAAAGCGGACCAGTTAAAGCGGATGCCTTTTCGGAAAACGATCCATCGCGCAAGCAGACCATCCGGGGCAAGACCTTGCTGGATCTGGCGCGCAATGACTACGCCGACCCGCGTACCCTTGCCGAGAGCAAGGCCCTGATGCGCATGCTGATCAACCACCATCTGGCCGGACAGCCTTTGCAGTCGCGGCGGGTGTTCATGGAATTGCAGGAGTTGTGATGGCAGCACTGGAACTCGGCGTCAACATCGACCACATCGCCACCTTGCGTCAGGCGCGCGGCACCAGCTATCCCGATCCGGTGGAGGCAGCCTTGCTGGCGGAGAAGTGCGGCGCCGACGCGATCACTTTGCACTTGCGGGAAGATAGGCGCCATATCCAGGATCGCGATGTCGAGATCCTGCGGCAGCGATTAACGACCCGCATGAATCTTGAATCGGCGATCACCGAGGAAATGCTCGCCTTCGCTTGCCGCATCCGCCCGCAAGATGTCTGCCTGGTCCCTGAGCGCCGCCAGGAGTTGACCACCGAGGGAGGACTGGATGTCGCGGGCCATCTCGCCGAGGTCGCTACCGCCTGTCGCCGCCTTTCATCCGTGGGTATTCGCGTATCCCTGTTCATCGACCCGGAGGCGGCTCAACTCGATGCCGCTCTGGCCGCAGGCGCTCCCGTGGTCGAATTGCACACTGGACGTTATGCAGATGCAATTGCAGGAGCGGCGCAGGACCAGGAACTGGCGCGCATCCGTAACGCCGCCGCCTACGGACACCAGATCGGCCTCAAGGTGAATGCCGGGCACGGGCTGCACTTCGGCAATGTCGACGCCATCGCCGCCATTTCCGAAATCTCCGAACTGAACATCGGCCATGCTCTGGTCGCGGAGGCGATCTTCATGGGTTGGGAGAACGCCATCCGGGAGATGAAGCGACTGATGTTGCTGGCGCGCGAACCATGATCTACGGTATTGGCACCGATATCGTCGCCGTGGCGCGCATGGCCGAGTTGTATCGTCGCCACGGAGAAAGAGCATTGGAGAAGCTTCTGGCGCCCAGCGAACGCGAGGCCTGTCGAAAGGCTATCATGCCTGCGCGTTTCCTTGCCAAGCGCTTTGCCGCCAAGGAGGCCTTCGGCAAGGCGCTCGGCACGGGCGTGCGTGCCCCGGCGCTGCTGCCGGCGATTGCGGTAGCGCATGACGCACTGGGCAAGCCCGTATTCGAGTTTGCGCCAACCCTGGATGGGCATTTGTCCGAGCGTGGCCTGACAGCCCATCTTTCCATGAGCGATGAGCAAGACCATGCCATCGCCTTTGTCATTTTGGAGCAAGCATGACCCGCCTTATCGATCTTCCCCTGGGCTCGTTGATGATCGACATCGCCGGAACGGAGTTGGCCACCTTGGACCGAGAGCGCCTGTGTCATCCTTTAGTCGGCGGCGTGATCCTGTTCTCCCGCAATTATGCGTCGCCGGGTCAACTTGCCAGGCTGTGCGCCGAGATTCATGGCTTACGCACCCCACGCCTGCCGATTGCGGTGGATCACGAAGGAGGCCGGGTGCAACGCTTCCGCGATGGTTTCACCCAGTTGCCAAGCATGCACCGCCTGGGCGATCTGTGGGACAAGGATAGCGCCGCCGCGCGGAAGGCGGCCCGCGGCATCGGCTATGTACTGGCCGCCGAATTGCGCGCGCGGGGAGTCGACCTGTCCTTCACCCCGGTACTCGATCTCGATTACGGCCGTAGTGCAGTCATTGGCGAGCGGGCATTTCACCGCGATCCCGCCGGTGTCGTCGACCTGGCCGGCGCACTGATCGCAGGCCTGCACCGGGCCGGCATGGCGGCCTGCGGCAAGCATTTCCCCGGCCACGGCTATGTCGCGGCCGATTCACACGTGGCTATCCCGGTGGATGAGCGCAGTCTCGTCGATATGGCCGAGGATATGGCGCCGTATCGCCAACTCAAGCTCGACGGCGTTATGCCGGCCCATGTCATCTACCCGCGGGTGGATAGCCGCCCGGCCGGCTTCTCAAGCCTGTGGCTGAAGATGCTGCGCGAGGAGTTCAAATTCGACGGGGTCATTTTCAGCGACGACTTGTCGATGCAAGGCGCCAGCGTCGCCGGCGGCATCGTCGAGCGCGCCGAGGCTGCATGGCAGGCGGGTTGCGACATGCTGCTGGTGTGCAATGCGCCGGATCATGTCGGTGAGCTGCTGGAGCGCTGGCATCCGGCGTCCGATCCGGCGAAAGCACGTCGCATTGAGCGCCTGTTGCCCTTGCAGGCAGGATGGGACTTGGAAAAACTGCAAACGGACGCGGACTATCAAATAGGACAGCGCAGCATTGCCGCATTGCCTGCCTGAAAAGATCAGGGCAGCGAAGCTAGTCCTTCGCTGCCCTGACTTGGTTTCGCACCCTGCGGTTGCCGATTACTTCACGCGATTGCGGTATTCGGCGGTGCGGGTGTCGATCTCGATCTTGTCGCCGATGCTGACGAAGAGCGGAACCGGCAGTTCGAAACCGGTGCTGATCTTGGCCGGCTTCATGACTTTTCCGGAGGTGTCGCCCTTGACGGCCGGTTCGGTGTAGATCACTTCGCGAACCACGGAGTTGGGTAATTCCGTCGAGATTGCCTTGCCGTTGTAGAACACCACTTCGCAGGCCATTCCGTCTTCGAGATAATTCAGGGCGTCGCCCATGTTTTCGCTATCGATCTCGTACTGGTTGTATTCGCCGTCCATGAATACGTAGGCCGGGTCGGCAAAGTAGGAATAAGTCACTTCCTTGCGGTCCAGCATCACCAACTCGAACTTGTCGTCGGCCTTGTACACCGATTCCGTGCCGGAACCGGTGAGCAGGTTTTTCATTTTCATCTTGACCACGGCCGAATTGCGGCCGGATTTGTTGTATTCGGCCTTCAGCATTACCATCGGCTCGCTGCCTATCATGATGACATTGCCGACCCGGAGTTCCTGTGCTGTTTTCATGTTGCGTCCTGCGCTAAAAAATTAATCCGTAATTATAGCAAATTTTCGCTGAAACGCACCAGTTGTTGAGCCAGATCTGCTTGTCCGCACAATTGCCTCGACCAGTGCGCCGCATGTATCTTCAAATCGGGCTGTATCCGCCAAAATGCCTGCCACGCCGCTGCCACCGTGGCACCCTCGCCGCGATTCCAGGCCATCCAGAAGTCGCGGCAGGCCAGCGAAGCGGGGGCCGGCAGGGTTTCGCAATACAGCGCGAGAAATGCGTCGAGCTTGGCGATATGGGCGGCATCTTGCTGAGAGTAAATGTGCCATACCATGGGCTGCGCCGCCCACTGGGCGCGCACAAAGGAATCCTCGCCACGGACGAAATTCAGGTCGCACAACCACAACAGCCGGTCGTAATCGTCCTGGGAAAGGAAGGGCAGGGCGTACAAGGTCAGATTGCCTCGCTGGAACGATACGCCCACTTGAAACGGTGGATGTCCGAGGTGTGCAGCAGTCTGTATCAGGGCCTTACCCTCGGGAATCAGGCAGCGTACCCGCACCTCACCCGCAGCCCAGGCATCCAGCAATTCAGGCAGGGCCGGGTTCTCATAACAAAACATCGATACGCTGGTTTCTTCCGGCCCGGAGGGCGGCAAGCCGAGGCCGTGCCAGCCGGCCGCAGGTTCGGCCCGGCAGGCATCGCGTCGCTGCACGAGCCGAGCCTCACGCAGCAGACCGCCGCTTTTCTCCACGAAGCCCGGAAAAAAGAAATACTTGGTCAATGGCAGCGAGGGGTGAGGCGAGGGAAGGCCGTGACAGTTGCCGACCCAATCCTGGGCGCTAAGATATTCGAGATTGATCCAGACCGGTTTCCGGGGACTCTCAGCCATGGCCGCGAGATAACTGTCGGGCAATTCGCAGGCAAAGGCCTCGATCACGACATCGGCGATTTCAGAACGTGGAAATGGCGTCACCCAATGGCGGACCAGGACACCGCGCTGCGCTTGCTCCTCGGAGGACACCTGGATCTCGGGACAAAACCGGTGCAAACTGTAGAGATCGTCCACCCACAGCCGCACTTGCATGTTGTGTTCTGCGGCGAGCTGTCGCGCCAGCCGCCAACAGACACCGATGTCGCCGAAATTATCGACGACAGTACAGAAAATATCCCAGTTTTTGCCGCGCATCGCTGGACAAGGACGATTGGATGAAGCCAGAATCCTACCCTGAATCCAAATAAACTCACCTGTTCATGAACCCGATGACTCAAGCTCGCTCTCTTCCAAGTCTTGCGAATAATTCCTGATGCGCTCTTTCTCTAGTTCCGAGACCCTTGCCGCATGCACCGCTTGCCCGCGATTGGCAGAGTTCCTTGCGGATATAAGGCAGCAATATCCCACCTACCATGCCCTTCCGGTGGCCCCGTTCGGCGATCCCAAGGCGCGCCTCCTGGTCGTCGGCCTTGCTCCCGGGATGCATGGGGCTAACCGCAGCGGCCGGCCGTTCACCGGCGACCATGCCGGGATACTCTTGTATCAGATGCTGCATCGATTTGGTTTTTCCAGCCGCGCCGTATCGGTCAGCGCCGACGACGGCCTCGAATTGAATGACTGCCGCATCACCAATGCGGTCAAATGCCTGCCGCCGCGGAACAAGCCCGAGCCGGCGGAGATTCGTACCTGCAACCGGTTTCTCGCCGAGGAGTTGGATCATTCGCCCGAAATCCGCGTGATCCTGGCGCTGGGCGGCATTGCCCACAAGTCCGTGCTGATGGCGCAGAAGTTGAAACTTGGTGACTACACTTTTGCCCATGGCGCCCGACATGAACTTCCGGCTATCGGCATGGGGCAGCGTATCCTGATCGACAGCTATCATTGCAGTCGTTACAACACCCAGACGCGCCGGCTGACCGCCGATAGCTTCGCCGAGATTTTCGTTTCCGTCCGCAGCGAACTTGAACGACTCCGATAATACCGCTCCTTTCGATGCCAAGGCGCTGCTGGCGACGTTGCCGGACGAGCCGGGCGTGTACCGCATGCATGATGCCGGCGGCGATGTGCTGTATGTCGGCAAGGCAAAGGACCTCAAGAAACGCGTCAGTTCCTACTTCCAAAAGACCGCTCAGAGTCCGCGCATTGCCCTGATGCTGAAGCAGGTGGCGCGAGTCGACATCACCGCGACCCGTTCCGAAGCCGAGGCATTGATCCTTGAGAACACCTTGATCAAGCGCCTGGCGCCGAAATACAACATCCTCTTTCGCGACGACAAGTCGTATCCATACATCAAACTGACCGGCGACGCTTTTCCGCGCCTCGCCTTCCATCGCGGCGGTTTCGACAAGAACTCCCGCTACTTCGGACCCTATCCCAGCAGCGGCGCGGTGCGCGAGAGCCTGCAGTTGCTGCAAAAGACCTTTCTGCTGCGCACTTGCGAAAACGCTGTCTTCAACCATCGCTCCCGCCCCTGCCTGTTGCACCAGATCAAGCGCTGCAAGGCTCCCTGTGTCGGCCTGATATCGAACGACGCTTATGCCGCTGACGTGCGTCTGGCCGAGCTGTTTCTATCCGGCCGCCACAGCGAGGTGATCGAGCGTCTGTCATCGGCCATGCAAAAAGCCGCCGAGAGCCTCGAATTCGAGGAAGCCGCGGCGCTTCGCGACCAGGTCCGCGCCCTTCAAGCGGTATTGCATCGACAATACGTCAGCAGTACCGGTGAGGAGGACGCCGATATCATCGCGGCCGTGGCGATGCCCGAGGGGTTCTGCGTCAATCTCGCCATGGTGCGCGGCGGTCTGCATCTTGGCGACCGCGCGCACTTTCCCCATGGAGTCGATGATTGCGATGCGGCCGAAGGCCTGCTGGCTTTCATCGATCAGCACTACCTGGATCACCCGGCTCCCGCCCGGTTGATCTTCAACCATGATGTCACTCTGGCCAGCGCCGCGGTATTCGAGGGTGCCGGGAAGAAGACCGTGGTGGGTCTTCCGCGCAACGAGAGGGAGCGCGCCTGGCTGGAAATGGCCGAGAACAATGCCCGGCTGGCGATCGACGCGCGTCGCCATGCCGCCTCGGGCGCACGCCTGCGGCTCGATGCGTTGCGCGATGCCCTGGATCTTTCCGACCCGCCCATGCGGATCGAGTGTTTCGACATCAGCCACACGCAAGGAGAGGGTACGGTGGCATCGTGCGTCGTGTGCGTCGCCGGGGCGATGAAGAAAAGCGAATATCGCCGGTTCAACATTTCGGGAATCCAGCCTGGCGACGATTATGCCGCCATGCGCCAGGACTTGACGCGGCGCTATGAAAAGGTGGCGACGGGAGAAGCCGTGGCGCCCGATCTGATCCTGATCGATGGCGGAAAAGGGCAACTGGGTATCGCCCATTCGGTACTCGCCGAACTCGGCCTCCAGCACCTCGCCAGTATCGGGGTCGCCAAGGGAGAAGGGCGTCGCCCCGGCCTCGAAACATTACTCGTCGGCCAGAGTGCGGAACCGGTAAAATTGCCGGCAAACCATCCGGCCCTGCATTTGATACAGGAAATTCGCGATGAGGCGCATCGTTTTGCCATAATGGGGCGGATCGGCCCGACGCGGCGGCGTAATCTGCTGGCCCACTTTGGCGGCTTGCAGGGCGTTGCGGCTGCGACCGTCGAGGATCTTTGCCGCGTCGAAGGCATCAGCCGGGCCTTGGCGGAAGTGATACACCATGAATTACATTGATACATACGGAGTTTTTTGACCACGACGATGCCGCTCAACATACCGAATCTGCTGACCTGGGCACGCATCCTCCTGATCCCCTTGTTTGTGGGCGTGTTCTACGCGCCACAATGGCTGTCACCCCCCGAACAGAACCTCGCCGCAACCGTGATTTTCGTCATCGCGGCGGTCACCGACTGGTTCGATGGCTGGATCGCCCGAAAACTGGGACAGACATCGGCTTTCGGCGCCTTCCTCGACCCGGTTGCCGACAAGCTGATGGTGGCAGCGGCACTGCTGGTGCTGGTGCAACTGGAACGCACCGACGCGATCATCGCTTTCATCATCATCGGCCGTGAAATCGCGATTTCAGCCTTGCGCGAATGGATGGCGAAGATCGGCGCGGCCAGAAGCATTGCGGTGTCCTTTATCGGCAAGATCAAGACCACGGCCCAGATGATCGCCATCCCGTTGTTGCTTTACGAAGATGCCATCTACGGGGTCAGCATGCTATGGCTCGGCGATTGGCTGATCATGGCCGCCGCCGTGCTGACCTTATGGTCGATGGTCTATTACTTGAGAATGGCCTGGCCGGAAATTTCGCTGCGCAGCAAATGAGAAAATGCGCTGTCGAAAGTTGACACAGACAATGAACTGGCTATAATTCGCGGCTGTCTTGCGGCAGTAGCTCAGTTGGTAGAGCGCAACCTTGCCAAGGTTGAGGTCGAGAGTTCGAGACTCTTCTGCCGCTCCAGTTTTCAAGGGAAAGCGCAAGCTTTCCCTTTTCGCTTCAAGGTCGGATATTCATCCGGCATGGCGGGGTAGCAAAGTGGTTATGCAGCGGCCTGCAAAGCCGTCTACGCCGGTTCGATTCCGACCCCCGCCTCCAAGAACAATCAATATTTTGCAGATGTTGTGTGTCTGACAACACGGTGAGGGAAGGGATTCCGAGCGCCGATCTACGACGGGCAAAGGCCCTGCGAATAATAACCACACTGCTGTGATGTATATCAAGGTTTCGTCCAGTCCCCACGTCTAGAATCGCCCAAGACCGCAATGCTTTGATTGATGAGGCTCCAGGCGAATTTAGTGAATTGCCCTAAGCCGGACAAAGACAGCCAAGGTATTTAGTGATCGGTTTGCCCAAGAGGAAAACCGCCATGACTCCCAACGACTTCCTTGAGCCACCTGCATTGGATGGGGTTCTTGAACAGACCCTCAAGGATATCGGCATTCCGCCGCGCCCGGAAATCCTGGAGCGTATCGCTGCGGAGATGAACAATGACGATCCCAATTTCCGACACCTGGGCCAACTCATCGAGGCCGATGTAAGCCTCGCCGCCAGCCTCGTCAAGACGGCCAATTCGCCGTTTTTCGGGTTCCGAGGCCGGGCACGCTCGCCACACGATGCCTTGATGATGCTGGGGCTTGACGTGGCAAGCCGCGCCATCGCAGGCATCAGTTTGCGCAAGGCGTTTCCTGCCGATATTCGACTGGAAAGGTTCTGGCATGCTTCCGCTGAAATCGCTGCCCTGTCCGGCTGGTTGAGCCAAGTGATCGGCAAGGGCAAATTGCGCGCCGACGACGCGCACACCTACGGCCTGTTCCGCGACTGCGGTATACCGGTGATGCTTAGGCGATTCCCGTCCTATGAAAGGATTCTTGCCCGAGCTAACGACGACGCCGTGCAACCGTTCACGCTCGTAGAGCAACAAGGCTTGTCCGAGTTCCCGACGGATCACGCCATGGTTGGCTGCCTTCTGTCGCAGAATTGGTTGCTACCGGAGGAAATTTTTCTTGCCATTGCCCATCATCATGATCTATCGGCGCTGGATTCCGCTAACGCGGCGGTGTCCACTACCAGCAGTTACATGATCGCGATAGGCCAACTGGCCGAGCACATCCTACAGGAACTCACGGGTGGCAGTCACACGAGTGAATGGACAAAACTAGGCGCTGCCTGTCTGCGTCTGTTGAATTTGCAGGAAAGCGAGTTGCCGTTCCTCCGCGACTTGGGTGCGGGCGTTCTCGAAGCGGTCGAATAGGTTGTGAAGAATTAGTCTCTCGCCCGGAGGTGACGAAAGCTGCCGGCGCTATCACTAACACGCATTTACTCGATACCTTCCATGCGGGTTTTTTCGATGACGGCCAGCCGCAGGCGTTCCATCACTGCCTTGGGACTGGGATCAAAATCCTGACGGGCCGCCATCAGCGCGAGACATTGAAATGAGATTTCAAAGATAGGCCGGCGTCTTGCGCGGCCGTAGTCGGCAGTGACCGAACCGATGCTCGCATACTTGCCGACCGCACTTTTCGGCATCCAGGGCTACACCAGCCACCTCGAAACCCTTTACGAAACCAGGCGGCGGAAGTATCTCAACGGCGAGAGCACGGGGGAGATCGGTACCGACTGATCGAGTTCAGTCGACCAGAGCAGCCAGCCGGCCAGTTAGTTACCCGATAGCGGCCGTATGAGGGAAGCCATTAATTCCGGAGCCAGGGAATGGTAGATGTGTCTTCCAATAGAAACTGCCGGGCGAACCCGGCAGTTTTCGTTCCTAATTGGCAGACTTAATTCTTGATAATGGCCTTGGTTCCCATGTAACCGAGAGCGCCGAGGCCGACGATCGGGGCGACCAGCACGAAGGCCAATCCGACGAACGGAGCTGCAAGCATCATGGTTGCGTACTTCACCATCGGGAACTTCTTGAAGACTGCCTTGCCGGCAAAGTAGGCGAGCATTCCGGCTGCGACGAAAGGCATGGCAACCACGTAAGCTAATCCGATGATCGGCGACGCGAGGAACAGCGCGATGTTCTTTACGGTACTGGCCGCGCTTTTCGCTTCAAGGGTTTCGACATTTTCTGCGCGAGGACGCCGGACGATCGTATAAAGGGTGGGCTCCCAAGACTTCTTGGAAGATTCAGTTTCGGAACGGTGGGTTTCGAAGATCTCGTTTTTACGTAGGGCGCTCATGATGTTCTCCTAGAAGGTGTGCGTTTAAGGTCTGGTTGACTCCTATTACGCATCGACCGTGCCTGCCGCGTTGTGACTTGATATAAGTATTTAATATCAATAGCTTGTGATGCCACGAGAGCAATGAACGGCTCACCAGACCGGGGTGGCGTCGGGAAGCTTGTACATTTGTTTTATGCGGTGGTGACTAAAGGAGAAGAATATTACAATGTAAAAACAGTCTGTTAGTCCCATTGGGAGATGTATGTTTTCTTTATCGGCACGGTCAGCCTGTCCCAGGGCGGCTCAGGCGCGCGATCCATTCCAGTTGACAAATGTCAGGGGCTGTGATACGATGTAAACATATTAATCAACTAGTTAGCGCATTACTTGGCGCGCGACCTTCCCAGAAAGTCAAAGATGACGACACTCACCAAATCTAGCGTTGGTCGCCAGTTGCTTGCCTCACTGCTCGCCAACAATGAACCTGAATTTGTCCGCATTCTGGATGCGCATTGCCTCCAACTCCGTGGAAACAGCGTCGATTTTGAGGCCGAAATCGCTCGTGTGATCGAGCAGATTCGTGAAGGCGAAACGACTCTTGGGTTGGACTGTGACCTGGCAAGCTCGAAGACGATCAAGACCCAAATGAAGGATCGCTTGGCGACAAAGCGCGAGGAACTGTTGGCGGCCTGATCCTGCGCTATCGGGATATTCGGCCCAGGAACGCCTCAATGCACGGGAATGGCAATGCCGAGGGCCAGGAGAACCGAGTAGATCAGCGCAAGATAGGAGGCTCTGGGCGACATCATGAGCAGATCCTTGGTCTGATCGAACGTGCATACTGCTCGCGCGATCTTGTAGGACAAGGGCAAGCTTAGCAGCGGGAGAAATATCCAGGCACTACAGTTTAGCCAGAGCCGGAACCCCAGCGGCACGGCGTAGGCAAAAGCGCTTAGCGCCAGATATTCCCCGCGGATGCCGCTCAAGCCGAAGCGCACCGCGCAGGTGCGCCAGCCTTTCATGGCATCGAAGTGGCGGTCGCGGATGTCGTCGATGAGCATCACGTTGGTCACCAGCGCACCCACCGGCAACCCGATCACGCAGATGTCCCACGGCAGTTGCAGCATGGCATCCCATGCAAGGCGGCCCATTGAATGTAATACGCACCTACTACGGCGACGATGCCGAACATGGCGAAGAATATGGGATCCGCCAGTCCGTGTTTCACATACGGCTGCGGTCCCCCGGCGTAGAAATAACCCGAAGCCGCTCCCACTATGCCGATAACGAACGCGGGCGTTCCGCCTATGCTTAGAAGGTAAGGCCCCGTAAACGCGGCCAATGTGAAGCAGACCAGTATCGCGTTGCGCAGACTCACGAGAGTCAGCGTTCCGGTTTGCAAGGCTTGAAGCAGCTCCGGATGCTCCGGGACGTCCGGATGCCGATGCAGCAGCTCGTGGTTGTCGTTGAAGACGCCGCCCACATGGATCAACCAACTCGCCAAAAAGGCGATCAGCACGGGCATCGGGGCGAAGAGGTGGTCGCGAACAGCCAGCCCGATACCGACAAGTACCGGGGCGGCTGCGGTCGGGAGCGTATGGCTTGGATAAAGCAGCAGTCTTATCCATATCTCGCGGGCGGAGAGTGCAGCGGGTTCAGCCATCAGCAAGGTTTGTCCGCGGGTTTGAGCGTAGGAAGCACCGGCAGGATTTTGACCAACACGGTATAGGCCAGTATTTCGAAAGCGATCAAGCCGACGGTGATAGTTAGTTCCGGCAGCGACGGAAAGTAATGCCAGCCTTCGCCTTTGTCAAAGCCGATCAGAAAACCGTTAACCCGCAACAGGAAGCCACCCAGCATCAACAGCACTGCCGCGCCGAACAGCTTGCCGGGATTGCCGCGGCTGGCCGGTTTGGCGAGCATGGTCAAGGGCACGATGAAGCTGATCATCTCGGCCCAAAACCAGAATGCTTCCAGCGAGAAACGGAAGGCATGGCCGATTGCACCGCGCATCACCAGGCCGCCGATGCGCACCACCAGATAGACCAGCAGCAGTCCCCAGAGGAACTTCGCCAGCTTGGCCAACAGGCAGGTTTCCATGGGCCGCTTGAAGCCGACGGAGACCAATGTCGCCTCGAACACGACCGCCGCAAAGCCCATGAGTATGGCAGTCAACAGGTACTCGACCGGCATCATGAAGCCCGATTGCCAGAGCGGATCGATTTGGCTGCCGAAGAGCACCAGCATCGTGCCCAGCGAGGATTGATGCATCGAAGGCAGCAGCACGCCAAGTCCGATGAACAGGAACATCAGCTTTGTGACTATTTTCTTGACGCCGCCCAGGCCGATCTTGTCGAGGAACACCGGCGAGAATTCGATCCACATGACGAAGATATACAGCGTGATGCAGGTAGCGACTTCGAACAGCACCGAGTTCACCTGTGCATAGGCCGGCCAGAAGATATGCCAGGAGTTCCAGTAGCGACCCATATCCATCATCACCGAGACGCCGGCCAGGGTATAACCCAATAGCGAGGCCAGCAGTGCCGGCCTCACCAGCGGGTGGTATTCGCCCTTGTTGAAGATATACACCAGCAGTGCCATGGCGTAGCCGCCGCAGGCGAGCGCAGAGCCGATTACCACGTCATAGACGATCCAGATGCCCCAGGGGTAACCGTCGCTGAGGTTGGTGACCGCCCCCAGCCCAAAGACAAAGCGAATCAACGCCACCACGCCGGCAGCCAGCGACAAGGCTGCCAGGAGCAGCGTGAAGGGGGTTACCAGCTTTCCGCCCAACGGCGCCGGGGCGTGGGCGGCAGTGTGGTCAACCATGATTGCCTCCTTCGTCGTCTTCACTCTTTACGTTGCTCATGGCCACTTGGCCCCTGCTTGAGTTTCGTTAGCGCACCGGCGCAACTCCACGCGTCGTTGGATCAATTATAGGATCTGGATTTTAAGTTTCCGGATTACTGCAAAGAATCCGCAACCCGCGTCCTGGTATCGTCGTTTCCAGGGCCGCGCGGCGTGCGAGGCTGAGCAGCGCCTCCACCTGGTTTTCGATTTCGTTCGCCACATTAGATTCCAGCTTCTTCAGCCAGGCGGGCGGAATGGCCGCGACGCCATAGCAGGCACCGGCCAACATGCCGGCGATGGCACCGGTGGTGTCGGCATCTTCGCCGCGATCAACGACGGTGACCAGGCAGTCCTGGAAACTCGTGGTGGCGTGGAAGCCGTGCAGCACGGTCTGTGCCGATGTTCGACCGCCTGGGTGCCGGGCATAAGCTGATGGTCCGCTATTGCGGCACCCGCGAGGTGATCTTCGAGGTGGCAACATGTTTCTCGCGGACCTGCACCACCACCACGGCACGCCGCCGCCCTGGCTGCGCAAGGCGCTGGCCAAGGGCCAGGAGCGCGAATTCGATTGCGACGAAGCAGAGGTGGGAGTTCAACGTGGTTGAAGCGGCAGCGGTAGCGGAACCGGAAACGTCGGTAGCAGCGGCCTCGGCGCGGAACTCGGTGTTCGTCAAGGAAATGGTGAGGCAATATAGAGACGCCGCGGACTACGGCTAGGAACGACCATGAAAATCGCAAGCGAATCACTGAAAGACTTGAAACTACAGGTCAAGAAGGCATCCGCCCGTGCCATGAACCTCAAGATGGACTTGCATGATCTCTCGGAAGAGTTGCCCATCGGCTGGGAGAAGATTCCGGAAGTGGCGCAACGCGCCCACCAGGCATTCGAGACGCTGACGCTGCTCAGGACACGCGTCGCGGCGCTGGGAGGGTGAAGCGATGGCGGCGTTTACCCTCACCCTGCCCAGCGGGAAATTATGGATGCCGCATTACGCCGCGTCGATCAACGAGGAAAAGTGCATCGGCTGCGGCCGCTGCTTCACCAAGCACTGAGGATGCGGCCACCGGTTGCATGGAGTCCGATGAACGCCGCGATCTGCGATCCTTCGGCGCGTGCGCCTCAGCCAATGGATTCGCCATGTTCCTGGATGACCATGCTGCCGATGCCGCCTATCGATTATCCGTACAGTCTTCGGATACGCCGATTCGGCCCGCATCCGCAAATCGGGCGTATTCGCCGGGAGGAACAAAAGAGCCGCCGGTGGTCCAGAAGACGTGTGTGATGTCGGCGGCGCTTGGAGCGGCGCGCTTGGTATAGGCCAGTCCTTCCCCGTGGTCGAAAAAACGCAGCCCGAGAAATGCGGCGGCGGCCGAAGGTTCGATCTGCTGGTTCTGGCTCTCCTTGAGCAGATACAGCACGCGAAACAAACTCTCGTCCGCAACCGTGTAAACGCCTGACACCAGCGACTTGACGAGTGCATAGACCAGTTCCGAAGCCTGCGCGACGGCCAGCCCGTCGGCTTCGGTGACGTTGTCGAGACCAACGTCATAGACCGAGAGCGGACGGTCGCCGGAGAGCATGCGCACCAGCATCGCAGGTGAGGCGCAGGGCTCGGCGAAGAAGCAATGCACCGCATCGCCAAAAAGATGTTTAAAGCCGAAGGTGATGCCGCCAGGTGCGCCGCCTACACCACAGGGCAGGTAGACGAACAGCGGGTGTGCCGCGTCCACCGCGATGCCCGCCGCGGCGAGTTGGTCCTTGAGACGCAGGGCCGCGACCGCGTAACCGAGGAACAGGTTGGGCGAGTTCTCGTCGTCGACGAAATAGGCGCTCGGCGAGCGGCTGGCCGCCTCGCGTCCGGCGGCCACTGCGGCGGCGTAATCGCCACGGTGCTCGACGACACCGACCCCGCGCTTGCGCAGCCGGGTCTTTTTCCATTCCTTGGCGTCGTGCGACATGTGCACTTCGGCGCGGAATCCCAGCGCCGCCGCCATGATGCCGATGCTGAGTCCGAGGTTTCCGGTGCTGCCGACCGAAACGAGATGGCGACCGAACATTTCGCGGACGGCGGGCTGGAGCAGGCCAACCGGATTGTCGCCGGCGTTCAAGACGCCATGCTTACGAGCGAGATTTTCCGCATGGACCAACACCTCGAATATGCCGCCCCGGGCCTTGATCGATCCGGCAACCGGCAATGCGTGGTCCGCCTTGATCAAGAAGCGTCCGTCCAGGGACGCGCCGGTGACGGCTTGCGCTGCCGTCATGGTGAGCAGCGGCGACTCGATCAGTCCGTGCGCCGCCGCGAGTTCGGGGAACAGGATGGAGAGGGCCTCGCCCCAGCGCCGCAACCGGGCATCGGCGGCGACGATCTGCGGCATGCCCATATCGTGGGTTGCCGACAGCACCGGGAGAACCTCGGCGGCGCGGCCGAGTCCCGGGTTAAGCCACAGGAGGGGTTGGCGTGTCCGCAGCGCCGCGAGGGTCTGGAGCTTATCTACCGGCGCTTGGCTCACAAGGGCGAATACTCGTAGCCCAGCGCATCCGCCACCGCCGCATGGGCCACCTTGCCTCGATGGATGTTCAAGCCGGCACGCAAATGTGCGTTGTCCTCAAGAGCCCGCCGGTAACCCCGGTCAGCCAACTGCAAAACGAAGGGCAGGGTGGCGTTGGTCAGGGCCTGGGTCGAAGTGCGGGCCACGCCGCCGGGCATGTTGGCGACGCAATAATGCACGATGCCATCGACCACATAGGTCGGTGCCTGGTGCGTAGTCGCATGGCTGGTTTCGACACAGCCGCCCTGGTCGATGGCCACATCGACGATCACCGTGCCCTGCCGCATCAGCTTGAGCATGTCGCGCGTCACCAGCTTGGGTGCCGCGGCGCCGGGAATCAGCACCCCGCCGATGACCAGATCGGTCTCCGGCAGGCGGGCGGCGATATGCTCGCGGGTCGAGTATTCGGTGACCAGTCTAGGGCCGAAATCGTTGTCGATCTGCGCCAGGCGGGGCAGGGAGATGTCCATGATGGTCACTTGGGCACCCAGGCCCATGGCCATGCGCGCGGCGTTGATGCCGACGATGCCGCCGCCCAGCACCAACACTTTGGCGGGAGGCACGCCGGGTACTCCCGGAATCAGGATGCCAAGCCCGCCTTGCGACTTCTCCAGGGCGTGCGCGCCGGCCTGGATCGCCATGCGCCCGGCCACTTCCGACATCGGCCTGAGCAAGGGTAGTCCGCCGCTGTCGTCGGTGACGGTTTCATAAGCGATGGCGACGCAGTCCGAGGCCAGCAGCAGTTTCGCCTGGTCGGGGTCGGGGGCAAGATGCAGGTAAGTGAACAGAATCTGTCCCGGCCGTAGTTTCCGGCATTCCAACGGCTGTGGCTCCTTGACCTTGACGATCATTTCCGCCGAGGCAAAGACGCTGTCGGCAGCCGGCGCGATCTGCGCACCGGCCGCCGCGTACATCTCGTCGCTGAAGCCGACGCCGACGCCGGCCTGGGTCTCGACCAGCACCTGATGCCCGTGGCGGACCAATGTGGCCGCACCGTTGGGCGCCAGGCCGACGCGGTATTCGTGGTTCTTGATTTCCTTGGTGACGCCGACTTGCATGTGATGCTCCCGAAAAAAAATATCAATAGGATGTTGTTGGCAGGGGGCTCAACACGCCCCTGAACTCCTTAATGCCTTGATCTCGTCCGTCGTCAGTCCCCAGTCGGCAAGGATCTCTTCCGTGTGCTGTCCGGCGGCGGCGGGGGGACTGCCGACTTGCGGCGGGGTGCGGCTGAAGCGCGGTGCCGGCGCGGGCTGGACGACGCCTTCGATTTCGATGAAAGTCTGGCGCGCCTTGTTGTGCGGATGCTCGGGAGCTTCGTCGAGGTCGAGCACCGGCGCGAAGCAGACATCCGTGTCCTCCATCAGGGCACACCATTCGGCGCGCGTCTTGGTGGCGATCACCGCCGCGAGTTTGGTCTTGAGTTCAGGCCAGAGGTTGACATCCATCTGCGCGTCGAAGGATGGATCGGTGATGCCGCAAATCTTCAGCAACAGGGCGTAGAACTGCGGCTCTATGGCGCCGATCGCCACGAACTTGCCGTCGGCGCAGGCGTAGCTGTCGTAGAAATGCGCGCCGCCGTCGAGCAGGTTGGCGCCGCGCCGGTTGGTCCATGAGCCGAAGGCCTTGAAGCCATAGATCATCGTCGAGAGCAGGGCGGCGCCGTCGGTCATGGCGGCATCGACGACCTGGCCCTGGCCGGAACTGCGCGCCTCCAGCAAAGCGCAGGCGATGCCGAATGCCAGCATCATGCCGCCGCCGCCGAAGTCGCCGAGCAGGTTGAGCGGCGGCGGCGGCGGCGAGTCGGGGCGGCCGATGGCGTGGAGCGCTCCGCTCAGGGCGATGTAGTTGAGGTCGTGGCCGGCGGCGGCGGCCAGCGGGCCGTGCTGGCCCCAGCCGGTCATGCGGCCGAACACCATGCGGGGATTGCGTTGCAGGCAGACCTCGGGGCCGAGCCCGAGGCGTTCCATCACGCCGGGCCGGTAGCCTTCGATCAGGGCATCGGCTTTTTCCACCAGTCGCAGCACCATCTCCTTGCCGGCCGGATTCTTGAGATCGGCGGCCAGCGAGCGCCGGCCGCGCGCCAGCACATCGAAACGGGTATTGAGCATCGGAAAAGGATTGCCACTTCCCGCCTGCCGCTTCTGGTCGATTCGGATCACTTCCGCGCCCATGTCGGCTAGCAGCATGGCGCAGAAGGGCCCCGGGCCGAGGCCGACCATTTCGATGATGCGCAAGCCCGTCAGCGGTCCGCTCATTTTCTTGTCATCCATACGTTAGATAGTTATTCCGCATCAACGCGACACTGTGGTTCCATTGAAAACTATAGGGAACGGGCGATGATTTCCTTCATGATCTCGCTGGTGCCGCCATAGATGCGCTGGACGCGGGCATCGACGTACATCTGGGCGATCGGGTATTCGGCCATGTAGCCGTAGCCGCCGAACAGTTGCAGGCACTCGTCGACCACCTTGCCTTCGGCTTCGCTCAACCACAGCTTGGCCATCGAAGCCGTGGCCGTGTCCATGTCGCCTTCGATCATGCGCTGGATGCAGTCGTCGATGAAGGCGCGAGCCACCACCGCCTGGGTCTTGGCTTCGGCGAGCTTGAAGCGGGTGTTCTGCATCTCGATCAGCGGCTTGCCGAAGGCCTTGCGTTGTTTCGCATAGTCGATGGCGATGCTCACCGCGCGCTCGATGGCCGCGGCCGAGATGACCCCCAGCAGGGTGCGTTCGTAAGGCAGTTCGGTCATCAGTTGTTTGAAGCCCTGGCCTTCGACGCCGCCCAGCAGGCTCTCCGCCGGCACGTGTACGGCGTCGAAAAACAATTCGCAAGTGTCCTGTCCCTTCTGTCCAATCTTGTCGAGGATGCGGCCGACGCGATAGCCCTGCGCATTCTTGGTTTCGACCAGGAACAGCGAAATGCCTTTGGAACCGGCTTCGGGGTCGGTCCTGGCCACCACCACGATCAGGTCGGCAAGGTAGCCGTTGGAGATGAAGGTCTTGGAACCGTCGATCACGTAACCGCTGTCGACCCGGCTGGCCTTGGTCCGCACCCCTTGCAGATCGGAGCCGGCGCCCGGTTCGGACATGGCGATGGCGGCGACCAGTTCGCCGCTGGCCAGCCGGGGCAGGTAGTCACGCTTCTGCGCCGCAGTGCCCTGGTTGAGGATGTAGTGGGCGACGATGGCATGGACATGGGCACCGAAAGCCCGATCCCCGGCATAGGAAAGCTCCTCGAACAGGATCGCCATGTGGGCGAAACTGCCGCCGCCACCGCCGAATTCTTCCGGCACGTCTGCCAGCAGCATGCCCAGCGCGCCGGCCTGGTTCCACAGTTCGCGGTCTACATGCTGTTGTTCGCGCCACTTTCCCGCGTGCGCGGCAATTTCCGTCTCCACGAAGCGGCGCACGGTGTCCCGGTAGAGCTCGAGCTCGGCATCCATCCAGAGCGAACGCTGCTTCATTGAGGTCAGAAGGCGATGCCGCCGCCGCAGACGATGGTCTGGCCGCTGATGTAGTCGGATTCCGGCGTGCATAGCTGATATACCGCCCCGGCCGCCTCGTCCGGCGTGCCGGCCCGACCGAGAGGAATCATCTGCTCGACCATTTTCAGCAGTTCCGGATTCACCCCGACCTTGATTTCGCGGCCCTCGATCTTCACGCTGGCGCTGCCGTCGGCGGTGGCCTCGGTCAGACGGGTGCTGATGAAACCGAAGGCGACACAATTCACGTTGACGTTCATGCGCCCCCATTCCTTGGCCAGGGTCTTGGTCAAACCGACGATGCCGGCTTTTGCCGCGGAATAATTGACCTGTCCCGCATTGCCGCTCAATCCGGCCACTGACGAAATGTTCACGACCTTGCGATACACCGCCTTGCCGGCCGCGCTTTCCGCCTTGGCGTAGGCCCGAATCACCGGCTGGGCGGCACGCAGGATGCGGAACGGCGCGGTCAGATGCACGTCGAGTATGGCCTGCCACTGTTCGTCGCTCATTTTCTGGATGACGTTGTCCCAGGTGTAGCCGGCGTTGTTGATGATGATGTCGAGGCCCTGATAGCTATCCACGGCGGTCTTGATGAAACGCTCGGCGAAGTCCGGCGCCGTGACATTGCCGGCACAGGCGACGGCTGCGCCGCCCATGGCTCGGATTTCCTCGACAACTTTATTTGCCGGATCGGCGTCGAGATCGTTGACCACGACCCGCGCGCCTTCGCTGGCAAGCTTCAGCGCGATCGCGCGGCCGATCCCGCGTCCTGAGCCGGTGACCAGCGCCACTTTTCCTTCGAGTCTTGCCATGATGGGTTTCCTGTCTGGTTGGTTCGCATCGCCCTGAATTATGGGCGTTCTCAGTCGGCCTGGTAGAGCGTCACGACGCAGGCGCCGCCCAGCCCAAGATTGTGCTGCAAAGCCAGGCGCGCGCCCTCGACCTGCCGTGGGCCGGCGCTGCCGCGCAATTGGTGGGTGAGTTCGCAGCACTGGGCCAGGCCGGTGGCGCCCAGGGGATGCCCTTTCGACAGCAGGCCACCGGAAGGATTGGTGACGTAGCGCCCGCCGTAGGTATTGTCGCCGTCCTCGATGAATTTTTCGGCGCCGCCTTCCGGACACAGACCGAGCGCCTCGTAGGTAATCAGCTCGTTCTGCGCGAAGCAATCGTGCAGCTCGATCACGTCGATATCCTCCGGGCCGATGCCCGCCTGCGCATAGACATGCCGCGCCGCCGCGCGCGCCATGTCGTAGCCGACCAGGCGCATCATGTCGTGGGACTCGAAGGTGCTCGGCAGATCGGTGGTCATCGCCTGCGCCACGATACGCACGTCCATATTCAATCCCTTCGCCCTGGCAAAATCTTCTGAGACCAGCACCGCCGCCGCGCCGCCGCAGGTCGGCGGGCAGGCCATCAGCCGGGTCATGACGCCCGGCCAGAGCATCGGCGAATTCATCACCTCGTCCTCGCTCACCACCTTGCGGAACAGCGCCAGCGGATTGTTGGCCGCATGGCGGCTGGCCTTGGCGCGAATCTTGGCGAAGGTTTCGAGCCGGGTGCCGTATTTCTGCATATGCTGAATCCCCGCGCCGCCGAAGTAGCGCAATGCCAGCGGAATCTCGGGCATGCCGACCAGTGCATCGGTCTCGCGGTCGAAATCCTCGAAGGGGCTGGGCCGGTCGGCGAAGACTGTGCCCAACGCACCGGGCTTCATCTGTTCGAAGCCTAGCGCCAGCACGCAATCGGCTGCGCCGCTGGCGATCGCCTGGCGGGCCAGGAACAGCGCGGTCGAGCCGGTCGAGCAATTGTTGTTGACGTTGATCACCGGGATCCCCGTCATGCCCAGTTTATAAACGGTTTTCTGCCCGCTGGTCGAGTCGCCATAGACATAGCCGACGTAGGCCTGCTGGATTTGCGCGAAATCGATGCCGGCATCTTCGAGCGCCAGGCGCGCGGCTGCGGCGCCCATCATATCGTAGGGCTCGCTGGCGCCGGGCTTGGCGAAGGGGATCATCCCCACGCCCGAGACGAATACCTTTTGACTCACGGCGATATTCCTTTCAACGGTCGATCATGAAGCGCGGGTTGCGGCGGACTTGAACTCCTGATACCAGCGGTGCATCTTCTCATAAACTGGCCCCGGCCGGCCCGTACCGATGGATCGGCCATCCAGGCTTACGACAGCCCGGACTTCGCGGGTGGAGGAGCATATCCATATCTCCGAGGCCAGTCGCACCTCCGCTTCCGTGACGTCCCTCAGCTCGTGACTGAGGCCATGGCGGGTCGCAAGCTCGAGCACCACGTCGTAGGTGATGCCGGGCAGGATCAGATGGGTTTTGGGCGGCGCCACCAGCACGCCATCCCGGACGACGAAAACGTTGGACGCCGAGGCCTCGGAGAGAAAACCGTCGCGGAACAGCAGCGTCTCGATGCAGCCGGCATCCTCCGCCTGCTGGCGCAACAGGCAGTTGGCGAGCAGCGAGGTCGACTTGATGTCGCAGCGCAGCCAGCGGTTGTCGCTGGCGGAGACGGCGGCGATGCCCAGTTCGAACTCCTGGCGGTGCGGCGGAATCAGCGGGTCGCACTTCATGAAGACGGTCGGGACGGTGACCTTCGGAAAGGCGTGGTTGCGGACCGTGTCAGCGCCGCGCGTCACTTGTAGATAGATTTGCTGTTCGTCGGCATCGGTGGCGGCGATGAGTCGCTTGATCAACGCCGTCCATTCGTCGTCGGTGTGCGGATTTGCCAGACGGATTCCGTCCAGGCTGCGTTGCAGCCGCCGCAGGTGTTCGAACAGGCGGAAGGGCCGCCGTGAATATACCGGGATGACCTCATACACGCCGTCGCCGAACAGGAAGCCGCGATCCATCACCGATATCCTGGCCTCGTTCAGCGCGACCATCTCGCCGTTCAAATAGACTTTTTGCATGGTTTTCCCGTGGTTGGATATTCCTGCGTAAATCAGATAACAACGATGTTACTTGCCAGTATCTATATTACCCAGTAGTATAATTCCTGCACACTCTATTATCAAGCGCGGTTGAAATAAATTTACGGTGAAGGGGAGTTCCATGGCGGCCGAAAGTTCGAAGAAGCTGACGTTCCACCAATTGTTCGCCTTCGCGCTCCCCGGCTTCGCGCTGTCGATGATGCTGGGACCGATCGGTAATTTCCTGCCGGTGTTCTACGCCAAACATACTTCGATCAGCCTCGCCTCGATCGGACTCGCCTTGCTGTTGACGCGCATTGTCGATGCCTTCTCCGACCAGATCGTCGGCTATCTGTCGGATGTCACCAGGTCGCGTTTCGGCCAGCGCAAACCCTGGATGGTGGCCGGCACGCTGGTCAGCATGGGCGCGGCGCTGGCGCTCTACAATCCGGGCGCCGAGGCGGGCTTCGCCTATTTCTTCGTCTCGGTCCTGTTCCTGTATTTCGGCTGGACCATGGTGGCCGTGCCGCATATGGCCTGGAGCAGTGAAATCACCCGCGATTACAACGAAAGGTCCAAGGTCTCGTCGTTCTCTGCGGTGTTGTCGCCGCTGGGCTTCATCGTCATCCTCGGCGTGCCCTATCTTCCCTTCCTGAACACCACGGAAATCGGTCCGCAGGCGGTTGCCATCATGGGGCTGGTGATCCTGGTGGCCCTCCCAACAGCAGTCGGCTGGGCAGTGACGGTGGCGCCCCGCGGGCATACCGTGGCGACCCAGAATCATTCCCTGCGCGACTTGTTCAATTCGGTCCGCTCGAACCGCCCCTTCTGGAATTTCATGGCCTTCAGCGCCATCGGGCAGATCAGCCTGGGCCTGTTGGGTTCCGCCAT
>JAPLQT010000037.1:22701-29380 GCA_026399515.1 Pseudomonadota bacterium | reverse complement strand
GTGTACATGGATTTCCACCTGAAACTGGGCGACAAGATTTCCCTGATCTTCATCGTCAATATGCTGGTGATGCTGCTGACCGTACCGCTATGGCTGAAGATCGTTTACCGCATCGGCAAGCACCGCGCGCTGGCCGCCAGCGGAATATTCAGCATGCTGCTGCTGCCGCTGGTGTTGTTGATCGAGCCGGGACCGGATGCCTTGTACCCCTTCCTCGCCTGGATGGTGGCGCTCGCCGTCGCCGGCGGCGCCAACGCGCTGGCGGCGGGCGCGATCATGGGCGACATCGTCGATTACGACATCCTCAAAACGAAGGCCAATCGCGCCGGGAATTATTACGCTTTCATGGGATTGTTGACCAAGGCCTCGGCCGCCATCGGCGGCGGCCTCGGTTTCGCCCTGCTGGGCGCTATGGGCTTCGATGCCAAGGCGCAGCAGCAGACGGCCATGGCGATCATGGGCCTGAAGCTGACCTTCGTCTGGATCCCGGTGTTCCTGGGGTTCTTCGCGGTTGCCCTGATCCTCATGTTCCCGCTCGACTCGCGCCGGCATGGCATCATCCGGAAGCGGCTGGAACAGCGTACGGCACGCAATATCTCCGGAGCAACACCATGAGCGTGCAGTTTTCAGATCGGGTTCTGGCGGGCGGCCCCGGCGACTTCATGACGGTACGCCATTTGCGCCTGCAAGGGACGCAATACGAGATCGGGACGTCGCTGGCCGAATTTGCGCGCGACGAGCTGGGCGTGCGCAAGCTGCCGTGGACCGACCCCCTGATGACGCGGGCCCAAAGATGCTTCATGAAGAAAAACTGGCCGGAGCATTACGCCCGGATGCGGGGCGCGGCGGCGGCCTTCCAGTGCGACCCGGACGACGACAGGCTGGATTTTTCCTTCCTGTCTTACGACTCCGGGATACCCGGATGCTCCTGCGTTTACTATCCAGGCCCGAGGACGGCAGACGGCCACAGCGTCCTCAGCCGCAACTTCGATTACACGCTGGGAGGGGCTGCGGATCTTCCCTGGGCAGACGGTGTCTTCAAGAGCGAGGTCGGGAAATTCGGCGGCGATGAAAACCGTCCTTATGTCGGCCGTCCCTTCCTCCTGGAGACGTATCCCGACGAGGGTTACGCGGTTCTGGGGATGTGCGCCTTCGATCTGCTGGGCATGCTGACCGACGGCATCAATTCCGAGGGGCTGGCGGTGGCGCTGCTCAACGACGGTGAGACCATCAACAGCCCGCTGTGCGAGCCCTTCGGCTCCAACGGCGTGGGCATCAGCGAAGGCTGTGTTCCGCGCTTCGTGCTGGAGACCTGTGCCAACGCTGATGAAGCGCTGCTGACCTTGCTGACCACCAAGCAGTATTACGCCTCCGGCCCCTGCCACTACCTGATCGGCGACCGGCACGGCCGCGGCTTCGTCTGGGAGTACTCGTCGATCCGCAACCGGCATCACATCATCGAGTGCGGCGAGAAGCCGCTGGCCGTTACCAACCATCTATTGTATCCGCATCAGATACCCAACGAGGAAGATCGCGCGGATTCGCTGAGGCGGTTGCGCGAACTGAATGCCCGCCTCGACGAGTCCGCCGAGCAGTTCACCCGCCAACGCATCGGCGAGATCAACCGCTGCGTCGAGGCGACGCAACCGATAGGCCAAGGCCAGTATGTGTCTGCCACCCACCCGACGCGGACCCTCTGGCAAGCGCAGTACGATCTCGACGCGCGGGCGGTGGACATCGACTTCTTCCTCGGCGAGGACGAGCAGGGCATCCGGCGTTCGCCGAGATTCTCGCTGCAACTCGGGAACGCGCGGCCTTGACGATCCGGCTGACCAGTTCCAACGGCCTCGCTTATGCCGTGGCAATTCCTTTTTTCGGCGCGGCATTTCTCGGCTTCGCGCTGGCGGGCGACTCATCCTGGCCAATCGTGAACTGGGTGGCCTTGGCGGCCGGAATACTGATGGCGGCGGGCGCCACCTACCACGTTGTTCGAGTGCAACGCTTCCTGCGTCAGTTCCCCCCGCCCGGCCGACTCCTGGCCGTGCGCGGCCACTTCATGCACTTACTGGCCGAGGGCATCCAGGGCAAGGATGCGACGATCGTCTGGATCCCCGGAAGCCACGATGCCGGAACCCAGCTCGAACACCTGCATCGCGCCATCCTGCCGAGAACCCGCTCCATTCTGTTCGACCGCATCGGCTGCGGCTGGAGTTCGGCGGCGGCGACGCCGCGCACCATCGAGAATGAGGTCGCCGAATTGTTCGACCTGCTGGAGGCTGCCGCCGAGAGCGGCCCCTTCGTTTTCGTCGGCCATTCTCTTGGCGGCATGCTGGCGGTGAATTTCGCGGCGCGCCATCCGCAGAAGGTGGCGGGCCTGGTGCTGCTGGACATGGGCTGCACCGACATCAACGTCTATGTCGACCATCTGCCCGGCAAGAAAACCATTGGTGCCGAACCCTGGCTGTCGCTGGTGGCAGCCTGCGGCCTGCTCTGGCATGCGCTGCCGGCCCGGCATCCCGAACTCTTCGCCGGCAGCGCGGAGAACCGGCGGCGGCTCGGCTTCGCCGCCCAGCCGAAGACCCATGCCGGCTGGATTTCAGCATACCGTGCCATCACCGCCCAGCCGCTCGCCTATGTCAGGAACCCTGGCGCCCTCGGCGACCTGCCGCTGATCGCGGTGACGCCGCTCCAGGATTCCGAAGCCGACGAGAAAATGCTCGCGCCTTTCGTGCCCACACTCTCCAAGTTCGAACTCAAGAACCTGGTCGAGCTGCGCTTCGCCGCGATGCGCGCTGTCGCCAGCCTGTCCACCGCCGGCGAACTGCGTTACGCACCGCCCGGCGCGACACACGCGCTGCCGGTCGAAGTACCCGAGTTCGTTGTGGGAGTTGTAAACGAAATGCTCGATAGGGTCTCAACCAAGGCGGAACAAGCATGACTACCCTTCAGGCACACGGTTCTAAAGCTCCTCACCCCTTGCGGGAGAGGGGTTGGGGAGGGGGGTGATGAACCAACCGAAAGGCGCTCTCCTCGATGCACTCCAGGAGACTCTGGCGCAAGGTGTCGTCCGCCATGGCGTGCCAGGTGCGTCCATGGCCGTTCTCCACACCGGGCGGATCCATTCCGTCGCCGCCGGTGTCCTGAATGTCGAAACCGGGATCGCGGCAACGCCGGACAGTGTGTTCCAGATCGGCTCCGTCACCAAATCTTTCACCGCCACGCTGGCGATGATGCTGATCGAAGAGGGACGGCTGGCGCTGGATGATCTGGTGGTTGCCCACTTGCCCGACTTCACCCTGGCGGATGGCGGCGCAAATGCGGCCAGGACTATCCGCGTCAAGCACCTGCTTTGTCATGTCAACGGCATCGACGGCGACCGTATCGAAGACACCGGGAACGGCGACGACGCGGTCGAGAAGTTCATCGCCAAGCTGCACGACTGCCAGTTGCTCCATCCGGTCGGCGCATTCTTCTCCTACAGCAATGTCGGTTACAACGTCCTGGGGCGGATACTCGAAGTCGTCGAAGGCAAACCCTGGGACCGGATACTCAGGGAGCGGCTGCTGCAACCGCTGGGCCTTACGTCCGCCGTCACCTCGGCCGGGGAAAGCAATGCGGAGCGCACCGCAGTCGGCCACGAGAGCGATGCACAGGGAAATCTCAAGCTGTCGACTTTCGGCTTTGCACCGAAGTCGAACGGCCCGTCCGGCACCATGCTGGCGATGTCGGCCCCGGACCTGCTGCGCTTCGCCCGGTTTCATATGGACGGCGTGACTGAGGATGGTCGACGTTTGTTGACGCCCGCTTCCCTCCAACTCATGCGCCAGGCCCACGTCGATATCCCCCAGAGCTACCGCTACTCTGGCTGGGGGCTGGGCTGGATGTTGTTCGACTGGAACCATCAGGGCGCCTTCGGCCACGACGGTGGCTGGGCCGGGCTGAGCGCCTATCTGCGCATCTGTCCCCGCAGCAAGCTGATCGCGGTGTTGCTCGCCAACGGCGGCGATGCGGCCTTGCTGATGCGCGACGCGGTCGGGCCTATCCTGGCCGAATATGGCGACCTGATGCCGCCGGAGCTGCCGCCCATCGGGCAGCCTCTCCCGGCCGATCTTGATCGGTATGCCGGTCGTTATTCCCGTTACGGCCAGACCATCACCCTGAGGGTCGACGGATCCCGGCTGGTGGGAAGAATGGCCGGCCCCTATGTGGATGACGTGGATGGCGAGGAGCAGGGAACGCCACTCAGCCTGGAGCTCATCGACGGCGACAAGGCGGTATGCCATATCGGCGGAGTGCCGGTGCCGGTCGGCGCCTATTTCCTCGACTTCGGGCCGGATGGCCGCCCCGGCTACCTGCATGTCACTGCGCGGGCTTTCCGCAGGGAAGGCTAGAGACGTAGCGATGAAAATCTTCTGCGCGACCATGATCCACGAGTCGAACTCGTTTTCGCCGATCCCGACTTCGCTGGCGAATTTTCGCGAAAGCGTCCTCTATCGGCCCTCGGCGGGCGAGGGCAGGCAGCATCTGGGCGAGGTGCTGGCCGACATCGACCATCTCCGGCTGATGCGATCACGCGGGCACGAGGCCGTGGTCGGCCTGATCGCCAACGCCGAACCGAGCGCGCCGATCAATCTTGCCGACTACCAGGTGCTGCGCGAGGAAATCCTGGGGAATCTCCAGCGGGCACTGCCGGTGGATGCGGTCTTCCTGTTCTTGCACGGCGCTCAGATGGCCCAGGGCATAGCAGATGGCGATTGCGAAAGCGATCTGATCGCCAGGGTGCGCGAAATCGTCGGTGTGCGAATTCCGATCGCCGTGGAACTCGACCTGCATTGCAACGTCGGCGCAGCCACAGTCGAGCAAGCCGATGCCGTGCTGGCCTGCCTCGAATATCCGCATATCGACTTCGAGGCGCGGGCGCATCTGGCGGTGGACATCCTGGAGCGCGCCGCGTCAGGCGCCAGCAAACCTTACACGGTGATGCGACGTGTGCCGATGTTGGGGCATTTCCCCACCACCCGCGAGCCGATGAAGAGCTTCGTCGAGTCGCTGCGGCAGCGTGAGAAAAGGGAGAAAAGCGCCGGCATCCTGGCGATATCCCTCTGCCACGGCTTTACATCGGGCGACACCGCCAACACCGGTGCCGGCGTCCTGGTTGTGGCCGACGGCGAGCGGGCGTATGCCGAGGCCGTTGCCGGCGAGGTCGCGCGGGAGTTCTGGGACTTGCGGGAGATGTCGCGGCCGCTGCGACCGTCGCCGCACGACGCCGTTAAACATGCGCTGGCCGCCGCCAATGGACCTGTGGTGATTGCCGACGCCACCGATAATCCGGGCGGCGGCGCCGCCGGAGACTCGACCCATCTGCTGCGGGAACTCCTCGCGCAGAAAGTTGAAAACGCCACGCTGGCGATGATCTGGGATCCCTTGGCCGCGCAACTCGCCACCAAGGCCGGCGCCGGCAACCACATCGCTTTGAGGCTGGGCGGCAAGACAGGGCCGGCATCCGGCCTGCCGCTGGACGTGGAAGCGACGGTGCTGGCGGTTAACCCGCAGGCCACCCAGAAGGCTCAAGGCGGCGTGTTCCCGCTCGGTATGACCGTCGCGGTGCAGGTCGAGGGCGTGCAGGTGGTCATCAACAGCATCCGCCAGCAGACCTTCTCTCCCGAATGTTTCAGTTCGATAGGCATAGACCCTCGCGCCCAGCGCATCCTGGTGGTCAAGTCCAGCCAGCATTTCTTCGAGACCTTCTCACCCTTCGCCTCGGAGATCATCTACGCCGACGGGCCGCAAGATGTCCCGGTCGACCACAGAAGCTACCCCTATCGCAAAGTGCCGCGCCCGATCTGGCCGCGCGACGATATTCCTTTCGACGCCTTCGGAACCACCTGGAATTGACAATGAAGATCTACAGCGCCTGCCTGCTGCACGAATCGAACAGTTTCTCGCCTCTGCCCACCAATCTCGACAACTACCGCGAGCAGTTCCTGTACCGCCCGGCGACGGGGGAGGGCCGCGCCTTGTTCGATTCCGCCCGCCACGACCTGGCGCTGCGCGATGCGGTGCTCCGCAAAGGTCATCAGGTCGCGGACGGCATCTATTGCAGCGCGGTGCCCAGCGCACCGACCAATCGCCGCGATTACGAAACCCTGCGCGACGAAATGATGGCCGCCTTGCAACAGGCGCTGCCGCTGGATGCCGTGCTGTTGTTCCTGCACGGTGCGCAGATGGCGGAGGGCTACGACGATTGCGAAGGCGACGTACTGAGCGCCGCGCGCGCCATCGTCGGCCCGGATGTCCCCATCGGCGTCCTGCTCGATCTCCATTGCAACATCACGCCGGCGATGGTCGACAACGCCGACGTGATCGTTGCCTGCAAGGAATATCCGCACACCGATTTTCCCGAGTGCTCCGAACATCTGGTCGCCTTGGTGACGCGTCTCGTGACGCGGGAATTTCGCCCGGTCATGGCCTTCCAGCCGGTGCCGCTGCTGGGTTTCTTCCACACCACGCGCCAACCGATGCGCGGCTTTGTGGACCGGATCAAGGCGCTGGAAGGCCACGACGGCATCCTGTCGGTGTCGCTGGCGCACGGTTTTCCCGCCGGGGATAACGCCCACCTCAGCGCTGGCGTACTGGTCGTCGCGGAGGGCAAGGACGGCATCGACCGGGCGCGCCGGCT
>JAPLQT010000037.1:0-22684 GCA_026399515.1 Pseudomonadota bacterium | reverse complement strand
AAGGACGGCATCGACCGGGCGCGCCGGCTGGCGGAGGACTTGGGGCAGCAGTTCTTTGCTTTGCGCCATGAAATTTCCGCCCACTCGGTTTCCGCCGAGGAGGCCGTGGACATCGCCCTGGCGGAAACGGCGGGCCCGGTGGTGATTGCCGATGTTTCGGATAATCCCGGTGGCGGCGCCACCGGCGACTCGACGCACATCCTGCGCGTGTTGCTGGTCCGCCAGGCAGGCAGCGCGGCGCTCGCCAGCATCTGGGATCCTGTGGCCTTCGACCTGATCCGCAAGGCCGGGGTCGGCGGACGCCTGGCGCTGCGTCTGGGCGGTAAGGTCGGGCCACTCTCCGGCTGGCCGGTCGACCTGGATGCCGAAGTCGTTTCCCTGCAAGAGCACACCCTCCAGAACGTCTTCGGCGACAGCGAGGACATCGGGCCGACGGCGGCGATCCGCTGCAACGGCATCGACATCCTGGTCGCCGAACAACGCTTCCAGATCTTCAGTCCGGAGGTTTTTTCGGCGCATGGGATAGCTCCCGGTTCGCGGCACATCCTGGTGGTGAAGTCGGCCCAGCATTTCCATGCCGCGTTTTCCGGGATAGCCAAACGCATCGTCTATGCCTCGCCGCCGGGACTGATAGGCAACGATTTCACGCACTACCCTTACCGCAAGACACAACGGCCGCTGTGGCCACTCGACCAGACGCCCTTCGAGGCGCACGGCCAGCGCTGGGCTTAGCCAGGGAGGAAACGAAATGAATGCAACGGCGAGCCTCATGGAGCAAGCCTGCGTCATCTCCGGCGAGCGCCGACGCGGCAAGGCGGAAATCGCCGAGCGGGCGGCACGGGCCGCCGCCGGCCTGCATCGCGCCGGCGTCGGCCAGGGGGATACGGTCGCGCTGCTGCTGCGCAACGACATCGCGATATTCGAGGTGAGCACCGCCACCACCGCGCTAGGAGCCTATCCCGTCCCCATCAACTGGCACTTCAAACCGGACGAGATCGGCTATATCCTGTCCGACTGCAAGGCCAAGGCGCTGGTCGCCCATCGCGACCTGCTGCGCAACCTGCCGGCGCAACTGCCGCCCGGCCTGTTGCTGCTGGTCGTCGATACTCCGCCGGAAATAGCCGCCGCTTATGGCTTGCCGGCCGGGCCGCCGGAAGCGCAACAGGGCACGGCCGCGCAAGCCTGGGACGAATGGCTTGCGGCGCATGAACCGTGGAACGGCCAGCCGCAACTGACCAGCAGCGTCATCTATACCTCCGGAACCACCGGCAAGCCCAAGGGCGTGATGCGCCCGCCGATGACGGAAGCGCAGGCCCAGCGCGCCTTCGCCATGGTCATGGGCATGTACGGCTTCCGCATGGGCGAACCGATCCGCACCGTGATCACCGGGCCGATGTACCACACCGCGCCCAATGGCTACGGCCTGACGGTCTTCCGCTTCGGTGGCAGCGTGGTGCTACAGCCGCGCTTCGACCCGCTGGGACTGCTGGAACTGATCGAAAAATACCGCATCACCCACCTGCACCTGGTGCCGACGATGTTCGTCCGACTGCTGAAGCTCACGGCGGACGAAAGGCAGTCGCGCGATCTTTCCTCGCTCCAGTTCGTGTCGCATGGCGCGGCGCCTTGTTCGCCCAGGGTCAAGCAGGCGATGATCGATTGGTGGGGGCCGGTCATCAACGAGTATTACGGCAGCACCGAGACCGGCGGCATCACGGTGCAGTCGAGCCAGGATGCGCTGCGCAAGCCCGGCTCGGTGGGACGGCCGCTGCCCGGTGTCAAGCTGCGCATCGACGACGACGCGGGCAAGCCGCTGGCGACCGGCGAGGCTGGCAACATTCACATCAACACCCAGGCCATGCCGGCCTTCGCCTATCTCGGCAAGAGCGGGGCGCAACCGGAGACGGACGAGGAAACCTACGTCTGGGTGGGCGACATCGGCTACCTGGACGACGATGGTTACCTGTTCCTCTGCGACCGCCGCACTGACATCATCAACTCCGGTGGCGTCAACGTCTACACCGCCGAGATCGAGGCAGCCTTGCTGGAAATCGAGGGCATCGAGGACTGCGCCGTGTTCGGCATTCCGGACGAGGAATACGGCGAGTCGATCTGCGCCCACCTCGTCGTCCATCCCGCGGCGTCCTTGACCGAGGAAGGAATCAAGTCCTTCCTGAGCGAGCGCCTCAGCGGCTATAAGCTACCCAGGCGGATCGTGTTCGCCGACGCCCTGCCGCGCGAGGAATCCGGCAAGGTGTTCAAGCGTAAAATCCGCGAACCCTACTGGACCAAGGCCGACCGGGCCATTTGATGATGACGATGACAATCGAATTCCTGGAGCGCCATCCGCGCGTGGCGCTGATCCACGCGCCGACGCCGCTGGAATTTCTCGGCGGCCTGTCGCGCCGTTATGGCGCTTCGATCTACATCAAGCGCGACGACTGCACCGGCCTGGCGCTGGGCGGCAACAAGTCGCGCAAGCTCGAATATGTGCTTGCCGAGGCGCTCGCGATGGGGGCCGACACTGTCCTCACCGGCGGTGGGCTGCAATCCAACCACGCCCGCCAGACCGCCGCCGCCTGCGCCAAACTGGGCCTGAAGTGCATCCTGGCGCTCAAGCGGAGCGAAGCGGTGTGCAAGGACGAACGCGACCGGAACGGCAACCTGCTGCTCGACTTGCTGCTGGGTGCGGAAACCCGGCGGATCGACGCTGCTGTCGAACTCGATGCGGCGCTCGCCGCAATTGCCGGCGAGGTGAGCGCGGCCGGCGGCCGCCCGTACGTGATTCCACTCGGCGCCTCGACCGCGCTCGGTGCGCTGGGTTATGTCTGCTGCGCGGCGGAAATCGTCGCCCAGGCGCAAGGACTGGGGCTGAAGCCGACCCATGTCTTCGTCGCCAGCGGCAGCGGCGGCACCCAGGCCGGCTTGATGGCGGGATTCGAGGCGCTCGGGGCGGACATCGCCACCCTGGGCGTGGACATCGACGCCAATCCGCAGCGGACACGCCAACGCGTCGGCGACGTCCTGGCAAATACGCGCGAACTGCTCGGACTGCCCGGCCCGTCCCAAGACCAAGGCAGGCTGCGCATGCTGACGGGTTTTGCCGGGCAGGCCTACGGCGAACCGGCGGACGCGGGCAACGCGGCCATACGCCAGCTCGCCGGCGGCGATGGCATCCTGCTCGATCCGATCTACACCGGCAAAGCCATGTCGGCGCTGATCGCCATGCTGGAGCACCGGGAATTTCAGCGCACCGACTGCATCGTCTTCGTCCATACCGGCGGTGTGCCCGGCCTGTTCGCCTATCATCGAGCTTTCACGACGGATGATGCTCAATGAGCAATGTCGGCCGGATTTGTCGCCGGGAGTTCGTGCGAAAGTGCTGTCGGAAATCCTGAGCATCTCCCGAGGCAAGATTTAAGGAAGCGCTGATTAAGTCCATTTTCGTCGCACCGGCGAACGCCGGTGTCCAGTATCTTTATGACGATAGTTGGTAATTTTCGACTGAATTCCGGCTTTCGCCGGAATGACGGACTTGTTCAGTGTTTCCTTAAGTCCGGCAATCCGCCAGAATCGCTCTTGTCGTCCACCGAACTGCCACGATTCAATTTGTCTCGCCTGATTCTGCGAATTCCAATTCAGCAATCCTTATGAACCTACTCGAACCGACAATAGTCTGGAAGCACTTTCAAACCCTATGCACCATCCCGCGTCCCTCCAAGCAGGAAGACGCCATCCGCGACCACATCGAAGCCTGGGCACGGAGACGGAAACTGTTCACCGATGTCGATGAGGCAGGCAACCTGCTGATACGCAAAGCGGCATCGGCGGGGCATGAACAGCGTCCCGGTGTCGTCATGCAGGCACATCTCGACATGGTGTGCCAGGCTCTGGATCCGGGAGCAGGTGGGGCACCACACAATTTCTCCAGGGATCCGATCCGCACCGAGCAGCGCGACGGGTGGCTGCATGCGCTCAACACCACGCTCGGCGCCGACAATGGCCTGGGCGTAGCCCTGGCGCTGGGCGCCCTGGAGGACGAGACGCTGGCGCATGGCCCGCTGGAGGTGCTGCTCACGGTGGACGAGGAAGCCGGCATGAGCGGCGCGCATGGGCTGCGGCCGGGCTGGTTGCAGAGCCGCTTGATGATGAATCTCGATACCGAGGCATGGGGCGAGTTCTTCCTCGGCTGCGCGGGCGGGTGCGACGTGCATGTCCATCGCGCGGTGACGCGCGAGCCGCTACCCGATGGCTACCGGGCAATCGAGATCGCCGTCGGGGGCCTGCGCGGCGGCCACTCGGGCTGCGATATCCACCTCGGGCTCGGCAACGCCAATCGCTTGCTGGTGGCTGCGTTGCGGGAGATCGAGCGCGAACTGGCGGGCGAACTCCGCCTCGTCACCCTAAGTGGCGGTACCGCGCGCAATGCGCTGCCGCGCGACGCCAAGGCCTGTGTCGCCATCCCGGCCCCGGCGCACAGCCGGGTCGAAACCCTGGTGGCGCACCTACAGAAAAAATTCCGCCAGGAGTTGGCGGGCAAGGACGACGGCCTGACCCTGAGCTGCCATGAGGCTGAGGCGGATCGGGTACTCATACGCGGCGACCAGGATGCACTGCTCGCCGCCCTGGAGGCTTCGCCTTACGGTGTGTATTCCATGAGCGAAGATTTTCCCGGCGTGGTGGCCAGCTCCAACAACCTCGGCGTCGTCGATCTGGACGACGCCCGCTTTTCCGCCCACCTGATGGTCCGTTCGCTGCGCGAGGCGGGGTTGCAGGAACTGGCGGAGAAGATTGCCGTGGTGTGGCGGGACAAACAATGCCAGGTCCGCATCGACGGCCATTATCCCGGCTGGACGCCGGATCCGGCGTCGCCCTTGCTGGCGCTTTGCCAGGGCGTTTTTCGCGACGAATTCGCCAGCGACGCCAGTGTGCAAGTGATCCATGCCGGCCTCGAGTGCGGCATCATCAATGCCAAGTACCCGGACATGGATACGGTATCCTTCGGTCCGACCATCCGGGGCGCCCATGCGCCGGGAGAAAGAGTCGAGATCTAGTCGGTGGCGAAATCGTGGCGCCTGCTGCGCGCCATCCTGTCCGCCGTCTGAGGGTCCGTGACTTGCCGGTAGGCTAAACTGGCGATCTGTGAATTATGTCTGGAGCAGGCGACATGAAGATAGCGGTGATGGGCGCCGGCGCGGTGGGTTGCTACTTCGGCGGTATGCTGGCGCGGGCCGGCCACGCGGTGGTGTTGATCGGACGGCCGCAACATGTGGAAGCGGTGCGTCGCGATGGCCTGTTCATGGATACCCAGACCTTCCAGGAACATGTGGCGATGCAGGCCGACACCGACGCCGGCGGCATGCGCGGCGCGCAACTGGTGCTGTGCTGCGTGAAGTCGACCGATACCGAAAGCGCCGCCGCGGAGATGGCCCCGCACCTCGAACCCGACGCGATCGTTCTGAGCCTGCAAAACGGCGTCGACAATTCCGAACGGCTGCAAGCGCTGCTGCGGCGCGAGGTCGCCCCGGCGGTGGTGTATGTCGCCACCGAAATGGCGGGGCCGGGCCATGTCAAGCACCATGGCCGGGGAGAACTGGTGATCGGACCGTCGGCCGTCAGCGATACGCTGGCCAAGCTGTTCGCCGCCGCGGGGGTGCCGGTGCAGATTTCCGACAACGTGGCGGGCGCGCTGTGGGCCAAGCTGATCCTCAATTGCGCCTTCAACGCCCTCTCGGCGATCACGCAAACACCCTACGGTCGTCTGTTCCAGAGCGCGGGGGTGGATGAGGTGATGCGCGATGTGGTGCGTGAATGCCTGTCCGTGGCCCAGGCCGAAGGCGTAAGCGTGCCCGGCGATATGTGGGAAGCCGTGGAGCGTATCGCCAGCACCATGCCCGGCCAGTTCTCGTCGACCGCCCAGGATCTGGCGCGCGGCAAGCGCAGCGAGATCGACCACCTCAACGGTTACGTGTTGCGCAAGGGCGGGGCGCTGGGCATACCGACGCCCGTCAATCGCGTTTTGCATACGCTGGTCAAGCTGCTCGAAAGTCGTGCAACGCCAGTTGATACGTGATGTGCTTGGGCTGGCGGGGTTGGTGACTTGAATTGCGGTGAATTGAGATCGATCGAGGTGGCAATCGGGCATGAGCGGACTGCGACTCCTTCCGCGCTGAGTTTCCTGGAGTTGTGATAGTTGCAGTGCAATCGCGCCCAACGTTTCGCATACGTGAAATCAACATGGCGAGATGATAGACGACGGCCGCCGCGGTGCCCAACAACACCTAAGCCAGTATTTCTATGGCACCGAGAGATTCAAATTTGGCAATCAACCGGTGCAAAGTTGTGCTTGGATTCATCTCGTTCTCCCCTAGTGCTTCAGCAAATACTTGATCAGCTCGAACTCGCGCATCCTGCAATCTAGGAAGCAGCTTCCCAAAGAGTTGTTCTGATTGTCCCTTTTCATACGTGTCCATGTCATCAATTGCACGTAAGTCCTTAACCATTAGATCGCCGGGAGAATGGGTGGCGGTTTCACGGTAAGGTTTGCGCGTTTTCTTGAAGTGAAGCATCAACCAAAACTCGTAGCAGGGATAGGAGACAATGACACTAACTTTCGGAGAATGTGCCTTAGCAAGTTCAAGTGCCTCATCAAACGTCTCGTGACGATCACGATCTATCGCGCAGTAGACTATGTCAAAATCCTTGCTTCGCTTTATTGCTGCTTCGACGATCCCTCTTGGATCAGTTTTACCACAATGTGCAATATCGACATCCGCGTAAGCGCGAAAGTGCCTCGCAGCATCCTTTAAGTATTGCAGGCAGGATTTCGAGTCTTCACAGATTACCAATACCGTGGGTTGAGTACGGTAACGAGCCTTCCCCCGATTAAATGAGGTTGAGGATCGCGACATGTCAGACCATCTTCCTCACGAAGGGTAGTCCGCGGTAGCGCCCCTCAAAATACCGTTTCTCAATGTCTTCCCCTTCGCGACCCTTGAACTGATGAATCGATCGTAATTCCGTAGCGCCGTTTGGATTTCTTTCTGTAATCCAGAATTGATCTCTGCGCATCAACTTCGTGTCCATAAGGTGCGTATCGTGAGTCGTGAAAATTAACTGACTCGGAATCTCGGCGGAAATGTGTTTTTCGACGAGAGCTTCAACAATTTTCGGATGAAGGCTGCTGTCGAGTTCATCAACTGCCAAAATACAACTATCGGAGTAACTGTTTGGGTCTTTGGTGGTCCATGGAAGCCAAAAACCAATGAGGTTTTTCGTCCCGTCTGACTCCTCATCGAATGTTATTTTCGCCTCTCCTAGAGCCGTCTTGTGGGTTAGCAAGGTACGATTTAGCGTTGTCGTCCTCTTGGAATCAGTAGATATTTCTTCATGCCCCGGTGTAAGAAGGGAATCGGATGCCAATAGCGAAGGGAGTTCCATCGACTCCACTTTGATTTCGGAAATGGGAACGTCAACTTCCTGAAGAAATGCGGCAATACTCAATGAATGGATGTCATGTTTTTGCGCTAATCGTTGTGCCGCAGATGCCATCCCTGACATTCCATGCAAGAGAGTAAATATTGCCTTGCTCAACCATACGAATGGAGCCTTGAGTTGAGTTAAATCTTCGCTACTATTGGCAACTGCTTGAGCAATAAACAATGACTTTGGAGGCGTGATGTTCTTCCAAGTTTGACGTAAGTCATTGCCGGCTTCCATGTCATCCCCAAAAGCGTATTGGTCCCCCTCCGAGGTGTGACGCCGTGAATAGAGAAGTGTCTCTTTACCACCTGGAAACGCTATCAACTGCTCAGCAACTACACGTTCAGCAGTCGCAGCGAGATTGAACTGATAACGGATGCCTTGTTGGATAAAATGCACTTCGAATTCACTAGGACTCATTGCGAGTTCCGCGTCAAAGCGGAATGGCGCGACAGGCAGAGGTGTGTCTCGTGCAGTTGGTTCTCTGCGGGCAATCGTCGTTATGGTATCGAGCGCCCTCAGTAAATTGCTTTTCCCAGACGCATTCGGCCCGTAGATGACTGCGACCTTTAAGAGTGACGGAAAATTCTCACCAGATAATGTCGGCTTAAAGACATTCTCTCGCCTTCTAAGACGGGGGGCCGCCACCATGGATAGCGTTTGTCTTTCTCGGAACGACCGAAAGTTGCTGACAGAGAATTCGACTAGCATAAATGACTCGTATTTTGTAGGCGTGTTGGATGACGCATTCTGCCAGATTGCGGCGCGAAGTGCAGTTTTTTTACATTTCATCTCCCGCCGGCACTCCAGCCGGCCTCACATGCTTGTGACTAGGGCCTTATCTATAATGTCTTCAAGTTGACGTATTCCGCCGGGTTGCGATTAGAAGTGCAGATTTTTTGCATTTCAACCCCGGCTGACATTCCGGCCAACGATTGTTGTGGTAGCTCCCAAGAAAGTCGTTTGTCACCTCACGGGTCGAGGCGTCGTCAAGACGGATGGTTACGAACTAATACATCACATGCATGGAGGCAAACAACGTGCAGCACAGGTGGTCACTGCTACGGCATCCGAAGTCGCATATCAGATATACAATTCGGCCCATTCACTTGCCTAGGTTAGCCCGCCGGAGAGGGCGCGTGCTGTGTTTATAGATAATTCCTCGGCTAACAGATTGATCCGGCAAGTTTCGGCGGTTGCCTCTAAGTCAGGCGTCAAATAGCCCAACCCCATGTTCGAGAGGGACGCGTGCAAGAGCGGCGCGTGAACGTTGAGTGTCCGATTTTCAAAAGCTCGAAGGACGGCTCAGGGCACAATCCCGTCAAATATTTCTGTCGTAACCCTACAGTCTTGCACTACTCCTTAAATAGTCCGCGAAATTTCCGAATAGCCGCAACGCGTCCGGCGTCCGGACGGCGTCGGCCTGGCTGGTTGGCACCAGCGAGGTCGGCAGACCGTCGCTGTTGAGGACATTCACGTAGTGCAGGAACCACTCACGGCCATGCGGGCCGCCGACCTCGGGGTGGCCCTGAATGCCCCAGACGGGCAACTCGCGGTAGCGCCAGATATGGTTGCCGCATTGTTCGCTGCGAGCCAGCAGGATCATATCGGGATGCGCGGCGACGACTTCGTCGCGATGCCAGGTGAATATCGGGAACGAGGCCGGCAGGCCGCGGCCGAGCGGGTCGTCGGCCAGCGCGGGCGTGGCGGTCAGCGGAACGAAACCGGTTTCGTAGGTGTCGCGCCGGGACACGGTGTCCGGACCGCACAGGGCATAGGCCAACACCTGGCTTCCGAAGCAGGTGCCGAGCACGGGGATGCGGCGCCGGGCGGCCTCGCGGACGACGTCGATCTCAGCGGTGATCCAGGGCAGCGGCTCCCACGGGCCGGCCGGGCTGCCCGAGAAGAAGATGCCGTCGTAGTCGTCGATGGATTCCGGGAACTCGCCATTGACTGCCCAACGCACATCGACGTCCAGCCCCAGCCCGGCGAAATATTCGTCGAGCCGGTCGGAAATCACCGGCGAGGCGCTGTTATGAAAAAACAGCAGGCGTTTCGCCATCGGATCAGCGCGCGATGGGGAAGGTCACGCCGAGGCGCGCCATGAAATGCTCGATGTCGGCGATGTCGGCGGGGCGCAACTGGTAGCCCGGTGTGCGCGTCTTGGCCGAGGCGATGATGCCGCGCCGGTACAGCACGTACTTCCGCACCGCCAGGCCGAACACCGGCTGGTGTTCGTAGCGCAGGAAGGGCAGGAATTTGTCGTACAAATCTTCCGCCTCGTCGCGCTTGCCTGCGTCGAACAAGGCGCAGATTTGCACCAGCACTTCCGGGAACGAGAAGCCGGTCATGGCGCCGTTGGCGCCCCGGGCGAGTTCCAGCGGCAGGAACAGGGCGCCGTTGCCGACCAGGATCGGCAAGTTGCGCACGGTAGGCGGCTGGGTCTCGGCGCGCAAGGCGGACAGCTTGGAGAGACCCGGCCAGTCCTCATGTTTGAAGGCACACAGCGACGGAATCGCCTGCACGGCGCGGGCGATGAACGCGGCGGAGAGGTAGGTGTTGGTTTCCTGCGGGTAGTCTTGCAGGATGATGGGCACATCGGCGCCGACGCTGCGCGCCACGCCTTCGAGGTAGGCCAGGATTTGTCCTTCGTCCTTCTGGTTCGGCAGGGGGGCGACCATGATGCCCGTCGCGCCACGGCTCATAACCTCCTGGGTGAGCGCCTGAGTGACCTTGATGGCGGGGTTGGATGCGCCGAAATACACCGGCACCCGGCCGCCGACGATGGCGAGGATCCGCCGGGCGATGGCGGTGGCTTCGGAGAACAGCAGGCGATGCGCTTCGCCAAGGATGCCCAGGGCGACGATGCCGGTCGCGCCTTTTTCCAGGTAGAACTCGCAGAGCTTTTCCAGGCTCGCATCATCGACATTCTCGTCGTCGTCGAAAGGCGTCACGGCGATGGCGAACAGGCCGTGGAATTTTCCGGTGGTCATGAGGTCTCCCGTTTCAGTCTAGTCAAATTGAGGCTTACAGGCGGCGGTAGGCGCGCCCCAGAGCATACAACACGTTCGGTTTGGCCGCGCCGGGCAGCGTCACGAACTGGAGCGGCATCGACGGGCCGGGCGCGTCGGCCGGGCGCGAGAGGAAGACTTGGCCGTCCACGGGGGTCAGCAAGACCCGGCCGGAAGTCTGCGGCGAGTCGGGCCGTCCCAGACGTTCGTAGTCGACTGACAATTCACCGCCGTTGGCACGGACATGGAATAGCGCCGTGCCGCCGCCGTAGTCGCCGACATAGCGCTGCGGATCCGGGGCCGAGGCCAGGATGGGCGCGGGCGATGCCGCAGGCATCTGGGTCCGGGGCAGAGATACACCCAGGCAGGCGGTGACGATGTCTTGCAGCAGGCCGCCCAGCAGGGCGATGCCGTTGCCGCTGTTGGTCAGCAGCGCGACGGCGAAACGCTTTTCCGGGACGGTCCATAGCAGGGAGTTCTGCCCGATGGTGGCGCCGGCATGGCTGGCGACTTTCAGGCCGTCGATCTCGCCCAGCGCCCAGGCGTAGCCATAGGTGGGGCTATGGGGGAGCTTGATGGCCTCGGGTTGGGGCGTGAGCATTTCCACGAATGCCGGCCGGGGGAGCAAATCCGGCGTGCCGTCGATCAGGGCGCGGGCAACCCGGATTAGATCCTGGGCACTCGACCACAGCGTCAGGCCGCCGGGTCCGCCCGAACGCGGCAGTCCCGCCCTCGGCACCAGCGTCGCCTGGCCTGTGGCGGGGGCGCAATAATGGCCCATCGCGGCACGGAACCGGGGGATTTCGATGGGTTGGGTAAGACTATGCGACATCCCGGCGGGCACCAGGATGTTGTCCCGTAGCAGATCGTCCCAGCTCTTGCCCGTGACTTGTTCGCAGACGGCGCCCAGCAGCACATAGCCGGCATTGCTGTAGGCGGCCAGAAGGCCGGGCGGGTACAACACTTCACGCCGCGCCAGGAGGTCGACAAAGCGGCTGATGCAGTCGGCGCCGTTGCCGGTGTCGTCCTCGATGTCGCAGGGAATGCCGCCGCGATGGCTCAACAGGCAGAGCAGGGGGATATGCTCCAGCGGCGTGCCCGCCAGGCGCGGCAGGTGTTTGCCCAGGGTGTCGCCGAGATCGAGCCGGCCCTGTTCGCGCAGTTGCAGGAGCAGCGTGGCGGTGAGCACCTTGGTGATCGAGCCCGCCTGGAACACCGCATCCGGCGTGGCTTCCACTCCAGTCGCGCGGTTCAGGACGCCTGCCGCGGCAACGCTTTCCTCTGCGCCATGCCAGACCGCGACCGAGGCGCCGGGGATTCCGGCGGCTTCGATGGCTTGCGTCAGCTTTGACTGTAGGTCGAGATTCATCGCAGCCTAGCGTATGACGAAAGGATTGGCGACGGCGCCGCCGGAATTGATCCAGACGCTCTTGGTCTGGAGGTATTCGGCCAGGGTCTCGATGCCGTTTTCCCGGCCCATGCCGCTTTTCTTGTAGCCGCCGAATGGGGACAGATAGCTGACCACGCGATAGGTGTTGATCCACACCGTGCCGGCTTCCAGCCGTTGCGATAGTCGCAGGGCACGGCCGATGTCGCTGGTCCACACGCCGGCGGCGAGGCCGAAATCGCTGTCGTTGGCGATGCGAATGGCATCTTCCTCGTCGTCGAAGGGAATGATGGACAGCAGCGGGCCGAAGACTTCCTCGCGGGCGATGCGCATGCCGTTGTGGACGTCGACGAAGATGGCCGGCTGGACGAACCAGCCGTCGGGGAATCCGGCCGGACTGGCGCGCTCACCGCCGAGGATGCAGCGGGCGCCCTCCGCCTTGGCGATGGCGATGTAGTCCATGATGCGCTTGGCCTGGGCTTCGGTGGTGACCGGGCCGATCTGGGTATTCGGATCGGCCGGGTCGCCGATGCGGATGTCTTGCACCGCAGCCAGCAGGCGGGCGACGAATTCGTCATGGATGGTCCGCTGCAACAGTAGCCGCGAACCGGCGACGCAGGTCTGGCCGCTGGCGGCGAAGATGCCGGAGATGGCGCCATTCACCGCATTCTCGATATTCGCATCGGCGAAGACGATATTGGGCGACTTGCCGCCCGAAAGCGATTTTCCTGATCAGCGGATGCGCCACCAGTGGCTTGCCGACCTCGTCGCCGGTGCCGGTGACGACATTCACCACGCCGGCGGGAAAGCCGGCTTCCTCGACCAGCCGGGCGAATGCCAGCGTCGACACCGAGGTGTGTTCGGACGGCTTGAGGACCACGGTGTTGCCGGCGGCCAGGGCCGGCGCCAGCTTGTAGGCCGCCAGCAGCAAGGGCGAATTCCAGGCGGTGATGGCTGCCACCACGCCATACGGCTCGTGGCGGGTGAAGTTGAACATGTCCGGCTTGTCGATGGGGATCACCGCGCCCTGGATCTTGTCGGCCAGGCCGCCGAAATAGTGGAACCACTGCGGGACATAGTTCACCTGGGCGCGCATTTCGCTGAGCAGCTTGCCGTTGTCCCGGGTTTCCAGTTGCGCCAGGCGCTCGGCGTCGCGCGTGATGAGCTCGCCCAGGCGCCGCAGCAAATGGCCGCGCGCGGTTTGCGTCATGCCGCGCCACGGCTCGGAAGTGAATGCGGCATGCGCCGCCTGCACCGCCGCCTCGACGTCGGCCTGGCGACCGCGTGGAATCTGCGCCCAGGGTCGGGCCGTCTTCGGATCGAAGGAAGGCAGCCACTCGCCGGCGGCGGCATCCATCCACAGACCGCCGATCAACATCTGATAGCGCTGATCGGTCGCGTTCATGAGCGCAGCCCTTCCTTGGTCACATGCGACTCGGTATCGTCCAGCGCCCGTTCCAGGCAATCGAACAAGTCGTCGATCTCGCTTTCGCTGATCACCAGCGGTGGCGCCAGGACGATGGCGTCGCCCGAGGCGCGGTTGATCAAACCATGTTTGAGACTGTTGGCCCAGGCGGTCTTGCCCACGCCGGCGGCGGGCGCGAAGGCCCGCTTGGCTGCCTTGTCGGCCACCATTTCGACGCCGCCGATCAGCCCGACGCCGCGCGTTTCGCCGACCAGCGGGTGATCCTTCAGTCCATGCAGGCGCTGCTGGAAGCGGACCGCGACCTTCTGCACGTGCGCGAGGATGTCCAGTTCTTCGTACAGTTCGATGGTGCGCAGGGCCACGGCGGCACTGACGGGATGGCCGCCGTAGGTATAGCCATGGCCGAACACCCCTTTCTTGCCGCTCTCCGATACCAGCACGTCGTACATGTCCTCGCCGATGAGGACCGCGGAGATCGGCAGATAGCCCGAGGAAATCTGCTTCGCCAGGGTCATCGAGTCGGGCTGAATGGCGTAGGTCTCGCAGCCAAACATCCGCCCGGTGCGGCCGAAACCGCAGATCACTTCGTCGGCGATGAAGCGGATGTCGTAGCGCTTCAATACCTGCTGGATCTTCTCGAAATAGCCGGCCGGCGGCGGCAACACGCCGGCCCCGCCCATCACCGGCTCGGCGATGAAGGCGGCGATTCTGTCGGGATTCTCGCGCTGGATCAGCGCGTCCAGATTGGCCGCCAGGCGGTCGACATACTCGGCCTCGGTCTCGCCGGTCAGGCCGTATTTGTAGAAATGCGGGCAGTCGGTATGCAGGATGTCCGGGTGGTCGACGTCGAAGCCATTGCGGAATGCCGGCAGGCCGGTCAGTCCCGCCGTCAGCCAGGTGACGCCGTGATAGGCACGCTGGCGCGAGATGATTTTTTTCTTGTGCGGCTTGCCGATGGCATTATTGTAGTAACGGATCAACTTGGCCTGGGTGTCGTTGGCCTCCGAGCCGGAGTTGGCGAAAAACACCTTGGATGCCTTGAAGGGCGCCATGCGGATGAGGCGCTCCGCCAGGTCGATGGTCGGCTTGGTGCCCATGTTGCCGAAGCTGTGATAGAAGGGCAGTGCCTGCATCTGGGCCAGCGCGGCCTGCATCAATTCGGGCCGTGAGAAGCCCAGCGATGTGCACCACAAGCCCGCCATGCCCTCGATGTAGCGCCGGCCGTTTTCATCGAAGACATGGATGCCTTCGCCGCGTTCGATAATCAGCGGGCCGGATTGCCGGTGGGCGGCGAGGTCGGTGGTCGGGTGCAGGACATGCGCCCGGTCGCGCTCGGCGTAGGCGGAGCGGGGCGCTTGCGGGATATCGTTGGTTGGCATCAGATTTCTCTTTCGGCAATGCTCCGGTCGTCGCGACGGGAGCGGCTAAATGATTCCGGCATGGCGCAATCCGGCGAGGGCGGAGCGGTCCAGCTTGAGCAGATCGCGGAATACCGCTTCGTTATCGGCACCGAGCGCCGGGCCGGCGTGGCGGAATTGGGCGGGAGTGCCGGACAGCCGGGGCAGGGCGGCGGGCATGGTCAGTTCGCCGGCGCGCGGATCGTCGATGCGCAGCAGGTTTTCGCGCGCCGCATATTGCGGATCTTCGAAAATGTCGGCAATGCTGTTGAGCCGGCTACAGGGCACTTCGCCGATCTCGCATTGCGCCAGCACTTCCTCGAGCGCCAGCCCGCCCACCCAATCGCCGACGAGGCGATTGACTTCGGCGAGGCGGGCACAACGCGCCGCCGTGGTGGCGAATTCGGCGAACTGCGCCAGTTCGGGGCGGCCCATGACCTCGGCCAGGCGGGCGAACATCCGGTCGCTGGTGCAGGCGATGGCGACCCACTGGCCGTCGCCGCTTTGGTAGTGGCTGTGCGGGCAGGCATTGACCGTATCCGGTCCCAGGCGCTGGCGTACGAAGCCGGATTTCGCGTAGGCGCCGGCCAGTTCGTCGAGCAGGCGGAACATCGATTCGTAGAGGGCGATGTCGACCACCTGTCCCGCGCCGGTCTGTTCGGCGACTCTCAGCGCCATCATCACGCCGATGGCGCCCCACAGGCCGGAGGTATAGTCGGCCAGCGAGGTCGAACCGGGCACGACCGGCGTGCGGCCGGGTTCGCCGGCCAAGTAGGCGAGCCCGCTGAAGGCGTGGGCGATGCGCGCGAAACCCGGTCGAGTGCGATATGGGCCGTCCTGCCCGTAGGCACTGACCCGCAGCATGACCAGGCGCGGATTGGCTTGGCGCAGTTGGTCCCAGCCCAAGCCCCATTTCTCCATGGTGCCGGGGCGGAAGTTTTCCAGCACCACGTCCGATTGTTTCGCCAGCTTCAGGAACATGGCTGCCCCCGTTGCCTGCCGCAGGTCGAGGGTCACCGACTTCTTGTTGCGCGCCTCGCTCATCCACACCAGGGTGTCGCCGCACTCGGTCGGCGTTCCGAACTTGCGCAGGGGATCGCCGACCTCGGGCTGCTCGACCTTGATCACCTCGGCGCCGAAGTCGGCCAGGATGGTGCCGCAGAAAGGCGCGGCCAGGAAGGTGGCGGCATCCAGCACGCGCACGCCGGCCAGGGCTGAATTGGGTGATTTCACGCAGAATTCGCTTCACGGTCCGGCGCCACGCCGGCCCTTTGCAGGATCCTGGCGGCCAGTTTTTGGTGAGCGAAATCGACCAACACGCCGTCTACGCCGATGGCGCCTTTGCCCGCCTTGCCTGCGTCTGCGATGAGTCCGGAGATTTTTCTGGCCCAGGCTATTTGTTCAGCGGAAGGCGTGAATATTTCGTTGGCGAGGGCAATCTGCGATGGATGGATGGCCCATTTGCCTTCGAAGCCCAGGGCCGCCGCGCGTGCCGCGCTGGCGCGGTAGCCATCGGTATCGGCGTAATCGGTAAATGGTCCGTCGACGGCCCGCAAGCCATGGGCACGGCAGGCATTGGCGATGCGGGCGAGGGCGAAATGCCATTGGTCGTTCCAGTGCCTGGCGCGTTGGCCCTTGGCGTCGGCGGCGGTCAGGACGGAATAGGCGGGATTGGGCGTGCCGAAGACCAGATCCAGGGACTGCAAGTCGAGGGAATAGTCGCCGACGCCGAATATCATCGCCTCCAGCCGTTCCGAAGATGCCGCGATGCTTTCCACATTGGCCAATCCCAGCGTGCTCTCGATCAGGACTTCGATCCCGATGGTATTCTCGCGTTGTTGCTCGCGCTCCAGACCGCCGATCAGCTTGTCGACGAACTGGACGTCGAAGGCAGTGCCGACCTTGGGCAGCAGGACGAGATCGAGGCGGGGGCAATGGCTGACCACCTCGATGATGTCGCGCAGCGCCCATTCCGTATCCAGGCTATTTACCCGGACCGCAAGAGTTTTGGCGCCCCAATCAATCTCGTTGAGTGCCATGATTGCGTTCGCGCGGGCTTGCGACTTCATCCCTGGCGCAACCGCGTCCTCGAGGTCCAGGAACACCACGTCGGCGCCGGATCTGGCAGCATTCTCGAAAAAGCGCACAGAAGTCGCGGGGACCGCCAGTTCGGAACGCTGTAGCCGGCGGCGGCGGGGCTGGGTGACGCTGAAGCTCATGGGATACTCCCGGTCAGGGGCTCGAACAGGCGCAAAACAGGCTGGCGACAAGCCGCGACGCGGTCTGCACACCAATCACGGCTTGCTGATTCGAGCCCGGTAATTAGAGAATTGATTCGTCGCTAGATTGACGACTTCGACTTCCGGGTCCGCGCCTTCGGGGGAGCCGGCTTGGCATCGGGAACGACCGCCGCGAGCGGTGGAGTCACCATCACGTTGCGGGCATAGACGAGAAAGCGTTCGATGATCTGCTCACGCGACAACTTGCCGGAATCGCGATACCAATGCGGGATCCAGTTGATTGCGCCGACGATGAAGTAGCGGATCATTTTCGAGTCGCGGGCCAGGATCGAACCATCGGCGATTCCCTGTTCGATGTACTTGCAGCCCTGGCGGTTCAAATGCCGCTCCAGTTCCTTCAGTTTGACGCGGATTTCCGGGTTGAGACCGCTGTCGTTTAGAAGCACCAGGCACATGCCGAAGTCGTCCAATATGCAATCGGCGTAGGCGTGCAGGATGGCCAGCACCCGCTCCAGCCCGTTGTGTCCTTGTTGTTCCGCTTCGGCCATGGCCGCCGTCATGGTTTCGAGCGCAATTTTCTTGCACTCGTAGAGAATCTCTTCTTTGTTCTTGATGTAATAGTAGAGCGTCGGCTTGGTGACGTTCAGCGTCTCTGCCAGGTCGTCCAGGGAAGTCTGGTAGTACCCGCGCTCGTTGAAGGCATGCGCGGCCGCCTTGAGCACCGCGAGCCGCTTGATCGCGTGCTGTTCCACCACCTGCTTTTTTCCTGCCCATGGGGATTTCACCGCTTTACCCATTTTCAATAGCCCTTCAAAAAGTCCGGATGAAAATTTCTTGCCACCGCTGGCGCCGCCCCGGCGTATTAGTCCGCAATCATAACTTCGACAGCCTGGGGCAAACCATCCTGCCGGTGGGATAGACGAAAAAAGTCGGCCGGACCGCTAAGTGTCCGGCCGACTCCCGATCAATAGTTGAAGCGAACCTTGATGCCGACAGTCCTGGGCGCCCCGAGCGATTGGTAGATCGCGCGTATGGGCGAGGTAGGGGAGTTATCGACATCAAAGAGATTGGTGATGAATTTCCGGTCGGTCAGGTTCTTGCCCCAAAGCTGTACGCTCCAGCGCCCATCCGAGTTTTCGTAAGTCAGGCTGCCATCGACCAGGGTATACGCGGGCCGTTCCGTCGGTTCGGTCGGGATGTTGGTCAGCGGAGTCTTGTCCCGCCATTGGAAGTTCATGGCGGCGGTAAGAGCACCTTTGTTCTCAAGCGGGAAGGAATAGTTGATGCCGCCATTCAGGGTTACTTTGGGAACGTACTTTACCGGCGATCCAACCAGCGCACCGAGCGCCCGGGAGCGCGCCGACAGGGCCGACCACTCGGCATCGACCATGCCGATGGAGCCATTGAGGACCAGGCGTTTCGTCGGGCGCACGGACAGTTCCGCCTCGATCCCCCTGATGCGTTCATCACCCCAGGTGTCTACGGAGAAGAAGGGAATGACCGAAGGTGGATTGAAAGTCGAAAAAACCGATTGAACATCTTTCCAGTTCATCTGGTAGGCCGCCAGGTTCGCTCGCGCACGGCCGTCCCAGAAAGTGGTCTTGAGGCCACCTTCGTAGCTCATAAGGGTTTCCGACTTGAAGGGCGTACCCGCGACCGAAGTGAATCCGTCGTTGAATCCGCCGCTCTTGAAGCCTTTCGAGGCCTTGGCGTAGACCATGGAATCCTTGCTGATGGTGTAATCGACGCCGAGGCTGGGCGTGAAGGCACTGAAGGACGCCGATGAATCGAACAGCGGAATCGCCGGGAGTTGGAAGAACACATTGCCTGGCGCACTGGTTTGTACGTAGGAGAAATCCTTGTGCTCGCGGGTGTAGCGCGCACCCAGGTCCAGATTCAATTTGTCCGACAGGTGTCCGGTCAGGTTTCCATACACCGCGTATGAGTTCAGCCGCGTCTTGCCTATCGACCGGGTCTCGCCGAATGGAGGCGTCAGCGCGCCTACGGTGGTCAGGAACGCCAGGGAGTCCGGGAAACCGGCCGCGACTAGAGGGAAGGGCAGGCCAAGCACCGACTCCGGTATCAAGGTGCTGAACAGGCGCTTGCCGACGAGAGTGTCGTTGTTGAGTATCGAGGCAAACTCGTTGGTGGTGTTCTGGTAGTAATAGTTTGCACCGACGATACTCCTTCCCTTCGTTCCACGTCAGGCGGAACTCCTGGGAAAAGGTGTTTAACTTCTCCGGCGTCTCCCGGATGGTGATGGGAATTTCGGTGTTGTCCGCGTCGTAGCTCATGAAATACTTGTGAGTCCGATAGGCGGTGATCGATTTGAAGGTACCCGCTTTCACGTCGGCATCTATGGTGAGCGATGTGCCGAATTCCCGCAATGTCTCCTTGCCTTCGAAGTCCTGGCTGATGCTCCGGTCCATGCCATTGGTATCAACAATGGCGGGGCCGGTCGGCTTGAACAAGCTGCCCGGCGTGGGGTTGTATCCGCCGATGTCGTAAGTTCTGGTGGTTTGATCGACATTGCGGGCGTCGGCCGACCAGTTCACCCGGACATTTTCGCTCGGAATGATATGCAGTTTGCCGCGCACGCTCCAGTTGCCTTCGGTATCCACATAATGACCAGTCGCCCGGTTGTAGGTGAATCCATCGCGATCGGCGTAGGTTCCGGAAATCGAGCCGTAGATCCTGTCCTTGACCAGCGGGCCGCTCACCCCGCCACGCAGTTGAACCGCATTGTAGTTGCCGTAGGAAGCTTCGGCGAAGCCCTTGACCGTGTCGCCCGGCGTCGGCGTGACGATATTGATCAGGCCGCTCAAGGCGTTGCGCCCGAACAGCGTGCCCTGTGGGCCACGCAAGACTTCGACGCGCTCGACATCGAAGAGATCGAAGGTGGATCCGACCGTCCCGCCGAGGTAAACCTCGTCCACATACATCGCCATGGGCGCGTCCATGCCGGCCTGGTTGGCGCCCGGACCATTGACGCCGCGTATCGACGGCGCCTTGTTCTTGAGGGTGCCGTCCGAAAGATAGGAAAGATTCGGTGTTGCCGCGGCGAGGTCGGCCATGCTCTTGATATTGCCCTGCTCGATCTGATCCGCACTGAAGGCGGTGATCGAGATCGGCACGCTCTGCATGCTCTCGGTCCGTTTCTGCGCCGAGACGACGACCCGGTCGAGAGGCGTGATTTCCTGGGCACTCGCTTCGAAGCCCATCATCGATATGGCCGAAGCCAGCATGGCCACCTTGAACGGAAGCCTGTTGTGATTCATAGTCCGGCGATTACACTTGATCGAATTTCTGGTAGCCATATCCCCTTCTCCTTTGAACGTAAGTGTTGCATTAAGACGTAACCAACTTCAACCTTGACTCTCGCTGCTCAAGACGCCGTCGAATGATTTCCTGCTTTTTCCGGTTGATCGGATGGCGCAACAAGATCACGCCGGCCACGGCAAACAACAGGCTCGGCATGATCGAAAAGGCGAAGGCCAGGCCGAACACCGCCAAGGCGTCGTTCGCCGCGCCTGGCCTGTAGCCGAACAGGCCGGCGATCAACAAGGCCAGGCCGGCGCCGCCGGCCAGCCCGGCTTTGGTGATCAGCAGCGACAGGGAGAAGATGTTGCCCGTCTTGTTGGCCTTGGTACGCAGCCGGCCATAGTCGATGACGTCGCTCAACACCGAGGGCCCGGCCGCGAAGTGGCAGGCCAGGATGGAGCCGGAGACGGCGGTGAGGATCAGGACCGGGACGAGCGCCGCCGGGCCGGGCGCGATGAGCCAGATGATAGGCGAGAGCGGTGCCAGCGTCAGCACGGCCAGACCCCAGACCTTGGTCTTTTCGAAATTCATGAAGACTTTGAGCCAGATCGTGGAAGCGGCGAAGCCGATTGCGCCGCTGGCGATGGCAATATATGGAAATGCCGGGGCGAGCTTCATGTGATCGGCGAAGAATGGGAACACCAGTCCGTAATACATGCCCAGCGCCAGCGCCGTGAGGAAATTGACGACCAGGAAACGCCACAGCAGGCGGTTGCCCTTCAGCGTCAGCCACAGCGCTCGCAGCGTCGGACGTTCGACATGGTCGGGTGTTTCGCGGGGAATCAGGAGCACCATGGCGGCGATGCTGAGCGGAACGGCGACGACGAAGATCAAGGCAAGATCGTTCATCACCCGCATGGTGATCGCCGATGACCCATAGTGGCCGGACAGCAAGATAGGCAGCAGGGCATAGAAAATGCCGCCGAGCAGGGTCATCATGCTACTGACGGTGAAGATGCGTGCCCGATCGTCCCGATCCCGCGTCAATTCGGCCGCCCAGGCCCGGGTGGGAATCCAGATCATGGTGAAGCCCAGAATGAAACCCACCGCGTACACGAGGAAATAGCCCGGTCCGCTGCTGGCGGCGGGATGAAACAGGAGCCACACCGAAGGAGTGGCGACCACGCAGCCGGCAACGATCCAGGGTTTGCGCAATCCCCAGCGCGTTTCCAGACTGTCGCTCCAATAGCCGATCAACGGGTCGGCCACGACGTCGATGAGCCGGCCAGCGAGGATGATCAGTCCAGCCTGGGTCAGCGTGACGGCGGCGAACTGCGCGTACATCGAAGGCAGGATCACCAGGGCCGGCCCCACCACCGCGTAGAGGAACAAGGTGGGCAGGCAAAAGACCAGGATCGTCGGCAGGCCTATCCGCTTCATCGGCACATCCTGCTTTCAGGCGCTCGCATAGGCTTCGGGCGGCATGGTGAGCGCCGTGTCGTCGAGGCTGGCGACTATGCCGAAGTTACTGACCGCCAGAGGCAATTCGTAAACGAAGAAGAACTTGCAGGCGCGCAGCTTGCCCTCGTAGAAGTCGCGCTCGGAACCGTCGGCGCTCGCCATCGCGCTGGCTGCAACCAAGGCCTGCTTGAGCCACATCCAGGCGACCACAAGAGTACCCAGGGCGTCGAGGTAAAGCGTCGCATTTGCCATCGAGCGGTTGAGGTCGGGATGTGTGACGAGCACTTTCGTGACTTCCTCGCTGGTCCGTAGCGATGCTTGCAGTGCTTCGGCAAAAGCCTTGGTGACGGGGACCGACTTGCCGTAGCGTATGGTCCGCTCAATCTCGGCGACAAGGATCTTGAACGCCCGGCCATTTTTCATCCGCACTTTACGGCCCAGGATGTCGATGCCGTGGATGGCGTGGGCCCCCTCGTGGATGAGGTTGAGGCGATTGTCGCGATACAGGCGCTCGACCGGATAGTCCCGCGTATAGCCATAGCCGCCGAGGATTTGGATCGCCTGCTTGTTCGCCTCAAGACAAAATTCGGAGGGCCAGGACTTGGCGATCGGTGTCAGGATATCCATCAACAGATCCAGTTCCTCCCGCCGCTCTTCGTCTTCGATCAGTGTGCGTTCGTCGATCAGCCGCGCGCAATAGAGCACCAGCGCCATGGAGCCTTCGACATAGGATTTTTGCTGTAGCAACAGCCGCTTGACGTCCATGTGCTCGATCAAGGCGATTTGCGGCGTGGCTGGATCCTTGTCCTGCGGATGGCGACCTTGCAGCCTGGTCTTGGCATATTCGAGTGAATACAGGTAGCCGGCATAGCCGAGGATGGCGGCGCCGAGGCCGACGCCGACCCGCACCTCGTTCATCATGTGGAACATGCAAGCCAAGCCTTGATGCAGCTCGCCGATCAGGGTGCCATGGCACTCGCCGCTTTCGCCGAAATTCAGCATGGCGTTCGAGGTGCCCC
>JAPLQT010000019.1 GCA_026399515.1 Pseudomonadota bacterium | reverse complement strand
TTCCGCTATTTCAAGCCCGAATACGAAGCACGCATCGCCGCAGGGAGTGGAAGCAAATGACCGAAATCGTCCTGAATATCGACGGCAGGGAAGTCAAGGCCACGGCCGGCATGACGGTCCTGCAGGCGGCGCAAAAGGAAGGCATTCATATCCCGACGCTGTGCCACCACGAAAAGCTGGAGGCCTTCGGCGGCTGCCGCCTGTGCATGGTGGAAGTGGAATCGCGCGGCTGGACGAGCTACGTCGTCTCCTGCCTCTATCCGGTGGCCAAGGACATCGTCGTGCGCACTCGTTCGGAGAAGGTGGACAAGATCCGCAAGGTGCTGGTCGAGGAGTTGATGGCGCACGCGCCGGACGCGCCGGAGTTGATCAAGCTGGCTGAGGAGTACGGCGCCGACCGCAATCGCTTCGAGAAGGAGGCGTCGTTCTGCATCCTTTGCGGCCTGTGCGTGCGGTATTGCAACGAGGTCAAACAGAAGAACGCCGTCAGCTTCTTCGACAACGGTTCCGTGCGCGAGATCAAGTTCGTTCCCGAAGTCGCCAAGGAAGCATGCTGGGACTGTCAGGAATGTTTCACGATCTGCCCGACCTCCTATGCGCAGGCCGCCTACCTGCTGACCGAAGCCCTGGCGTTTCCCGGCCAGCGCAAGACGGCGGTCCAGGCTGCGCCGCCGCCTGAGCTCAAGCCGCGGGTGATTCCTATCATGCCGGTACCAATGACGGCTTAGGTTGCCCGATTCTCAGGCCAGGACCGGCAGGCAGAGCGAGGTTCCGCTGGCGTAGCCGCAGCCCCCGCACTTGAAACGGGCGATGAACCTCTCGCATTTCAAGCCTTGTTCGCGCATGTGCGTCAGCGTGAGCGGTCCGCCGCAATCCGGGCAGGCGCGCGGCATGGCGATGGTCACTTCCAGTCCGCACGCGATAGCGCCGTCACGGGTGCGGAAATCCTCGTCGAGGACGATCGTATGGCGGTCGAAAGAGGCGATTCCCCAGCTTTCGAGTTGGTCCAGAAGTTGATCGAAAAATGCGATCGTCTTCGGCGCCTGTTCCCCGGCGAGCCTCCTTCCGGTTGCGGTAAACATGGATCGCGGCGCCGCCACGGCGTAGGTCAACTCCCGGCTCAGCGTCTGTACCAGCGCGTCGATCAGGCCCCGTCCGCGCAGGGCCGCTTTGAGGAAAAAGGCGCTCACGCCCAGTGGCCCCAGCTTGTCGAGCCGGTCCGCATCCTGGACGATGCGGCAGGGACCGAGACACGGCAGCCGCTCGTCGTACAGGGCGCGCAGCGCTTCCAGCACTGAATCGATATCGCCGCGTTCGACCTGGAACTCGGTGAGCATCTGTCCTGCCAGGAGCGCGGCATGTTCTTCTTCCGGTATGCCGTCCTTGTGGTATTCGCCCTCGTGAAACTTGCCTGCATCATGGAAGAGGGCCACCAGAACCGGTAGGAAGGCATCGACCCCTTCCAGCACCGAGATCTTATGGGCAATGGCTGCCGTGCGCTGCGTGTGCTCCAGGAGGAATTCCGATGGCGCCTGACCCGTCTGAGTGTTGTACTGTGCCTCTGCCTCGACAAGCAGCTTTTCGATGTTGGCATAGAGCCCGGGAAAGCGGTCCTCCAACACCTTGCGCACCTCGTTCATGGTTGCTTTCCGGTCCGCCGCTCGCTGCGCCTAAGCTTTTTCGCGGACATCGACGTCTGGGGGAAAGACGATCCAATCGTGCGCCGAGCGGGTCCAGATATGGCGGCTGAGCTTGAACCAAGTCGGATCGTCGAAGGTCCCGCCGGGGACGACGCGCACGCCTGGATTCTTTTCCAGCGTTATCAGCACAGTGGTGCCGCAGGTGTTACAGAAGTGGGAGCGCACCCAGCGCCCGCTCTCGTCCGAGCGATGATCGTACTGGCTGGGCGTTGCTCCGGTCAGCACCACCTGATCTTCCTTGAAGGCGACGACAAGCGAAAAGGCAGAACCGGTGCGTCGCTGGCAATTGGTGCAATGACAGACTTGAGCGAGTGCCGGCAGTCCGGAGACCTGATAGCGAATCGCGCCGCAGGCACAGCCACCTTCGTGCATCGAGCTCATTTTCACAACCTTCTTCGAAGCGGAAACGACATCTTAACGCGAACCGGCCGCCTGATGCGGGGGTAAGCGGATTCCCCTCTTCGACGGCTCCGGCTTATTTCTCCTTGCCTATGTCCTTCAGTCGGGCGATGACGGCCTCCATCCCGTGTTGCTTCATCAACGCTTGCAGACCGACCTCGAGCTGCCCGGGCGCCGCTCGCGCCGGTTCCTCTCTTTCCACTTCCCGCTCGCTATAGACCAGCGCATGCTCGCCGCATACCTCGACGCACCAGGGTTGCTTCAGCGGCGGCGTCGATTCGCACATGTCGCATTTCAGCGCCAGGCCGGAGTCGGGCTCGATGAAATTTTCCCGCGTCGGGCAGGAAGCCCGGCAGAAGCTGCACTCGCTGTAGGTCTTGCCATCGATAGTGTAGACGTGCCTGCCGTCGCAGCCGGACCGGGTGTGGTTGCCCGCGAATATCGGCACGTATTCGTCGGTGAGTTCATTCGATACCACGTGTATCCGGGCCTTGGCCGGATTGATGCTGCTGAACTGGGGATTGGAGTGAAACGCCGAGCAAGCCATTTCGCATGCACGACAGCCCGTGCATTTGTCGACATTGACCAGGATCTCCTGGACGGTCTTCATCCCTATTCCGGGATTCATCGCGGACCTCCATCGGCAGGGTCCAGGATGCCTCTTTGCTCCAGGTCGTCGGCGACATAAGCCAGATCCAGGCTTTCAAGCGTTTGCCGCGTCGGAATGCCCTCGCTGTTCCACCCCTTGAACGCATAGTACTTGCTCAACAGTTCCTGCTCGTACTGTTCATCGCGCACCGCCCAGTGGTCCTCGGGCGGACGTTCGTCCTTTCGGCGCAGACCTCTTCTCACATTGACGGCCCTGATCAGCGTGCGGATGCGCTGGAAATTCTTCCACAGCTTGGGCTTGTCCATCGCTACGCCGGTGGCGAGGGCGATGGCCTCGGGAATGTTGTTCATGTGATAGGGTACATCGCCGCCGAACTGGCCTCGGAACGAGGACACGAAGCCGCAAAACCCCAGCGAATCGTCGATGTAGTGCATCGCCTCGTTCCAGTCGACGATGTCGCAGGTCGCCTCGTCGGAAATATCGCTGCGTTTCTTCCAGTTGAGGAAATAGTCCTTGAACTTCTCGTCGGGTACGGCCTCCCATTTATTGACGAACTCCTGCCGCTGCTCCTCGGTGGGCAGCGGATCCTGGGGGAAGGACCCTTCGATCTGGGTGATACTCATCTTCTCGCCGGTGGCGATCATCAGGAAGTAGGCGGGATTCAGCTTGCCCAGCTTGATCGGCAGTTGCTCGAACTTCTTGGTGGTGTTGTGATCGTAGGCTTCGGCGCCGTTGCCGATGCGTCGGGCGGCCTGGGAGACGCTGTCGGCCAGGATGTCGCCTATGCCTTCACGGCGCACGATTTTTTCGAGCAGGTAGAAGAATCTGCCCCTGACGTCCTCCGGCATTTCCGGAAAATCCTTGTCCTGCAATATGCCGGCATCGAGCAGTTCGAGGGCGAAAGCCATGACCTGTGGGGTCGAGTAGGAGTCAACGCCGTATTCCTGGGCGATGCCGAGGATCTCGTAGCTGAAGTCGAGCTCGAGGAAGGCTGCCATATGATAAGTATCCTTGCCGAAGCACTTGTAGCCGAAGCGCTGCTGGCCAGGCATCTTGATGACGTTGCGGCATTTCTTCGGGCAGTTATAGCAACCCGTCTGCCGGTCCATGTTGTCGTATTTCAAATTGGTCCAGCGGTCCTGGAGCTCCTTGTTCCAGTAGCCGGGCCGCCGTGTGCGCGCGTTGCCCCAGGCGAAATGGTTGTGATGGAAACTGTCGTCCTCGTCGACGGCCATCCAGTCTCCGCATCCCGAACTTCCGGCCATTTTCTGGTGGATGCGCTGGCTCATCTCGAACAGTTCGGCGGGACGGGCGACGTTGACGGCCTTGGTGCCGCGCACGGCGATGGCTTTCAGCCTCTTGTCGCCCATGATGACGCCGACGCCGCGGGCCGCGCTGGCGTGATTGTGATCGATCGACGCCATATAGACCCGGTTCTCGCCGGCCAGGCCGATGGCGGCGACCTGAATCCGCTGGTCTTTCAACTCCTTCTTCAGCAAGTCGCCGGTTTCGGTACAGCCTTTCCCGCGGAGATGCGTGGCATCGCGTATTTCCACCTTGTCGTTGTTGATGTACAGGTAGACGAGGTCCGTAGCCTTGCCGCGGATGACGATCTTGTCGTAGCCGGCATACTTCAGCTCGGGTCCGAAGAAGCCGCCGAAAAGGGAATGCGACATCAGGTTGGTTTGCGGCGAGAAGGTGTTGACGACGGTACGGTTGCAGGCAGGCAGAGGCGTGCCATGGAGCAGGCCGGTACTGAATATCAGCAGGTTATCCGGGGAAAACGGGTCGGTCTCCGGCGGCACTCTTTCCCACAGCAGCTTGGCCGCCGATCCTTGACCACCCAGGTAGGATCCGGCCAAGTCCAGTTCGGTCTCCACCCTCTCGACGGTACCCAGGGTGAGATCGATTTCCAGATTGAACCCAGTTTCGGCATACCTCATTTTTTTCCCTCTTCACTGCTGTGATCGCGAGTTCGAACGTACATCGCCGATTCGCATTGCGCCTATTTCAAACCTCTCCGACCGCCACGTCCGATAAAGGAATGAACGTTCATTCACCCAACAAAGGTAGTTTACATGGCTAGCGGGAATTTGCAACCGATTCGGACAAGATCTCAGCATAGGCACAGAATAAGTGCCGGTCGCGCTCTATGAGGAAAGGGAGAGTAGAGCCACCGGCTGTCGGTGTTAAAGCACTTGCCGACTTGCTCGCGACATTCGAGCAGTGATGTTGTAAAAGACTCCAGGCTGTCGCGTGCCTTCGTAAGGGTGCAAGGCAGACTATAGAGGGAAGGTCTTTCAAAAGATGTGACCTATTGTTTCCGCTTGTTACCATGCGCTCGCTCCTTTGATATGAAGCGCGCGAGTGCTGGGAAGAATGAAATCTTTCCCAAAACAATGGCATAAGTGTTTGATTGTATTAGGCTAGAAACGCACAGCGTACGTTTTCGCGTGTTTCCGAGCAAAAATACGAACGTATCACTATGAAACATAGAGTAAAATTATTATATGGATAAGCGTACATGATTCGCACGGTGTTGCGCATGGGTGATCGTCGCTTGTTGGAAACCGCCAAGCCGGTCGAAGCTTTTGATACACCTGAATTGCATGCGTTGTTGTCCGACATGCTCGACACCATGAAAGAACTCGATGGTGCCGGGCTGGCGGCGCCGCAAATCGGCGTTTCCCTGCGGGTGGTGATCTTCGGCTTCGAGGCCAATGCGCGTTATCCCGAGGCGGCACCAGTACCTTATACGGTTCTGATCAACCCTCAGTTGACGCCGCTTTCTGACGAGGAGACCGAGGCTTGGGAAGGCTGCCTGTCAGTGCCTGGTCTGCGTGGCATAGTGCCGCGCTGGAGCCGGCTGCATTATTCGGGCTACGATGCGTTCGGCCGGCGTTTTGAACATGAGGTCGATGGATTCCACGCACGCGTGGTACAACACGAATGCGATCATCTGGATGGGATACTGTATCCGATGCGGGTGCGCGATTTTTCCCGCTTCGGTTTTACCGATGTCTTGCAGGCGGGCTCGACACCCGAAGAGTAATGAACCGACGGTCCGGGAATCGATCAAATGTTCTGTTATCCGAGCGATTCCTGGCCGGTAAGACAGGACGCGATCTTTGAATAGCCTATTGTCATCATACGAATGAGCTGACTCATGGAAGCCAAGACAGACGGCGAGAAAGAGCCGCAAGACCAGAAGCCGGTGGATCTGAGGATCGCGTCGGACGAGGTGGACGGCAACTACAGCAAGTTCGAGGTCCAGGCAGCCGAGGAGGTCGTTTTCATCCTGAGGGGCCTTATGAAGAATGGTGCGCGGATAACCGCCTACCTGGACGACAGCGACGATTTCATCCTGACCTCGCTGCTGAAGATCGACGAAGAAAGCGGCAGCCTGATGCTGGCGCTGGACAGCAGCAAGTTTCTGAATCGCAAGACCCAACTGGCCGGAAAGTTGGTCTGCATCACCAACCAGGGGAAGATCAAGATCCAGTTCGTCGCGGGAGGAATCAGTCTGGTCAAGCTGGATGATGTCAATGCATTTCGCGTGGGGATTCCAGAAGCCTTGATTCGCTTGCAGCGCCGCGACTATTTTCGGTTGACCGTTCCCAAGGGGAAGCCGCTGGTGTGCGTGATCCCGGTCAAGCCGGAGACTGGCAAGACGGTGGAATTCAGCGCCAATATCGTCAATATCAGCGGTCGGGGACTCACCATCATCTTGCCAGAAGGACTGGAATTCGCAGTCAACCAGGAATTCCCGAATTGCCGAATCGACCTGCCCGACGGAGGCACCGTGGTCGCGATATTACAGGTGCGCAGCGTCTACGACGTGACGCTGGCCGGCGGCAGGATCATTCAGCGCGCCGGTTGCCAGTTTGTGAAAATGCCCAATCCCGTCCAGCACCTGATCCTCAAATATATCCTCAAGGTAGAGAGCGAGCGCCTGGGCGCGAAATAGTCCGGCCGTGCGGCGGCAGCGAGGCCTGCAATACCATCAGAGTTGCCACACCAGCTTTTCGTCGGTCCGGCGCAAGCGCTCGGATAGCAAGACGGTGATGTTCCGGTAGACCTTCATGGCAACCTCCGGATTGCGGATCAGGATGGGCTCTCCCAATCGCACCAGAATGCAGGCCGTCATGGCCGTCACCGTGGCGCAACGCGCCTCGCGATCGGCCAGCGCCATTTCGCCGAAGCTGTCGGCCGCGTTCAGTCGGGCCAGTTCGACATCGCCCTCGTTGCCTTTCTTCGTCACGACGGCGGTGCCGTCGAATATGACGTACATATACGCACCGACGCTGCCTTCCTTGATGATCGTCGTTCCTGGCTCGTAGGTGCATTTTTCGGCCTTGACGAGCAAGTCGGAAATTTCGGCCGGTGTCAGATTGCGGAAGATCTTGACATGCTCGGCGAGCTTTTGCAGCAGTCTCAGGTCGTTCAGGTTGAATTCCTGCTTGATCCAATTTGAAGTCACGGTTTTCTCCTCGGGCATCCGAACATTTCAAACTTGCATTGCATCCAGCAGCTCCTGCTCCAGCCTCACAAGTGTCGCCGTCTTTGCCAGTTCCTTGCCGCTGATGAGGAAGGTATCTTCGACACGTTCGCCGAGTGTGGCGATCTTGGCGGTATGCAGGTCCACGTCATGGCGTGACAGTACCAACGCGATCGAATGCAGTAGTCCCGGACGATCGGCAGCCACTATCGACATGATGTGATACTGGCCTTTTTCATCGGGCCGGATGCTTACTTCCGGAGTGATCGGGAAATGCCGCACCTGGCGCGACAACCGCCCGGTGGTGGGAGGTTCAAGCGGGGGCCGGGTCTTCAGCCGTTCGATCAGGTCGTGCTCGAGCAGCGCCGTCATGTCGCGGTACGGGAGTTGATGGCTGGGATCGAGCAGGATGAAGCTGTCGAGCGCATATCCATGACGCGTGGTATGGATCTTGGCGTCGGCGATGGAATAACCAAGACGGCTGAAGAAACCGCAAAGGCGGGCAAAAAGTTCCGCCTGGTCGACGACATAGACCATGACCTGCAAGCCTTCGCCGACCTGGTTGACGCGTGCCTTGACCACCGGCTCCGCGGCGTCCGGGCGGTGGTAGAGGATGCGCGTGTGCCAGGCAATTTCCTCGGCGTCGTGGCGCATGAAGTAAGCCGTGTCGAGTTGCTCCCAGAAGGCTTCCTCGATCCCGGGCCGAAGGCCATGGAAGCGCAGGATGCCGCGTGCCTCTTCCTGGCGTCCGGCCAGGCCGAGCGCTTGTTGCGGCGTGGCGCCGGAAAGTAGGCGTCGGGTGGCGGCGTAGAGATCCTCGAGGAGCTTGCCTTTCCAGGCATTCCATACTTTGGGGCTGGTGCCACGGATGTCGGCTACCGTCAGCAGGTAGAGCGCTATCAGGCGCCGTTCGGTTTTAACCAGGTCGGCAAATCCGCGTATCACATCGAGATCGGCGAGATCCTGTTTTTGCGCGATAGACGATAAGGTCAGGTGGTGTTCGACCAGGAATACCACCAGATCGGTGTCCTCCGCAGAAATGCCGTGTTCCGCGCAGAAACGCCTTGCATCCACCATGCCGAGTTTGGAATGATCGCCGCCGCGTCCCTTGGCGATGTCGTGGAACAGCGCCGCAACATAGAGCAGCCAGTGGCGCTCGAAACCAGCGATCAGTCGGCTACACAGCGGATACTCATGGGTGAATTCCAGCATGGTGTAGCGCCGCACATTGCGCATGACTTGCAGGATGTGCTGATCCACCGTATAGACGTGGAACAGATCATGCTGCATCTGGCCGACGATCTTGCCGAAAGCGGGAAGATAATGTCCGAGGATGTCGTATTGGTTCATGCGCCTGAACTCATGCACCAGACCACGCTTCTGTTGGAACAGCGAGAGAAACAGCATGCGGTTGGCGGGGTCGCGGCGAAATTTGGCGTCGATACGTCCGCGCGCGCGCCACAAGGCGCGCAGGGTGCGGGCGGTCATGCCTTTCAATTCGGAACGTTGCTGCAGAATCAGGAAACTTTCGAGAATGGCGGGCGGATGGAGTTCGAAAATATTCTCATCGCGCACGTCCAGCATATCGCGGTCTGTCTGGAAGTGCTCGCCGATCACGATCGGCACTCTGGGCGTAGCGGGTGAAATGCGTTCCCCGAGGTTCTGAAGCAAAATGGTATTGAGCTGGGTGACGTGCTTGGCGTTGCGATAGTAACGCTGCATCAGCAGCTCCGAAGCGCGTTTGGCTTCGCTGCGTTGGATACCGAGGGCTTTTGCCAGTGCCTCCTGATGATCGAACATCAGCTTTTCCTCGCGGCGTTTTGCGAGCAGGTGGAGCCGGATCCGGACGTGGCACAGGAAAGCCTCGACACGCTGAAGCTGCCGTGCTTCGCCCTGGGTAATCAGCTCATTCTTGGCCAATTCGCGCCAACTGCCGCCGAGGCCGGCGGCACGGCTGATCCACAGGATGACCTGTAGATCGCGCAATCCGCCCGGACTCTCCTTGCAATTCGGTTCGAGGCTGTAGGGTGTGTCGTTGTGACGCGCGTAGCGTTCTTCATGTTCCAGCAGCTTGGCCTTGAAGAATGCCAGCGGATTCAGGTGGGCGCGCAGTTTTGCGTTAAAAGTGGAGAAAGTCTTGCGGCTGCCGGCGATCAGCCGCGCCTCCAGCAGGCTGGTTTGGACGGTAATGTCACGCTCGGCTTCCTCGATGCATTCGGCGACGCTACGCACGCTGTGGCCGACGTCGAGCCCGATATCCCAAAGCACGCCAACGGTCTGCTCGATGCTTGCATCATGTTTGCCATCGACGCCGTCCGGCAGCAGCAGCAGGATATCGACGTCCGAGGCGGGATAGAGCGACCCTCGTCCGTAGCCGCCGACCGCGACCAGCGCCAGCGAGCCGGGCAGGGAAAAATGGCGCCAGATTTCGCGCAACACGCCGTCGACCATCGCGGACCTGCCGCGCAGCATGGCGGCGGCGTTGCCCTTGGCTTCGTAGGCGGCGCGCAGGGCAGTTTGACCTTCCTGCAATATCTTCCGCAGGCGGGTCACCAATGCGCGGGTAATGTCCTGTTCCTGTATTTCCGGAGCCCCGGAATCCGTGCAGGCGTCGAGGAGCTTGACCGGCGCAGTCATGTCGGAATCAGGCGATAAAGTCGGGCTTGGGTGGCGCATCCGCGGAAAGTGTCAACACCTCGAAGCCGGTTTCAGTCACCAGGATAGTGTGTTCCCATTGCGCGGAAAGGCTGCGGTCTTTGGTGACGATGGTCCAGCCATCGGGCAATTCGGAGATGGCCGCCTTGCCGGCGTTGATCATCGGCTCGATGGTGAAGGTCATGCCGGCAAGGAGTTCTATCCCTGTTCCGGTCTTGCCGTAGTGCAGCACCTGAGGTTCTTCGTGAAAGTTGCGGCCGATGCCGTGACCGCAGAATTCCCGCACCACCGAGAATCCGTTGGTTTCGGCGTGTTTCTGGATGGCCGCGCCGATATCGCCCAGTCTGGCGCCGGCACTCACCTTGCTGATGCCCATCCACAGGCATTCGTGGGTCACGGTGCAGAGGCGTTTGGCAAGGATAGTCGAGTCGCCGCCGACCAGGAACATCCGGCTGGTGTCGCCGTGGTAGCCGTCCTTGATGGTGGTAATGTCGAGGTTGACGATGTCGCCGCTTTTCAACGGCCGCTCGTTGGGCACGCCATGGCACACCTGGTGGTTGATCGAGGCGCAGATAGACTTTGGGTAAGGCGCATAGCCGGGCGGCGCATAGTTGAGCGGGGCGGGGATGCAGCCTTGTACGTCCACCATGTAATCGTGGCAGAGCCGGTCGAGTTCGGCGGTTGTCACGCCGGGATTCACATACGAACCGATGTAGTCGAGCACTTCGCCGGCAAGACGTCCGGCAATCCTCATTTTTTCGATTTCTTCCGCTGCCTTGATGCCTATGCTCATCTTTATCGAATCTCTCATTGAATAGGCGAATTCTACCTGCTGCCCGTCAAAATGGCTTGAAGGAGTGTGATAAAACCCGTTATAATTCGAAGGTTGTCGCGAAAGCTTTGGAATTTCCCTTGGCCTATGCGGCGACCGCTGCTACAAAATCCACACGCTTGGCACCGAAAGGGTGGTTTCCATTGTTGATGGAAACAACACGGCCAGGCGGCGGCTTAACCCTATTCGGAGATATTGAATGTCTACAACCATGCGTGAAATGCTGGAAGCCGGTGTCCATTTTGGCCACCAAACCCGCTTCTGGAACCCGAAGATGGCGCCTTTCATCTTTGGCCACCGTAATAAAATCCATATCGTCAACCTGGAAAAAACCCTGGCCAAATACCAGGAGGCGATCGCTTTCGTGAAGAAGCTTGCGGCCAAGAAGGGCACGGTCCTTTTCGTCAGCACCAAACGCCAGGCCCGCGAGATCATCGCCGAAGAGGCGCAGCGCGCCGGCATGCCTTATGTCGATGAGCGCTGGCTGGGCGGCATGCTCACCAATTTCAAGACCGTCAAGCTGTCAATCAAGCGTCTCAAGGATCTTGAACAGATGGTCCAGGATGGCTCCTTCGAGAAGATGAGCAAGAAGGAAGCCTTGACCTCGCGCCGCGAACTCGAAAAACTGCAAAAGAGCATGGGGGGTATCAAGGACATGCCCGGCTTGCCCGATGCGATCTTCGTCATCGATGTCGGCTTCCACAAGATCGCCATCACGGAAGCCGGCAAGCTCGGCATCCCCGTGGTCGGTGTGGTGGATACAAACCACTCACCCGATGGCGTCAATTACATTATCCCCGGCAATGACGATTCAAGCCGCGCCATCCGCCTGTACGCACGAGGTGTCGCCGACGCGATTCTCGAAGGCCGTAGCAATTCCCTCAACGAGCTGGTGCAGGCGGTTGCCGGTGAAGACGAGTTTGTCGAAGTCGAGGAAGAGTCTGCACAATAAGCCGGATCAATGGAGGCATGGAGGCAGGCACCGAAAGCCGTCCTTCTCCCTGTCGTCGTCCTGTGATATCGAATCTTTGAATTTGGAGTAGAGCAATGGCGGAAATAACCGCGAGCATGGTTAAGGAGTTGCGCGAAAAGACCGACGCGCCGATGATGGAATGCAAGAGGGCGTTGACCGACGCCGCCGGCGACATGGCGCGTGCCGAGGAAATTCTTCGCGTCAAGCTTGGCAGCAAGGCCAGCAAGGCTGCCAGCAGGGTCGCGGCGGAAGGCGTGGTCGGTGTCCATCTTTCCGCCGACGGCAAGCTCGGCGCGATGATCGAAGTAAATTGCGAGACTGACTTCGTTGCCAAGAATGATGACTTTTTGGCGTTCGCCAAGCGTCTGGCCGATCTGGTGGCCGGCAGCAATCCGTCCGATGTCGCCGCACTTTCCGGCATGGAAATCAACGGCGCGACAGTTGAAACGACGCGCACCGCACTGGTCGGCAAGATCGGCGAGAATCTGTCGATCCGCCGCTTCAGTCGAATAGCGGCGCAGGGCAAGCTTACCAGCTATGTTCATGGCGGCAGCAAGATCGGCGTTTTGGTTGACCTGGTAGGCGGTGACGAGCAACTGGGAAAGGATCTGGCGATGCATATCGCGGCATCGAAGCCCAAATCGCTGGATACGACGGGTGTCCATCCCGAACTGCTGGAAACCGAGCGCCGCATTGCCATTGAAAAAGCCCGTGAAGCAGGCAAGCCCGAAGCAATGCTGGAGAAGATTGCTTCCGGCACCGTACAAAAATACCTGAAGGAAGTCACCCTGCTTGGCCAGGTTTTCGTCAAGGACGACAAGCTGACCATCGAACAGTTGCTGAAAAGCAAGGGCGCATCGGTCTCTAGCTTTACGCTGTATATTGTCGGCGAAGGCATTGAGAAAAAGAAATCCGATTTCGCCGCCGAAGTCGCCGCACAGGCCGCCGCTGCCGCCAAATAACCGGCCAAGCAGCATGGTTGCCAGCGAGAAAAGTTGCTACAAACGCATACTGCTCAAGCTCTCGGGCGAAGCCCTGATGGGCGATGATGCCTACGGCATTAATAGGCATACGCTGGCGCGTATCGTCGCCGAAATCGGGACAGTCGCGGCTTTGGGTGTCGAAATCGGCGTGGTCATCGGGGGCGGCAACATTTTTCGTGGTGTTGCCGGCACTTCAACCGGAATGGATCGCGCCACGGCCGACTACATGGGAATGCTGGCCACGGTCATGAACGCCATGGCCCTCGCCGATGCGATGCGTCAGGCCGGCCTCAACAGCCGGGTGCAATCCGCGCTGAATATCGAGCAAGTGGTCGAACCCTATATCCGCGGGAAGGCGATCCGCTATCTGGAAGAAGGCAAAATCCTGGTTTTTGCCGCTGGAACCGGCAATCCTTTCTTTACCACCGATACCGCTGCGGCGCTGAGGGGGTCGGAAATCGGTGCCGAGATCGTGCTGAAAGCGACCAAGGTCGACGGCGTATACTCCGCCGATCCGGTCAAGGATCCGAATGCCACACGCTATACGCGCATCAGCTTCGACGATGCCATCAACCGTAACCTGAAAGTCATGGATGCCACTGCCCTGGCGCTGTGCCGCGACCAGAAACTGCCCATCAACGTCTTCTCGATCTTCAAGGAAGGGGCCTTGAAACGCGTGGTACTCGGCGAGGATGAAGGTACCATGGTGCATTGTTGAGGAGATCAGAATGGTAGCCGAACTCAAGAAAGCCACCGAGCAGAAGATGTTGAAATCCTTGGAGGCCCTTAAGCACGATTTGGCCAAGGTGCGCACCGGTCGAGCCCATCCCGGCATTCTCGATCATGTTCAGGTGGAATATTACGGATCGCAGGTGCCGATCAGCCAGATAGCCAACATCACCCTGATTGATGCCCGCACCATAGGCGTGCAGCCTTGGGAAAAACCGATGATAGGCAAGGTCGAAAAAGCCATCCGCGATGCCGACCTCGGCCTGAATCCGGCGACGCAGGGTGACTTGATCCGCGTTCCGACGCCGGCGCTGACGGAAGAGCGACGCCGCGAGCTCATCAAGCTGGTCAAGCACGAAGGGGAGAACGCCAAGATTGCGGTACGCAACCAGCGTCGCGACGCCAATGCACATCTGAAAGACGCCTTGAAGAAGAAAGAAGTATCCGAGGACGACGAACGCCGTATCGAGGAGGAGATTCAGAAGCTGACCGACCGCTTTGTCATCGAGATCGACAAGATGCTCGCCGACAAGGAAAAGGATCTGATGGTCGTCTGAAGGTATCCTTGGAATTTTCGCGAAGGGATCATGGCGTGAGCTTGTATACGAGTACCACCCAGGCTGTCCCGGCGATTGGGGACGTTCCGCGCCACATTGCCATCATCATGGATGGCAATGGACGCTGGGCCAAGAAACGTTACCTGCCAAGAGTCGCGGGCCACAAGAGCGGCGTCGAGACGGTACGCACCGTCATCAAGGCTTGCAACGAACGCGGTATCGAATACCTGACCCTGTTTGCCTTCAGTTCCGAGAATTGGCGCCGTCCGCCCGAAGAGGTTTCTTTCCTGATGGGCTTGTTTGCGCGCGCCCTCGAAGACGAGGTCACCAAGTTGCACGAAAATGGCATTCGACTGCGCATCGTCGGCGACTTGTCGCGTTTCGGTCCGAAACTGGGTGAGATGATACGGCGAGGCGAGGCGCTTACCGCCGGCAATCATCGCTTGACCCTGACTATCGCAGCCAACTACGGAGGCCGCTGGGACATCCTTCAATCGATCGAACGCATGTTGGCGGCGCAACCCGAGAAGCGAGGAAATTTCCAGGAAGCCGATTTTGCCCCGCATTTGGCGATGGCCTATGCGCCCGAGCCCGACCTGTTTATCAGGACCGGCGGCGAGCAGCGCATCAGCAATTTCTTGCTCTGGCAATTGGCCTACACCGAGTTTTATTTCACCGACCTGCTCTGGCCGGATTTTGACGCCACGGTCCTGGACGCGGCGATAGCCTCCTACCGAAGTCGTGAACGTCGCTTTGGCCGCACCAGCGAGCAGCTATATGTCGACCGGGAACCCAGAGTCACGTCTGTCGCGGACGAGACTAGCCCGCTCATACAAGGCCAAGATGCTTAAGGCGCGAATTATCACCGCGCTGTTTCTCGCTTCCGGACTTGTCGCTGCGCTGTTTCTCCTGCCACGTCTCGGTTCGGTCGTTGCATTTTCAGGCATCGTCGCCATCGCTGCCTGGGAGTGGGGCGGTTTGCTGAGAGCCGGGATGAAGGCACGCTGGCTCTTCGGCTTGATCACATGCTTGCCTTGCACGGCCTTGTACTCTCTTAGAATGCCGGTGACGCTGCTGGTGGCGCTCTGGTCTTTGGCGCTGGTTTTTTGGTTGCTGCTGGTGCCTATATGGTTTCGGCAGCGCTGGACTTTGCACGCAAATGCGTCCGGGTTTCTGGTCGGGTGGCTGTTGCTCATCCCCAGTTGGGCAGGGATGGTCAGCTTGCAGGCACGCAGCCCCTGGTTGCTTCTGGCGGCGCTGGCCCTGGTCTGGGTTGCCGATATCGCCGCATATTTCAGCGGCCGTGCTTTCGGACGCCACAAGTTGGCGCCGTCCATCAGTCCCGGCAAGACCTGGGAAGGCGCGGCCGGCGCCTGCATTGGTGTACTCGTCTATGCCGCCGTGGTCGGTGGTGGAACAGGCTGGCTGGCGCAACTGAACTGGCTGTACATCCTGCTGATCGCCTTGGGACTGTTGCTGTTGACGGTTGTCAGTATTCTCGGCGATCTGTTCGAGTCGCTGGCGAAACGCCAGGCCGGTGTCAAGGACAGCAGCGCACTTCTCCCTGGGCATGGTGGCATACTCGACCGTATCGACAGCCTCACCTCGACCCTGCCACTGGCCGGGTTGGCAGCGTTGCTCGTTGGGTGACATGATGGCGGAGGTGACCAGAAAGCAACGCCTGAGCATCCTCGGCGCCACCGGATCGATCGGACTCAGTACGCTCGATGTGGTGTCACGCCACCCTGATCGCTTCGAGGTGGTTGCACTGACGGCCCATGCCAAGGTAACGGAGCTGGGGCGGCTTTGTCTGATCCACCGCCCGCGTTACGCTGTGCTTGAGAATGCGGAAAATGCGCGGACACTGGCTGCGGAACTGCGCTCTGCGGGACTCGCGACCGAAGTATTGGCCGGACCGCAGGCCTTGTCGCAAATCGCCGCTTTGAGCGATGTCGATAGCGTCATGGCGGCGATTGTGGGCGCTGCCGGACTGGCTCCGACGCTCGCTGCTGTGCGCGCAGGCAAACGCGTTCTGCTTGCCAACAAAGAGGCATTGGTGATGGCCGGGGCGCTGTTCATGGCCGAAGTGCGGCGCGCGGGAGCCAAGTTGCTGCCGGTCGACAGCGAACATAATGCGGTATTCCAGTCGTTACCGGCCGATTATTCCGGATCGATGGAGGACAAAGGCGTGCGTCGCATCTTGCTGACCGCCTCAGGAGGACCCTTCCGGAATACGCCCCTGGACAAATTGCAGTCCGTCACGCCGGAACAGGCCTGCGCCCATCCGAACTGGGTAATGGGGCGCAAGATTTCCGTCGACTCGGCGACCATGATGAACAAAGGCCTGGAAGTGATCGAGGCACACTGGCTATTCAACGCGCCGGCAGACAAGATCGAGGTCGTGATTCATCCACAAAGCATCATCCATTCACTGGTCGAATACTGGGATGGCTCAGTTTTGGCTCAACTCGGCAATCCCGACATGCGCACGCCGATTGCTCATGCGCTGGCTTACCCTGAGCGTATCGAGACTGGCGTGGCCCCACTCGACCTGTTTGCCATCGGCCAATTGAGCTTCGAACGCCCCGACCAGCGACGCTTCCCCTGTTTGCCGCTGGCTTACCGGGCGCTGCTCGCCGCCGGGAGCGCCCCGACCCTGCTCAACGCCGCCAATGAGGTGGCCGTGGCTGCCTTTCTCGCGGGACGCCTACCCTTCCTGAAAATTGCCGATGTCATTGCCGCGGTGCTCGATCGTATCCCTGTCTCGGATTTACCGGATCTCGATGCGGTGATGAGCGTCGATGCCGAGGCACGCGTCACAGCCGCGACCTACGTCGGGGCCTGGACATGACGGGCGGTCATTTTGCCTATTATCTCGGCGCCTTCGCACTGGCGCTGGGTGTGCTGATTGTGGTGCATGAACTGGGGCATTTTTTTATCGCACGCCTTTGCGGCATCAAAGTATTGCGGTTCTCGGTCGGTTTCGGCCGGCCTTTGCTGGTCAAGCGTTACGGCGCGGATAAAACCGAATGGGCTATCTCGGCGTTTCCCCTGGGAGGGTACGTCAAGATGCTTGATGAACGCGAAGGTACGGTTGAGCCCGAGGAGCTGCAACGCGCCTTCAATCGACAGCCGGTGTGGAAACGCATTCTGGTGGTTATCGCGGGACCGCTGGCCAATCTGCTACTGGCGATCCTGCTTTACTGGGTGATATTCATGCAAGGCATGGAGGAACTTCGTCCCGTCCTCGCCGCACCTCCCAACGCAAGCGCGGCAGCCGCCGCCGAAGTTCACGATGGCGAGACTGTGCGCAGCGTCAACGGACGGCCTGTCGCTACCTGGCAGGAAATGCGCTGGGAGTTACTGCAAGTGGCGATCGATCGAACGCCGGTGATTCTGGAAGTGATTAACCCGCGTCAGGAAATCTCGATCAGACGTCTCGATATCAAGAATTTGACTGAGGGCGATTACGAGTCCGACTTGCCGTCGAGTCTTGGTCTGAAACCTTATAGGCCGCAGCTCAGGCCAATCATCGGCGTGGTCCAGAGTGGTTCAGCCGCGGAACGCGCCGGGATGCGGTCAGGTGACGAATTCATGGCCATCGACGGCCGGGCCACACTGGTGTGGGGAGATGTTTCCTCGCTGATTCGCCAGTCGCCCGGAATTCCATTGGCTATCGAGTTGCGCCGTGAAGGCGAATCGCTAAGGCTACAGGCAACACCATCCTCCATCGAGGAGGGCGGACAGAGCATAGGTCGAATGGGCATCCAAGTGAAGGATGATCCCGCGCTCCGCCAAACGATGATGATTACTGTGCGCTACGGAGTGAGCACGGCTTTTGTCAAGGCGACGGCGCAGACCTGGGATACCTCGATATTCAGCTTGAGAATGATCGGCCGCATGATCACAGGGGAAGTGTCCTGGAAAAACCTCAGTGGCCCGGTCACTATCGCCGACTATGCAGGTCAATCGGCGCGCCTGGGTTGGACTTACTATCTCAAATTCCTGGCGTTGATCAGCATCAGCCTAGGTGTGCTCAACCTGCTGCCGATCCCGATATTGGATGGCGGACATTTATTGTATTATATTGCCGAGATTATCAAAGGCGGTCCGCTCTCCGAGCGGATAATGGAAATCGGTCAGCAAATTGGCTTGTTCCTGCTTTTAATGCTGATGGCATTTGCCTTCTATAACGATATCAACCGCCTTGTTTCCGGATAGCAGAATGAAAAAAAATCTGATCGCTGGGCTGGTCGCCACGCTGTTTGCGTCCACGGCTTCTGCTTTTGAACCCTTTGTCGTCAAGGATATTCGCGTCGAGGGCATCCAGCGCACCGAGGCTGGAACAGTATTCAGCTACTTGCCGGTGAAAGTCGGTGACACGCTCAATGACGACAAGGCCTCACAAACAATCAAGACGCTGTTCTTGACCGGCTTCTTCAAGGATGTGAGGCTGGAGATAGAGGGTAACGTCCTAGTGGTGGTTCTCGAAGAACGACCGGTCATATCGGCTGTCGACTTTGTCGGTATGAAGGCTTTCGAAAAAGATCAGATCATCAAAGGCTTGAAAGAAGTCGGTCTGGCCGAGTCACGCATTTTCGACCGCGCGATGGTCGATAAGGCGGAGCAGGAACTGAAACGCCAATACTTGACTCGCGGCTATTACGCAGCAAATATAAAGACGACCGTGACTCCGTTGGAACGCAACCGGGTCGGCATCAACTTCAACGTCGAGGAAGGCGAGATCGCCAAGATCAATCAGATCAGCATCATCGGCGCCCAAGCGATAGCGGAAAAGGAACTTCTCGACAATTTCGAGCTACGCACTCCGAACTGGCTGACCTGGTACACCAAGAACGACCAATATTCGAAACAAAAATTGTCGGGAGATCTTGAGAATCTTCGCTCTTATTATCTGAACCGTGGCTATCTTGAGTTCAACATCGATTCGACCCAGGTGTCGATAACTCCCGACAAGCTGGATATCTATATCACTATAAATATATCCGAAGGCGAGAAGTTCACAGTATCTTCGGTTAAATTGGCAGGAGATTTGTTGCTGCCGGAAGGCGAAATCACGAAACTGGTGATACTCAGACCCGGCGAAACCTTTTCTCGTGAGAAACTGACCGAGACCACCAAGCTGATCAGCGAGCGATTGGGCAATGAAGGCTATGCCTTTGCCAACGTGAATGCTGCGCCAGAACTCGACAAGAACAAACATGAGGCGGCGTTTACGATATTCGTCGATCCTGGCCGCCGCGTGTATGTTCGCCAGGTTAATGTAACCGGCAACACGCGTTCCCGCGATGAAGTCGTCCGCCGCGAGTTGCGGCAGATCGAATCCAGCTGGTACGACGGTGATAGCATCAACAAATCACGGACGCGGGTAGACCGGCTGGGTTATTTCGAAGACGTTACTGTTGAAACTCCTGCGGTTCCTGGCGTCACCGATCAGGTCGACCTGAACGTAAGCGTCAAGGAAAAACCTACCGGAAATATCATGATGGGTGCCGGATTTTCCAGCGCCGAAAAACTCGTCCTGTCCGCGTCGGTGCAGCAGCAAAACCTTTTCGGCAGCGGCAAAACTGTTGGAGTTCAGCTCAACACCAGCAGGATCAACAAGATTTATTCATTTTCCTACACTGATCCGTATTACACGATAGATGGTATCAGCCGGGGTTTCGACGTCTATCAACGTAACACCGACACCAGCACGCTGACGACAGTTGGGGCCTACCGAAGCAACACTGTCGGCGGGGGAGTGCGCTTCGGCCTGCCGATTGCGGAGGATGATTACATCAGTGCCGGTTTGTCCGTTGACTCCACCAAGCTGACGGTGGATTCTTTCAGTCCGGTGCGTTATCAGGATTACGTTAACCAGTTTGGGTCGGCAAATACCACCTTGCTTGGCACAGCCGGCTGGATAAAGGAAACGATCGACAGCCGCCTTTACCCAACCAAAGGTTATTCGAACCGCCTGGTCGGCTCAATCGCGTTGCCGGGCGGAAGTTTGCGTTATTACCAAGCCACCTATCAGCATCAACACTTTATCCCTACGTCTTTTTTGTGGCGGGGATCGACTTTGATGTTGAACGGCGAAGTGGGATATGCCAACGGCTATAGCGGGAGACAACTGCCGTTCTTCAAGAGTTTCTATGCAGGCGGGATAGGCTCGGTACGCGGCTACGACACGAGTTCCCTCGGGCCGCAAGATCCTCTTACGACTGAAAGTCTGGGTGGCAACCGGCGCATCGTCGGGAACGCGGAGTATCTATTTCCGCTTCCCGGTAGCGGGATGGACAAGTCCGTGCGACTGGGTGCGTTTGTCGACGGCGGACAGGTTTGGGCCCAAGGCACCAAGATGTCGCTGGGTGATCTGCGCTACAGTACCGGCCTCTCGCTGTCGTGGTCATCGCCGATGGGGCCGCTCAAATTCAGCTTTGCCAATCCGATCAACAAGAAACCGGAAGACAGGATTCAGCGGCTTCAATTCCAGATGGGTACGATGTTCTAACTTTTTGCATCCAGGAGACTCCTCTTGAACAAGATTTTCATTCCATTGTTGGCTGCAGGATGCATGCTCACTGCGTTCCCGGTGAATGCCGAGGTAAAGATCGGTTTTGTTAACACCCAGCGCGTTCTTAACGACGCTCCCCAAGCGGCCAAGGCCAAGAAGAAAATCGAAAAAGAGTTCGAAAAACGCGATCTGGACCTGCAAAAATTGGCCAAGCAGTTGCAGACCTTGCAGGAAGCCCTGGAAAAAAATTCGGTAACCATGCCGGAATCCGAGAGGCGCGGCAAGGAACGCGAGTTCAGCGATCTCAATCGTGATTTCCAGCGCAAACAGCGTGAATTCAAGGAAGATCTCAACTTGCGCCAGAACGAAGAAATGGCTGCGATATACGAGCGAGTGAATAAGGTCATGAAAGCCATTGCCGAAGCCGAAAAATACGACATTATTCTCCAGGAAGCTGCGTGGGCCAGTCCACGCATCGACGTCACCGACAAGATCATCAAGGCGCTTGGCGACGGCAAGTAAGCGCCGCTTGACATTCCCACGTCAACGTCTTGATGCGGCCGTGGTTCCCGTCCGACTCGACGAAATCGTTGCCCACCTGGGCGGCAGACTGATCGGCGATACTTCCGGGTCGATTCGACAAGTCGCGACTCTGGAGCGTGCCGGCCCGGACGAAATCAGCTTCCTTGCCAATCCAAAATACCATGGAAAACTGGCCGCTACCCGCGCTGGCGCCGTCATCCTGTCGGCCGCCTCGGCCGATGCCTGTCCTGTTCCCTGCATCGTCAGCGACGAGCCGTATCTCTACTTTGCCCGTGTCGCTCAATGGTTGAATCCCGTCGATTCGCCGGTTCCCGGCATTCACCCTACTGCGACGGTCGAATCCGCAATTCCCGATAGCACCAGTATAGGAGCGGGGGTTTGTATCGGCCCCGAGGCAAGAATCGGCCAACGCTCACGCATTGGCCCGGGTTGCGTGATAGGCAAGGGCGTCGAGCTTGGAGACGATGCGCTGTTGCACGCCAATGTAACCATCTATGGCGGCTGCCATATCGGTGCCCGCGCGATCATACACTCCGGCGCCGTGATCGGCGCCGACGGCTTTGGCTTCGCACGCGCGCAAGACGGTGCATGGCTGAAAATTCCGCAGATCGGTCGTGTTGTCATCGGCGACGATGTCGAGATCGGTGCCAATACCACGATCGATCGTGGGGCGCTTGACGATACGGTCATCGAGGACGGCGTAAAACTCGACAATCAGATCCAGGTTGGCCATAACGTGCGGATCGGTGCTCACAGCGCGCTCGCAGGCTGTGTCGGCATCGCCGGCAGTGCCAGGCTCGGTTGTCGTTGTACCGTGGGTGGCGGAGCAGTCATCCTTGGGCACCTGAACGTAGCCGACGATGTGAATATTTTCGCCGGCACACTGGTAAGCAAATCCATTCCCAAGGCCGGCAGTTATAGCGGCGCCGTACCATTCCAGGATCAGGCAGCCTGGCTGAAAAATTTTGCGCACCTGCGGCATCTCGATTCAATGGCCGATAAAATACGCGCCCTTGAAGCACAGTCGGCCCTCCCGAAAGAAACTCAACCGGCAATCTCAAACGAGGCGGAGACAAAAGAGTGATTGCGATGGACATACATCAGATACTGGAACATTTGCCGCATCGATATCCGTTTCTACTGGTGGATCGCGTACTCGAATGCCTGCCTGGAGAGCGTATCCTGGCCTACAAGAACGTGAGCATCAACGAACCGTTCTTTCCTGGGCATTATCCTCATCATCCGGTCATGCCGGGAGTTCTGATCATAGAGGCATTGGCGCAGGCCGCTGCAATTCTGTCGTTCAAGACCCTGGGAGGAAAACCGGACGACAAATCGGTTTATTACTTCGTCGGCATCGACGGCGCGCGCTTCAAGAAGCCGGTGACGCCTGGCGACCGGTTGATGCTCGAGGTGTCTATCCTGGCCAATAAGCGCGGTCTGTGGAAATTCGCCGGGCGAGCCCTGGTGGATGGACAACTTGCGGCGGAGGCCGAGCTTTTATGCACGGTTCGGACCATCGAATGAGCATTTCAGGAGTCCATCCCACGGCGATTGTTCATCCAGGCGCCCGTCTGAGTCCCGGCGTCGAGATAGGCGCGTACTCGATCGTCGGTGAGTTCGTCGAAATTGGTGATGGCAGTAGCATCGGACCGCACGTCGTCGTCAGCGGCCATACCCGCATCGGTCGCGATAATCGGATTTTTCAGTTCTGCTCCATCGGGGAGATTCCGCAGGACAAGAAATATGCCGGAGAACCAACCCGGCTTGAGATCGGCGATCGCAATACCATACGCGAGTTCTGCACCTTCAACTGCGGCACTGCCCAGGACGTCGGCATCACCCGCCTCGGTAACGACAACTGGATAATGGCGTATGTGCATCTGGCGCACGACTGCCAGGTTGGCGACCACACCATTTTTGCCAATAATGCCCAGATCGCCGGTCATGTGAAGGTCGGCGACCATGCGATCCTCGGAGGTTTCACTGCCGTGCATCAGTTTGTGCGGATCGGTGCCCATAGTATTACGGCCCTCGGCAGCGTCCTGTTGCAGGATCTGCCGCCTTATGTGATGGCGGCGGGGAACACTGCGGAGCCACATGGAATCAACAGCGAAGGCTTGAAACGTCGCGGTTTTTCTTCCACTTCGATCATGTCGATCAAACGCGCCTACAAGACGCTGTATAAGTCCGGACTGAAGCTTGAAGAAGCCCAGGCAGCCATCGCAGCGGAAAGCGAAAACTCTTCCGAGCTCCGACTGCTGGCCGATTTTCTTGCCGCCCCTGGGCGCGGCGTCATTCGCTAGCTACCATGTCGGAGACGCTCAAAATAGCCATGGTGGCGGGGGAAGCGTCCGGCGATCTGCTCGGTAGCTACTTGATAGAAGCGCTCAAGCAGCGCGTGCCCACGCTTCGATTTTGTGGCATCGGCGGACCGAAGATGGAGGCGGCGGGCCTGTCGGTTGAATGGCCAGCCGAGAAATTGTCGGTGCGAGGCTATGTGGAAGTCTTGCGGCATTACCGGGAAATCTCCAGAATCCGGCGCCTACTGTTGAAACGCCTGCTGGCCGATCCTCCCGACCTGTTTATCGGGGTGGATGCACCGGATTTCAATCTGTGGCTGGAAACACGCCTCAAGTCATCCGGCATTGCGACTGTGCATTTCGTCAGTCCCTCACTGTGGGCCTGGCGCGGCGGACGTATCCGCAACATCGCCCGTTCCGTCGATCAAATCCTTTGCCTGTTTCCCTTCGAACCTGCCATTTATGCAAAGCAGGGAATCGAGGCTCGCTATGTCGGTCATCCGCTGGCGGACGTGATACCGCTGGAGCCCAACCAGGAAGCGACCCGCGAGCGCCTGAATTTGCCTCAGGATGCCTTGGTGTTCGCCCTGTTGCCGGGCAGTCGGCAGTCTGAACTGCATTATCTGGCGGAAACCTTCATCGAAACCGCCAAGTATCTGCACCAACGCTTTCCGCAAGCGCGTTTCCTGGTGCCGCTGGTATCACGCGAGACGCGCATGCAATTCGAGAATGAGTTATGGCGGCTTGGTGCCCAGGAATTGCCGATTACCCTATTGTTCGGCCATGCTCACGATGCCATGGCGTCCTCGGACGCAGTGCTGGTCGCGAGTGGAACGGCCACGCTGGAGGCGGCCCTGTTCAAGAAGCCCATGGTGATTTGCTACAAGATGTCGCCCTGGTCATGGCGCTTGATGCGCCGGATGAAATACCAGCCCTGGGTCGGGTTACCGAATATTCTCTCGGGACGATTTGTTGTCCCGGAGTTTTTGCAGGACGATGCAACGCCTGAAAACCTCTCCCAAGCACTCGGAAACCTGGTCGGAGATCAGCCGGTTCGAACCCGCCTGCAGGATTTGTTCTCAGCCATGCATGTCGAGCTACGTCAAAATACCGCCGAGCAAGCGGCTCGGGCAATTCTGCCGATGTTGAGCGGACAGCCGGCATCAAATGAAGCGAATTCCGGCGCATGCGGCGCCTGATCGCCGGCGTCGATGAAGCCGGTCGTGGTCCCCTGGCCGGGCCGGTCTATGCAGCGGCGGTGATTCTGGATCCTGCCTGGCCGATAGCGGGACTCGATGATTCAAAAAAGCTGTCTGGAAAAGTTCGTGACCGGCTCGCTCAACTGATCAAAGATCGCGCTCTTGCTTGGGCCATCGCCAGCAGCAGCGTCGCCGAGATCGATGCCATCAATATTCTCCAGGCCAGCCTGCTGGCGATGCGCAGGGCTGTCGAAGCGCTTCAGGTGGTGCCTGATGAAATTCTCGTCGACGGCCTGTATTGCCCGACCGTCGCCATGCACGCCAGGGCCATCGTCAAGGGCGACGCGACGGTATCAAGCATCGGCGCGGCATCCATCCTGGCCAAGACTGAACGGGACGCCGAATTGCTGCGGCTTCATGCCATTTATCCGCAATACGGCCTGGACCGTCATAAAGGCTACCCGACCGCCGCTCATCTGGTGGCGTTGCGCGCCCACGGACCCAGTATCATCCATCGGCGCAGCTTCGCGCCCGTGCGCCAATTGCTTGCAAGCGGCCAGATATGGAACGGTTAGGGCAGGCGCCATGAAGCACATCACTTCCCGCGATAACCCGACCTTCAAGGAATTGAAGTCGCTTGCCGAGGATATCCGGGAGCAGCGCCGCCAGGGGCTCACTCTGCTTGACGGCATCCATCTGGTGACCGCCTATCGCGACAAGATTGGACGGCCAGAACGCCTGATTCTCAGCGAACACGGCGCGGCACAGCCGGAAATACAGGCTCTGTCCACCTCATTTCCCGATGAGGAAATCCTGTTGCTACGGGATAGTCTGTTCCGCGACTTGAGCGACTTGGCGAACCCGACCGGCGTCTGCGCGGTGATCCGCATTCCGGCGGTTCCATCAGCGGATATCAACGGCTCCTGCGTCCTGCTCGACACCTTACAGGATCCCGGCAATGTCGGCTCGATATTGCGCACGGCGGCGGCGGCGGGTATCGCCGATGTATTCCTCGGGCCGGGGTGTGCCGGAGTCTGGTCGCCGCGGGTTTTGCGTGCCGCGCAAGGGGCACATTTCGATTTGCGGCTGCGCGAACAAGTTGATCTGGCGGCCATGGTAGAGAGTTTTTCGGGGGCCACGATTGCGGCGGTGGCCCACGGTGGGGTGCCGTTGTTCCAGCAAGATCTCGGTGGGAATCTGGCCTGGTTATTTGGCAGCGAAGGCGGCGGCGTCTCTCCAATACTAGAAACCGCAGCCCAGAAACGTGTTTACATCCCCATGGCAAGCGGCAGCGAATCCTTGAATGTCGGCGCCGCCGCCGCCATATGTCTATTCGAGGAAGTCAGGCAGAAGAACCTGTTGCAACAACTTTAGTCGGAAGATTACGAGATCGATAGCCACTCGGTGATTCAATTGACCCGATACTTTGACAGTAATCTGGTCGATGCATACATTAGAGCAGCGACCCCGGCGGAAGTGAGCGCCAGAGGCAACAGTGTGCCGTTGAAACTGGCGCCGACCCAGGTACTCGCCAGCAAGGCCGCTATCATGGTGACAAAGCCCAGGAGCCCCGCAGCCGCTCCTGCCTGTTGCTGAAAAGGCGCTACGGCGCCGGTCTGGGTGCAAGGATTGTTGATGCCATGGGCGCTCATGGTGAGGAACATGCTGCCGAGAACCACACTCCAGTGGAGCGCACCCGACAGCACGAGTCCAAGGAAAAGCAATCCACCTGCCAGTGACAGCGTTGTTCCCACGGTCAATGTTCGCGCGAGTCCTATCCGGGTCAACAGTCGTCGGCAGACGATGGTCCCGCCTAAATAGCCGAGTATGCTGAAGGCATGACAATAACCGTAGTATTCGGTCCGTACTCCCAGCACCCGGATCAACACGAATGACGCACCCGAGATGAAAACAAAAATCGACGCATAGGACAGCGCGCCAGGGACGGTGTAAGCCCAAAAAGCCGGTGATGAGGCAATCTGCGCATAGTTCCTAAACAAACCGGATATCCGTGTGGCCTCCAGATTCTTATGGCGGTTGGTCTCCACCAGACTATACCCTGCTGCCCAGATCAGGATCGAACAGAATACGATATGTACGCCAAAGGTGGCGCGCCAGCCGTAAGCAACCTGCAGGTAGCTGCCGAGGACCGGACCCAATATGGGCACAAGCGACATAAGGCTGCTGGCCTTGGCAAACATCCGGGCGCCATCGGCGGGTGCATAGGAGTCGCGGATGATGGCGCGTGTCACCACCACGGCGGTGCAGCAGCCCACGGCCTGAACAAACCGGGCGACAATGAGAAAGGAGAGCGTCGGCGCAAAAGCGCAGGCGACGCTGGAGGCCAGATAAATGGCCAGGCCACCCATCATGATAGGGCGGCGACCATAGCGATCGGAAAGCGGCCCGCTGATCAACTGTGCCGTTCCGAAGCCGATCACGAACATCGACAGTGTCTGCTGGACAGTTGCGGGGGTCGCCGAAAAATAGTCTGTCAGGTGCGGCAGCGAGGCAAGGTAGACATCCGTCGACAAGGGTTGCAGCATCATGCAGCCGGTGATCAGCCAGAGCAGGGTGGCGGGTGTCACGTCGGGTGTCTAGCTCTTGGCACGCATCACGCGTGCCTTTTCTCGAACCCAGTCCTTGTCCTTTTCGGCCTCTCGTTTGTCATGCTGTTTCTTGCCTTTTGCCAGTCCGATGGAGAGTTTGATACGGCCTTTCGAGTAGTGAAAGTCCAACGGTACCAACGCATAGCCGGCGCGCTCCACCTTGCCGATCAGTTTTCTGATTTCCTCCGCATGCAGCAGTAGCTTGCGTGTCCTGACCGGATCGGTATGGATGTGGGTCGAGGCGGTCGACAGTGCGCTGATGTGTGCGCCGATCAGATAGACTTCCTCGTTTCTCAGAATCACATAAGCTTCCTTGATCTGGGCACGGCCGGCGCGTATCGATTTCACTTCCCAACCTTCGAGTGCCAGACCGGCTTCGAAACGTTCTTCGATGAAATAATCGTGGAAGGCCTTCTTGTTTTCGACAATGCTCATGTTGTTACTGCGCGGGTACAATGTCTCATTCTAACGCAGCGAACCAAGATGGCCGTTGTCGAAAAATCCGTTTTGATCGAACGTAGCGTGGCCCAGATGTTTGATCTCGTCGATCGCGTTGAGGATTACCCGAAATTCCTCCCTTGGTGTGGTGGCACTGAGTTAATCGAACGAACGGAAATCAAGACGATCGCACGTATCCACATCAATTATCACGGCGCCAAGGCGCATTTTTCGACCGAGAACGCCAAGGAGTCCCCGCGCTGGATGCGTATTACCTTGAGGGAAGGTCCTTTCAAGCATATGGACGGCGGCTGGAGTTTCATCCCGCTTGGCGATAGCGCGTGCAAGGTCGGGTTCCGATTGCATTATGAGTTCTCAAGCAAGATCCTGGAAAGAGTTCTTGGACCCGTGTTCAGCCATATTGCCGGGACTTTTGTGGAATCTTTCGTTAAAAGAGCTCAGCAAATATATGGGTAGCCTGCCAAACCAAGAGATTGACGAGTGCAAGGAAGTTGGCTCTATCAATGTGGAAGTGATCTACGCTAAACCACAACACCAGGAAATCATCCAACTTGAATTGCCTGCAGGGAGTACTTTGCATCAAGCCATCGAAGCTTCCGGGCTCATCGGTAAATTCCCGGAGATCGACCTCGCGAAAATAAAACTGGGTATTTACGGCAAGATCGCCATGGCCACTACGGTGTTATGCGCTCAAGATCGTGTCGAAATCTACCGCCCTTTGCTTGCCGATCCAAAAGAAATTCGCGTGCGACGCGTGGCGACAGGTATTCAATTGAGGAAGAGGCTAAAGCCGTAACGCCCGCCAACGCACCTCCTATGGATTATGGGAGGCGAAAAAAGACCGAAACGCACCTCTCGCGTATAATGCGTTTTTGGAAGGAAGGAAAGAAGATGCAAGTTCTCCACAAGGCGCTGACATTCGATGATGTCCTCCTCATTCCCGCCCATTCTTCGATACTGCCTCGCGATGTCAATCTCACCACAAAACTGACGCGCAAAATTCAACTTCATCTGCCCCTGGTTTCAGCCGCCATGGCTACGGTGACGGAATCGCGGTTGGCCATCGCTTTGGCGCAGGAAGGCGGCATCGGGATTATTCACAAGAATCTCACCGCCAAGACTCAGGCAGCCGAAGTCGCCAAAGTTAAACGATTCGAGTCGGGTGTACTGAAAGACCCGATTACCATTCCGCCGACCATGACCGTGCGCGAAGTATTGGCCTTGACCAGACAGCATAAGATTTCCGGCGTACCGGTGATCGAAGGCAAACGCGTGGTGGGTATTGTGACCAATCGCGATCTGCGTTTCGAGACCAACCTCGACCAGCCGGTGATGAACATCATGACGCCCCGCGAACGGCTCATTACCGTTAAGGAAGGCACCTCGACCGACGAGGCCAAGGCGTTGATGCACAAGCATCGCCTGGAGCGAGTATTGGTCATCAATGGTGATTTCGAGTTGCGTGGCCTGGTCACCGTCAAGGACATATTGAAGTCCTCAGAATATCCGTTTGCCTGCAAGGACGAACTCGGTCATCTGAGGGTCGGTGCCGCAATCGGCGTTGGGGAGGGCACCGAGGAACGCGCCACCCTGCTGGCCGAAGCAGGGGTGGATGTACTGGTGGTGGATACCGCCCACGGACATTCGCAAGGTGTGCTGACACGAGTCGAGTGGGTCAAGAAGAATTTTCCGAAGGTCGAAGTCATCGGCGGCAATATTGCCACCGCTTCCGCCGCGAAAGCCCTGGTCGATCATGGCGCAGACGGCGTGAAAGTAGGGATCGGCCCCGGTTCCATCTGCACTACGCGAATTGTTGCCGGAGTGGGCGTACCCCAGATCACCGCGATCGACAATGTGTCCAATGCTCTCGCCGGTACCGGCGTGCCCATGATCGCCGACGGCGGCATCCGGTATTCGGGAGACATTTCCAAAGCAATTGCAGCCGGCGCCAATTCGGTGATGCTCGGCGGCTTGTTTGCCGGTACGGAAGAAGCTCCGGGCGAAACCGTGCTCTTCCAGGGACGTTCCTACAAAGCCTATCGCGGCATGGGCAGTCTTGGCGCGATGAAGGACGGTGCCGCGGATCGCTATTTCCAGGACAGTGACGCGAACATAGAAAAGCTAGTGCCTGAAGGCATCGAAGGTCGAGTCCCGTACAAGGGACCGGTCATAGCGGTGATACACCAACTCATGGGCGGTCTTCGTTCATCGATGGGTTACGTCGGCTGCACGACGATTGATGAAATGCGCGTCAAGGCGGAGTTCGTCGAAATCACTTCGGCGGGCATCCGTGAATCGCATGTCCATGATGTCCAGATTACCAAGGAAGCACCTAATTATCACGTCGACTAATCGCCTCAGCTTTAGCTAGGGCGGCGAAATGCCGCCCTTTTGACTTATAGAGATCGAACATGGCACATCAGAAGATTCTCATCCTCGATTTCGGCGCCCAGTATTCCCAACTCATCGCGCGTCGGGTGCGCGAACAGCAGGTGTATTGCGAACTGCATCCCAACGATGTGTCCGAAGAATTCATCCGGGAGTTCAATCCGCAAGGGATCATCCTTTCCGGCGGACCGAATTCTGTTTACGAAAACGAGACGCCACGCGCGCCGGACATCGTGTTCAAGTTGGGGGTTCCGGTTCTGGGCATCTGTTACGGCATGCAGACCATGGCCGAACAGTTGGGTGGCAAGGTGGAAAATGCCCAGAAGCGCGAGTTCGGCTATGCCGAGATCCGAGCACAGGGTCACTCGAAGCTGCTTGAGGGCATCCAGGATCGAGTGAATGACGCGGGTCATGGCCTGCTTGATGTTTGGATGAGTCATGGCGACAAAGTCACCGAAATCCCGTCTGGCTTCAAACTGATTGCCTCCAATCCGGCAACCCCGATCGCAGGCATGGCCGACGAGATCAGACGTTTCTATGCGGTTCAGTTCCACCCCGAAGTGACCCATACGCTCAAGGGCAAGGACATCTTCGCTCGCTTCTTGCATGAGATCTGCGGCTGCCGAGGCGACTGGAAGATGCCCGAATACGTGACTGAAGCGGTGGCGAAGGTCCGCGCCTTGGTGGGTAGCGATGAAGTGATTCTGGGACTGTCGGGGGGAGTGGATTCCAGTGTTGTGGCGGCGCTGCTGCATCAAGCGATCGGGAGTCAATTGACCTGTGTTTTTGTCGACAACGGCCTGTTGCGTCTGAACGAAGCAGAACAGGTGATGCAGACGTTTGCCCGCAACCTGGGGGTTAAAGTCATCCATGTCGATGCAACTGAGAGATTCCTGGGTCATCTGAACGGAGTGAACGAGCCCGAACAAAAACGCAAGATTATCGGCCGGGAGTTCGTCGAAGTGTTTCAGGTCGAAGCCGGCAAGCTGCCGCAGGCCAAGTGGCTGGCGCAGGGCACCATATATCCGGACGTGATCGAATCGGCCAGCGCCAAGAGCAAGAGAACCCATACCATCAAGAGCCATCACAATGTAGGGGGTCTGCCCGATACCTTGCATCTGAAGCTTCTGGAACCGCTGCGGGAACTGTTCAAGGACGAAGTACGCGAGTTGGGAGTGGCCTTGGGATTGCCTCACGAGATGGTGTATCGCCATCCTTTCCCCGGCCCGGGCCTGGGCGTAAGGATACTCGGCGAGGTCAAGAAGGAATACGCGGAATTGCTGCGTCGTGCCGACGCGATTTTCATAGATGAGCTCCGCGCCGCGGACTGGTACGACAAGACGTCCCAGGCTTTCGCAGTATTTCTGCCGGTGAAGTCGGTTGGGGTGATGGGTGACGGCAGGACCTACGAATACGTCGTGGCCCTGCGTGCCGTGCAGACCCAGGATTTTATGACGGCGCAATGGGCCGAGTTGCCGCACAGCCTGTTGGCCAAGGTATCAAATCGAATCATCAATGAGGTTCGTGGCATCAACCGCGTTGTCTATGACATCTCGGGCAAACCGCCAGCTACCATTGAGTGGGAGTAAGGCTGGAGGACTCGAATTGCGCCGGCTTTCCGCGGGCAGTTGGTTGAATTGCGTATTCGCAAGTTGCTTGTTTCTTCGATAATATCCGTGCCGACATTCCTTTTAAAGTTGTCTAAGAGTTGCTATAAATACTGAGTTGATTTCCTTTATGACGGTAGTCCTCATCCGGGTGAGAATGACAATATCATGAAGAATACACGGCCCTCCGATTCCCTTTTTTCCATCCCAACCTCAGTACAACCAAGCCGCCTCCTTTATGGATTCGGTGTTTTGGTCTCGCTTCTGCTGTTGCTGACAACGCAGGTTGCGCTGGCCGTGACGGCGGGTGGATTGCACACGCTTGCCATCAAATCCGACGGCACACTGTGGGCTTGGGGAAGAAATACAGAGGGACAGCTTGGTGATGGTGGCAACATCGCCAGTGCCGTGCCCAAGCAGGTCGCATCTGGATTCAGCGCAATCGCGGCCGGCTATAAGCACACCCTGGCGCTCAAACCGGATCGTACCCTCTGGGCATGGGGTCTAAATGATAATGGACAATTGGGTGATGGTACTCAAACTTCTCAATCTAGCCCGGTGTCGATTGGTAGCGGTTTTTCGTCGGTGGCGGGTGGCGAGCAGCACACGGTGGCGCTCAAGAGCGATGGCAGCCTGTGGGCATGGGGCTACAACGCAAGTGGCCAACTCGGCGACGGGACGTTGACCCAGCGCTTGTTACCTGTAAAGACTGCGACGGATTTTGTCTCGGTTGCGGCCGGCTATCAGCATACCCTCGCAATTAAGACCGATGGAAGCCTGTGGGGTTGGGGCAACAATGACTACGGCCAACTGGGTGACGGCACTACCACCAAAAGAAGCAGCCCAGTGATGATCGGCACGGGCTACACTTCGGTAGCAGCGGGGCAATTGCATACGGTCGCCCTCAAGGCCGACGGTAGTCTGTGGGCGTGGGGCTTCAACGGAACTGGACAGCTCGGCAACGGCACCACGACAAGTCAAAATTCTCCTACACCGATCGCTACTGGCTTTAGTTTGGTGACCGCAGGCGCGGCACATACCGTCGCCCTTAAAACCGATGGCACGTTGTGGGTATGGGGTTACAACAAAGACTTTGGACAAGTCGGCGACGGTAGCCTGGCCAATCAGACGAACCCTGTACAAATCGACACGGGTGTGACTTCAATCGCGGCGGGCTTTGCGCACACGGTGGTGTTCAAGTCGGACGGAAGTCTGAAAGCCTGGGGCTACAACGAAACCGGCCAACTCGGCGATGGGACCAGCGGAGCCGGCAATAAACAAATTAGGCCCGTACAGATCAGTATCGCCGCCGGATATGCGGACAAGCAAGCTCCCACTGTTCCTAATGGCGTGGTTGCAACCGCAGTCAGTTCCAGCCAGGTCAATCTTTCCTGGACCGCTTCGAGCGACAGCGTTGGCGTCGCCTCTTACCGAGTTTATCGCGACGGGATATTGGTCGCGGTACTCGGAAATGTGACTGAGACAAGCAACGCCGGACTCAAGGAATCAACGCCATACAGCTATGCATTGGCGGCCTGTGATCAAGCGAACAACTGCTCGACACAGACCTCGGCCGTTAGCGTCACGACGAGTAAGCCTTCTGCCGCATTGTCGTCAATCGTACTTTCCTGCCCGTCGTCGATAAACTCAGCAACGTCCGGAACTTGCGCTACCACCGCAAGATATGTCGATGGAACGAGCAAGACTGTAAGTTCGACGCTTTCATCAAGCAATACCGCAGCACTTAACGTATCCGGCGCCAGTTTGGCCACAGGCACAGTGACGGACGAAACCCTCGTCACGATCACTGCGACTTATGTAGAGAATGGTATTACCAAGACTGCGACCGCGTCGGTTACAGTCAAGGCTCCCGTCGTCACCCCGAGTGGCACAGTCACTCCGGTGACGAAACCCGACGATGTAGTATCCAGCCCAGGTGCCAGCGTAAGCGTCGATTCATCGGGGGCACTCGTAGTGACTAAAACGACTACGCCGATCGTGCTCAGTCCTACCGCTCCGGAAAATGCCCTGGTCAAGCTGGAGACGCTTGATCCCGTGAGTTTCACCTCCGGTACGACCACGCTGCAATACACCGACCAGGTTGGGGCTGCCCAGCTCGTCGTCAGAACTGTCAACAACCAGCCGCAACTCGAGGTTGCAAAGGGCACCGTACAGATCAATTCGCCGTCCTATGGGAATACCATTTCAGTGGTGTACTCCAATCAGAAGACAGTCGGCTCGATTGTCACTCAGACAAGCGACGATAAAGTGATCGTTGCCAAGACGGACACCACTGCAGCGGTTTTCGTCGATACCGGAAAAGTCAATTACCAGGGGCCCGGACAAACCACTGCCATTCCCGTGTATCAGGGTGAGAATACCCAGCTGGATACCACTGGGGCTCTCAATCAATTGGCCCTGGGTTCCCTGAACGGCCAGAAACAGGTACCGGGAGACCCACTGCCACTGACAACAACTCCAAAGGACACGGCGACCAAAGTTCCCAATCTGGAGGGGAATTTGCCGCGGTTCAACAATACACTCACCTTGAAGGACATCGTGGGCGAGATGATCAAGGGATTAGTGGGAGATACCGCCGGAGTCGGGAAACTGAGCTATGACAAATCCACGGGCGTGATCACCTATGTCGTCGGATCCACCACCTACCGCCTGATTGTCCTCGGCGACGTGCTGGTCCAGCTTAACCAGTTCGCCGCGACCAATGTGTCGGCTACCGCAGGCGGGGCTTATACCCTGGCGAGCCGCGGCATCCAGATGAGCCTCTCTGGCGCATTGGGTTATTTCAGCGACCTACAGTCGCTCGTCAAGGCCGCCGACGCCAATGGAACCCTGAATCTCAAACCCACCGGCGCGATTGAACTCCGGCTGGGCGGGGCGCACTATGTGGTCATGCCAGGATCTACTGCCAGCCTACCCAGCAACCCGACGCTGTTACCAGGCTTCGAGAGCAATGCCAGCGGCTATGCTGTGTTCCGTGATCGTTTGGGAACACTACAGACCTTGTACCCGGCTTTCCTGGATGTCGACACGCTGAACTCGATCTTTAAAGCCGCTGCCCCAACCATCGTTATGGCTAACAAAGCTGATGGCACGGTGACGGCAGCCTTGGCAGGACAAAATTACACACTTCGCCCGGAATACCTGGTCGTCGACCAACCAGTGGGACATGCGGCCGATTCCTATTGGCTGGATAACGGAATGATCTATTTGCGCAATGCCGACAAATCTGCCCAGGGCATGAAGGTGCAGTAATTCGACGACACCAATCAACGCAATTGCATCGATGATGTCATGACATCACCCACAAGACGACCGGTTGAAGTTGTCAGGATGGCGATGGCCCAAGTATAGGAACCTGTAGGCAAACCGTTCAGATAGATGGGCGGAAATGGCGCACCGTTTCCGAATAAGGCTCCGGATACCTTGTTTTCACTTCGATATGCTGCTGTAATCGGTTGATACCCGTCCTGGCTGGCGGATACCCAGTTTCCGTCAGGATGCAAGGAATAATTGCCCACCGGCGTTTCAACGGCGACATAGACATCCACCGCTGTCCCCGTGGGTGGTATTGAAAAATTGACCGCGATGCTGTCCGCAGCGCTGAATTGCTGCTTGCTTAACTGCAGATGCGGTACCAGGCTGTTGCCTGCGGCGCCAGCATTCAGATTTCCGAATGTATATTTCCCACCATCAATCGCAGAGGCAGTCTCGCGCAACTGCCTGGATACCATTTCGACCGATAGAGTTGGATTGATCGACAACATATCGGTGATAGTCGCCGATACTACGGGCGCAGAAAACGAGGTACCTGGATCCGGAGTAGTGACCCCGCCACCTAAAGCCGTGGTTAGCATATTGGTTCCCGGGGCAGCTACCAGAATTTCCGGCCCAAAATTCGAAAAACTTGCCAATTGGCGGGTTTGATCTGTCGCTGCAACAGCAAACACTCCTGGCATGGTCGCTGGGAATTCCACCGCACCACCATAATTCCCCGCTGCCGCAACGACGATGACTCCCTTGTCCAAGGCTGACTGGATGGCGTCCTGCACAGTCTGAGTCTGTTGATCGACGGTCAGACTGAGATTGATTATCTTGGCGCGATGATCTACAGCATAAGCAATGGCACTGGCCAGTTGATCAGAGGAAAAGCTTCTTTGACCTCCCGAATTGATCTTGATTGGTAGGATCTTGGCTTCTGGTGCCAAACCAGACACTCCGATGCCGTCGTTCTGGCGGGCAGCGATGATGCCGGCTACTTTGGTGCCATGACCCAACACATCTTGGGGATTGGCGTTTCCGTCGCCAAAGTTGTATCCGTTCGACAACAGGTTAGGAATCAGATCGGGGTGAGTCAAATCGACGCCGGTATCGATGACCGCAACGATCACTCCCGCGCCACGTCCCAGCGCCCACATTTCCCTATCTCCGACTGCGGGCAGCCACCATTGGCTAGAATAAGAAGGATCATTGGGAATGGCCGGCAGTGTTTCTTCGAAGTGACCTTGGAAATTGGGTTCGGCATAAAGCACGTTGGTATCAAGCCGGATTTGACGGATTTTTTGCCACAATCGGCCCAACTTTGAATTCTCCGACTCGGGATGAGTGACCTCATCCAATTTCACCACGTCCCAGTGATTTCCCAGACGTCGTGTTACCTTACCGTGATCGGCGAGACGACTCGACGATCGGTATTTGACGATGATTTCGCAAGGTACCGACGGCTGGATGGCATTCGACATACTGCTCAATCCAGCCCAAAGCACCAATGCGGCAAGCAATTTGATCAAGGAGAAAATTCCGGGCAAGGTTTTGTTAGGGATTTGGCTAAAATATACATTATTCCTAACGGGATTATGTCCAGCGATATGCTTGGGTTCATTCTATTAAACTTTCGTAGTACGCCATGGGATGACATTTTGTGATCGATGATCGTTTCTTTATGCAGGAAGCTCTCGCGCTGGCGCGCGAAGCGGCGGCGTGCGACGAAATTCCGGTTGGTGCCATTGTTGTGAATCCCGACGGAGTCATCGTGGGAAGAGGATTCAACCAACCTATAGTCCGGCGCGATCCGACCGCGCATGCCGAAATCATTGCCTTGCGTGATGCCGCGCTGCAGATGAATAACTACCGTCTTCCTGGTTGCACTCTATATGTCACCCTGGAGCCTTGCGTGATGTGCGCGGGTGCAATGCTGCACGCCCGGATCGCCAGGGTCGTTTTCGGTGCGGATGACCCAAAGACCGGAGCGTGCGGCAGCGTGATCGATGTGTTTTCTGAAGAACGCCTTAACCATCACGCCGAAATAGTCGGTGGAGTCTTGGCTGAGGAATGCGGAACGCTGTTGTCTGGATTCTTTGCGTCGCGACGAAGCAGGACGGCCGTAGCATAGATACCTGATATGAACATTTTCATCAGTCTGCCGGCCCAGCAACTTGAGCTTTACGAGGGCGGTTTGTTGCTACGTCGTTACGCAGTGTCCACGGCACTCAAAGGGGCAGGCGAACAGAACGGCAGCTATTGCACACCTCGGGGCAAACATATCATTCGCGCCAAGATCGGTGTTGGCCAGGCTGAAAATTCAGTGTTCGTGCGGCGCAGACCAACAGGGGAGACTTGGTCTCAGGAACTTGCGGATCAAGTTCCCGGGAGGGATTGGATGCTGACCCGCATACTCTGGCTCTCGGGCCTGGAAACGGGATTCAATCGCCTCGGCAGCGTCGATACCATGCGACGCTACGTTTATCTGCACGGCAGTCCGGATTCGGTGCAGATGGGGAAACCCGGTTCAATCGGTTGCGTGCGGATGCGGAACCCGGACATTATCGAATTGTTCGACCTCGTGCCGCCTTACACAAGGGTGAATATCGGCGAGTACCGGACCCAGACCGGCGATTGGACTGGTCTCAGCGACCGTGCCCGACCTATACGGCATCAGGTATTCGTGCATGAACAGGGTGTGCCCCGGGAAATGGAATGGGACGAATTCGATCCGGTTTCGAGACACGCCCTGGCATTGGATGCTGAAGGGCATGCCATCGGTACCGGCCGCCTGTTGCCGGATGGACATATCGGCCGTATGGCCGTCTTGCCGGAATGGCGGGCCAAAGGCGTCGGTGCGGCGCTGCTGCGCTATTTGATGGAAGCGGCCCGTTCCAGCGGCATGAATCGGTTGGCGCTGAATGCCCAGACTCACGCTGCGCCGTTTTATGCGCGATTTGGATTTACTCCGGCGGGCACTGAATTTATCGAGGCCGGCATACGCCACATCACAATGACGCAGAATCTTCCAGTTTGAAGTGAAAGCGTCTTCGATTCCCAGGTAATCCACCGGGGAGCCAGATTTGTTCATCGAAAGACAGGAATCGCAGTCCATCCAAATGTAGCACCGTAGAAGATCGTGTACCGTAATTCGACGTTTCGACAAAGGCGGCTGAAAGAATCCGCTCCCATTCGAGGCTGACACCCGTTCGCGGCAGTTGGTCGTCCTCGTGAATATTTTCATCCCGTAACAGTTCAAACAGCGGCTTGTCCTGCGGTAGTGCAGCCAGCGCCTTGGCCAAGTCCGACTTGCCCTGTGCCACCTTCGGCCAGGGCGTATCGAGCAAATGATTGCTGAGTCCGTAGATGCCGGCTGCAAGACGATGAGGTTTGCCGCCCGCGCTCCGGTTGGAAAAGTGCCACAGTCCTTCATTCAAGCTGCCGCAGACGAGATTAAAGCCGTTGAATGCCGCAGTTCGCGGAGATAGTTCATCCAGATAGGCGGAGGCAGGCATCGCTCCTGCCAAAAAATCGCTGACCAACTTGCCGCGGCTGGGTGCTTGCGATTGGTTTTTTCCCGGTTCGCGAAAGTTGGTCAGGGCCGCAAAACGACCTTGCCGCGTAATGCCCATCCAGGTGCCTCCCGCGGAGAGATCACGGCCGGCCAGAATATTCGGTGCATCGTCCCAAAAATCCGCAGTGGCAGTCGGCCTGGCAAAGAATTCATCACGATTCGCTGCAATGACCAAGGGATAACTCGGATGCGCCTGCCAAGCAAGCAAAATCAAGCACATGTCATCTTACGCTCAGCTAGCTGTGGTCACATCCAAGGCATAGGGCAAGGGCTGAAAGATCAAGCGAGGACCCGATGGATTATCGAGATGGACTTCTCCAGCCTCGGCACAAGTTGACTGGATCACCGCCAGCAGCTCATTTCCGCCTTGTGGAGCGGGGGATGTCTGGACCACCCTTCCACAGGACTGATCGCCGGTTTCCGGTGCATAGAGATGCGCCCCGGCGGAAGGTAATGCAGTATCCAGATGCGCCCGATACATACGACGCTTGATCTTGCCAAGATACTGTGTGCGGGCAACGATTTCCTGTCCTGGATAGCAGCCTTTTTTGAAACTGACGCCGCCGATCAACTCGAAATTGATCATCTGAGGGATGAACTCCTCTTGAGTCGCTGCCGAGATAATCGGAATTCCGGCTTGGATTTCCAGCCAATGCCAGGCAGCCAACACCGTCGGACGAGCACCTACCGCCAGTTTCCGCCAAACACTTTCGGCTGTGGAGGCGTCCAAAGCCAGCATATAACGATGTTCATCGAGGCGCATGACCTGACCATGGTCTATGCTGGTGGCCTTGAGCGATTCGGTCGGTATCGGACCGAGATCGGTGAGCGCTTTCGAAGCCTCTGGTCCAGACAATCCGATCAACATCCGTTCATCGCTGGCGTCTGACAATTTCACCTTGGAACGCAGCACATACATGGACAGTTTTTTCAGGATGGCAGCATGCAGGTCGGCCGACAGTGCGATCATTATATCGGTGCCTTCGCGCCAAATCACGAAGGACGCAAGTAGCCGACCTTTCGGGTTGCAGAAACCATTTCGCTGTACTCCGTCGGTAGATAAGCCATTGACATCATTAGTCAGTAGGTTATGCAGGAAAACCGCGGCGTCTTCTCCGCCGACCCGAATCAACCCAATATCTGTCAAAGGTGCAAGGATGGTTGCGGATTTGGCGTTGAGCAACTCCTCAGGCAAGTTTCCAAAATCCAGACCCTCATTCCGGGCACCTTGCTGTTGCAGGAAATCAATCCAGTTCTGCTTCGTTGCCATGAGTTCGTCAGGTAAGAGATGGGTTGAGATATTATAGCGCCCGTAGATAACTACCCCCAACGCCTGCTATTCAGTTGGTTCGATGCGATTACTAAAACGCCTGATTTTCTTTTTGATTTTGGCTACGGGCTGTTTTGCGGCCTGGCTGTCCTGGTTCGCGACCAATCCGCTATCCTTGCACGGCAATAAATTGCTTGATTTCAACATTTCGCCCGGAGCGACGCTACGCTCTGCTTCTCAGCAAATGGCTGATGCCGGGCTCGGTTTCCCTCCCTGGCAATTCACCCTGCTGGCGCGTCTACTCGGAAAGTCCGCCGAGATCAAGGCCGGTAGTTATGAAGTGGAGCAGGGCGTTACACCATGGCTGCTGTTGGGAAAGTTGACTAGGGGAGACGTCACCCAAGCCGAAATTGTCTTCGTCGAGGGCAAGACCTTCCGTCAACTACGTGCCTTGCTGGATGCCCATCCGGCGCTGCACCACGATACCGCCGGTTTAAAAGATCAGGAAATTCTCACACTTATCAACGCAAGCGAAAGCTATCCCGAGGGATTGTTCAATCCAGACACTTATCTTTTCGCAAAAAACTCCAGCGATCTCCACATACTTAAACGCGCCTATCGTGCCATGCAGCTACAGCTCGCCACCGAATGGCAACGGCGCGACCCTCTTGTTCCCTATGCCACACCCTATGAAGCGCTGATCATGGCCTCAATTGTCGAGAAGGAAACCGGTCGTGCAGAAGATCGTCCGTCGGTTTCCGCTGTCTTCAGCAACCGCTTGCGCCTGGGCATGATGTTACAGACGGATCCAGCGGTGATCTATGGTATCGGGGATAGATTCGACGGAAACCTCCGAAAACGCGACCTCCAGTTCGATACGCCCTACAATACCTACACAAGAGCGGGACTGCCGCCAACTCCGATCTCCATGCCGGGTCTGGCCTCATTACAGGTAACTCTGCATCCGCCCAAGAGCGACAAGCTTTATTTTGTGGCGCGCGGAGATGGATCGAGCGAATTTTCGCGGAGCCTTGATGAACATAATCGTGCGGTTGCTAAATACCAGAGAGGAAAATAGGCGGTGAGCGGGAAATTCATTACCCTGGAAGGTATTGATGGTGCTGGGAAAAGCACTCACCACGCTTGGTTGGTGGAGTTACTGCACCAGCGTGGCAAACGTGTGGTGGCAACACGCGAACCGGGCGGCACTGCACTCGGTGAAAAACTTCGCGAAATGTTGCTGCATGAACCTATGCACATTGAAACCGAGGCTCTGCTTATGTTCGCCGCTCGGCGCGAACATCTAGACAAAGTTATCCTGCCGGCGCTGAATCGAGGCGAATGGGTCGTATCGGACCGGTTTACCGACGCCAGTTTCGCCTATCAGGGTGGCGGGCGCGGTCTGGACTGGAAGAAGTTGGAAACCCTGGAGAATTGGGTACAAGCTGGTTTGCAGCCCACATTGACGCTCCTTTTCGATGCGCCTATCGAGATTGCTCACGCCAGATTGGCGGCGTCTGGCAACGCACCAGACCGTTTCGAGCAGGAGCAACAGGGGTTTTTCGAGCGAGTGCGCCGTGCCTATCTCGATCGGGCAAAACTTGAACCGAACAGGATCATCTGCATTGATGCCACAAAATCACTCCAAGATATTCGAGTAAAACTTGAAGAAATAATAATAACTATATGTTAAATAATATATATGAGTGGCAAAAGCCGCTCTGGCGCCAACTATTCAACGACACGAAGAGTATGCCCCATGCGATGCTCATGGGTGGCCCGGAAGGATTCGGCAAACTGGCATTTGCTCATGCCGTCGCGGCTCGCCTGCTGTGCGAACAGCCAAACGAGGCGGTCGGTGCAGACAGTGTGGCTTGTGGACTATGCAGTTCCTGTAACTGGTTGGCGTCTGGCAATCACCCGGATTTCCGTTTGATCCAACCAGACGATGGTGATGAAAGCAGCGACGACGTCAGCGAAGAAGTTCCAATTGCTTCAGTTGGGCGCAAGCCGGGAAGAGGACCGATACGAGTAGATCAAATTCGCGCCTTAACTGACTTCGTGTATGTCGGCAGCCATCGTCGAGGCAATCGGATAGTCATAATTTCACCCGCCGAATCGATGAACCCGGCGGCCGCCAACTCGCTTCTTAAAGTACTTGAAGAACCACCTCCAAGCGTATATTTTATATTGGTATCTAATTCTTGGCGTAGACTTATTCCGACCCTCCGCAGCCGCTGTAGGAACATCACTTTCGGACGTCCGGATCCGCTGCAGGCAGGTCGCTGGCTAACCGAAAAAGGCGTGAAAAATCCGGCGGAACTTCTCCACCTGGTCGGGGGGGCGCCGTTGCTCGCTGCGGAGTGGGCAGAGCAGGGCAGGCTGGACTCCTATCAAAAAGTCATTGAGGCTCTGGCAAATAAGCCAGTGGATCCGATATCCATGGCTATGAAATGGAGTACCGTGATCAAAGGTGAGCAAGGCTTAGGATTGCCGCAACTGGTTGAGACGGTTCAAAAATGGGTGTTCGATCTGGTTTTATTAAAATCCGCCGGGAGGCTACGGTATCACGATGCCTGGCGAGACAACCTGGCATCTCTTGCGACAAAGGCATCCGGAACCGGATTGATGGCTTGCTATAATGACCTCCTGAGAATTCGGGCCGTTGCACGGCATCCTTTGAATACCCAGTTGTTTCTCGAGGATCTGGCTACTCGTTATCTTCGCTCATTGGCGCCAAAGGCTGGCTAAGCTTCAAACCCCGCATCAATATTCAAACTCGTCCACCTTCCGAAATATTGCTCTGATGCTGGTCGATTCCCATTGCCACCTGGATTTTCCTGAACTCTCCGGCAGAATCGATCAAGTCATTGATTCTATGACGTGCAATCGGGTTGAATATGCCCTGTGTGCCGGGGTGACGCTGGAGCGTTTCCCGGTGATGCTGGCTCTGGTTGAGTCCCATCCCCAGTTATTCGCTGCGGTAGGCGTTCATCCCGATACTCAACAGGGTGTGGATCCCGATGTCGCCACCTTGGTCAAGTTGGCAGATCACCCGAAAGTCGTCGCGATAGGAGAAACAGGCCTGGATTACTTTCGGATAGAGGGTGACCTGGAATGGCAACGCGAGAGATTTCGTACGCATATTCGCGCAGCCCATCAAGCCCGCAAGCCGTTGATTATTCATACCCGTGCCGCAGCCGCGGATACCTTGCGATTGATGCGTGAGGAACGTGCAGACGAGATCGGCGGGGTTATTCACTGTTTCACCGAATCGATGGAAATCGCCGAGGCCGCCATGGCGATGGGCTTCTATATTTCGTTTTCCGGCATAGTCAGCTTCAAGAACGCTCGGGAACTGAAGGAAGTGGCAAGGCGAATACCGCTGGACAGAATGCTGGTCGAAACCGATTCCCCTTACCTTGCGCCATTACCTCATCGCGGCAAAACCAACGAGCCGGCCTATGTATTGCACGTCGCTGAGGAAATAGCACGCTTACGCGGAATTTCCCTCGAAGAGGTCGCGGAAGTCACTTCCCGAAATTTTTTTCGGCTTTTCCAGTCGGCTTCACCTATCGCTATGCAATGAAGCGTATTTGGAATTCCTTGATTCTGGCCGCCTTCCTGATACCGGGCTTGGCGTTTGCGGGCGTCTATGACGACATATTGAATGCGGTCAGCCGGCAGGACGTCGGTAAAGTAAGCGATTTACTAAAGCGTAGCGTTGACGTCAACACTACCGATCAGGAAGGAAACTCATTGCTTATGCAGGCAGCGCGGAATGGAGACTTTCCAATATTAGAAATACTCTTAAGAAACAAAGCTAATGTGCTGAGTATAAACAAATATGGAGACTCGGCGTTGATGCTCGCAGCGCTTCAGGGACAATTGAGGAGCGTTGAGGCCCTGGTAGCTGCGGGGGCCGAACTTGACCCCGAAGGATGGACGCCACTGATCTATGCCGCCTTCGAGGGGCATACGGAAATAGTACGTTTTCTTCTTACCCAGGATATCGACATCGACGCCCAGGCTGAAAACGGCATGACGGCGCTCATGGCAGGAAGTCGTCATGGACACCTGGAAATCGTCAAGATCTTGCTGGAACATGATGCGGACGTGAATTTGGTTGATCAGCGTAGTTTGACCGCTAAAGATATGGCCTCCAAGGCAGGCAATGTAGAAGTCGTTGATGAATTGGTTAAGGCAGGCGGACGATAAGGCTCTGGGGTGGTTTTTCACCTATAACAACGATCTTATTATTTCGCATAATGTATATTATGTTAATAAATAAATGGTATCAGGTTTGCGTTTAATCAAAGAAACAGTCACCCAATGCAATTACTCTAAACTAGACTTAGAAATGAATGAGCAGTTGCCTTATTCTTTTCTACCAGTGAATAGACGACTATCAATCCAATAAAAAGAATATCTTCATGTCCATTCAAACCCCGCTGGAAACTATAGATGCGGTTCTCGCTCGCAATCTGGATAATCCCACCAGGCTAATTCAGATTCTTCGAGAAATTCAGGAAGCGCTGGGATGGCTCTCCCCGGAGGTTTTGGCGATTGTCGCGCGCGGAATCCGCCTGCCTCTGGCACGCGTCAAGGGCGTTGCCGGGTTCTACAGCTTCTTCCACACCCAACCGATGGGTCGTTATCGTGTTTTATGGAGCGACAACGTTACCGATCGGATGCTAGGCAGCACCGATTTGATGAGTGAGATGTGTAAGAAGCTCTGGTTGGAGCCTGGTCGAGTTTCAGAGGATGGGTTGGCCAGTGTTGCGACTACATCCTGTACCGGCATGTGTGATCAGGGGCCGGCGATTTTAGTGAATTACCGGGCAATTACCCGATTGAACTCTCAACGGGTCACTCATATTGTTGACCTGATTCGCAGCAATACACCGCTAACTGACTGGCCGACCGAGTTTTTCCAGATCGACGACAATATTCGACGTCGCGATATTCTTCTAGGCAACTCCATTCAAAGAGGTGATGCTTTAAGGTCGGCAACCCAGCAGAGTCCCCTGGCGATACTTGAAGAGATAAAGCGTTCGAGTCTGCGCGGTCGAGGCGGTGCCGGTTTCTCCACCGGGCTGAAGCTGGAAGCTTGCCGCAACGCCCGAGGTTCCGGCAGCAACCCGGAACACTATGTCATTTGCAACGCAGATGAAGGAGAACCAGGTACCTTCAAGGACCGGGTTCTCCTGACGACACAAGCCGATTTGGTTTTTGAAGGCATGACCGTTGCCGCATATGTGGTGGGAGCTCGGCGCGGATTTTTATATCTTCGTGGTGAATATCGATACCTTCTAGATTCCCTGGAGGCCGTTTTGTCGCGCCGTCGCGCCGATCGCCTGCTCGGGCACAATATTCTCGAAAAGGATGGTTTCGACTTCGACATCGAAATCCATCTTGGCGCCGGCGCCTATATATGCGGTGAGGAGTCAGCCTTGATCGAGTCTCTTGAGGGGAAACGGGGAATACCGCGCATCCGCCCTCCTTTCCCTGTTACTCACGGTTATCTGAATCAGCCGACTTCAGTCAATAACGTCGAGACACTGGCCGCCGCAGCATTGATTTCAGTCAAGGGCGGAGATTGGTTCCGCACCATCGGCACCGCTAAGTCATCAGGCACAAAGGTGTTATCGATCTCAGGGGACTGTGATCGACCGGGGATTTACGAATACCCGTTCGGTGTGACTGTTGCAGAGGTTTTAGCCGACTGTGGCGCCGAACTTTCGAAGACGCAGGCAGTGCAGATTTCTGGACCTTCCGGTATCTGCATTTCCGCCGAAGAGTTCAAGCGCCGCATCGGTTTCGAGGACTTACCGACTGCCGGGGCTTTCATGGTGTTCAACACGCAGCGCGATATGTTCGAGGTCGCGCACAACTTCTCGCATTTCTTCGCTCATGAAAGTTGCGGGTTTTGCACACCTTGTCGGGTTGGTACGACGCTTCTCAAGAACTGCATGGATAAAATTGAGGCCGGCCACGGAAGCGAGTACGACATCAACGAAATATTCAAGATAAACCGTCTGCTTCAAACGGCAAGTCATTGCGGACTCGGTCATACGGCATGCAATCCGATGTTTGATACGTTGCAGAAATTCAAGCCTGCTTACGAGCGGCGTCTCAAGTCCCTGGCGTTTGAACCCGCTTTCGATCTAGACGAAACCCTCTCCCAGGCACGCCAGATGACAGGACGGGACGATGCCGCCGCCCATCTGGAAAGCAATGCAGAGGAGAACTCATGAGCCTTGTGGACAATTCCACATCGATATCTTTCCTGATCGATGGAGAGGAGATTCCGTTCGTGAAGGGACAGAGCATCCTTCAGGCCGCTCTGGCAGCGGGAAAGTATATTCCCCACCTTTGTTATCACCCGGAATTCAAGCCGAATGGTTCCTGCAAGCTTTGCACTGTGAAAATCAATGGCCGCCCGGGGGCATCATGCATTACCCAGGCCGAAGCCGGGCTATCGGTTGAAAGCGACACCCCGGAAATCAACGACAAGCGTCGGACCCTGCTTCAGATGCTGCTGGTCGAAGGCAACCACTTCTGTCCATCGTGCGAAAAAAGCGGTAATTGCATGTTGCAGGCGCTAGCCTACGATCTAGGCGTGATGTCCCCTCACTTTCCGCAGATATTTCCGGTCCGCCTGGTCGATGCTTCCCACTCCGACATCCTGCTCGATTTCAACCGCTGCATCCTGTGCGAGATATGCGTTCGTGCCAGTGACGAAGTCGACCATAAGAATGTATTTGCCTTTTCCGGCCGTGGTATCACTAAACATCTGATTGTGAACGCCGAAAGCGGGCGCCTTGCCGATACAGATTTTTTGGCGACCGATAAAGCCGCCCAGGTCTGTCCAGTCGGTGTAATTCTGCCGAAGCGCATGGGATTTACCATTCCCATCGGCAGGCGCAAATTTGATGAGAGGCCGATCAGCGAGCAGATGGAAAAAGTTGCCGACGCTGCTGGTATTGCGATCCGAGAGAGTTCCCCTTGAACAAGAAAATCAAGGTCGCCACCACCTCCCTGGCTGGGTGCTTTGGCTGCCACATGTCTTTCCTGGACATAGACGAGCGTCTCCTGGAATTGCTTGAGTTGATCGAGTTTGATCGTTCGCCGCTGACTGACATCAAGATCTGCGGTCCCTGCGATGTCGGCATCATCGAGGGCGGCGTTTGTAACGCCGAGAATGTTCATGTTTTGCGCGAATTCCGCAAGAACTGCAAAATTCTGGTTGCCATAGGCGCCTGTGCGATCAATGGCGGCTTGCCGGCGCAGCGCAACCAACTCGATCTCCGCGACATTCTCGAAGAGGTTTATCACACCAGCGTTGGCCTGGCTCAGGGCAGCGATATTCCTAACGATCCAGAACTACCTCTGCCATTGAATAAAGTGCATCCCATCCATGAAGTGGTGAAAATCGATTACTTTCTGCCGGGCTGCCCGCCTCCGGCGGATGCCATCTGGAAGTTTCTCACCGACCTCATCGCCGGCCGCACGCCGAAGCTGGGACACGGGCTGCTCCACTACGACTGAGAGTTGCCGCCATGAGTTTTGATCTGGAAACCGCCAAACTTTCCGACAAGCTGCGTCGTGTCGCCATCGAGCCGGTGTCGCGCGTCGAGGGCCACGGCAAAGTGACGATACTGCTTGACGATGACGACAAGGTGCATCAGGTACGCCTGCATATCGTCGAATTTCGTGGTTTCGAAAAATTCATTCAGGGCCGGCCCTATTGGGAAGTCCCCGTCATGGTGCAGCGGCTATGCGGAATCTGCCCAGTCTCTCATCACCTGGCAGCTTCGAAGGCGCTCGACATCATCGTCGGCGCTACACAGTTGACACCCACGGCGGAGAAAGTGCGCCGTCTGATGCACTACGGTCAGATCCTTCAATCGCATGCCTTGCATTTTTTCCATTTGTCATCACCCGATCTGCTGTTTGGATTCGAAAGCGAGGTCGGTAAACGCAACATCGTGGGTGTTGCCGCGGCTTATCCGGATATCGCCAAGAAAGGGGTCTTACTCAGAAAATTTGGACAGGAGGTCATTCGGATTACCGCGGGCAAACGAGTACATGGTACCGGTTCGATTCCGGGTGGCGTGAATAAATCCCTGAGCCGGGAAGATCGCGACTTCTTGCTCAAGGATGCCTATCAAATGGTGTCGTGGAGCCGCGAGGCAGTGCATTTGATCAAGCAATTGCACCAGCAAAACCCAGCGCTTTACGACATCTTTGGCAGCTTCCGCTCGAACATGATGAGCATCGTCGCGCCGGATGGCGGACTCGATTTTTATCACGGCGCGCTGCGTGCGCGTGATGCCGACGGCAAGATCATGTTCGACCAGGTCGACTATCAGGGTTACGCCCAGTTGCTTTCCGAAGGCGTCAAACCCTGGAGCTACATGAAGTTCCCATTCATAACCGCGCTCGGTGAGGAGAATGGCTGGTACAAGGTCGGCCCGCTCGCCCGGGTACAGAACTGCAATCATATTCCTACACCGTTGGCAGACGCTGAACGCAATGAGTTGGTCGCTTATGGAAAAGGCGCACCGCTACATGCCACCCTCGCCTATCACTGGGCACGCATGATCGAAATGCTGTTCGCGGCGGAGACCATCAAGGATTTGCTGCACGACGAGGATCTGATGGGCGACGATCTGGTCGTCTCCGGCGAACATCAGCGCGAAGGAGTCGGCGTAATCGAGGCCCCGCGCGGTACCTTGATCCACCATTACAGAGTCGGTGACGACGATCTGGTAACCATGGCCAACCTGATCGTATCAACCACCCACAACAATCAGGCCATGAACACCGCGGTGCGAGAGGTGGCCAAGCGTTACCTGGACGGCAAGAAACTGACCGAGGGTCTGCTCAACCACATCGAGGTCGCCATACGCGCCTTCGACCCTTGCCTATCTTGCGCCACCCATGCCTTGGGGAAGATGCCCTTGGAAGTAACTTTGCAGGATGCGGATGGAAACCTGTTAGACCGTCTGGCGAAAGTTTCACACGGCGACGACTAGGCGCGTGCCAAGGTCCACCCTGATATTCGGCTGGGGAAACCCGAGTCGCGGCGATGACGCTTTAGGCCCGATGTTTGTCGAACGCATCCAGAGTGTTGCTCTGATCCATCCGGAATGGGGCAACATGGATTTTCAGACTGATTTCCAGTTGCAAGTCGAACACGCATTGGATTTGCGCGGGCATAGCCGGGTGCTATTCGTGGATGCCAGCGCGACCTGCCCTGCTCCTTTCAGTTTGCTACCCCTGATCCCGGCCAAAGACGCCAGCTTTACTACGCACTCCATGACGCCTCAGGCGGTATTGCACACTTATTACGAACTGGAGGCAGATCTCCCGCCGCCGGCTTGGCTTTTAGCCATACGCGGTGAGCGTTTTGAACTCGGGGAAACCATCAGTTCCTCTGCGGAACAATATTTGCAAGCAGCACTGATATGGGTCGAAAACTGGTTGAAAACCGGGAAATAACTATATCGGGGAAGCTACCGACAGAGCTATCGGATTCTCAGGACAGTTTTCACGACGACTTCAGTTGCAGGGACGTCGGGAACTCCGTTCTGGGAGACTGTGGCAACAGAACCGATTGCGTCCATGACCTCCAAGCCCTGGACAATCTTTCCGAATACAGCGTATCCGGGGTTGCTGATGTCCCTGTAATCAAGTGAAAAGTTGTCAACGAGGTTAAAGTAGAACTGAGAGGTCGCCGAGTTGGGATCGGTGGTTCGCGCCATCGCAATCGTTCCGCGCACGTTGGACAAGCCATTCGTAGATTCGAGGGAAATCGGAGCGAATGTTCCAGGCTTTAAGACTAATCCCGACGTGTACCCGCCTCCCTGAATGACGAATCCGGCGATGACGCGGTGGAAAATCGTGTCGGAATAGTAGCTATTTTGCACGTACTTCAGGAAATTATTTACGGCCAAAGGAGCTTTAGTGGGATCAAGTTCCACGACAATGTTTCCGAGTGAAGTGACAAGTGCCGCGCGTGGCGTCGGAATTGTGAAGGTTTTTGAGAAAATCACCGTACCCGCTCCATCCGTGACCTCGGCATTAAGGTCACCGACGGCGACGATAGTACATGTAAGTACTTGATGAACTGGTGATATGAAGGCAGGGGCTTGGCCAGTGCAATTCGGGATGTTTGCGATTAGCCCTTTGTCCAGATACGTTCCAAAAAAGTCGAACTCAGCTCTTACGCCGTAGTTGAGGCTCTTCCCCTGAATGTCGGTGACGGTCGGCGTAGTGTTTCCATCCCCCACGCAACCAGAGAGTATTGAGCAACAAAGTAGAGCGGTTAAGTATTTCATATTGAATAATTGTTGTGGGAGAGAAGGAGTTCTGGTTTGTTTGGAATAAGGCAGGATTTCATCAGCAACATCTTAATCGGATGAAGTTCTGTTCTGCTCGGCCTGTCTGTTTCTACCGGCTATGCTGGGTCTGCTGGTGCCTGGAGCGGGAATCGAACCCGCATGACCGATTATGGTCGAGGGATTTTAAGTCCCTTGTGTCTACCAATTTCACCATCCAGGCTCGGATTAACTGCGCAATTCTACCTGAGCCCTAATGCTTCAAACCAGCGGAACCGGATAGGATCAATAACGCCACGACTTGGCGCCAGTTGATTAGATTAAGCAATTGATAAAAAACAGGATATCACTGGTCCTGGCGAATTTGTATTTCCAGGTGCCGTGGCATCTTTACCGCGATGCACAACTGATCGGGGATTTCCTGACAAAGAACCCCAAGTCCCTCAGTGATAACCTTCCGCGACAGCGATCATCTTTTCGGTGCGGAGCTTTCTCGCTTCATCCAATGACAGCCCTACCAGAGATTCGGGTGGCAACACCACATCCCAATGTTGCTGGAACAAGTCGATATCCTCTCCTGTATCCATGTGGGCACGATAGATCTTGTTCTGATAGGAAGGGGCGTTTGGCAGGGCGACAAGCTCCACCGACTGGATAATCATTTTCATCTCCGGAAGAGGTACTGGTTGAACGAGTTTGACAAAATATTGATCCTTTTATTGATACTTCATTCGACAGAACAGGTATCGAAATCTCCCCTTAGTCCAATCGATCCTTTTGACATTCAGGTAGAGCGGTGAAAAGTGGTCACGCCTGATTCTTGACCGGACGTAGCATCACGATGTTGCCTATCACCGACAAGGCCACACCGATCGTGGTAAGCCAAACCCACGCGAATTTTTCGAAAAAGAAGGAAATGACCAAAGCGAAAATCGGCACCATTACGCCTATGTAGGCAGTTCTGGCAGGACCGATCCGCTCTATCAGAGTGAGGTAACAGCCGAAGGTGACGATTGAACCAAACAACGAGAGATAAACCAGTGAGAGCACATAAGCACCGGAGAACAAGAACGTGAAGGATTGCCCCATCGCCATTCCGATCAATAAAGCCAACGAACCTCCATATAACATGCCCCATGCCATGCTGCTCCACGTGAGGTAGCCCAGCTTCTGGTTTCGTGTGGCGACCATGCTACCCGCCGAGGATGCGAGTACCGAGAGCACCGTCAGCAAACTACCTAAAACCGCATTTCGACTCACTGAAAGCTTTCCAAACTCGGGCCAGAATACGCACACGATGCCTGCCACGCCGAGAAAAGCCGCGATTGCGACCCGAGCGGTCATCTTGGTGCCAAAAAACACTCTCGAAGCCAGCATATTAATCATCGGGCTCGCGGAATATCCGACCGCGACCATGCCCGATACGATATAGGTTTCAGCGTAGTAAACAAATACATAGCTCACGCAAAACATTGATACACCGAGCATCGCGAAATCAAGGTGTTGTTTGAGCTTGAAGGAAAGCGAGAGCTTGCGCCAGCGGCAATAGACAAACAAAACCGCCGAAGCCAATAAAAAACGGTAGCCTACGGACATTTCCGGGGCGACGTCGCCAAGTTGAAAAGTGATGGCTATCCACGTCGAACCCCAAATCAGGACGCAGATCGCAAAGAGTTGCAGGGTCGGCATGGATTTTTTTTGAAAGCGAAGTTCTGGAGCCGAACTATCGACAGATGGAGTCAAATCCGCCATCAGCTACCTAGTTATTGATTCGATGAATTTAGTCTCTACAGACGGCTGATGCAGCGAAAATTCATCTTGTGCGATATTCTACCGTTGATGATGGCTACCAGGTCAATTTTGGCGAAGGATCCGGATTTCGCCGTTACGATGGACTCTTGATGCGATGGGCGACGTGCATTCGGGTCACAACCGAAAGAGGTAATTACTTCAAGTCGCGGCGATAGGCGCCGGGAGAAACTCCGAAGGAACGCTTGAAGGCCTTGCTGAAGGCAGGTGCCGAGTCGTAGCCGCAGCGCTCCGCCACACGCTCGATGGTCATGCCGGACTCCTTCAGCCAGCGGGCCGCGATCTGCATGCGCCAGCTACCCAGGTAGTCGATGGGCGAAGTGCCCAGCAGGGCGGCGAACTTTTCCGACAGGACAGTCTTGGACATTCCCCCGCGCGAACAGAGCGTGGCGATCGTCCAGGGCTGCCATGGTTCGCGATGCATCAGGTCGAGCACCGTTGCCAGCCGGCGGTCCTGCATCGCGGCGAATACGCCTTGATGGACCAGATTTTCTTCGATGCAATGCCGTACCACCAGGACGAACAGGCTGTCGCATAAGCGTTCGACCACCGAGTCGCTACCGAACCGCCGGCCGGATGATTCGCCGATGACAATCTCGATCAATCGCGCCAGGCTTGCCCCTGCCCGGGATTTCCGGATGACGATTTCAGCGGGCAAGGCGCGCCATAAACAGGATAGCGATTGCGGCATACCCAGTTCGAATTCCCCGCAAACAAACCCTGCTTCACCCTCCTCCCAGTTTGTGGTGCTGGCGGCGGTCATGTCGCTGGGCAGATGATCCCTGCTGTAGGAAAGAAAGTGCCTGGCGGCATGCGGCATGAACAGGATCAGGTCGCCATCCTCCAACTCTAGTGGGGTCTGCCAGGCAGGCGTGTGCACCCAACCCTTGCCTTTGCCGAGCAGATGAAACCAGATGGACTTGTCGGAGTTGTGGTCCATCAACCAGCGGCCGCAAACGCCGCCCGCATAAGCCAGCCGTGCCCGCAAGTTCAGGCCATTTGCGAACGAAGTCAAGGAATCCAAAACATCCTCCCGGATTAACGCACACAAATTCCGGAGTCCCAAGCATGGGCAGGGTATCCGGAAATCCCTATTCTCGCGCCTTCGGTGCTGGATGTCCGCAGCCTAAGCAGCGCGCTTTACCCAGCCTACCAGATGGCACCGAAAAAGTTGCAATGGTTCGCTGAAAGTTTCAATACCCACTCATTCAAGAAATTGGAGATCGTATGAACATGCTCAAATCGATATTCATCAGCAACTATATGATGCTGCTGATGGGCGTTGCCGGATATGCCGGCTGGATGCTCTATCAGAGCGAAAACCCTGTTGCATGGGGCGGCGTGGTACTGACCACCGGCCCGCTCTTGGCGATCATCACGTGGCTGATGATGCTCAAGAACACGGCGCGCACCAGTGCCCATTTCCCTTTGCCGAACTTCCTCGGCGCGATCGGTGTCGGCCTTGCGGCGTGGGCCTGGCTCGGACAGGGCACCTCCGTGGTCGCGCCGATCCTGGCGGTAAGCGCGTGGTTGGGTTTCCTGCTGTACGCCTATTGGTTCTCGACTTTTGGCGGGCGCCAGCCGAGCGCCAGGTTGAAGGTGGGTGCCGCCTTGCCGCATTTCGTACTCAAGAACGCCAGCGGCGCGTCGGTAACCTCGGCGCAGTTGACCGACAAGCCGGCGATCCTGATATTTTTTCGCGGTAACTGGTGCCCCCTATGCATGGCCCAGATCAAGGAGTTGGCCGCCCGCTATCGCGATCTCGGCGCTCTCGGCGTCCGCGTCGCGCTGATTTCTCCCCAACCCCACGACAACACCATCGAGTTGGCGAAAAAGTACGCCGTAGACTTCGACTTCCTGACCGACACGGGCAACGTCGCCGCCCGAGCCCTCGCCATCGAGAACCTTAACGGCACGCCGATGGGCATGCAGATGTTCGGTTATGACGACGACACCGTCCTGCCGACGGTCATCATCACCGGCCGGGATGGCAAAGTGCTGTGGACGCACCAGACCGACAACTACCGCATCCGTCCGGAGCCGGACACCTACCTGGAAATATTGCGCCGTCATCATCTCGTCCTATCCGCAAGTTAAAGACTCCCTTCTCGCTTATTACCTACATAGGAGATTCACATGCTGGCCGAATATCAAATCACTCTTCCACCGCAAACCCTGGACAACGCCGGCGCGGATGCAAAGCCCGTGCTCGAAAAAGCGCTCGCCCAAGTCGGAGTCATCCCCAACATGTACGCCCGGATGGTGCATTTACCGGGCCTGCTGGATACCTACCTCCATGGCTATGCGGCGTTTCGCGGCCAGTCGGGTTTTTCCACGCAGGAGCAGGAAATCATCTTCCTCGCGATCAGTCGCGAGAATGGCTGCGAATACTGCGTCGCGGCCCATAGCTTCATCGCCGACAAGAAGTCCGGTGTGCCCCCGGAGGTCACCGATGCCATGCGGGATGGCCGTCCCATTCCCAACGCCAAGTTGCAGGCGCTTGCCGAGTTTACGCGGATCATGGTGGCTAGTCGCGGCCTGCCGAGTAGCGCCGACGCGGAAGCATTTCTCGCCGCCGGCCATGAAGATCGGCATATTCTCGGTATCGTGCTCGCCATCTCGGTGAAGACGCTCAGCAATTACACCAATCATCTCTTTCACACGCCGCTCGATGCGATGTTCGAATCGCGGCGCTGGAAGAATACCGCCTGATCACGAATATCCAGATGATGCCGGACGTCATCCGAGACGTGGTAAGCACGCCGGGCAGTGGCGACCGGAAATCCTCGGCAGCGAGATCGCTCCCGCCTTCTCGAGCCGAGGTTCGGGTTTTCCTAGCTAGCGAATGGGTTCAGGCCAAACAGCACGAATGCCAGGAAACGCATGGTGGCAACCATGTCCGGGAACTCCGCTTCGACGGTAAATGGGCCTGATCGCCTTATATCGGGCATGTAGCAGAACACCTCCGCAATAATTTTTCGGGCGAAATCAATTTCAATCGTGACGGGACCAATCGGTGTGGGTAGCGCGGCGTGTTTCAAGTTGGCAATGGCTTTGGTCATTTTTTCCGAGATCAGTGCGCATGACGCCTCCAGAGTCAAGGTTTCGGCCCATATCGATCCCTCCGTCCATTTGGTGGTGGCGAACTCCACACCCGGATAACGCCGTGTAACATCCTCAGCCAGGACGTTGTCACCCGAACCCATGATCACGGGCACGTAAAACTCCGCGGCAAGTAATCGGTTCATGTCGAACTCCGACACAAACTCGCCATTGAAACGGATCGATCTTAGCTTGCCGCTGCTCATCGTGTGGGACAACACTCCATTGCCGGAATGGCCACCGGCATGGTAGCCGATGAAGGCCGCCGCGTCGAACGAGCCCCTGTCTATTCCCTGCATCATCAACAGCGGCCTGGGCCACGAGCGGACCAGCCGGACATTGCCGGTTAGCCTTTCAAGCTTGATGTTCTCGCCGTTGCCGTGGGAATCGCTGACGACGACTTCCTCGACACCGGAGCTAAACGCCGCCTGACAGGCGGCATCGACTTCAGCGGTCATCCAGTCACGCGCCCGTTCGTATTCGAATTCGCCGGGAATGAGCTGGTGCAGGGAAACGACACCCGCCACTCCTTCGATGTCCGCCGATATATAGATGCGCATCATTGCCTCCTGTAATGAATATCCCCAAGCAAGCGGATCGTTCTGCCTGCCATCTCGAAAACCGGTTGACTGATACCCAACGGTAACATATTATACCCATCAGTAACACTTCGATGTTTGAACGGTCGCAAGGAGTATCTGGTGAGGGAAGCGGTGGTGATTTCGACGGCGCGGACGGCTATCGGCAAGGCCTATCGCGGTTCCTTCAACGACACTCATGGAGCGGCGCTGGGCGGACATGCCGTCAAACATGCCGTTGCGCGGGCGAATATCGACCCCGCCGAAGTCGAGGATGTCCTGATGGGCTGCGCCGCGCCCGAGGGCGCCACGGGCTACAACATCGCACGCCAATGTGTCATTTGGGCGGGATTGCCGATTTCGGTGGCGGGCGGAACGGTCAATCGCTTCTGCTCGTCCGGTTTGCAGACTATTTCCATGGCTGCACAACGCATCGTGGTCGACCGCGTTCCGGTGATCGTGGCGGGTGGCGTCGAGACCATCAGCCTGGTCCAGGGCCCGCACATGAATGTGCACCACCTGCACGACCAGACCGTCATGCAACACAAGCCGGCCTATTACGCCGCAATGATAGACACGGCCGAAGTAGTGGCGAAGCGTTACCACATCGGCCGCGAGGCGCAGGACCACTATAGCTTGCAGAGCCAGCAGCGCATGGCCTCCGCCCAGGCCGCGGGCAAATTCGACGATGAAATCGTCCCGCTACAGACTGTTATGCAAGTCACCGACAAGACCACGGGTGCGAGTTCCCCGAAACAGGTCATTGCTGAACGGGACGAGTGCGGACGGCCGGACACGACACTTGAAGGATTGCTCGCGCTGCACCCTGTGCAGGGTGAGGGTGCCTGCATCACCGCCGGAAACGCCAGCCAGCTTTCGGACGGGGCCTCGGCTTGTGTGGTCATGGATGCAAAGCTCGCGGAACAACGCAATATCGATCCGCTGGGCATTTATCGCGGCATGGTGGTCGCCGGATGCGAGCCGGACGAGATGGGCATCGGGCCGATTTACGCCATTCCCAAGCTGCTACAGCGCAACGGACTGACGATGGACGACATCGGACTTTGGGAGTTGAACGAAGCCTTCGCGGTACAGGTTATTTCCTGTCGTGATTTTCTCGGTATTCCCGACGAGTTGCTCAACGTCAATGGCGGAGCGATCGCCATGGGCCATCCGTTCGGCATGAGCGGCTCGCGCATGGCGGGCCATGCCCTGATCGAGGGCCGGCGGCGTGGCGCCAGGTTCGTGGTTGTGACCATGTGCATCGGCGGCGGCATGGGCATGGCAGGCTTGTTCGAGATCGCCTGAAGATGTCCGACTTCGTCAACCGTCGCGATCTCGATTTCCTGCTGTATGAACTGCTACAGGCAGATGAGCTTTGCCGCCATCCGCGCTATGCCGATTATGACCGCCCAGCGTTCGACGCGATCCTCGACACGGCCCATGCGATTGCCACTGAGCATTTCGCTCCCTTGGCCGCCCGGATGGACCGCGAAGAACCAAGTTTCGACGGTCAGAACGTATATATCTTCCCGGAGG
>JAPLQT010000099.1 GCA_026399515.1 Pseudomonadota bacterium | reverse complement strand
GACCCCGAGCATCAGGCCATTCTTCACCGCGGTGGTTACCGCCACGGCCGGGCAGAGGCTCAAGGCCAGCCGGAAAATCGGATTCTCCTCGAACAGGCCACGCATCAGCATGGTCGAGACCGGCGGCGGCGCGCGATGCTCACTCATAGATAGCTCCCCACGATGTTCATCCGCTTGCGGAAGTTACCGAGGGCGGTCTTCACGCCGACGGTGACTGCGGTGCTGCTGATGGTAGACCCGGTGATGGCGTAAATGTTCGGATTCTTCGGCAGCATTTCGCGATACTTCTCCAGCCAGGGACGGAAGGGCATGTCGCCTAGTTGCTCCAGCGCAAGCTGCCATTCCTTGGGCAGTGGATCCTTGGTGACGGAGATCTTTTCGATGTCCTCGATGCTCCTGCCGGCGAACTGGTTCTTGAAATAGCGCTGCACGATCTCGGCGCCCAGGCCGGGGTCTTCCTCGTGCTCGATGATCTCCACGCCCTGGATGGTGTAGGCCGAGTCGATAGCCATGAAGAAGCGCACCCAGGTCTTGAAGCCCAGGGTGACGCCCTCGACGACATAGCCGACGGGCTGCGTACCTTCGATGCCGACGAAGAAGCGGCCGGCGTACTTGATATGCTCCGGGTCGGCGGCCTTGACTTGCTTCTTCACCCATTCGTCCTTGAGCTCGGGGCTCGCGGCGGCGACATCGTTCGGCACATCGAGTGCGGCGACCTCCTTGCCTTCCAACTCCAGTTGCGCAAGCTTCTTGCCGGTCAGGTAGATGACCTGCAGTTCCTTGCCTTCGCTCTTCAGGTAGCGGCGCACTTCCTGGATCCTGGCCTGAGGACTCAAGCCGAGCAGGCCGCGGATCATGGCCTCCTCGCGCATGTGCAGGTTGTGCTCCTTGGCAGGCTGGGTCACGAAGTACAGGCCACCGAGGATCATCGCCGCGACCAGGCACACCGCCGTGAGGCCGGCGGCGATAATCACCATCTCGCGTCCGCTGGGCGGCGCCTGGTCCACCACTCTGTCGGTCATGATGGCGCTCCCTCGGCAGTCAAGCGCTTGGGCCGGAACCAGTCGTTCAGCGCCGGGGTCAGTATGTTCATGAGCATGATCGCGTAGCAGATGCCCTCCGGGTAACCGCCCCAGTTGCGGATGATGCCGGTCAAGAGGCCGATGCCCAAACCGAAGATGATCTGGCCCTTAGGCATCGTCGGGCTGGTCACATAATCGGTCGCCATGAAGAACGCACCGAGCCAGATGCCGCCGCCCAGCATATAGATCGCCGGGGCTGGCGAGAAGGGCGCCATCAACGCGACGCCAACCAGGATGGAAAGCGGAATGTAGAGCTTGATGATGCCCTTCCATAGCAGAAACGACGCGCCCAGTAGGATCATCAGCACCGACACTTCGCCGATCGAGCCGGCGCGCATGCCGAGGAAGAAGTCGAACCACAGTTGCCCGCCGTCCGGAAGCGCCGCCAGCATTTTCGCCAGCGCCTCCTCGCCGCCGAGCTTGAGCTGCCCGAGCGCCGTGGCGGCGGAGACGGTGTCCACCTTGCCGAGGGCGGGCGTCAGCCAGCGCGTGGTCATCTCCACCGGGAAAGTGGCCATCATCATGGCGCGGCCCACCAGCGCGACGTTGAAGATGTTGTAGCCGAGCCCGCCGAATCCCCCCTTGGCGAAAACCAGCGCCAGCATGCCGCCGATGAAAGGCATCCAGATCGGGATGCCCGGCGGCAGGGTGTAAGCGAGCAGCAGGCCGGAGCAGACCGCCGAGCCGTCAGGCAGGGTCGAAGCGTTCTTGGCGATGCGGCAGACGGCATACTCGGCGGCGATGCAGCCGAGTATCGAGGACAGGGTGATGGCGAGCACCACCCAGCCGAACACTGCCCAAGCCCAGAGCAGCGCAGGCAGCAACGACAGGTTGACCATCCACATGATCTGGGCGGTGCTGCGGCCCGAGGCGATGTGCGGGCCGCTGGACAGATGCAGGGTCGGCGCAGGTGTCGGCGCAATTGTTGGCGCAGGTGTCTGCGTAACTTCGGCTTCGCTCACTTGGATTTCCTCTCATGGCGACGGTAGGCGGCCTTGGCCACCTGCATGAATTGCACCAGGGGCCGGTGGGATGGGCAACTCCATGAGCAGCAGCCGCATTCGAAGCATTCCTTGATACCGAACTGTTCGGTCTCCAGCGGGCGGCCAGCCTCCATGTACTGCGATACGCGATTGGGCTCCAGGCCCATAGGGCAGGCGTCGATGCATTCGCCGCAGGAGATGCAGGGCTGGTAGCGGGTGATGCTGGTTTCCGCCGCCGTCAGGAAGAGCAGGCCGCTGGTGCCCTTG
>JAPLQT010000105.1 GCA_026399515.1 Pseudomonadota bacterium | reverse complement strand
TGCAGCTTCTGGATCCACTCCAGGTTGATGATGGGGACGACCCCCACCAGCAGATCGGCATGGCGGGCGATATTCACCTGATCGGTGACCACGGCGCCATGTAGCCCTTCGTAGAACATCATGTCGGTACCGGCCGGAATGTCCTCCCAGGGAGTGAAGGTGCCGGCATCCTGCTTGTAGGGAGCGGCTTCCTCGTCATTGTGCAGGTATTTGCGTACCTTGCCGGTTCCCTTCTCGCCATAGGTCCTGAACAGGGTTTCCAGTTCCGCCAGCAGGTTGGCCTCCGGGCCGAAATGGCTGAAGTTGTGGTTGCCGGCCTTGGCGGCTTCCAGCATGGCGGCTTTCATGTCCTGGCGATCGTAGCGATGAAAGGAATCACCTTCGACCAGGGCGGGCTTGATGGCTTCGCGGCGAAAAATATGTTGAAAGGTTCGCGTCACCGATGAGGTGCCAGCCCCTGATGAGCCCGTGATCGCGACGACGGGATGCTTGAGTGACATGAAATCTCCCTACTGAGTCCTGAACAAGGAACGCGTCGAAAACAGCGGCGAACTTAAGAGTTCCGCCTCCTTGCCATTGACATAATCCTGATGGTAGCCGACAACCTTTTCGACTTCATTTTTCGATCCGAATATCAAGGGAACACGCTGGTGCAGGCTGCCCGGTTGCATATTCATGATGCACTCGCGTCCAGTGCTGGCCGCGCCACCGGCCTGCTCGACGATGAAAGCGATCGGGTTGGCCTCATACAGCAGGCGCAGCCGGCCGGGCTTGGCAGGATCCTTGTTGTCGCGCGGATACATGAAGATGCCGCCTCGCGTCAGGATCCGGAAGGTTTCCGCGACCAGTGAGGCGATCCAGCGCATGTTGAAATCCTTGCCGCGAGGACCGGTTACCCCGGCCAGGCATTCCGTTACATAGCGTTTCACCGGAAGCTCCCAGAAACGTTCGTTGGAGGCGTTGATGGCGAACTCCCCGGTGTCTTCCGGGATGCGCATCTGCGGGTGCGTCAGGATGAAAGCGCCAATGTCGCGATCGAGGGTAAATCCGTCTACGCCGTTTCCGGTCGTCAGCACCAGCATCGTGGCTGGACCATAGAGAGCAAAGCCCGCGCAGACCTGTTCGGTGCCGGGCTGGAGAAAATCATCGAGCTTCGCCTGTTCGCCCGGACATGGCGTGCGCAGGATGGAGAAAATCGTGCCGACCGTCAGGTTGACATCGATGTTCGAGCTGCCGTCGAGCGGGTCGAAGACCAGCAGATACTTGCCACGTTTGTGTTCTCCGCTGATCGGATAGACATCTTCCATTTCCTCCGAGGCCATGCCGGTCAGGTGGCCGGTCCACTGGTTTTCCCGCAGCATGACTTCGTTGCTGACAACGTCGAGCTTCTTCTGAACCTCACCCTGCACATTCACCGAGGCGTCGTTCGCGCTGCCCGCTGCGGCATTGCCCCAGGCCCCGATCAGGGCACCCTTGCCAACCTGGTTGGAAATGATCTTGATCGACGTGGCCAGCGAATTGAGCAATCCTGAAAACTCGCCCGAGGCACCGGGATGTTTGTGCTCCTCTTCGATGGTGTAGCGTGTCAGCGTCTTGCGGCCATCATGCATGGTCTCTCCCTTTTTACTGTCGCCCTGAAGCAGTTTAATTGCCGATGTTGAGAGCCTGCCGCCATCCCGGAAAGAGCTTGTCGGCATCGGAGTGGAAGGATTCGAAAGCGCCCTTGAGTTCCGGATGCTCCTTGGCATAGTCGAGCAGATTGACCCCGGCCAGCCAGGCATCGCGCGCCTGCTTCAGCGACTTGGCCCCGGCCACGCCCCCGTCCTGGTGGCCGAAGGCCCCGCCGCCCGAAGTCTGGATCACATTGCAATGCCCCAGGTTGTCGAAGAAGCCGGGTAGCCTCAGGGCGTTCATGCCCCCGGAGATGATCGGCGTGGTGGCCTTCATGCCCTGCCATTCCTGGTGGAAATACGGCCCGTCGGCACTGTCGCGCTCGATCATGTAGGCAATGTTGCGGTCGTCCTTCTCGCTTTCCATCTTGCCGTAGCCCATGGTCCCGACGTGGATGCCAGAGGCCCCCTGGAGCCGGCTCATCTTGCAGTGCACGAAGGCGGTATAGCCGCGTTTCGACTGGGGGCTGGTGACGGCACCGTGCCCGGCCCGGTGGTAATGCAGGAACTGGCTGGGGAAGCGCCGCCGGCAGGTGGTGACCGCCGTCGTCCCGGCCACATAGCCATCCACCAGGAAGGCGATGTGGGAGGCGTTCTCGCCGAAGGTCTCGAGGATGTATTCGCCCCGGGCGATCATCTCGAAGGGGTCGTCGGCGGTGATGTTGGCGGAGAACAGCTTGGCCTCGCCAGTCTTGTCCTGGGCCCGGGCCATGGCGTCGGCGACCAGGCGGATCGTCTCTCTGAGCGGGGCGAACACCTGATTGCCCTGCGGTTCGTCGTTCTTGATGAAGTCGCCGCCCAGCCAGAACTGGTGGCAGGCATCGGCGAAAGGTTGCGGGCGCAGCCCGAGCTTGGGTTTGATGATGGTGCCGACCACCATGCCGCCGTTCTCCAGCGGGCGACCCAGGGTGCGCCACATGTCCTGGATGTTCATGGCCGGGCCGTCGAACAGCGCGAGGAATTTGGGCGGGAGATAGATGTCGTGCATCTTGGCGTATTCGACGTCGCCCATGCCCTGGTTGTTGCCGATGGTCAGGGTCCATACCGAGGCCAGCATGGCGCGGCCGTCGGTGATGTTGCGGTCGAACAGTTCGACCGGGTAGGCGATCTTGACGAGTTCGCGGGCTTCGTCGATGGCATACACCAGGGCATCGACGCCGCGGGTGAAGTCGTCGGTGGTGCCGACTTCGACGTTGGTACCGGTGGAGGATTCGGCGGCGAAGTGGGCCGCCGTGGCCAGGAAGTCGCCATAGCCGGCTTTGGGTCTCATGTGGTAAGCCGTCAGTACATGGCGTCCCCCGGCGATCAGGTCCTTTTCTTTCAGGCTGAGGTCGGCGTAGCGGTTCGACTGGTCCATCGGGCGACTCCTTCGGTAGGGGCGTTAGGCGGTGACGACGTCACTTCAATACATCTTAGTGACCTCGCACCATAATGTACATTCACTGTTTTTTATGCT
>JAPLQT010000093.1 GCA_026399515.1 Pseudomonadota bacterium | reverse complement strand
ACGCAACGCCATCGCCGACAAACTCGGAATAGCCCACTCCGCCGAACCGGCAATGCTGCCCGAGTTGACTCGGCCCGGCGCCGTTTTCGTGACGCTGACGGAACACGGTGAATTGCGCGGGTGCATAGGTTCGCTCGAGGCGTGGCGCCCGTTGCGCGACGATGTCGTCGCCAACGCCCGTGCCGCGGCCTTCAACGATCCACGCTTCCCACCGCTACGGGCTGAGGAACTGTCCAAGATCCGCGTCGAAGTCTCGCTGCTCAGTCCGTCCCAGCCCATGTCCTTCTCCAGCGAAGTCGATGCCATCGGACAACTCAGGCCCAACATCGACGGCGTCATCCTCGAATGGGGCGGACATCGCGGCACTTTTCTGCCTCAGGTCTGGGAGAGCCTGACTGAGCCCCGCCAGTTCATGAACCAACTGAAACGCAAGGCCGGTTTGCCGCCGGATTTCTGGCACGAGGATATCAAGCTGTCGCGCTATCAGGTCGAAAAATGGAAGGAACCGGCATGAGCATCGCCGAGAGCAAATATCCGGCACGCTGGTGGCACACGCTTGAAGATGGCCGTATCCAGTGCGATCTCTGCCCGCGCGACTGCAAGCTGCATGAAGGTAACCGCGGCGCCTGCTTCGTCCGCGCCATGCGTGATGGCAAGCTGGTGTTGACCACGTACGGACGGAGTTCCGGCTTCTGCATCGATCCGATCGAGAAGAAGCCTCTCTACAATTTCTATCCCGGCTCCAGCGTGCTCTCCTTCGGCACGGCCGGCTGCAACCTGGCATGCAAATTCTGCCAGAACTGGGACATCTCGAAATCCCGCCAGATGGACACGCTGATGGACGCCGCCACGCCTGAAGCCATCGCTAAAGCGGCGGTCGAGCACGGCAGCAGGAGCGTCGCCTTTACCTATAACGACCCGGTGATTTTTGCCGAATATGCCATGGACTGCGCCGACGCCTGCCATGCGAACAACATCCAGACGGTGGCAGTCACCGCCGGCTACATGCACGCCGCGCCGTGCCGCGAGTTCTATGCCAAGATGGACGCGGCGAACATCGACCTGAAGGCGTTTACCGAGGAGTTCTACTTCAAGCTCTGTGTCGGCCATCTCAAGGACGTGCTCGACACCCTCGCCTATGTTCATCACGAAACCCAATGCTGGCTGGAAATCACCACGCTGCTGATCCCCGGTCACAACGATACCGAGCAGGAGATCACGGAACTTTCGAAATGGGTGGCAAAGGAACTCGGCCCGGACGTTCCCCTGCACTTCTCCGCCTTCCACCCGGACTACAAGCTCCTCGATGCGCCTGCGACACCGCAGGCGACGCTAGCCAGGGCGCGCCACATTGCCATCGATCAGGGTTTGCATTACGTCTATACGGGCAATGTGCATGACAGTGAAGGCGACACCACCTACTGCCCAGGATGCAAGAAGGCGGTAATCGAGCGCGACTGGTATGAGATCTTCAGTTATGCGATCACCGACGATGGCCGCTGCAAGCACTGCGGCAGGCGCATTTCCGGACGCTACGGCGACTACCGGCAGCCTTTCGGCGCGCGTCGGATTCCGGTCAGGATGGCTATGCAGGAAGACGCCTGACCGCCTTCCGAACCGCCATCATGGCTTGACAAAGCGCAGTGCAAACTTGTCGGACGGCGTGCCCTTCATATCGAAGTAGGCCTGTTCGCGCGGATCGGCAGAGTTGCGCAAGAAGTCGCCAGACGCCTCCAGTACCAATCCGGCCTGGCGGATTTCCTCGATCAGCGTTGCCTCATCGATGCGATGCAGGGTCTTGGTCTGCCTGAGGCCCATGCCCGGCTTGGTGCTGTGGTCAATCAGGATCAGGTGCCCGCCGGATTTCAAGGCATTGAAGATGCCGCGGTTCATTTTGGCGCGATCCACGGTTGTATTGACGATGTCATGGTAGGAGAGGATCAATGTCACCAGATCCAGCCTCGGCGCATCGGCGGGAAAGGGATCATCGAAGGGACGAACCAGCAACGTGATATTCGAATCCGGATGATCGGCCAGCCGCTTTTCCAGGGCCGGGCGCAATTGCGTCACTTGCGCCCAGGCCTTGCCAGAATTGCCGACAGCCAGCGCCAGCAGCTGCGCGGAAAATCCACCGCCGGAAGCGATATCCAGCACCTGCTGGCCCGAACGCAATTGCGCGAACTCGAGCAATTCCAGAGGCTTGCGCGTTGCGTCGGCGAGCCTATCGGCGTCGGTGCGGACCGGGCTGGCGATGGCCCGTTTGTAGCTTTCCGTATCCGCTGCCGGCAAGGACGCACAGGCGCTCACGAAGATAGCCGCGGCGTAAATGACAAGCGCTGAAGACAAGTCGGTCAGCGAAAAACCCATGGAATGCTTCTTCATATCAAGACCTCGCGGCGTATCGCTTTATTGGGCGGGAGCAGGCGCAGGTGTGGCCAGCGGCTTGCCTTTTTCGACCACATAAACGCCCACGAGCTTGACAGGAACGGTGCCTGGATTTCTTGCATTGTGAACCACACCGGCCGGGATCACGAACGCCTCTCCTGACTTGTAGATCCGGTTCGGCTGACCCGCGATCATCACCTCGCCTTCGCCTTCCATGACGTAGCTGATTTCGTCACCCGGATGGGTATGCCAACCGGCCACACCTCCGGGAGCCACTTCCACACGCGCCACCACGGCTTCCCTGCCTGCGACGGAAACATCGGCCTTCTGGACGATGGTGCGCTGCAGAGCAGGCGCTTGGGCGACCAACCCCCCCGCGAACATCAATGTTCCGGCACCCATCGCAATTGTTGCCAGTTTTCTCGCTGAAATAGACATGACTCCTCCTTATTGGCGTTATTGTGGAATGGCGATCCATGCACTTGCGCGCATGGATTGCATATGAATCCTAAACGTTTGAGTTGTCAAGCTGGTCGAGGATGCTTCCTCGCATCGAGCTCAGCCTGCGAGTTCTTTCCTGACGATGGCTGCACCTGCGGCCAGGGCGCGCAATTTTCCACGCGCGGCTTCCCGCGAGAGGGGAACCAACCCGCAGTTGGTGCAGGGGTAGAGCTTTTCCGGCGCCACATACTTCATCGCCGCGCGTATCACTTTGGCGACCTGTTCGGGAGTCTCCACTTGTTCGGTGGTCACGTCGATGGCCCCAACCATGATGTCCTTGCCACCGAGGAGTGAGATCAACTCCAAGGGAACCTTGGAGTTGGCGCATTCAAGCGAGATCTGGTCTATCGTCGATTTGGCCAGTAATGGAAAAGTCGATTCATATTGGCGCCATTCCGAACCGATGGAATTCTTCCAGTCGATATTGGCCTTGATGCCATAGCCGTAACAAATGTGCGTCGCGGTCCTGCACTTCAGGCCGGCTGCGGCCTGCTCCAAGCTTGCGATGCCCCAGTCGCGCACCTCGTCCATGAAAACGTTGAAGGCCGGTTCGTCGAACTGGATGATGTGGATGCCCAGTGCTTCAAGCTCGCACGCCTCGGCATTGAGAATATCGGCGAATACGCCGGCCAGTTTTTCCCGGCTCTTGTAATAGCCGTCGAACAGCGTATCCACCATGGTCATCGGACCGGGCAGGGTGAATTTGATGCGCTTGCTGGTTTCCGCCCTAAGAAATCGTGCGTGTTCCAGGAACACCGGTTTGCGCCGGGACACCGGACCGACCACGACAGGCACCTCGGCGTCGTAACGATCGCGGATGCGCATCGTGCGCTTGTGCTCGAAGTCGATGCCTTCCAGGCTTTCGATGAAGGTCGTCACGAAGTGCCGACGCGTTTGTTCGCCGTCGCTGACGATATCTATGCCAGCGGCATTCTGGTCATACAGAACCAGCCGCACGGCATCCTTCATGCCTTCCTCAAGCGCTTCGCCCTCAAGCAGCCAGGGCGCCCATAATTGTTTTGGAGCGGCCAACCAGGAAGGCTTCGGAAGACTCCCGGCTATCGTCGTTTGCAACAGGGCGTGGCCCATGGTGATTTCCGTGCTGGTATATGACGAATCGAACTCTATCGGCCATACGGGCCGAATCGAGCCAACTCCAGGCTGCCGCCGTGCGATCGGCGGCAGCTCTGAAACGAATTACTTTTTCTTGGCTGGCGCCTTCTTCTTGCCGCCGACAGCCGCCTTGAATCCCGCGCCTGCCTTGAACTTGGGCACGGTGGTCGCCGCGATCTTGAGTTCCTTGCCGGTCTGCGGGTTGCGCCCGACACGTGCTGCGCGCTTGGATGAACTGAATGTACCGAAACCGACCAGAGTCACACTCTCTCCCTTGGAAACGGCTTTGGTGACCGCATCGATGATGGCGTCGAGCGCCTTGCCGGCAGCAGCTTTGGAAACATCGGCGGCTTTGGCCGCAACATCGATAAGTTCAGACTTGTTCATGGCTTCCCCTTTGGTTGATTTAAGTAAAACGGCAGAAAGATTGTAACGCTTTCAGGTATCGCTAGCATCAACTACAGATATTTCCAAATTATGACCCCTTTACTTTCATGGCTCTTCGCAGCTAATGCACCGTTACCCTTGTATCCAGACAATATATATTTCAAATGCCGGTTGAACTTCTACATTGGCGTACCCATCTACAACTGCATCATCCAAACGTCGATTTAGATTTTACACAAGGACCGTAGAATGAAAATGCTTAGTCCGACATTGATTGACATCATTTCACCCCCTGCCAACCCCTGGCTACAGTCCATCCTGAAGGGAAAGACACGAGCCATTCCTCCATGGGTTCAAGTAATCCGGTTCGGCGATACGGACGATGACGACATGGTCCCCTCTGCCGCCACCTCGGCAGGCACCGCCGACGTTTCCGCTGCGGGCTGAGACGATGTCATATTAGCCATTCGGTAAGGTGGTGCGGTTGCGGTTCGGCTTTTCTCTATCGAGGAATCAATCCCAGCGGTTGTCGCGGACCTGGACTTCACCGTCTTCGATGCGCACCGGAAAACTGGCGGTGGGCTCGTAAGCGGGCGCGCAGAGCGCCGCGCCGGTGCGGATGCAGAAACGGGCGCCGTGGCGCGGGCAGATGACCTGGTCGCCTTCTACCAAACCGCCGGTGAGTTGTCCGCCGTCATGGGTACACACATCCTCGATGGCGAAATATTCACCATCGAGATTGAACACCGCCAAATGTGCGCCGTCGACATCCACGGCTTGCCACTCGCCCGGCGCGAATTGGCCGACACGCGCAACCGTCACCCATTCACTCATTCCTAGACAGCCACGACTTCAAGGTCCGGTTCAATGGTTTCCACCAGTCTCTGGATGCTGCTCAGTGTTCCCGACATCGAACTGGGACAACTGCCGCAGGCTCCCTGGTAATGAACGTTGAGCGTATTGCCGACGAGGCCCAGCACATAAAGATCGCCGCCGTCGCTTTGCAGGTAAGGACGGATATCCTCGTCCAACAAGGCGTTGATCCGGTCAAGGCGTAGTCGGTCCTCGGGAGCGAGTTTGGATATCGACTCCGTCGCCGCCTCCGCCAAGGCAGCCGATTCCACATCCGCCGCCGGAGCAGCGCGTATCGGCTCGGCGAGCCGGCGTTTCAACTCCTGCCAGTCGGCGCCACCATCCTGCGTGACCGTGATCCAGTGCTCGACATAGAAAACATTGGTGACGTGCTCGATGTCGAACAACGCCGAGGCGAGCGGGTCACCTTTCGCCTGCTCGGCATTCTCGTAGGAGCGGGATATTCCCCAAGTCAACGGTTCCTTGAGGATGAACTTCATCGCATTGGGGTTGGGCGTGCCCTCGATTTCGGCTATTTTTGGCATCTCGATCTCTTAAAACGATCTTGCATATTCATCCGTTTCCGATCGGCGCCGGCATCGGATCGGCGTCCGCCTCGGTCGAAACGCTCGCCACCGAGTGGAACGCGGCATGCAGCGTGTGCCAGGGCAGGATCGCGCATTTGACGCGCATCGGGAGCTCACGCACCCCGGCGAATACTGTCAGCCGCCCGATATGAGAGAGTTGGCCCAGATCACGTTTGCCGGTCGCCATATCGAGAAACTCCTGTATCAGGATTTCGGCTTCGGCGCGCGTCTTGCCCTTGATCGCGGCGGTCATCATCGACGCCGACGCCTTGCAGATCGCGCACGACTCGCCTTGGAACGCGATGCCGGCGACTGTTTCGCCGGCGACGTCGAGCGCCACCGTGATGTGATCGCCGCATAGCGGGTTCACGCCTTCCGCATGATGGCTGGGGTGTTCCAGCACGCCATAATTGCGGGGCTTGCGATTGTGGTCGAGGATGACTTCCTGGTACAGCGTCCTTGGGTCCGCCATTATGCAAACACCTTCTGCACCTTGCGTATGCCGGCTATCAACGCGTCCACTTCCGACAGGCTGTTGTAGAACGCAAACGAGGCGCGCGAGGTGGCCGGTATGCCATAACGCTGCATCACCGGCTGCGCGCAATGATGGCCGGTCCGCACCGCCACGCCTTCCTGGTTGAGCAGGGTGCCGACGTCGTGAGGGTGTATGCCGTCGATCACGAAAGACAGCACGGCGGCCTTGCTCCGCGCATTGCCGACGATGCGCACGCCGGACAGTCCTTGCATCTGCTCGGTCGCGTGATTCAGCAGCTCCAGTTCGTGGGCAGCGATCCTGTCCATGCCGATGGCCGACAGGTAGTCGACCGCGGCCCCGAAGCCTATCGCAGCCGCGATCGGCGGCGTGCCCGCCTCGAATTTGTGCGGAATAGTGCTGTAGGTGGTCTTCTCGAAAGTGACCGACAGGATCATGTCACCGCCGCCCTTGAAAGGCTGCATGCGCTCGAGCAAGGCCGCCTTGCCATACAGGATGCCTATGCCGGTCGGGCCGCACTGCTTGTGGCCTGAGAATGCATAGAAGTCGCAATCCAGGTCCACCACGTCGATCGGCATGTGGGGAGCCGCCTGGGCACCATCGACCAGCACCGGCACGCCGCGCTCGTGCGCAAAGGCGATCATCCGCTTGACCGGATTGATGCTGCCCAGCGCATTCGAGACATGTGTCACGCCGACGAAGCGGGTGTGCTCGTTGAAGAGCTTCTCATATTCGTCGATCAGCAACTCGCCATCGTCGTTGATCGGCACCACGCGTATCTTCGCACCCCGCTCTTCGGCCAACATCTGCCAGGGCACGATATTCGAATGATGTTCCAGTGTGGTGAGGATGATTTCGTCGCCGGCGCCGATGAACTTGCGTCCGTAGGCGTGCATCACCAGGTTGATCGAGTCGGTGGTACCGCTGGTGAAAATCACCTCACGGTCCTCGCGGGCATGGATGAATTTCTGAAGTTTGCGGCGGGCATCGGCATATTCGGCGGTGGCGGTTTCCGACAGGTAATGCACCGCCCGGTGAATATTGGCGTGCTGCGTGGTCTGATAGCGTACCAGGCGATCGATGACCTGCTGCGGCATCTGGCTGGTGGCGGCGTTATCCAGATAGACCAGCGGCTGGTCATGGACCTTGAGCTTGAGTATCGGAAAATCTTCGCGGATACGCGCAACGTCGAATGCCGGCGCGCTGCGATTCTTAGGCAAAGGCGCGTTCATGGCTGGCCCGAGGTCTGCGCCAGTACCGTCTGCGCGAGCTGCTGTCGGAGTGAGGCGACGGGAATGCGCTCGATGATCTCGGCGCCGAATGCATAGGTCAGCAACTTTCGTGCGACATCGTCCGACAAGCCGCGGCTGGTCAGGTAAAACACTTCCTCGTTGTCGAGTTGGCCGACTGTCGCACCATGTGTGCATTTCACGTCATCGGCGAAAATCTCCAATTGAGGCTGGGTATCGATGTACGCCTTGTCGCTCAGCAGCAGGTTACGGCTCGATTGGGCAGAGTCGGTGCGCTGCGCACCCGGACGGACCATGATCTTGCCGTTGAATACCGCGTGTGCGGCCCCGCCGACGATGCACTTGTGCAACTGCCGGCTGATCCCAAACGGCCGGGCGTGGTCGATATAGGTATGGGTATCGGCAAGCTGGCGGCTGGCTATCAGAGCCAGCCCGTCGACGCTGCACTCGGCGCCTTCGCCTGTTTGCAACACGTTCAGGTTGTAGCGCGATAGCCGCGCACCCAGCGCAACGCTCACCGAGTGGTAACGACTGGCGCGGGCCAGGGACACCGCGCAATTGGCGATGTGAAAGCCCTGGGTGCCTTCGCGCTGCACCCGGACATGACTAACCTGCGCATCGTCGGCAACGGAGATTTCGGTCACGGCGTCGGTGAAATAGGCGGCTTCCTGTAGCGCGACATAGTCTTCGATCAGCGTCACGGCACTACCGGTTTCCGCGACCAGGAGACAACGCGGATAGCTAGCCACCCCGGCTTGCGTCGCGATGAACAGCACATGCAGCGGTCCTGAAACCGTGGTGTTGCGTGGTACCAGGATCAGCGCGGCATCCTGCAGAAACGCCGTATTCAGCGCGGCGAACACATTGTTGCCGAAGTTCGCATGACGTCCCAGATGCGCCTCGATAAGTGCAGCATGCTCCGCCCCTCCCTCCGTCAGGTGAGTCACCACCACGCCGCTGTCCGCGGCAATGCTGGAGAGCCGAGGTGCATACAGGCCATCGACAAACACCAGGCGGTTGGACGCTTCCGCGATATGAAAGCGCTCGATATCCGCCGGTAGTAGCGGGGTAAGCGCCTGCGCCCGCTGGAACGATAGCCTGGTGAGTTGCGAAATATCGGTAAAGCGCCAATCCTCGTCGCGCAGGCTGGGGACCGTCAACTCGCCGACGCGGTCCACCGCCTCGGCGCGCAATTCGTTGATCCATCCCAAGGCCGGCGATGCGGCTGGAAGATGCGGTTGTCCGGCCAGCAGGCTCTCCAGGTAGCCGGCGGCGGCGATTGCGTTCATGCCGCCACCCGCCCCGCCGCCTCTTGTTCCAGGTGCTCGGCGCCGACCCAGTCGTAGCCGCGCGTCTCGAGCTCCAGCGCCAACTCCTTGCCGCCGGTCTTGATGATGCGGCCCGCCTCCATGACATGCACGAAATCAGGGACGATATAGTTGAGCAGCCGCTGGTAGTGGGTCACCAGCACCGTCGCAGACTCCGGGTTGGCAAGCTGGTTGACACCTTGGGAAACGATCCGCAGAGCGTCGATGTCGAGGCCGGAATCTGTCTCATCGAGAATCGCCAGCCTCGGTTCGAGTATCGCCATCTGCAAGATTTCGTTGCGCTTCTTTTCGCCGCCGGAAAATCCTTCATTGACGCTGCGGTCGAGAAAATCCGGGTTCATTTCGAGCAGCTTCATCTTTTCGCGCACGAAGTCGTCGAACTCGAGCGGGTCGAGTTCATCCTTGCCGCGCTGCGCCTGCAGGGTGTTGTAGGCCAGGCGCAGAAACTGGCTGTTGGCGACGCCGGGGATCTCGATCGGATACTGAAAAGCCAGGAACACCCCAGCCCGCGCCCGTTCTTCGGGCGCCAGATCGAACAGGTTGCGTCCCATGAAGCTCACCGTGCCGCCCGTCACGGTATAGGCCGGGTGACCGGCCAGCACCTTGGCAAAGGTGCTCTTGCCCGAACCGTTCGGCCCCATGATCGCATGCACTTCGCCGCTGTTCACCGTGAAGTCCAGCCCTTTCAGGATTTCGATGCCGCTTACGGTGGCACGCAAGCCGCGCACTTCCAGCAGCGTCCGGCTGTCCTGATAAATCATCCGACACTCCCTTCGAGTTTGAATCCGAGCAGCTTGGTCGCCTCGACGGCGAACTCCATCGGCAATTGTTGAAATACGTCCTTGCAGAATCCGTTGATGATCATCGATACCGCCTCCTCAGCGCCAATGCCGCGCTGAGCGAAAAGGAACAACTGGTCCTCGCCGATCTTCGAGGTCGACGCCTCGTGCTCGACCTTGGCGCGGTTGTTGCGCACCTGGATGTAAGGGAAGGTATTGGCGCTGCACCGGTCGCCGATCAGCATCGAATCGCATTGCGAATAATTGCGCGCTCCCTCCGCACTCGGCGCGACCTTCACCAGCCCGCGATAGCTGTTGTTCGATAGACCCGCGGAGATGCCTTTGCTGACGATGGTGCTGCGGGTGTTCCTGCCGATATGAATCATCTTGGTGCCGGTATCGGCCTGCTGATGATGGTTGGTGACGGCAACCGAATAGAACTCGCCGACCGAGTTGTCCCCCAGCAGCACACAGGACGGATACTTCCAGGTGATCGCCGAGCCGGTTTCGACCTGAGTCCAGGAAATGCGCGAGTTGACGCCCCGGCACAAGCCGCGCTTGGTGACGAAATTGTAGATGCCGCCGACGCCGGATTCGTCACCCGCATACCAGTTCTGCACCGTCGAGTACTTGATATCGGCGTTGTCCAGCGCAATCAGCTCTACCACCGCGGCATGCAGTTGGTTGGTGTCGAATCGGGGCGCCGTGCAGCCCTCCAGATAAGAGACCGACGCCCCTTCTTCGGCGATGATCAAGGTGCGTTCGAATTGCCCCGAGCCTTCCGTGTTGATGCGGAAATAGGTGGACAAGTCCATCGGACATTTGACGCCCTTGGGGATGAAGCAGAAGGAACCGTCGGTAAACACGGCCGAATTGAGTGCCGCATAAAAATTGTCGCCGACCGGCACGACGCTGCCGAGGTACTTCTTTACCAGCTCGGGATGTTCATGCACCGCTTCCGAGATCGAACCGAAAATGATGCCGACTTCGGCCAACTTGTGTTTATAGGTGGTCGTCACCGAAACGCTGTCGAAAATTACATCGACCGCCACGCCGGCCAGGGCGGCACGCTCGTGCATCGGCACGCCGAGCTTCTCGAAGGTGCGCAACAACTCCGGATCGACCTCGTCCATGCTGCTCAACTTCTTCTTTGGCTTGGGGGCCGCGTAATAGCTGATCTCCTGGAAATCTATCGGTGGATACTTGACGTTCGGCCAAGCCGGTTCGACCATGGTGAGCCATTGTCGGTATGCCTTGAGCCTGAAGTCGAGCAGCCATTCGGGCTCCTGCTTCTTGGCGGAGATCATCAGGATAGTCTCTTCGCTGAGCCCCCGCGGCGCCACATCGGACTCGATGTCGGTGACGAAACCGTGCTTGTAGGGTTGGTTAACCAGGTTTTGCAGTACCGCACTCATTTCAAAATCGCCATTGTCATGTACCACGAACAGAGGACCAGCTATTAGCTACTCCTAATATAGCTTATTGGACAGGCACCACTCAACTTACCTGACTAATACAGTCAACTATAATAAATCCGACTTAATTGGTCAACTTATATTTCGAATTTCGCCACTCCAAACCTACGAGTCCGGAAATACCCCTACATTTGCTTGAATAGATGGGAAAAGGGACGGCTGACGCTAAGGTTTTCCTTGCGTCCGCGGATCTTGACCGTGGCCTGTCCGTGAATGTCGCGGGAAACGGATTCGATCGAGGTGGCGTTAACGACGGTCGAACGATGAATTTGCCAGAACTTCTCGGGATCGAGTCCGACCAGCAACTCCTTGATCGGGGTCCGAATCAAGGCATCCTTTTCCCTGGTGGCTACCAACGTGTACTTTTCATCGGCTTGAAAAAACAGGACGTCGTCGATCGGGATCAAACTCAGGTTTGCGCCTATGTTGGCCTTGATCCACTTCAGCCGGTCTGACTGTGGAGTGAGCTTCGCGGCGAGACGTTCGAGCAGCGCCGTCAGATCCTGCCCAGGTCCGGAAGGTGACTGGACATCCAATCGGGCCCTCAGGCGCGCTATGGTTGCGGCGAGACGCTCGTCGCTATACGGTTTCAGCACATAGTCGATCGCGCCGGTTTCAAAGGCTTCCACGGCATATTGATCGAAGGCGGTGACGAAGACCACATGGCAACGCATGTCCTTGTTGCCCGCCAAACGCCTGGCGACCTCGACGCCCGTCATTTCGGGCATCTGAATATCCAGAAACGCCAGGGACGGTTGATGCGTGCTGATCGCCTGTAGGGCGGCCTCGCCGTCGCCTACGTCCGCCAGGATCTGCAACTCCGGCCACAGCTTGCCCAGCTTGGTCTTGAGTTGGGCCCTGAGTATCGGCTCGTCTTCAGCAATGATGGCCGTCAAGACCATAGAGGTATCTCCGTTGTCATCGGCTGGTCAATCAATGCGGACGCTGATCGTTTCCGGATGGAGCGTCATGCTTCCTTTTCTTGCGAACAAACCAATAAATCAGCAATCCCACCAGAACTCCCGGTGCCAAGGCCGGGAAAATGGCGATCAATATAACGACAGGAATAAAAATCAGCAATCCTGCAAACAACACACCCAGACCGTAGATCACCGCAACAACCACAATGATGGCCAAGGTAACTACCGTGAAGCCGACCAGGAGGCCCAACGACCCAAGAGCCAGTCCCTCCATACCCTCCAACTGCATACCACCAATCATAACGGGCATGGCTCCAGCCAGCATCGCCGCCAGGGCAACGCCGAACACGACCGCCAGCAAAACCATCAGCGCGATGAAAGTAAACGAAATGATGTTGCCCCACACGCTATGGGTCTTCTTCACCTTGGACCAGGCCTTCGCGGCGACTCCGTTAGCGATCGCTTCATTCTTCCCCGTATCGAGTGGGCCGCTCGGTGAAGCATTCCCGTTCGCGTCGAGGGCAGCGGTCACTGGCTTCGAAATCGGCACGGCTATCCTTGCCACCACCCCTCGGGGTTGATGCTCCATCAGGGTCATGGTGGCTGATCCGCCGAACAGCGCCGCAAGTCTTTCGCGGATATTCGACAGGCCAACCCCGCCGCCCACGGTATCGGTGCCTGTGCTTAAACCTCGGCCATTGTCTCTGACGCTCACCACCAATTGGCCGTCTTCGACTTTCGCAACGATGTCGATTCGACCACCTTCACGCAGTGGTTCCAGCCCGTGTTTGATGGCGTTTTCGACCAGCGTCGGCAATATCAGCGGCGGGAACGACAGCGATTTGGCGTCTTCGGCGACATCGATGGCGAATTCCAGGCGTTCGCCCATGCGCATCTTGAGGATATTGAGAAACGCTTCAACCCTCTCGACTTCCTGCTCGACTGTAGAGCCGGTCTCACGCATCTTGGGCAGCGAGGCGCGCAAATACTGGATTAAATTGCCGACCATGGTGTTGGCCGCGGCTGGATCGACCTCGGTCAGGGCCTGTACGTTTGCCAGCGTGTTGTACAGAAAGTGGGGTTCAACCTGCGCCTGTAGCGCCTGCAATTTGGCTTCGGTGATCTGGCGGCTGAAGCTGTGGAATTCGGCTTCCTTCTTTTTCAGTTCCGCTAACTCCTGCATCCGTCGCGCCCGGCCGATGAAGTATTTGGCGATCAGGGCGATCATGAACAGTGGTATGAACAGCAGGATGACGATGGAACCCACGCCGATGCGATACAGGTCGCTGGAGACCTTGGAGCGGATGTCCTGCTTCAGTTCGTTTGGCAGCGGCGGCGGAAGAGGTATTGCAGGCGGTGCGATTTCCAGCGTGTTGCCGGGTGGTTCCGGAGGCGTTGCCGATTCGGGCGGCAACGGCAATTCGTCCGTCTTGATATCGACTACTGGCTGCTCGGTATCCGTAGCGATCGCAATCGAGACCCGGCGATCCTTCAGCTTGGCCCTGGTTTTCTCGACCCTGAGCTTGGCTTTTTCTTCCACCTTCTTTGCCGCCTGGAGTTCTTTATCCAGCGACTTCGGCCATTCCGAGACGGGAATCTTTCCTTCCTGTAGCGTGCGTCGAATTTCCTGTTGAGATTCCTCGATCGCCTCACGCGCTTCGACAGCGGCTTCGTAGCTATCTTGCGCGGCTTCGAGCGCGGCTTCCCTGGCCGCGCGACGGGCTTCACCTGCATCCGACCGTGACGATTCGCCAGTGCCGAGGTCGGCCTGGATTTCCCGGCGCGCCCGGTCGATTTCCTGGATGGCTCGGTCGAGTTCAGCGACGCGAGCAGGGTCTTTACTGCTGCGTTGCAGCGCCTTCACGACTTCTTCGGCGATACCCAGTGCGCTCTGGCCGAAGTTCACATCGATTTCACGCTTGATGGCCCGATTCTGCTCCGGCGTATTGCCGCTTCGTTGCAGATTGATCACATGAAAGGGCGTGACGAACAAACCGAGAAGAATGAGCATGGAGAAGCCAAGCAGGATCAAAGCCCACCAAGGCGTACGGTGCAAAAAATTTCCGAAGGCTTTGAACATATTCAATCCGAATCGAATGCTTGATTTACATCTTTGGTGGGATGGTGCCGACGGCCTAAGCGCCAAACCCGGACACCGGCTGCTCGATCAGGAAGGCCAATCGTTGAAAGGAAATGGCAGTTCCTCGGTGACAAACGTCTGGAAACTCACAATCTGTTGAAAGTACAGGCCCAGACTGCGGCTGAAGGGGATTAGGTGCGAGTTAGGCATGTCAGTGAATAATGTAAAAGCAATTTGGATCACCGCGACGATAAACAAGACCGTGCCCGATAACGAATAGGCAATCGCCATCAGGATCATCAATAGTATGCGGGTGAACAAACTGCGTCTGGCGGTCGTTTCAACTGGAAGCTGATCCATGAATATTCTCCAATCTGGTGAAACTATGATAGGTCCAGGCAGATTCCCGCCACCGTATTGCCTCTGGAGTTCGCCGTGCCAAGTTGTTCGGGCCGACGCGATCTCTCAGGAATTCCGCGGGAGGGCTGAAACCGCCTGGCCGGCCAAGGTGTTTGCAGCAATGTATTCAATTGAGCCGGTGTGGGCATAATACTCCGCGAGCGTCAACGGAGCGCCCAGCACCACAACCGTTGCCAACATGGCCAAGACACCGGCCAGGGATTTCGTAAGCTTATTGATTGCCGGAAATGAGTTCATTTTCTTCTCCTATCAACCGGCGCGAATCCGCCGTTGATCGAAATATAGGAGACAGCAATCCACACTACGAGGCAGTTGCGACGGACTACAGGAAATGCGGCACGAATCACGTATATCAAAGACGGATTTCGTGAGAAAGATCCACACCGTTGGTGCTTTGACGAGCGCGCATCGATTGAATGCAGGCCGGTGACGGTTCCGCCGAATGGGATATCATGTTCAGCGTAGTTCCCCACACCGAAAACCAAACGAGGAGAGACCCATGATTGGATATGTAACCCTAGGAACCAACGACCTCGAACGCGCGGTCAAGTGTGGGGAACGGGGTGATGGTGGCACTGGTCGTCGATAGCCCCGCCAAGGTCAACGCCCTGCACGCGAAAGCCATGGCTCTGGGCGGCAAGGACGAAGGCGCCGCAGGACCACGCGGCGATAGTGGTTTCTATGCCGGCTATTTCCGCGACCTCGACGGCAACAAAGTTAACGCTTTCTGCATGAGCTGATCGACCCCGCCGAACACCCCGTTCGGATCGCTATCGCCTCAGCCTGATTGATCTTCGCCGCGTCGGCGATAGTCGGCCAAAGCCGCGTCCTGAAATTCAGCGGCTAAGGCAAGACGATCGAGAGCACGGAGTTCTCGTCGCTGACGAACAGTTGCGTGCCGCTGACGCCGGGTCTCAACGCAATTCCGACAGGGCTTCCCAGGAACCCGGGCAGCGCGCCGGGCTTGGCGTAATAGGAGCTCGGCACGCCGGCCACGGTGATCATCGTGCCGTCGGGCGCAATCTTGCGGATGACATGCCGCCAACTATCGGCAACATAGAGATTGCCTGCGGAGTCGATGGCGAGGCCGGCGGTGGCAGGGAACGACATCGCCCCGCCTGCTCCCGGTAGGTTTGAGACGTTGCCCCCCCCAGGTGCACCATACAGGTCTGAGACGGTGCCGCGCGAATCAACCTTGCGGAGTTTCCCGTCCTGAGGATCGATCAGATAGATGTTGCCTTTCTCGTCCACCGTCATACCCGCGAATTCGCCGCGAGCGCTCGTGGCATTCAATACTGAATACACGAAACCGCGCGGCGCAATGAAGGGGAATGTGTCGGTGTGCGGATCGTAGACGCGCAAAGCATTGTTCACGAGATCGTTCGTATAAACTCTCCCGGCGGCGTCAACCGCCAATCCCGAAGCCGTTAAAGCCCTAGTTGCCGCTATCGTCGTGACAGCGCCGGTCTTGGCGTCGATCTTGCGCAGAGAGCCGTTCCATGTCATCCCCCAGTCATGCGTGACGTAGAGATTACCGAAGGCATCGGCAACGATGGCGCGCGGACACTTGAATCGCGCCGCCGCGCCGATCCCATCCTCGTTACCCGATTCACCAGGCTTTCCGGCCAATGTTGTGGTGTTGCCCTTAGCGTCGATCTTGCGCACCGTGTGGGCGCCGCAATCGGCGACATAGACATTGCCTACGGCATCGGCGGCAACGCCGAGCGGATGCGTGAAGCGCGCCTGGCTGCCGATGCCATCCTGACTGGCAGTCTCGTCGACAACGCCTGCGAAAGCGCTCTTGCTGCCGTCCGGGGCAATCCTGGTCAATTGCGATTGATCGAAACGGTAGATGTTCCCGGGCGCATCGACGACGAAATTCACCTTCGGAACGCCGCTCCCAATTGATACTACGGGGAAAGAGCCCGCCACCGTCGCCACGGCGCCGGACGGAATGAGCTTGCGGATATAGAGGAGCGTTGTCCCGGTCCTGTCGAGCAGGGGTGTATCGCTGAAATAGACGTTGCTCGCGCCATCGACCTGCAACTCCGCTGGCGTGTTGACGAGGGCAACATCAGGACCGCCGTCGACATAACCCGGTTGAGATCTGTTCGAAAATTGGGTGGAGAAGATGCCCTGCTGGGTGATGCGTCGTATCCCAATGTAGGTTCCTGAACCATGCCCTGGAACTGAATACCTGTCGACGAAGTATCCATTGCCGTTAGGGTCAAACACCAGAGATGACATGGAGGCGTAACTCGCAATCGATGCATCACCATCGACCCAGCCAGGACCCAGGCTACGCGCCACCCTCACCGCAGGCTGCCCAGCGGCATACTTGAACAGCCCCCATAGTGGCTCGCGGTGCGCGCAGTACAGGGCTCCACGGTGATCCACCCCAGCCAGGTTGTTCTCGTGAAATTGAGCCTCTAAGCTTCGAGTCTCGCAAGATCGACTGTCAGGCAAATCGGGGCCTGGCACAGGCGGATTCAGAGTGCTGAACGCCTGGCTGACGCCGCTGGATGCTGCCCTCGAGCCAATTTCGAATACTGTCATACGATCAACCAACTCGTAGACATTGCCATAGCCATCTGCGGTCAACCCGGCGTAGCTGTTCGCATTGGCCGATCCGGTCGGCCTGTTATTTCTCGCCACCGTCTTGACGGCGCCCGTTGCATCGATCGCCCGCAACACCGTCTCCCTTCCGTCGCCGTACGAAGCATCGACGCCGGGATCGATGTCCTCGACCCAGATGTTGCCCAGGCTATCGACCACCATCGCGCCAGGTCGATTGAACCGCGCCGCCGTGCCTATCGCGTCAACGTAACGGTCCCCACTTAGGAACCCGGCCAGTAGGGAAATGCCGGGCGGAGGCGCTGTTTCGACTGGTGACGGACCACTTGTTCCGCCGCCTGACCAGCCACCTCCGGGCGTGGTATTCGTCCCTCCTCCCGATCCGCCACCAGGCACGGTTTCCACAGGCGCCGGAGCGCTCATGCTGTTTCCCGGCCCTCCTCCACCGCATGCGGTCAACAACGTCGCCGCTGTCGCCGCCACCAGCCAAGCGCGTAGCCGCAGGCGGAGCGTCATGGGGTGGCCCCCATAACCCGATTGAGTAACTGGTTTTCCATCGCGTTTGATCTATCCGAGCAACATGCGGTGCATGCCTTGTCCTGGTCAAACTCTATCATGAATATGGCATATGAGACATGTACCGATGTTCCGGTACATGAATAGCCAATCACGATTGCAGGTTAGCGCTGTTTGTCGAAGCTAAGCTTGCCGCGCGCGACATCGATACGTATGCAATCCTTGGCGGCAAACTTGCCTTCGAGGATAAGCTTGGACAGCGGATTCTCGATATGCTCCTGGATCGCCCGCTTCAACGGCCGCGCACCGAACACCGGATCGAAACCGGCCTGGGCCAGATGGGCTAGCGCGGCATCGGAGACTTCGATCTTCATGTCCATCTTCACCAGCCGTTTTTCCAGGTTACCAAGCTGGATCCTGGCGATGGCGGCGATGTTCTTCTCGTCGAGGGCGTGGAACACCACGATCTCGTCGATGCGGTTGACGAACTCGGGACGGAAATAGGACTTGACCTCCCCCATCACCGCCAGCTTAATCACCTGGTAATCGTCGCCGCTCATCTGCTGGATCATCTGCGAGCCGAGATTAGAAGTCATCACGATCACGGTGTTCTTGAAATCCACCGTGCGGCCCTGCCCGTCGGTCATGCGGCCGTCATCAAGCACCTGTAGCAGCACGTTGAAGACATCCGGATGCGCCTTCTCGACTTCGTCGAAGAGGATCACGCTATAAGGCTTGCGGCGAACCTGCTCGGTCAGGTAGCCACCTTCTTCGTAGCCGACATATCCAGGAGGAGCGCCGATCAACCGTGCCACCGAATGTTTCTCCATGAATTCGCTCATGTCGATGCGGATCAGGTGATCTTCCGCGTCGAACAGGAATTCCGCCAGGGCTTTGCACAGTTCGGTCTTGCCCACGCCGGTGGGGCCGAGGAACAGGAAGGAACCGTAGGGCCGGCTCTCTTCCGACAGACCGGCGCGCGAGCGGCGGATGGCATCGGAAACCATCCTCACCGCCTCGTCTTGTCCGACCACCCGGGCGTGCAGGTGCAGTTCGCCGCGCGCCAATGCCGGCTTCAGCATGTTGCCGGCATCGATGGCGCCTTCGGCCTTGCCGGCGCCGACCTGGTTGCGCAGGAGCCGGTTCGGCTGATTGCCTTCATTGGATTTCTCCGCCGCCTTCAATTGCGCTTCGAGCTGGGGCAACCGGCCATATTGCAGTTCGGCCACCTTGTCGAGCTGGCCCTTGCGCTGGAAATCGGCCATCTGCGCGCGCACCCGGTCGATCTCCTCCTTGATGTGGGCGGAGCCTTGCACCTGGGCCTTCTCGGCTTTCCAGATTTCCTCCAGGTCGGAATACTCTTTGTCGAGCTTGCTGATCTCGTCCTCGATCAGTCCGAGGCGCTTTTTCGAAGCATCGTCTTTCTCCTTCTTCACCGCCTCGCGCTCGATCTTGAGCTGGATCAGGCGACGGTCCAGCTTGTCCATCACTTCCGGCTTGGAGTCGATCTCCATGCGGATGCGCGCCGCCGCCTCGTCGATCAGGTCGATGGCTTTGTCCGGCAGGAAACGGTCGGTGATATAGCGGTGCGAAAGCTCGGCCGCGGCGACGATCGCCGGGTCGGTGATGTCCACGCCATGGTGGATCTCGTATTTCTCCTGCAATCCGCGCAGGATGGCGATGGTCGACTCGACGCTCGGTTCGTCCACCAGCACTTTCTGGAAGCGCCGTTCCAGGGCGGCGTCCTTCTCGATGTATTTGCGGTATTCATCCAGCGTGGTGGCGCCGATGCAATGCAACTCACCACGCGCCAGCGCAGGCTTCAACATATTGCCGGCATCGATGGCGCCCTCGGCCTTGCCCGCCCCGACCATGGTATGCAACTCGTCGATGAAGACGATGATGCGCCCCTCATCCAGAGCAATCTCCTTCAGCACTGATTTGAGGCGCTCCTCGAACTCGCCGCGGTACTTGGCGCCTGCCAGCAGCGCCGCCATGTCCAGGCTCAGGACGCGTTTGCCTTTGAGCGTTTCCGGCACCTCGTCGTTGATGATGCGCTGCGCCAGGCCTTCGACGATGGCGGTCTTGCCGACGCCGGGTTCGCCGATCAGCACGGGATTGTTCTTGGTGCGGCGCTGCAGAATCTGAATGGCGCGGCGGATCTCGTCGTCGCGACCGATCACCGGATCGAGTTTGCCCTGGCGGGCGCGTTCGGTGAGGTCCAGGCAATACTTCTTCAGCGACTCGCGGCTGCCTTCGGCCTCCTGGCTGCCCACATTCTGGCCGCCGCGCACCGCCTTGACGGCTTCTTCCAGCGCCTGGCGCTGAACGCCGTGTTCTTTCAGCAGACGCCCGGCTTCGCCCTTGTCCTGGATCAGCGCCAGCAGGAACATCTCCGAGGCGATGAACTGGTCGCCGGCCTTTTGCGCCTCCTTGTCGGTTACGTTCAACAGATTGGACAGATCGCGGCCGACACTCACCTCGCCGCCGTGGCCCTCGACCTTGGGCAAGCGGGCGATGGCCTTTTCCAGCGCTGCCTTCAGCGGTGCGGCATTCCCACCGGCGCGGGCAAGCAGCGACAGCGTGCCGCCGTCCTCCTGTTGCAGCAGTGCCAGCAGCAGATGCAACGGTTCGATGAACTGCTGGTCGCTGCCGACGGCGATGCTCTGGGCGTCGGCTAGCGCCTGCTGGAATTTGGTGGTCAATTTATCGTAGCGCATGGCGATAGCCCGGGAAATGATCTCTACCCAGGAAATGGGGACCATAGCCGGCATTTCAAGCGTATCCTGAAGAGAATAACCTCAACTTAACTGGCTTAATTTGTTGAAGCTTGCAGTTTTCTGTTGAATTGCTATGCTTTGAAGCAACGAAGTCGCCTTATTTGATCCACGTCATGGTGACCACGGGCGGTTTCATGCAACCATTCGGCACCCCACCCAGGAGAAAGTCATGACCATGAAAACTGAGCAGTTCAGCGAGCTTCACCGCAAGAACATGGAAGCCGCCATGAAACTGGCGCAAATGTCGATAGAAAACTCGCAGCGCATCATTGCCCTGCAAGTGGAGGCCGCCAAGAAGTTATTCAAGGAGAGCACCGAGAGCGCCAAGGCATTGAGCTCGATCAAGGATCCGCAGGATGCGGTCGCCTTGCGCACCCAGTACACCAAGGCCACCGCCGAGATGATGATGGAAACGGCGCGTCAGATTGCCGAAATCGGCAACGCCTCGCGCACCGAATTCAGCCACATGATGACCGAACAACTCGCCAGTGGCAGCAAGGACATGATGGAAACCTTCCAGTCGTTCTTCAGCACCCTGCCCGGCCAGAACAACAATGTCCTGGAGACCATGCAGAAGGCCATGGCGACCGCCAATAACGCTTTCGAGCAGATCGCCAAGGCTTCAGCCGCCGGTTTCGACATTGCGAAGCCTGCCAGGAAGAAAAAGTAGTGTGCCGCCTGTAAGTAGCACAGCCTGAACCTCCTGCGCCAAGGCCTTTATCTCCCTTTCGAGGGAGCTATTGTTTTTTCCAGCGCTGCGCCGCCGTCTCGTCGCTTAACCGCGCATCGACCCAGCGCGCACTTTCCGCGCCGTCCGTACCTTCTTCCTTCTTCCAGAAGGGAGCGCGGGTCTTGAGATAATCCATGATGAACTCGCAGGCGGCGAAGGTCTCGCCGCGATGGGCGCCGGCGACGATCACCAGCACGATGGCTTCGCCCGGCAGCAAGCGGCCGAAGCGGTGGATCACCCGGACTGCCAGCAACTCCCAGCGGCGCCGGGCTTCCGCAACGATTTCCTCCAAGGCGTGTTCGGTCATGCCAGGATAGTGTTCCAGGGTCATCGCGCCGACCCGGTTATCATCGGCACGTCCTCCGTGTAGATCCCGCACCAGGCCGACGAAGCTGGCGACGGCACCGACGCCATGGTTGTCCCTGGTCAGCAAGGCAATTTCGTGGCCGACATCGAAGGTTTCGCTCTGGACGCTGACGGACATTCAGCCACCCGTGACCGGCGGGAAAAACGCCACTTCGTCGCCATCGGAGATTCCCGCCTCCGAGCCGGCGATTTTTTGATTGACCGCCGCCCGCAGGTTTTGCGATCGAATCAGGACTTGCCAAGCATCGCCACGCGCGGCGAGAAAGATCCGCAATCCGGCGATATTGGACACGTCATCGGGGAGGGTTACTTCCTCGCCGCTGATGCCCAGCGTCTCGCGCAGACTGGCAAAATAAAGCAGTTTGATCGTCATGAATTTAACGTGAAATAGCGAAATTGATCGCCGAGTCACTCGACGAGCGTAGCGAGCAAGTCAGTCGCCTCCCCGCGAGGGGAGGACGGGAGGGGCGGGTGTTTATTGCTTTGAACGATTTCATGGCACAGGGGTGGGCTTGGCGACGATGCGAGTTAGTATAGCAACTCGGAGAATGGCAGAAAGCTTACCGCATCGCCGCTCTTGATCGCCTGCCCAGGCGGGTTATCGATCAGCCCGTCGGCCCAGGCGACCGAGGTCAACACGCCGGAATCCTGCTTCGGAAACAGGTCGAGCCCGCCCGCCTGATTGCGACGCGCCCGCAGGAATTCGCGCCGGGCATCCGTCCGGGCCAAGTCGAAATCGGCACGCAAGGACAAGGCCAAGGGCGTCAGCTGGAGCGCGCCTTGAGTCTTGAGGATGAAAGGGCGTACCAGCATGACGAATGTGACGAAACTCGACACCGGATTGCCCGGCAGGCCGATGAAGGCGCACTGGCCGCGTTGCGTCCCCGCGCTGGTGACGTGCCCAAATGCCAGGGGCTTGCCCGGCTTGATGGCGATCTTCCACAGCGCCAGCGCACCCTCCTGCTCTACGGCAGGCTTGACATGGTCCTCTTCGCCGACCGAAACCCCGCCGCTGGTCAGGATCAGGTCGTGATCGGCCGCCGCTTCGCGAAGCGCGGCGCGCGTCGCAGCCAAGTTGTCCGGCACGATGCCAAGATCGCCGACGTCACAACCCAGTTGCTGCAACAATCCGCGCAACAGGTAACGATTGGAGTTGTAGATGGCTCCCGGCGGCAAGGCTTCGGGAGCGATCTCACCCGGCATCACCAGTTCGTTGCCGGTGGAGAACAAGGCCACGCGCAGGCGGCGATACACCGGCAGCGTCGCAAAGCCGACCGATGCCGCAAGTCCGAGTTGTGCCGGCGACAGGCGTGTGCCGGCGCCGATAATCTCCGTGCCGGAGCGGATATCCTGTCCGGCGCGTCGTAGCCAGTCGCCGGGCTTGGGTACATGATTGATGATCACCCGGTTGTCGCCGGCATGGGCGCACATCTCTTGCATGACAATTGCATCGGCGCCGGCGGGGATCGGCGCGCCGGTGAAAATGCGCGCTGCTGTCCCCGGCGCCAGGCTGTGGCCGACACTACCGGCGGAAATGCGCTGGGCGACCGCCAGGCCGATTCCCGGCGCAGGGACGTCGGCGCTGCGCAGGGCGTAGCCGTCCATGGAGGAATTGTCGAGCGGTGGCACGTCGATGGACGAGACCATGGGCGCAGCCAGCACCCGGCCAGCCGCGGCAAACGTCGTCATCGATTCGATCTCGGTCAAAGGCCGCGCGCCGGCCAGCAGTTGCAGCAGCGCTTCTTCGTAGATGAGCAGACTCATATCAGGCCCTGGTGGTGAAGGATGAAAGCGGCAATACCGTCGACGTCATCGAGGGCTAGCCAGGGCAGCGGCGACTCCTGGCGACAATCGCTGGCCAGCGCCACGATATGGACGTTTTCGGGATAGATCAGCGGTTTGCCGTTGGCCTGGCGATGCACCTCCATCTTGGGAATGGCGGTATTCTTGAAGCCTTCCACCAGCACCAGGTCGCAGGGCGACATATGCGCCAGTTGCTCGTCCAGCGACGGCTCGGGCTGGCCGCGCAACTCATGCATCAAGACCCAGCGTTGCCTGGAAACCAGGAACACTTCGGTCGCCCCCGCCTCGCGATGACGATACGAATCCTTGCCTGGACGGTCGAGGTCGAAGTCGTGGTGGGCATGCTTGATCAAGGAAACGCGCAAGCCTTCCATGACGAAGCGCGGAATCAGTTGCTCGATCAGCGTCGTCTTGCCCGCGCCGGAATAACCTGCGAAACCAAAAACTTTCATCGCGAAGACTCGCGATGGAAGTTTTCAGAGCAGGCTAAGCTCGCGCCAGGGAGGTTAAGCGAGCGGCCGGAACTAAAAATCCTCATGTGTCTTCCTTGCAGGGTACCGCCAGCACTGGCGCAAATCCGCCGCCGGGGGTGCGAAAGTTGGTGGTCTGGCCCTGATACAGCCGCGCCGCGATCAGTTGGACACGGCCAGCATAAACATAGTTGCGCAGGTCCAGCTTCAGTTCCACATTGACCCCCCCCACTTCAAGGCGCCGCGCCGACGGCGGCACCAGTGCCTGAGCGACGTATTCGTGGGCGTTCGCGCCGGAGAGAATTTCATCGAACACCCTTCGTGTCAGCTTGTCGCCGCGATACGCAGCCTTGCTGCCGTAACCGGCCGCCGGCTTGAAGAACAGTTGCTTGCGGCGGGCCCAGTAATCCTCGGCGCGGCTAGCGTCGACGCATTCCGTACTCGGTATCCCGTTCGCCAGAACTCTTCTGGTTTCGGCATCCACACCCCAGGCTGCGAGGCGCTCGTCGTCGCACAGCAGCGCCAGGTTGCGCTTATCGGCGTACAAGGCATGCGCCTGGGGGTGTGGCGTCAGCACTGCAGCATCGGTGAGATACGCCTCGCGCAACACCGCATGCGCAGGCGTCTCCAGGGCGAAATCAGTGAGCCGGTTATACACCAGGTCGACCTGCGTATCCCCGTGCCACAACCGGCCATCACGGAGCGTCAGCTCGGCCGGATCGCAAATCAAGGCTTGGATGCCGTGTTGTTCGAAGAGACGCTGGAACAGTACGAATTCCGGATGCAGGTATTGCGTGGCGGGATCGTCGTCAACGATGGCGACGGTGCGCAAGGGCAGGCCGGTTCCGCTGTTCGCTACATTCCATTCAGAGCGGAACATGTCGAGGAAGAGATGCTCAGGCGTGTCCCCACCCAACTGACCGGGCAGGAACACCGCCTTCGCCTCGCAGCAGTGTTGCTGGGCGCGCTCCAGCACCGCATTGAGCATGCCGCCTCCGGCATTGGTGTTGATCTCGATGAGTTGCGGTCCGGCCTCTCCCAGATGGAAATCGTAGCCCAGGAACACTCCGCGGGCTGTGCTCTCATGCCGGGCAATCTCCGGCGCATGTGCCAGCACTTGCGCCCGATAGGCCGGCAGGGCGACCACGCGCTCTATCGCCGCGATGGTGGCTGCCATCGCCCGAACATGGGCGCCGCTGACGAACACCAGCGAATCGGCGAACAAATGCGGCCGGCCCTCGATCACTTCGGCGTAGAAACCCGGGCTGGTCTTCTCCAGTTCCGCGCGCAGCGAATCCCTGTCGAGGGAGATGCACTGGCAATCGGCGTTCAAGCGCGCGGCCAGTTCGACGCAGTCGTGATAGCGGGAGGGCGAATCGGTATGCGTATTCATTCCGGCAGTTTACCCGCTCCTGGCGCAGTCTCGTCAAAGAACGCCACGACATCGGCGATTTCCCGGCTGCGCCGCATCGGCGGCAAGGATTGCCAGACGCGCCGGCCGTAGGGTTTGTTCACCAGGCGTGGATCGCACACCATCAGCACGCCGCGATCCGTCTCGTCGCGGATCAGCCGCCCGGCGCCCTGCTTCATGCTGATCACGGTGCGCGGCAACTGGTAGTCCATGAAAGGGTTCTTGCCGGCCTTGCGCAACTGCTCGATGCGCGCGGCCAGCACCGGATCGTCGGGCGGCGAAAACGGCAGCTTGTCGATCACCACCAGCGACAACGCCTCGCCGCGCACATCGACGCCTTCCCAGAAGCTCTGGCTGGCCACCAGCACGGCGTTGCCGAGGCTGCGAAAGCGCGCCAGCAATTCGGCCTTTGCCCCCTCGCCTTGCAGCAACAGCGGAAACACCAAGCCGTCGCGCGCGAAGCGTTCCAGAAGCAGGGCATGAATGCGCCGCATGGCGCGCAGCGACGTGCATAGGACAAATGCCCGGCCGCCGGCCGCGACGATGGCCGGATAGGCCGCTTCCGTCACCGCGTCGGGGTAATCGACGCTGTTCGGATCAGGCATGCCCTTGGGCACATACAGCAAGGCGTTGGCGGCATAGTCGAAGGGGCTACCCCAGAAACCGCAATCGGTCCCGGCGTCGGTCAGCCCCATCTCGCCACAATAGTGTGAAAAATCGCTGCCGACGGCCAGCGTCGCCGAGGTAAACACCCAACCGCGCGGATGGCCTTGCAACTGTTTCCTGAAGATCTCGGCGACATCCAGTGGCGTCAGGTTCAGCGCCAGCGCCTGGCTGAACACCTCCAGCCAGCGGACTTGCGTCGCGTCTTCCAGTGTCCGCCAGCGCTTCAGGCGCGCCGAAATCTCCTGTGCACGTTGCAGGCAGTTACCCAGTCCTTCCGAACGCCCGGCCTGGCTTTCAAGATGTTTTTCGAAGCCGGACAACTCGTCCGCGAGGACTTGCAAGGCCCGCTGAAAGGCGTCGTTGTGCGCCAGTTGCGTGGCAGCGAGACGGGCATTTTCGACCGTGACGGCAAGCCGCACATCGCGCGCCGCCTTCTCAACGGCGCGCGTGGCGTCCTGCAAGGGCGGATAATCCTTGGCGGCGGCAACTGCTTCAAGACGCGTGTCATGCATAAGATCGACGACTTGGCCGGTACCGAGGCTTTCACCGAAAAACAGTCCGGCGATTTCCGGAAGCTGGTGCGCCTCGTCGAAAATCACCGTGTTGCACGCCGGCAACAACTCGCCCAGCCCGTCGTCGCGCAGCATCACGTCGGCGAAGAACAGGTGGTGATTCACCACCACGATGTCGGCCGCCAACGCTTCACGTCGCGCAGCCAGAACAAAGCAATCCTTGTGTTGCGGGCATTCCTGGCCGAGACAATTCTCACGCGTCGAGGTTGCCGCTGCCCAGGCGCCGGAATCCTCGGGCACCGCACCTAACTGGCCCTTGTCGCCGCTCTTGCTGGTCTTGGCGAAGCGTGCGATGGTGCGGATATGGCCGGCCTCCTCGCGCGACTGGAAACGCCCATCGGCGACCGCCCGTTCAAGGTGGTAATGGCAGACGTAATTGGCGCGGCCCTTGAGCAACGCGATGCTGGCCGAGACTTTGAGCGCCTCGCGCACTGCCGGCAAATCGCGCTGGAACAACTGGTCCTGGAGCGTCTTGGTGCCTGTGGAAATGATCACCTTGCCGCCCGAGAGCAGCGCAGGCACCAGGTAGGCGAAAGTCTTTCCCGTGCCGGTTCCCGCTTCGGCGACCTGGACCTGGTTGTTCCGGATGGCGTTGGCGATGCGCCCGGCCATTTCGATCTGCTGCGGGCGCAGGCGATAACCCGGAATGGCGCAAGCCAGCGGGCCATCAGCGGCGAAGACGGATTCGAGATCGATGGCGGTCACCCAGGGCGCCCGCCGCAACATTGGAGTAGAGCGGATCGGCAGATTCAACAGGTTCAACAGGTATACCGGGACATGGCCATGATAGCAGAAGCGGGCTTAAGCCGATGTCGCCTCAAGCAGCGCTTCGAGGACCATCGGCGAGATCGACATCGCCAGATGACCGACGCCCGCTAGAGGACGATTCTCGGCGCCCATCAACATGGCACCGGCCTGTGGCATGACATAGTTGTCGTGTGTCGCGTAATAGGCAACGCAGGGCACTTGAAGCGGTGCCAATTCCAACGCCCTCAACCAAGCGTTGCCGGGTTCCATCTCCCGCGCATTGCGGCCCATGCCGAATCGGGCCAGGACGCTGCCGCGATGCGGCGTGGCCAGGGTCACCAGCCGGGCCACCCGGACCTCCCCATAGCGGCGCAAATAGGCGCGGCTCACCAGACCTCCCATGCTATGGCCGACCAGCATCACCCGATCCGCGCCGGTCTCGCGGCACAATGCTTCGACGCGCCGCGCGACCTGCTCGGCATAGCCGTCGATGCTGCCGAATACCGGCTCCAGGCTGAGGGTTCCGACACTGCGGCCATGCACTTCGAGGCGCGGCTTGAGCCACCACCAGAAACCCCGGTTGCTGCAATAACCGTGAACCAGCAGCAGCGGAACTTGATCCGCGGACGGCCTGGAGGGTGCGTCCCGTTTCAGCATCATCCGCTCGAACGGGTGGATGACAGCAAGCGCAGCATAGGCGGTCACTTCACGCAAGCATTCGAGCAAGCCTCGCTTGACGCCGATTCGATACTGGTCCGGCACTTTGGTCTGGTGGACGAAGGCGAAGAAATAGGTCACCAAAATCAACCCGGTCCGCCATGCCAGCGCCAGGAATGACATCAACAAGAACGCCCCGCCCGGTCGCCAAGCGAAGAATTTGACCAAGATGATGCCCCACGCCAGATAGGCGAACAGTTCGAACAACAGTAGCAGTCTCAGCAAACGCGCCAGCATGATTGGAATGATAAACGCGAAATGGCCGGACTTCGGCTCAAACTGCCTGCGACTTTTGCGCTGCTCTGTTGTAAACTGGCGGCCGAGATGTTCACTCCGTAGTACTCCATGGCATTCATCGACCGTATCCTGACGTCATGCGCATCCTGCTAAGCAACGACGACGGATACTTCGCCCCGGGAATCGAGGCACTGGCCCGCGCTTTGGCCGAGATCGCCGAAATCACCGTGGTCGCTCCTGAACGCGAACGCAGCGGCGCCAGCAATTCCCTGACCCTCGATCGTCCCTTGTCGCTGCGTCGCGCCGCCAACGGCTTTTACTATGTCAATGGCACACCTTCCGACTGCGTGCATCTGGCGGTGACCGGCATGCTCGACCACCTGCCCGACATGGTGGTTTCGGGCATCAACCTGGGTGCCAACATGGGCGACGACACCATCTACTCGGGCACCGTCGCGGCCGCCACCGAAGGCCATCTGCTTGGTGTACCGGCCCTGGCGGTATCCTTGGCCAGCCGCGGCCGCATTGGTGCCCATTTCGAGACGGCGGCGCGGGTGGCCCGGCAGATCGTCGAACGCTTCCAGCGGGGCGACTCGGCCAACTTCGGCCCCGAACCGTTGCTGCTCAACCTGAACGTGCCGGACATCCCTTACGAGCAGCTCAAGGGTCTGCGGGTGACCCGCCTGGGCAAACGCCACAAGGCGGAGTCCGTCGTCAAGCAATTGACGCCGCGCAACGAGACGGTCTATTGGGTGGGCGCCGCCGGCGCCGCGCAGGACGCCGGCGAAGGCACGGATTTTCATGCCGTGGCGCGGGATTATGCGGCGCTCACCCCTTTGCAGATCGACCTGACCCACACCGCGCGTATCGCCTCGGTGCAAGGCTGGTTCGAAACATGAGCGCCTCGATGCTGCGCGGTATCGGCATGACTTCCCTGCGGACGCGCGAGCGCATGATCGAGCGCCTGCGCGAGCAGGGCATCCGCGACGAACGGGTGCTGGCGGCAATGGGCTCGGTGCCGCGCCACATCTTCGTTGAAGAGGCGCTGGCTTCCCGCGCCTACGAAGATACCGCCCTGCCGCTTGGCTTCCAGCAGACCATCTCGCAGCCCTATGTAGTGGCTCGCATGATCGAACTGCTGTTGGAAGACGCGGCGGAACACGCCGGGCGTGCGCTCGGCAGGACGCTTGAAATCGGCGCCGGCTGCGGCTACCAGGCCGCAGTGCTGGCGATGCTGACACGCGAGTTGTATGCCGTCGAACGCATCGAACCGCTGCTGGCGAGAGCCCGCAAGAACCTGACGCAACTGCGCCTGACCCAGGTCCGCCTGAAACATGCCGATGGCAATCTGGGGCTGCCGGAAGCGGCGCCTTTTGATACCATTATCGTCGCGGCGGCGGCGACGCGCGTGCCCCAGGCATTGATCGACCAGTTGGCGCCGGGCGGGCGCCTGATCCTGCCACTAGGCGGCGCGCGCGGCGGCGAGCAATTCCTCAGCCTGTTCTCACGCAATGCCGAAGGCCAGGGATACTCAGAGAAACGTTACGACGCGGTACGCTTCGTGCCATTGGTAATGGGGGTCGAATGATCATTGGATTCTTTTCAAGAAACATAGCGGTCGCCGCCACTACCATGTTGCTGGCGGCGGTGTCCCTGCTCAGCGGCTGCGCCAGCCAGGCACCCGCGCCGGTGATCGAGCGCAGCCCACCCGTTGCGGTGCCTGTCGCGCCCGTCGCGCCTGCCGCCACTTCCACCGAGCCCAAAGCGGTGTTGATCCCGAATGGGGGAGCCGATTTATACACCGTCAAGAAAGGCGACACGCTTTACAGCATCGCCCTCGAAAACGGCCAGTCCTATCGGGATCTCGCCGCCTGGAACAATCTCGAGGATCCGAACAAAATAAAAGTCGGCCAGCAGTTGCGCGTCAAGCCGGCCGGATCCGACGACGCCGCACCTGTGGCGGTCAGCAAGCCCATCGCCTTGCCGGCGCCTATCGAAACCCGTCAACCCGGTGCAAGCGCCACTCCCAACACGGAAACCCTCAAACGTGAACCTCGGGGCGGCAAACTGCCCTATTCCGAAGAGAATCTGGCACGTCTGCAAAAGCCTGAATCAACGCCCGCGGCTGAGTCAAAACCTGAGGTGAAGGCGGCACCGCTGGAGAAACCCATCGACAAACCGGCCCTGCCGCCCGTCGGTGACGACGCCCCCGAATGGGCCTGGCCGGCCAATGGAAAGCTGATCGCGAATTTTGTCGAAGGCAGCAACAAGGGGCTCGACATTGCCGGCGCCACGGGCGAACCGGTACTGGCCGCCGCGTCAGGCAAAGTGATCCTGGTCAGCAGCGCCCTGCGCGGCTACGGCAATTTCGTCATCGTCAAGCATAACGCCGCCTATCTCTCGGTATACGCCCACAACAGTCGCATCCTGGTCAAGGAAGAGCAACAGGTAGCCAAAGGCCAGAAGATCGCTGAAATCGGCAGCAGCGATAGCGATCAAGCGAAGCTGCACTTCGAGATACGCTATCAGGGCAAACCGGTTGATCCTCTCAAATTCCTGCCGGCCCGCTGAGCCGCGCATAGTCCCGATATCTTTTTGAGCACGCCGAGACCATCCGGCGGCAGTTCTGAATACCGGTTTTACGGTAACGAATTTAAGTGTTTCGCGGTATATCTGCCCCCCACCCAGAATAGATATACTCATATCGAATAAAGATATTCCTGTCCAGGCGACAAAAAGCGCTTAATGACGGCGGCATTCGCCCGATATTGGACTGCATCAGGGGGCTCAATCTTGAAATCCACTCACAACCAGTCCACGACCCGCGTCGCGTCAAGCAACCCGGCAGCCGCCTTCGGCTTTGGCGGCGAGCAGTCCGACCATCCCAATATCCACCTGCGGGGTGAATCCGGGTTTCTTGAGGCGGTTGAAGACATGCTTGATCCGGTTGAAACTCCAGAGCCGGAAGAAACCCCCGATACCGCCGATGCGGCAGAAAGCGTCGATATCCCGAAGAGCGGATTCCTCAATGATGTCACCCAGATTTATCTGAATGACATTGGCGTCAACCCCCTGCTCTCGGCAGCCGAGGAACTGGCTCTGTCGAGACGAGTTCGCGCCGGAGATTTCGAGGCGCGGCAGAAAATGATAGTCTCCAACCTGCGTCTGGTCGTCAGCATCGCCAAGCATTATCTGAATCGCGGCATCCAGATCTCCGACCTGATCGAGGAAGGCAATCTGGGCTTGATCCATGCCCTGGAGAAATTCGATCCCGAACGCGGCTTCCGGTTCTCCACATATGCGACGTGGTGGATACGCCAGAATATCGAACGCGCCATCATGAACCAATCGCGGACCATCCGCCTTCCGGTGCATATGGTCAAGGAATTGAATCTGGTCCTGCGCGCCCTGCGTCACCTGGAAGACAATGGCCCCCACAGCCCGCTGAGTTGCGCCGAAGAGGTGGCGCGCCTGCTCGACAAGCCGGTGGAAGAAATTCTGCGGATACTGTCGTTCAACGACGGCACCTCCTCCCTCGATGCGCCGCTGGACATCGATCCCGAATTGTCGATTTCAGACGCCATCGCCGCCGATCCAGGCTACAGCCCGGAAAACCATCTCCAGCATACCGAAACCGGAAAACGCGTCCGCGAGTGGGTGGTTCAGCTTTCCGAGAAGCAACGCTATGTGCTGGAGCGGCGCTATGGGCTGAACGGATGCGAAGTCTTCACCCTCGAACAACTCGCCCTGGATCTCGACCTGACGCGTGAACGGGTGCGGCAGATACAGATCGAAGCATTGAGCAAGCTGAGGAAGAAACTCTCGCGCGACGGCATCAGAATGGACGGATTTTTTTAGGTGAGGATGTTCAAGAAAGTCCGGAACTCAGACCTTTTTCAATACAAGTCATTGAAGCGGTGACTGCCCGGCACGAAGTTCGCGGGCCAGATCGAGCACTGCCATCGCATAGAAACTGCTGCGGTTGTAGCGCGCCAGTACGTAGAAATTGCGATAGCCGAGGCGATACTCGACCGGCCGTTGCGGCGTGACCAAGTCGATCAACGCGGCCGGCAGATCGGGAGCATCGCCGCTGATCACACCATAGCTGGCCATCTCGCCGGGGGTGCGGCGCGGCAGGATGCCCTCATCGATCAGCGTCGCAAACTTTTCCCCATCCGTGCTGGCGGCAACAGCCACCGGTCCGTCCTTTTCCCAACCATGCTCCTTGAGAAAATTCGCCACGCTGGCGATGGCATCTTCGGGGCTGGCCGCCAGGTCGATTCGGCCGTCCCGGTCGCCATCGACTGCATAGCGCCGCACGCTGCTCGGCAGGAATTGCGGCAAGCCCAAGGCGCCGGCATACGAGCCTTTGTAGGAAAGCGGATCGCGATGCATCTCGCGCGCCAACAGTAATAGCTGCTCCAACTCGCCCCGAAACAGCGCGGCGCGGGATAACGCGTTGGGAGCAGCTATGAGCGAATTCGCCTGCGGGTAGTCGAAAGCCAGCGTCGCCAGTGCTCCAAGAGTTCCGAAGTTGCCGGTGTGGTGGCCGAATATGGTTTCTATCCCGATGATCGCCAGGACAATTTCTTCCGGCACACCGGTCTGTTCGCGAGCGGCCGCCAAAGCGGCGCGGTGTTGACGCCAGAATTTCAGGCCCAGCGCAATGCGTTTAGGCTCGACGAAGCGGGCCCGGTAAGCCTGCCAGGATCGCACCCCTGGATCGCGCGGGGGAAGGATGGCTTGAATCACCGCCGGGATCGGCCTGATGCGGGAAAAGGCATGTAACAGGCTCTTGGTCGGGAAACCATGTTTCTCGTGCATCTCGGCGACGAAAGCCCGCACCTCGGGACGCGTGGCGTAGCTTCCGACCGGCAAGGCCGCGCATGCGACGCTTGCCGCGCCGGAGGCGAGCAGGAAGGGAACGACAGGCCACCACGTCTTCATACCCTGGAAACACCCGCGGGCAGTAGTGGTTCGAGTCGCCTGATACGTGAAATCCGCATTTTCATTTCCTGCAAGAGCTCGGCGGCGAGTGCCGGAGTGTTTTCCCCATACCGCAAGTCCGCATAGATCTCAGCAATCCTGGCGGCCTCGATGGCCAGCGCCGCTTTTTCAGGTGGCAGCGTCGCGGCAATCCGTCCGGCGTAATCGAACGGGCCTTCCCAGGGTTTTCGCGCCAAGCCATGGCGGGCGAGCATCCTCGAAAGGCGGTTCCAGGCGGCCTGGGCCGGGACCAGTCGCTGTCGTTGATACAGCGCCCAGGCGGTAAATCCCAGCAGCAGGGCGCCTGAAATCACCGTCAGGACCACGGTCATCTGCTGCCAGTCGGGAGAGCGCATACCCAGGCTGGCGAGCAGATCGCGCTGGCGTTGCGGATTGTAGCCGAGCACCCACTGGTTCCAGACATTCGCCAGGGCATCCCAGCGATAACGCATCTGTAGCAGCCAGACGAAGCCGGGAAGCGCCATCAACGGGCGCGCCTCGCCCGCCGGCAGCGCCTGGGCGAGATTGAGCTCAATGCGCGTCGGGGCGATGACCGCGGTCGGGTCGACCCGCATCCAGCCGCGCCCTTTCAGCCAGACCTCGGCCCAGGCGTGGGCATCGGACTGGCGGACGACCAGCGTGCCGTCCACCGGATTGACTTCTCCTCCCTGGTAGCCGGTCACGACCCGCGCCGGGATGCCCGCGGCACGCATCATGAAAACGAATCCGGCCGAGTAGTGTTCGCAAAAACCGCGCCGAGTATCGAAGAGAAACTCGTCGACCGAATGTTCGCCCAGCAACGGCGGAGACAGCGTGTAGACGAAGGACTGGCGACGGTAGAACTCGATCATGCTTCTGACGATGGCGCCGTCATCGACCCCGAAGTCCGCGCGCCAACGGACCGCCAGGGCCCGGGCGCGCGGGTTGGAGAGCGGTGGCAGTTGCAAGGCCTCGCGCAGGATGGCGGGCGACTCGTCCGCCCCGGTCACGATCCCCGGATAGGAGCGCATTTCGTAGCGCAGCCGCGCTCGCACCGGGGTCTTGGCCAATATTTCATAGTCGCTGGCCATGAGACCTTCGGCGGGAATCGACACCGGGAACTCCAGGGCGAACAGCCAGGGTTTGAAGTGCGGCTCCAGCGTCACCACGTAGTCGATGGCTTCCCCGCTGGCCTGGTAGGGCAACCGGCTGCTGACGAACACGCGTCCTATCCTCCAGCTTCGGCCGTCGAACTGGCTCAATACCGGGCCACGCCAATAGAGGGTGGTCTGCGGCGGTGCCTTGTTCTCGTATTTGCCGGCGAATTTGACCCGAAAGGCGATCGCCTCCGACTGGCTCAACTGGCTGATCGATCCCGGCGTCATGCTGTCCGACAAGCCGGTGAGCCCGCCATAAGCGTCGATCGGCAGGCCCCACAGCGGGCCTTGAACGCGCGGAAACAGGACAAACAGCAGCAACATGAAGGGGATGGCCTGCAGCAACATCAGTCCGGCCAGGCGCAGGGTGCGTGCCGGGGCTTGCCGCCAGTGGTTGAGGACCACCAGCGCCGCGGTGGTGAAGGTCACTCCCGCCATCGTCAAGGCGGCATTGACGATGCTCTGTGCATAGAAAAACTGGGTCAGGCTCAGGAAGAAGCCCAGCAGCACCACCGCAAAGCCGTCGCGCCGAGTGCGCATTTCAAGAAGCTTCAGGGAAAACAGCAATACCAGCAAAGCGACACCGGGATCGCGGCCGAACAGGTTGTGGAAATGCAGTCCGATTCCCGCCGCACCGGCAATGCCGGTAAATACCAATAGCCAGCGCGAAGGCAAAGGCAAATGGCGCCACAACAAGATGCCGCGCCAGAGCAAAGTCAGGGTGGTCAGTGCGACCAACCACTGCGGCAGATGAGGCATCAGCGGCGCAAGCACCAGCAGCGCCGATCCGAACAACCATAGCGACTGCTTGGCCACCAGCGATGGAGAAGTAATTTTACTCTTGGGCATACAGCGCCAGCAGTTTCAGGCAGGCGTGAAAGTGGTCGTCGTCCCCGGCAGGCACCAATTCGCTTCCCGGCAGGCTCAGCCCCCAGGCCAGGCCGGCGCCATGCGCATCGCAAATCCAGCGCGTCAGCACCGAGAGCCGTGCCTCGACGTCCTGGCTCGTCGGCAGCATGTCCCAGTCGAACCACAGCGTATGCGCCGCGGCGCCGGTGAACAACTTGGTCAGCAAGGGTCCGGCGTTTTGGCGGGCGGCGGCCTTCCAGGCGACATGGCGCGGAGGATCCGCAGGCTGGTGACGGCGCAAGCCGGCGAAATCCTCCATGCCGGCGGCCACGCGAGCGGCCCCGCCATCCTCGCCCGGCATTGCCGGCACTGGGGGCGCCGTTTCGGCGGGGGCCGGATAAACCAGGCAGTGCTGATCCGGCGCGGCATAGCTCCAGGCCCGGATGAGGCCGAGCGGGTAATTGGTCTCCAGGGTGATACGCGGCAGCGCCAACCACCCCCGGTGCGGCGCGGGCAGCGTTAGCCGGGCTTCGAGGCTGGACTGTTCCGGAACCTCGATCTCGATCGATGTTTGCCCCGGCAGGCGCAGGCGTATCGCCGGCCGCGTTTCATCGCGCCGGTTGGTCAGCACGATGCCGAAGCTGGCGAGCTCGCCGGCAAATACCGGTTCGCAACGCCCCGGTGCGATGCGCAGTTGAACGAGATTGCGGAAGGTGTGGAGGATCGCCGTGAGGCCCAGCCCGGTGAGCAGGAACACCAGCGCGTAGCCCAGGCTCAGATTGTAATTGATGGCCCCGACCAGCATCACCAGCAGGGAGACCGCATAGGCGAGGCCTTGCCGCGTCGGTAGCACATACACGCGGCGCTGAGTGAGGATGACCGGAGAAGGTTCGGGAGCGTGCCCGCGCAGCGCCCAACGGAAGAAACGCTCCTGTAGGGTCGCGGTGAGGCTCAAGGCAAGGGCACGGCCTCGATCAGGCGTGCGGCAATCTGGGCGGCATTCAATCGCAGCAGCGTCTCGCCCGCCTGACGCAGGCGGTGCGGCGCCACCGCCGGCAGTACCGCCTGGATGTCTTCCGGCAGGGCATGGTCGCGACCGTCCAGCAGCGCCCAGGCGCGTGCCGCGGCCAGCAGCGCCAGCGCCGCGCGTGGCGAGAGGCCGACCTGGTAATCGGGCGACTGGCGGGTATGGGCGACCAGGGCCTGGGTGTAGTCGATCAAGGCATCGGCAACGTGTACTCGCGTCACGGACTGCTGCAATAGCGCGATCTCCCCAACCGCCATGCAAGGGACCAGATCCGCAATCATGGCGCGCCGGTCCGCGCCGCTCAACAGTTCGCGCTCGGCCGCGTGATCGGGATAGCCCAGCTCGATACGCATCAGGAAGCGGTCAAGCTGGGATTCCGGCAAGGGAAAAGTACCGATCTGATGCGAGGGATTCTGCGTGGCGATGACGAAAAATGGCGACGGCAGCGGCCGCGTCGCGCCTTCGGTGGTGACCTGGCGTTCCTCCATGGCCTCCAGCAAGGCGCTCTGGGCTTTTGGGGTGGCGCGATTGACTTCGTCGGCGAGTATCAACTGGGCGAATATCGGCCCGGGATGAAAAGTGAAACCGCCGGTGGCGCGATCGAAAACCGAGACGCCGATGATGTCGGCCGGCAGCATGTCGCTGGTGAACTGGATACGCTGGAATTGCAGACCCAGCAGTTGCGCCAGCACATGCGCCAGGGTGGTCTTGCCGACGCCGGGCAGATCCTCGATCAAGAGGTGGCCTCGCGCCAACAGGCAGGCCAGGGACAAGCGTATCTGGTGTTGCTTGCCGAGGATGACACCACCCGCCTGACGGATGACTTCGGCGAGGGGGGGCTGGGAAATGGGGGATCGCATGGTCCGGGAGTTTATGTCAAAGAGGTGAACTGAAGAATAATGTATGATCTCATTCAATTGTAAACCCATTGAAGTCCCAAATTCGCATGACGACCGCCTTCATCACCCACCGCGATTGCTGGCAACATGATATGGGCGCCCACCACCCGGAATGCCCCGATCGCCTCGGGGCGATCAACGATCGGCTGATTTCCGCGGGGCTGGATCTCCACCTGGTGTTTCACGACGCGCCACTGGCCGACATGGAACAGTTGCTGCGCGTACATCGGCGCAGCCATGTCGAGATGATCGAGCAAAGCGCCCCTCAGCACGGCATCGTACATGTCGACCCGGACACCGCGATGAGTCCCGGCACCTGGAATGCCGCGCTGCGCTCCGCCGGCGCCGGCATCCTGGCCACCGACCTGGTCATGCGCGGCGAAGTGAGCACGGCGTTCTGCGGCGTACGCCCGCCGGGGCATCACGCGGAACAAGCCAAGGCGATGGGTTTCTGCTTCTTCAACAATATCGCCGTCGCCGCCATGCACGCCATCGAGGCGTGGGGATTGAAACGCGTCGCCATCGTCGATTTCGATGTGCACCATGGCAACGGCACCGAGGACATCTTTTCCGGCAACGACAAGGTGCTGATGGTCAGCACCTTCCAGCATCCCTTCTATCCGTTCTCCGGCACCGATAATCCTGCGTCCAACATGCTCAACGTTCCGCTGCCGGCGGGAACGCACGGAGACGTTTTTCGCCAGGTCGTCACCGACATCTGGATGCCGCGATTGCGCGAATTCGCCCCCGAGCTGATCTATATTTCCGCCGGCTTCGATGCTCATTATGAAGACGACATGGCCTCGCTGGGCCTCGTGGAATCCGACTACAGTTGGGTGACGATGCAACTCAAGGAGTTGGCGGCGCAGACAGCTCAGGGTCGCATCGTTTCGATGCTGGAAGGCGGCTACGCATTGTCGGCCCTGGCCCGCAGCGTCGCCGCCCACATCAAAGTGCTCGCCGATCTCTAGTGCCCGCCATTGGTCAAGGGTATTAGTTCCCGATCGGTAGTTCGGGTAAAATCATTCTTTTCGCTTCGGACAGCAGTCCATGATTACAGGATCAATTCCCGCCATCGCCACGCCGATGCTGGCAGACGGCGGCCTAGACCTCCCGCGGCTGCGCGACTTTATCGACTGGCACATCGCCGAAGGATCGGACGGCATCGTCGTGGTCGGCACCACCGGCGAATCGCCGACGGTGGACCACGACGAGCATTGCACCTTGATACGCACTGCCGTCGAGCAAGCCGCCGGCCGCATCCCGGTGATCGCCGGAACCGGATCCAACTCGACGGACGAGGCGATCGAGTATGCCGCTTTCGCCAAGAAAGTCGGTGCCTCGGCGCACCTGTCGGTCGTCCCCTATTACAACAAACCCGGCCAGGAAGGCCTCTACCGCCACTTCAAGGCCATCGCCGAAGCCGTCGACCTGCCGATGATCGTCTACAACGTGCCTGGGCGCACGGTCGCCGATCTGGCCAATGACACTACGCTGCGCCTGGCCGGGATACCCGGCATCGTCGGCATCAAGGACGCCACCGGCAACATCGAGCGCGGCAGCGATCTCATCAAGCGCCTGCCGCCCGGCTTTGCATGGTACAGCGGGGACGACGCCACCGCGCTCGGCCTGATCCTGATGGGCGGCCAAGGCGCGATTTCGGTCACCGCCAACGTCGCGCCGCGATTGATGCACGCGATGTGCGCGGCGGCCCGGGCCGGCGATGTCAAAACCGCGCGGGAAATCAACTTCCGGCTGCTCGGCCTGCATCGCAACCTTTTCCTGGAAGCCAACCCGATACCGGTCAAGTGGGCGCTGGCCCGCATGGGACTGATGAGCGACGGCATTCGCCTGCCGATGACTCCGCTTTCCCCGGAGTTCCACGAACGTGTGCGCATCGCCTTGAGCGAGGCGGACATCGTTGTTTAATCCCCATTGATGCACATTCCAGAGGTACGCATGATACGTAAGCATCTTCTGTCTTCATTGCCATTGGCCATGTTGGCCATGCTGGCCCTGGCCGGTTGCGGCGGCACCCTCTTCGAATCGAAAAAGATCGATTACAAGTCGGCCGGCAAGTTGCCGTCCCTGGAAATCCCGCCCGATCTCACCACGCCCAGCCGCGACGATCGTTACTCGGTGCCGGACATCAGCGCCAAGAGCACGGCGACTTTTTCCGCCTATTCCGGCGAACGCGCCGGCCAGGGACGCGCCAGCGGCTCGTCGGAAGTACTGCCGAAACTCGACAAGGCCCGCCTGGAACGCGCCGGCAGTCAGCGTTGGCTGGTCGTAAATGGCGCACCCGATAAACTCTGGCCCGCCATCAAGGAGTTCTGGCAGGAGACCGGGTTCATCGTGAACCTCGAGTTACCCGAAGCCGGCATCATGGAAACCGACTGGGCCGAAAACCGCGCCAAGCTGCCACAGGGATTCTTGCGTAGCCAGCTTAGCAAAGTATTGGATTCCCTCTATTCCACCCCGGAGCGCGACAAGTTCCGCACCCGCCTGGAGAAGGGGATGGAAGCGGGCACCACGGAAATCTACATCAGCCATCGCGGCATGAATGAACTCTACATCAACGAAGGCAAGACCGAGACCCGCTGGCAGCCGACTCCAGCGAACCCGGAACTTGAGGCTGAAATGCTGGGGCGCCTGATGGTGCGACTCGGAAGCACCGAGGAGCAAGCCAAGGCGCTCTTTGCGGACGACACGAAAACCCAGCGCGCCAAGCTGACCAAGACCGCCGACGGCAGCGATAGTCTCGAATTGCAGGAAGCCTTCGACCGGTCCTGGCGCCGCGTCGGACTGGTGCTGGATCGTGTCGGCTTTACGGTGGAGGATCGCGACCGCGTGCAGGGCATGTATTTTGTCCGCTACGTCGATCCGGAGATCGACAACAGCAAGAAAGAAGATCAGAGCTTCCTCTCCAAACTGGCCTTCTGGAATACCAAGAAGGACCCCAGTCAATTGCCCCAGTTCCGCATTTACGTCAAGGGCAATGCCGATGTCAGCACCGTACAGGTAATGACACGTGAGGGTGGTGTCGACAAGTCAGACACCGCGAAGAAGATCCTCGGGTTGTTGCTGGATCAGCTCAAGTGATCTATCGCGTCGTCTAGGGTCGTCTCGAAACCCGCCCAAGAGCCCGGTGAATCCGGGCTCTTTGCATCTTGGATTGCCTCTCACGCTGCATGCAGCGTGGCAATCTCCGAATGCTCAATCCCAGAAGAAAGTAGCGAAAGCATCGACCGGCTCCCGAATAGTGGCGAGACGGTTAACCTCGGCGGCGCTGTCTTCATAGCCAAGCGCCATGCCGCAGACGACATACTCCTGCTGCGGAATGTCGAGTTCCGCCCGGATCAGCCTATGGAACCTGGCGAAGGCTTGCTGCGGGCAGGTATGCAAGCCGAAGCCACGGGCTGCCACCATGATGCCCATGAGGAACGTGCCCAGATCGAGCCAACTGCCGACTTCCAGCCGGCGATCGATGCAGACCAGCAAACCGACCGGCGCGTCGAAAAACCGGTAGTTGCGGCCGAGCTGTTGTTTCATGGCGGCGTGGTCTCCCTTGGCCACGCCCGCGACCGCATACAAGGCCTTCCCGAGCTGTCTACGTCGCGACAGATAAGGCTCGAACCATTGCTCCGGGTAGTAGTGATACTCCTCCTCGCAATCCGCCTCCTCAGTCTCGTGGGCTTGCATCAACCGGGCGCATAACCTGTCCCGCGTCGCGCCCGCGACCACCCGAACCTTCCAGGGCTGGGTGTTTGTGCCGCTGGGCGCACGGGCGGCCAGTTCCAGTATCTGCTCAACTACCCGACGCTCGACCGGTTTATCGGGACAAAAGGCGCGCATCGAGCGGCGGCTGGACAAGGCCTGAAAGGCATCACATTCGGCGTCTGGCAATTCTGAAGAATCATGCTTGGAAGAAACGGTATTCATGCGGAATCCTCGTTGAACAAGAACGCTGAAAAAAAGGGCGCCCGTAGGCGCCCTCCCCTCCTCCTCCAAGATCTTGTCGTCAGGCGTTGGTCTTAAGCTGTTCCAGGATCGCCGGATTCTCCAGCGTCGATACGTCCTGGCTGATCTCTTCACCCTTGGCCAGCACGCGCAGCAAGCGGCGCATGATTTTGCCGGAACGGGTTTTCGGAAGATTATCACCGAAACGGATGTCCTTGGGCTTGGCGATCGGCCCGATTTCCTTGCCGACCCAGTTGCGCAGTTCGTTGGCGATCCGATGCGCCTCATCGCCAAACGGGCGGGCGCTCTTGAGAACGACGAAGGCGCAGATCGCTTCGCCGGTGAGATCGTCCGGGCGGCCGACCACCGCGGCTTCCGCCACCATCGGGTTGGAAACCAGCGCGGACTCGATCTCCATGGTGCCCATGCGGTGCCCGGAAACGTTCAGCACATCGTCGATGCGGCCCATGATGGTGAAATAGCCGCTCTTGGCATCGCGTATCGCACCGTCCCCGGCCAGATAGAGCTTGCCGCCGAAATCGGCCGGGTAATAGGATTTCTTGAAGCGATCGGGATCGCCCCAGATGGTGCGGATCATCGCCGGCCAGGGTTTCTTGACCACCAGGAAGCCGCCCTTGCCCCAGTCCACGTCATGACCGGTCTCATCGACGATGGCGGCCTGGATGCCGGGGAACGGCAGCGTGCAGGAACCCGGCACCAGTGGTGTGGCACCCGGCAGCGGGGTGATCATGTGGCCGCCTGTTTCGGTCTGCCAGAATGTGTCGACGATCGGGCAACGGCCGCCGCCGACGGTGTTGAAATACCACATCCAGGCTTCCGGGTTGATCGGCTCGCCGACCGTGCCGAGGATGCGCAGGGACGAAAGATTGTATTTCTTCGGCAAGTCCGCTCCGGCCTTGATCAGCGAGCGTATCGCCGTCGGCGCGGTGTAAAAAATGGAGACCTTGTGATCCTGGATGGTTTTCCAGAAGCGGCCGGCATCCGGATAGGTCGGTACGCCTTCGAAAACGATCTCGGTGGCGCCGCAGGCCAACGGACCGTAGGTGATGTAGGTGTGGCCGGTAATCCAACCGATATCGGCGGTGCACACCAGAAGACATCTGATGGCTTGATGTCGAAGGTCCATTTCATCGTGAGGATGGCATGCAGCAGGTAACCACCCGACGAATGCTGGACGCCCTTGGGTTTGCCGGTCGAACCCGAGGTGTAGAGAATGAACAGGGGATGCTCGGCCTCGACCCATTCCGGCTCGCAGGTGTCCGACTGGTTGGCGGTAATTTCGTGCCACCATTTGTCGCGCCCGGCCACCATGTTGCAGGCGCCGCCGGTGCGCTGATAGACGATCACGCTGTGGATGCTCTCGCAACCTCCCAGGGCGATGCCTTCATCGACCGCGGGTTTGAGCGGGAGACTCTTGCCGCCCCTGCACTGTTCGTCGGCGGTGATCACCGCAACCGCGCCGGCGTCCATGATGCGCTCTTGCAGGCTCTTGGCGGAAAAGCCGCCGAACACCACCGAGTGGATGGCACCGATGCGCGCGCAAGCCTGCATGGCGACGATGCCTTCAACCGACATCGGCATGTAGACGATGACGCGATCGCCCTTCTTGATGCCTGTGGCCTTGAGGGCATTGGCGAACTTGGTGGTTCGGACCAGCAACTCCCTGTAAGTCACCTTGGTGACTTTGCCGTCGTCCGCTTCGAAAATGATGGCGACCTTGTCGCCCAGGCCGGCCGAGACATTCCGGTCCAGGCAATTGTATGAGACGTTCAGCTTGCCGTCGGCAAACCACTTGAAGAAAGGCGCGTTTGATTCATCCAGCGATTGGGTGAAAGCCTGCTTCCAGCTCACGTGTTCGCGTGCCAGGCGCGCCCAGAAGCCCGGATAATCCTGGTCGGCCTCCTTGCAAAGCGCTTCGTACGCGGCCATGCCGGAGATCGTGGCGGATTTGATGGTCTCGGCGGAAGGCGGGAAAACACGATTCTCCTGCATCACCGATTCGATCGCGGATGACATTTGCATCTCCTCTCGTCATGAAAACATGCGACATTAGACGGCGGCTATCTTACACCCGTCTTACGCAGGCGCCGCCGCACTCATCTGACGCAGTGCAGCACGAATGTTAGAATAGCCGGCACAAACGCCGGAGCTCATCCCTGCGACCGTTTACGTCCGCAAACACACAAACCGGAGTCATGCATGCTGCCCCGATTCGTCAAGTCCATGGAATCCCTGATCTTCGCCAGCAGGTGGCTACAGGCGCCGCTGTATCTTGGCCTGATCGTGGCACAGGGCGTGTATGTGTACCAGTTCATGCTGGAACTGATACACCTCGTGACCAAGATCGGCAGTCTGGGCGAGACCGACATCATGTTGATCGTGCTGGGTCTCATAGACGTTGTGATGATCGCGAACCTGTTGATTATGGTCATCGTCGGCGGTTACGAGACCTTTGTCTCCCGCCTCGACCTGGAAAGCCATCCCGACCAGCCGGAATGGCTGTCGCACGTAAATGCCAGTGTCCTTAAAGTCAAGCTGGCCATGGCGCTGATCGGCATCTCGTCCATCGACCTGCTGAGAACCTTCATCAACGCGGCCCAGTTGGAAGATCGCGTAATATTGTGGCGCATCTCAATCCATCTGACCTTCCTGGTTTCGGCGCTGGCCCTGGCCTACACCGACAAGATCATGATCAGCACCTTGTCCGCGACACCCAAACACTAACTCGCATCGTCGTCAGACCACCCCCGTGCCATGAAATTGCTCAAAACCCGAATTAATGCCCCCACCCCCAACCCCCGCCCGGGCGGGGGCTACAAATTGCTCGCTACGCTCGGGGGTTGCGGGGCGCTTCGTAACCGTATTTCACGTTAACCCCCTTCTCGATTGGAAACCGCCATGACATCCATCCGCCAGGAAGACTTCATCCAGAGTATCGCCGATGCGTTCCAGTACATCAGCTTCTACCATCCCGTGGACTACATCCAGGCGCTGGGCGAAGCCTACCAGCGCGAGGAATCAGCCGCCGCCAAGGATGCCATTGCCCAGATACTCACCAACAGCCGCATGTCGGCCGAAGGCCACCGCCCCATCTGCCAGGACACGGGCATCGCCCTGGTGTTCCTCAAAGTGGGCATGCAGGTGCAATGGGAAGCCAAACTCTCGGTGCAAGAGATGGTGAACGAAGGCGTGCGGCGAGCCTACGGCAACCCCGACAATCCCCTACGCGCATCGGTGCTGGCCGATCCCGCCGGCAAACGCAGCAACACCAAGGACAACACGCCGGCCGTGGTCCACTACGAAATCGTCCCCGGCAATCATGTCGAAGTCATCTGCGCCGCCAAAGGCGGCGGCTCGGAAGCCAAGGCCAAGTTCGCCATGCTCAATCCTTCCGACAATCTCGTCGACTGGATACTTAAGACTGTGCCGACCATGGGGGCTGGCTGGTGCCCCCCGGGGATCCTCGGCGTCGGCATCGGCGGCACGCCGGAAAAGGCCATGCTGCTGGCGAAGGAGTCCATCATGGCGCCGGTGAACATTCACGAGCTCAAAGCCAAAGCCGCGCGCGGCGAGAAGCTGGTGCGCACCGAAGAGCTGCGCCTCGAACTCTACGACAAGGTCAATGCGCTGGGCATAGGCGCGCAGGGACTCGGCGGCCTGACCACGGTGCTCGACGTCAAGGTGCTCGACTACCCGACCCATGCCGCCAACCTGCCGGTCGCCCTGATCCCCAACTGCGCCGCGACGCGCCACATCCATTTCGAGCTGGACGGCTCCGGCCCCGCCAAGCTGCCAGTGCCGAGCCTGGAGGACTGGCCCAAGGTCACCTGGCAGCCCGACACCAAAACCTCGACGCGCGTCGATCTCGACACCCTGACCCCCGCCCAGGTCGCCGCCTGGACGCCGGGCCAGACCCTGCTTCTCAATGGCAAGATGCTCACCGGCCGGGACGCCGCGCACAAACGCATCCAGGACATGCTGGCCAAGGGAGAGAAACTTCCCGTGGATTTCACCAACCGCGTCATCTACTACGTCGGCCCGGTCGATCCGGTACGCGATGAAGTGATGGGGCCGGCCGGCCCGACCACAGCCACGCGCATGGACAAGTTCACCGAAATGATGCTGGCGCAGACCGGCATCATCGCCATGGTCGGCAAAGCCCAACGGGGTCCAGTCGCCATCGAGGCGATCAAGAAACACCGTTCGGCCTACCTGATGGCCGTCGGCGGCGCCGCCTATCTGGTCTCCAAGGCCATCAAGGCTTCACGGGTGGTGGGCTTCGCCGACCTGGGAATGGAGGCAATCTACGAATTCGACGTCAAGGACATGCCGGTCACGGTCGCCGTCGACTCGAAAGGCAGCTCGGTTCATCAGACCGGCCCGAAAGAATGGCAGGCGAAGATCGGCAAGATACCGGTCACCGCGGCCTAATTTCGAATCGAATTAGAACCGATACTTTGTCGACTGCGCCTCGCCGTGCGACAGCACTGTCTTCGGCTTGTCCCACAGGGATTTCCGTTGGTCATCTTCGCGTCTCGGTTCTAATGCGAATCGGAATTAACACTGTATATCCTGAGTCACTCCACAACTCACCTGCACTGGAAATCAACCATGAAAACCCTAGCCGCGCTACTCGTACTCACCGGTTTGTCACTTGGCGCCGGCGCCAGTCCCCCGGCGCCACCGCCCGGCCATGCCGCCGGAGGCCCGGCCGACATGAGCAAATCCGATGCCCCGCTGACCAAGAAAGGCAAAGTGCTCTCCTTCATCGACGCCAAGAAATTTACGTACATGGAAGTTCAGGACGGCGGAAAGAAGTTCTGGGTCGTGTCGCCGAGCGTCGCGGTAAAAGCCGGCAACACCATCAGCTACGCGGATGGCCCGATACAGGCCAAGTACCAAAGCGCTTCGTTGAATCGTGAATTCACCAACGTCCTGTTCACTACTCGCGTGGTCATCGACAAGTAATACGCTTCACTTCGGGCAATCGCAAACCTCGTTGCCCTTATCGAAAATGATGCGCCAGACGCCAGGCGCCTCCATACGCCAGATCGAGGTGAAGGTGCTGATCAGCTTGCCTTGCGGATTGCGCACGGGTCCGGTGCTCAGCGCCAGTTTTCCTGAATCCAGCACTTCCACCTGTTCAGGTTCCCAGGAGAACGGCGCGGCGGTTTTTTCATAAAAGCGCTTCCACCAATCGCTCACCTGGCGTTTGCCATGTAATGGAGTCGGTCCGGAGAAGAACACCGTCTCCTCGGCAAGGAAGTCCGTAAAGGCGGCATGATCGCGCATCGCCATGGTCCGGGCGAAAGCGCGCTCGGTATCGGCTACCTGCTGCCTGAGTTCGGCGACTCTGGGCGCTGGTGGAGCAGACGCACAACCCGCGAGTAGCGTCAAGCAGACAACGAAGATAGAGATTGAATTTCGCATCAGAATCGTCTCCCATTTACGATGTTAAGAAGCGCATCTTGAAATTGCGGCCCTTGATATTTCCGCTGGAGAGGCGAGCCACAGCCCGCTCGGCGATGCGGCGATCCAGCGCCACATAAGTCATGAATTCAAACACGCTGATCTTGCCGATCTGTTCCTTGGCGAGGCCGACGTCGCCGGTCAGCGCGCCCAGGAGATCGCCCGGCCGCAGCTTGTCCTTCTTTCCGCCCATGACGCACAGCGTCACCATCGGAGCCTGCAACGGACCACCGGTAGCGGGCCCAAGCTCGGACAGGTCGTACCAGTCGGCCAGCCCGCCCTGATACGCCTCGATCAACTTGACCCACTTCTTCTCGTTCGGCGCGCACAGGCTCAAGGCCAAACCGCGCTCATGCCCGCGGCCGGTGCGGCCGATGCGGTGGATATGCACTTCGGTATCCTTGGACACATCCACATTGATCACAGCGTCCAGGGTCTGGATATCCAGGCCGCGCGCCGCCACATCGGTGGCGACCAGCACAGAGCAGCAGCGACCGGCGAACTGCACCAGGATTTCGTCGCGCTCGCGTTGTTCAAGATCACCGTATAGCGCCAGCGCCGAAAAACCTTGGGCGCGCAATTCGGCAGCCAGTTCGCGGCAGTGTATCTTGGTATTGCAGAACGCCAGCGTTGATACCGGCCGGAAGTGATTCAGCAACTTCGCCACGGCGGCGTTGCGCCCTTCCGGCGTCACCGCGTAAAAGCGTTGTTCGATGCGGCTGGCGTCGTGCTGGGCCTCCACTTTCACCTCGACCGGCTGAATCAGGAACGGCGCCGTCGCCCGGCGAATATCGTCCGGGTAAGTGGCCGAAAACAGCAGGGTTTGGCGGCGGGCTGGGCAGGCGTTGACGATACCGCTGATCTCTTCGTAGAAGCCCATATCGGTCATGCGATCGGCTTCATCAAGTACCAGTGTCTGCACGCGGGTCAGATCGAGGCTGCCGCGCCCCAGGTGATCGCGTATCCGTCCAGGGGTGCCGACGACAACGTGCACGCCATGCTCCAGCGAGTTTATTTGCGGACCCATCGGTGTGCCACCGCACAGCGTCAACACCTTGATGTTGTCGGTGAAGCGGGCCAGGCGGCGCAATTCCTTCGCCACTTGGTCGGCCAGTTCGCGTGTCGGACAGAGCACCAGTGCCTGTATCGCCAGGAGGCTGGGATTGAGCTTGTGCAGGATGCCGATGCCGAAAGCCGCCGTCTTGCCGCTGCCGGTCTTGGCCTGGGCGATCAGATCGCGCCGCTCCAGGATCACCGGCAGGCTCTCCGCCTGGATGGTGGTCATCGCGTGATAGCCGAGGCTGTCGAGATTGCTCAGCAGGGCCGGCGACAAGCCCAGGCTGGAAAAACCATCCTTGTTCTGCGCGTGGGTCATGGCGGGTCGGCTTTCAGCCGGGGGAGTCGGCAAGGAATGCCTGCCAGTGCGGCTTGTTCAACGCAGCGAGCTGGCTGCGCACAAAGGCGATTTCAGTCTCGTGCTCGCCGGCAGTCAGCACGCCGCGCATCTTCTGGAAGCGCAGGTAGACCAGATAGGTATTCACCACGTCGGTTTCGCAGTAGTCGCGGATCTCGTCTATCCGGCCCTCCAGCCATGCCCCCCACACCGCATCGCCAGCCATGCCCTGCTTGCCGGGCAGGCCCATCAGCTTGGCGAGCTGATCGAGGGGCGCGGAAGCGCGCGGCTGGTACAGCGCCAGCAGGTCCATCAAGTCGAGGTGGCGTGCGTGATAACGGCTGATGTAGTTGTTCCACTTGAAGTCGCGGCTGTCGCGATAGTCGCCTTCGCCCATCTCCCAGTAGCGCGGTGCGACGACGCCATGGATCAAGCCGCGGTAATGCAGCACCGGCAGGTCGAAGCCGCCACCGTTCCAGGAGACGAGTTGCGGCGTGAATTTCTCGATGCCGTCGAAGAAGCGCTGGATGATCTGCGCCTCGTTCGATTCGGGCTCGGCCAGCGAGCGCACCTGGAATTTCTCGCTGTCACGCAGCACATAAGAGATCACCACGACGCGCTGCAAGTGCAACGGCAGGAAGTCGTTGCCACTCCTGGCGCGCTGTTTCTGGAAAGCGAACTCCGCCACTTCGGCATCGGAGAGCGCCGCATCGAGTTCGTGCAAGCTGCGCAATCCCGCGACATCGGGAATCGTCTCGATGTCGAAGACCAGGGTGGAGGTCATATCGGGAAGATACCCGTGGACAAATAGCGGTCGCCGCGGTCGCAGACGATGCTGACGATGACGGCATTGTCTACTTCCGCCGCCACGCGCAAGGCCACTGCCAGCGCGCCTCCAGAGGAAATGCCGGCGAAGATGCCCTCTTCGCGCGCCAGGCGCCGCGTCATGTCCTCGGCGACGGCCTGGCCGACTGATTCAGTCCGGTCGACGCGGGAACGCTCGAATATTTTCGGCAGGTAGGCTTCCGGCCATTTGCGGATGCCTGGAATCTGCGAGCCTTCCTCGGGCTGGCAGCCGATGATCTGCACCGCCGGGTTCTGCTCCTTGAGGAATCGCGAGACGCCCATGATGGTGCCGGTGGTGCCCATGCTGCTGACGAAGTGGGTGATACGGCCTTGCGTGTCGCGCCAGATCTCCGGGCCGGTGCCCTGGTAGTGGGCAAGCGGGTTGTCGGGATTGGCAAACTGGTCGAGGATGATGCCGCGGCCCTGGTCGCGCAGGCTTTCGGCGTGATCGCGGGCGGCTTCCATGCCGCCGGCCTGGGAGGTCAGGATCAACTCGGCGCCGAAAGCGCGCATGGTCTGGCGCCGCTCGACGCTCTGGTTCTCCGGCATCAGCAGGATCAGGCGATAGCCGCGCATCGCGCACGCCATCGCCAGGGCGATGCCGGTGTTGCCGCTGGTGGCCTCGATCAAGGTGTCGCCGGGACGGATCTCTCCGCGCGCTTCGGCGTTCAAAATCATCGCCAGCGCCGGCCGGTCCTTGACCGAGCCGGCCGGATTATTGCCTTCCAGCTTGGCCAGGATAAGATTGCCGCGCGCCTCGTTCTGAGGCCCGGGGATGCGCTTTAGACGCACCAGGGGCGTGTTGCCGACAAAGTCTTCGAGAGTCTTGATTTTTGAGCCCCTGGTGGTCATCGCAGCGTCTTTAAGAAGCTTACTTCTTCGCGTCTTTCTTGGCTTCGTCCTTCTTGGCGTCAGCCGGCTTGGCTGCGGGCGCCGGAGCTACAGCAGGTTTGGCGGCGGGGGCGGGCGCAGCGGCGGGCTTAACGTCGGCCTTGGGTGCGGCGCTGGCGCCGCCGACAGTGATTTCGCTCTTCAGTTTTTCGAAATTCTTGTCGCCAATGCCCTTGACGCGTTTGAGATCGTCGGTGGTCTTGAAAGGGCCGTTCTTCTTGCGATCCTCGACGATGGCCTTGGCCTGGGCCGGGCCGACGCCCGGTAGCTGGTCGAGTTCGGCTTCGGTCGCCGTGTTGATGTTGACGGCGGCAAACGCGAACTGGACGGCGGCAAGAAAGGCGAACAACACAAACAACAGTTTCTTCATGGTATCTCCTCGATTAAAGTTTAGTGCTGCGACAAGTGCTTGACATACTCGGCTACGCCCTGCTCCACCGTGGCGAACTCTCCACGATAGCCGGCCGCCCGCAGGAGGGTCAAATCGGCCTGGGTAAAACTCTGGTACTTGCCTTTCAATGCATCCGGAAAGTACACGTATTCGATCATGCCCTGCGCCCGCAACTCAGCCAACGACGAGGCCGCCGTTCCTTGAGCGGCGCGGAAGGCATTGACGGTTGCGACGGCAACCTCGTTGAAGGATTGCGCCCTGCCGGTGCCCAGATTGAATATCCCGGATTGCTGATGCTCCAGGAAATGCAGGTTGACCTTGACCACATCGTCGATGAATACGAAGTCGCGCCGCTGCTCGCCATCGGCATAGCCATCCAAGCCTTCGAACAGCTTGACGCGACCTTCGCTCCGGAACTGGTTGAAGAAATGATAGGCCATCGAGGCCATGCGCCCTTTGTGTTGCTCGCGCGGACCATACACATTGAAGTAGCGGAAGCCGACGACCGGAGAAGCCGCATCCGGCAGACGCCGCCGCACCCGCTGATCGAAGAGAAATTTCGAGTAGCCGTAAACGTTGAGCGGCGCCTCGAATTCGCGCGACTCACGGAACACCTCGCCGCCCCCATACACCGAGGCCGAGGAGGCATAAAGAAAAGGCACTTCCTGGTCGAGACAGAAATCCAGCAGGGTCGCCGAATAACGATAATTGTTATCCATCATGTAGCGGCCGTCACTTTCCATGGTGTCGGAACAAGCTCCTTGATGCAGCACGGCGTCGACACCACCATCGAAATAGCCTTGCGCGAGCAGGTCGAGAAACTCCTGTTTGTCTAGGTAGTCAGCCAACTCGCAGTCTACGAGATTCCTGAATTTGTCGGCGTTGCTGAGGTTGTCCACGGCGATGACATTATCGATGCCAATCGCATTCAACCCCTTGACCAGATTGGCGCCGATAAATCCGCAAGCGCCGGTGACGATGGTGTACATTAATTTTCCTTACTTTGAAACACAGTGACGAAGCGCCCCGTACCCTAACCCCAAAGTCGGGCACCAGTAACCCACGAGCGTCGCGAGCGATTTGTGGCCCCCGCCTGGGCGGGGGTCGGGGGTGGGGGCGTCAATTCTGTCGTTGAGCATTTTCATGGCACGAGGGGTGATCTGACGACCATGCGAGTTAGCCCGGTTTTTCAAAGCGCTATTCTGCCTGCAATTCCGCCAGGGTGCAGGTTGCAGTGCCGAACTTGCCGACCACGATGCCGGCGGCGCGATTGGCGCAGCGCATCGCGCCGGCGAGGTCGACGCCGCTGCCGAGCATCACCGCCAGGGTGGCGATCACCGTGTCGCCGGCGCCGCTGACATCATAAACCTCACGCGCCACAGCCGGTTCGTGCCACATGCCTGCGGCGCTGAACAAGGTCATGCCTTCCTCTGAGCGGGTCACCAGCAGTGCATCCAGTCCCAGTTGGGTACGCAGTTGCTGGGCCTTTTCCGCCAGTTCCGCGTCGTTCGCCCAGCGGCCGATCACTTCGCGCAATTCGGCACGATTGGGTGTCAGCAGCGTGGCGCCGGCATAGCGGGTAAAGTCGTCGCCCTTGGGGTCGACCAATACCGGCTTGCGGGCGGCACGCGCCAGCCGGATCATGTCGGCGATGTGCGCCAGGCCGCCCTTGCCATAGTCGGAGAGGATCACCGCGTCGCATTGCGCCAGGCGCTGTTCGAATTCGCTCAGTTTGGCGCGGAGCACTTCGTGGGCCGGCCAGGTTTCGAAATCGATGCGCAGCAGTTGCTGCCGCCTGCCGATGACGCGCAACTTGACGGTGGTGGATAGTTGCGCGTCCTTGTGCAAACCGGTGGCGATGCCTTCGGCATCCAGCAGCCTTGCCAGCGTCCGTCCGGCCTCGTCTTCGCCGACTACCGACAGCAACATCACCTGCGCGCCCAGCGCGGCGGCATTGCGCGCCACGTTGGCGGCCCCGCCAGGGCGCTCCTCGACCTTTTCGACCTTGACCACCGGCACCGGTGCCTCGGGGGAAATGCGGCTGACTTCGCCGAACCAGTAGCGATCGAGCATGACATCGCCGACGATGAGAATGCGGGCTTGCGATGTACCCGGAATCAGCATGTCGTCGCTCACATTCTGCCGATGGGATGGTATTCAATGCCCGATGCGCGCAGTTGCGCGGGATCGTAAAGATTGCGGCCATCGAAGATCAGCGGCTGGCTGAGGCTGGCCTTGATCGCGGCGAAATCTGGACTCCGGAACTCCTTCCACTCGGTGACGATCGCCAGCGCGTCGGCGCCCTCCAGGGCAGCCTGCGGGTTGGCGGCATAGCTTATGCGTGCGTCATAGATGCGCAGCGCCTCGGGCATGGCCACCGGGTCATAAGCACAGAGGCTGGCGCCGCGCGCCAGCAATTCGTCGATCAGCACCCGGCTGGGTGCTTCGCGCATGTCGTCGGTATTCGGCTTGAACGCCAATCCCCACAAGGCGAATCTGCGGCCGGTGAGATTCTCGCCGAAACGCTTGACGATCTTCGCCGGCAGAACATGTTTTTGCGCTTCATTGGCGGACTCGACGGCGGTGAGTATTTTCAGCTTCTGCCCGGCTTCGTCGGCGGTACGGATCAGCGCCTGCACGTCCTTGGGAAAGCAGGATCCGCCGTAACCGCAGCCGGAATACAGAAAATGGTAACCGATGCGCGGATCCGAACCGATGCCGGAACGCACCAGCTCGATATCGGCGCCGAGCTTCTCGGCAAGATTGGCCAGTTCGTTCATGAAGGAAATGCGCGTCGCCAGCATGGCGTTGGCCGCATACTTGGTCAGTTCGGCCGAGCGCACGTCCATGAGGATCAGGCGTTCATGGTTGCGCTGGAATGGCGCATACAACTGGCGCATCATGTCGATGGCGCGCGCGTCGTTGGCGCCGACGATGATGCGGTCGGGCTTCATGAAATCCTCGACCGCCGCGCCCTCCTTGAGGAATTCCGGGTTGGAGACGACGCTGTAGTCCATCTTCACACCACGTTCGCGAAGCACCTCGGCGATTGCAGCGTTGACCTTATCGGCGGTCCCGACGGGTACCGTGGACTTGTCCACCACCACTTTGTAGTCGCTCATGTGCCGGCCGATGTCGCGCGCGGCCTCCAGCACATACTGGAGATCAGCGGAACCGTCTTCGTCAGGCGGGGTACCCACGGCGATGAACAGGACGCCGCCGAAGGCCACCGCGCCAGCGATATCGGTGGTGAAATGCAGGCGGCCGGCGGCACGGTTATGGGCCACCATATCTGCCAGCCCCGGTTCGTAGATCGGGATGCTCCCGGCATTGAGCAGGCGAATTTTTTCGGCGTTGACGTCAACACAAAGCACGTCGTTGCCGACTTCGGCGAGACAGGCGCCACCGACCAGGCCTACATAGCCGGTGCCGATCACGGTAATTTTCAAGTCAATACTCCAAATCGTCGCATCATGGTGTCAGGTCGAATTCCTCGGTGCGCTTCGGTGGATAGCTTTCCCAGCCGCCGCAGGCCGGGCAGCGCCAGTAGAACTGCCGCGCCTTGAAGCCGCAACTGTCGCAGCGATAGCGGGCAACGCGCCGGGTGTGGTTGTGGATCAGGTTCTTGATGAGTTCCAGGTCGGGACGGCGCTCCGCCGGTGCCAGCATAATCTGCGCTTCGAGCAATTTGTCCAGGCCCAAGAGCGTCGGGTTGCGGCGCAATTCGTCGCGCACCAGTTGGTAGGCGGCTTCCGCGCCACCGCCCTGCAATTCGGAATCGAATACGGTATCGAGCAAGTCGAGGGAAGGATGCGCCTCGAACCAGTTGCGCAACAACAGTATGCCCTGCTCTTCGCGCCCCTCCTTGCGGAAAGCCTCGATCAGCTTGGCCGCCACCAGGGACAGATATACCGGATTCTGCTGCTCGACACGCTGCCAGGCCTCGATCGCCGCGGCCGTATCGCCTTCGGCCAGCGCCAGTTCACCGAGCAGGAGAGTCGCCCGAACGCACTTGCGGTTGCCGGCGAGCGCCGCATCGAGTTGCCGGCGCGCTTCCGCCGTATCGCCGCGCGGTAGCGCCAATGACGCCAATTCGCAATGAAAGTTGGCAATCTCCTTTTGCCAAAGGTGGCCGGCATGCTCTGGAAGGCTCTCCGCAATGGCTATGGCCCGTTGCCACTCCTTTTCCTGCTGGTAGATTTCCAGGAGGAAACGCAAAGCCTCCTCGTCGCGGGCGGTGCCGCGGAGTTTGAGAAAGACTTCTTCAGCGCGGTCGAGCAGGCCTGCCTTAAGATAATCTTGGCCAAGTTCCGCCAAGGCTTGCAGGCGCTGCACATCCGTCAACTGGTTCTGCGAACCGTCGCGCTCGATCAGGTTCTGGTGTATGCGTATGGCGCGATCACTTTCACCGCGTCGCCGAAACAGGCTGCCCAGGGCGAAATGCAATTCGATGGTTTCCGGATCGACCCTGGCCGCTTCGAGAAACGCTTCTATGGCCTTGTCGGGCTGTTCGTTGAGAAGGAAGTTGAGGCCCTTGAAATAGGAGCGAGGAAGGGCACGGGATTCGCGCACCAGATGCTTGATGTCGATGCGCGCCGCGATCCAGCCGAGGACGAAAAACAAGGGCAACGCCAGCAGCCACCAAAGTTGGATTTCGAAGCCGCCGCTCATTTCAGACCGCCTCGGGAGAATCCGCAGTGCGCCTGGCTTGGTCTTTCAACTGACCATGTAATCGACCGATCTCGCGCCGTTGGCGAACCAGGGTGGCGAAGGCCGCCGTGGCACCGATCAAGGCGCCGGCGGCGAAACAGCCGAGCACCACCAAGGACAGGGGCGCCTGCCAGAGCGTATCGAAATACAGGCGCAGTTCGACCGGACCGCTGTTCTTGATGGCCAAGCCGAATAAGCCCACAAACACGATCGCCCGCAATAACCAGATCAGAATACGCATCGGACTCCATGCCCCACAACGAAAAAGGGCGGTATTCGCAGCGCTGGCAACGAATACCGCCCGGTACTATCAAGCCTGCCGGTTGCCCATATGCAAGAATCAACCGGTGTTCAACAGTCGATCAATGACTCAAATCGACGCGCTCGCGCAGTTCCTTGCCGGCCTTGAAGTGGGGTACATGCTTCTCCGGTACCTGCACTTTCTCGCCCGATTTGGGATTGCGGCCGATGCGCGGTGGCCGGTAGTTGAGCGCAAAGCTGCCAAAGCCGCGGATCTCGATGCGGTCGCCGCGCGACAGCGCGGCAGCCATGGCATCGAGAATCATCTTCACGGCGAAATCGGCATCCTTCGCCACCAGTTGCGGGAATCGCGCCGCCAATCGGTCAATCAACTCGGACTTGGTCATATCCAACTCAATGCGCTTAGGGTTGCGGGTTGTTGAGCTTCGCTTTGAGCAACGCGCCCAGGCTGGTGGTGCCAGTCGAGGCGGAGCCACTCTCGGAAGCCAGCTTCTGCATCGCCTCGCTCTGCTCGGCCTGATCCTTGGCCTTGATCGAGAGGTTGATGCCGCGCGTTTTGCGATCCACGTTGATGATCATGGCTTCGACGACATCGCCTTCCTTGAACAAGGTGCGCAAGTCTTCGACACGCTCACGAGTAGCCTCGGAGGCACGCAGATAGCCCTCCACGTCGCCGCCGAGATCGATCACCGCGCCGCGTGCGTCGATGCTCTTGACCGCGCCCTTGACCATGCTGTTCTTGTCGTGAGTCGCCACGAAGCTTGTGAAGGGGTCGCCATCCATCTGCTTGATACCCAGGGAAATGCGCTCCTTCTCGACGTCGATCGACAACACCACGGCCTCGACTTCGTCGCCCTTCTTGAAGTTGCGCACAGCCTCTTCGCCAGGAACGCTCCATGACAGATCCGACAAGTGCACAAGACCGTCGATACCGCCGGCAAGGCCAATGAAAATGCCGAAATCGGTGATCGATTTGATCTGGCCCTTCACTTTGTCGTTCTTCTTGTAATTCATTGAAAAATCGTCCCACGGATTGGCAAGGCACTGCTTCATGCCCAGTGAAATCCGGCGACGCTCTTCGTCAATCTCGAGAATCATGACTTCAACATCATCGCCCAGTTGC
>JAPLQT010000024.1 GCA_026399515.1 Pseudomonadota bacterium | reverse complement strand
GTCGATCAGCGGCTTGCCGAGTTTCATCTCCGCCGCCGCGATCCGCTTGAGGCGCGCCAGCTCGCGCTTGGCGATGCCGATACCGGCGATGTTGGTGCGCTCGTGGCCGAGCAGGAACTTGGCGTAGGTCCAGCCCTGGTTTTCGGTGCCGACAAGATTTTCTATCGGCACATCCACTTCCTCGAGCCACACCTCATTCACCTCATGGGCGCCGTCGAGGGTGATGATGGGCCTCACGGTGATTCCGGGCGACTTCATGTCGATCAGCAGGAAGGAGATGCCGCGCTGCGGTTTTACTTCGGTATCGGTGCGCACCAGGCAGAAGATCCAATCGGCATACTGGCCGAGGGTGGTCCAGGTCTTCTGTCCGTTGACCCGGTAATGATCACCCCGATTCACCGCGCGGGTCTTGAGCGAGGCCAGGTCGGAGCCGGCGCCGGGTTCGGAATAGCCCTGGCACCACCATTCCTCGGCGGACATGATTTTCGGCAGGTAGCGCTGCTGCTGTGCCAAACTGCCGAAAGCCATCAGCACGGGAGCCAGCATGCGCTGGCCGAAGGAGATGAGCCGCGGTGCGCCGGCGAGGGCGCATTCTTCCTCGAAAATATACAGCTCGGCCGGGGACCAGCCGGGGCCGCCGAACTCCTCTGGCCAGGACGGTCCGCCCCAGCCGTGGGCATGCAGGATGCGTTGCCATTCGACGTGGTCGTCGCGGCTCAGGCGCAGTCCGTTCATCACTTTCGTGCGGATGTGTTCGGGCAGTCGCTCGCCGACGAAGGCGCGCACCTCGTCGCGAAAAGCGTTTTCAGCGGGAGTGAAGTCGAGATCCATGGATTTGTCCGTTGTTCTGCAATGCAGAAGTTAATTCCGATATACAGGGTGTATGGTTAGGCATGGCGGTCCCGCTGTCAACTGAACAGGATGTATATTCCGACAAGCGGAATCATGTTCCATAAAGCCATTGACTGACATTCCGCGTCTGTGACAACATGCAGGCATGAACCAAATCCCCGGGACCGTCCTTCCCGAGCGCATCCACGCCATACTTGATCCCTGGATCGCCAGTCAGCCGGAAGCCATCGCCCTCGAAGACGCCGACGGCCGCTTGAGTTTTGGCGAACTGGCGGCGGCGATCGCAGCGACGGCCGAGTGCCTGCGTGGCGCGGGCTTGCGCCCGGGGGATCGCCTGCTGGTGGTCTGCGAAAACTGCATCGCCGCGGTGGTGTTGGTCTTCGCCGCGAGCCGCCTCGAAGCCTGGGTCTCGCTGGTCAACGCGCGCCTCTCACCCCGCGAGATCGATACTTTCATCGCCCACTCCGGCGCCCGCCGCAGCTTGTTCCTCAGTGCCACGTCCACCGACGCGGCACAGCATGCGCAGCGCCTCGGTGCTGTCACGGTGGACTGGCCCGGCTGCGGCGCGCTGGCGATTGCACCATTGGTGGAAGATTGCCAACCGGAGCCGGTACATGCTTCCGGAGCCTTGCAGGTGGCGGCGCTGATCTACACCTCGGGCACGTCCGGACATCCCAAGGGCGTGATGCTCAGTCACCGCAACCTGGCCTTCGTCGCCGAGAACAATCGGGTGCTGAGAAGCATCCATCCAGGCGATCGGGTCTACGGCGTGTTGCCGCTCGCCCACGTCTATGGACTCACCAGCATCATGCTGACGGTGCTGCATTGCGGTGCGACCCTGGTGCTGGCCGCGCGCTTCGAGCCGCAACGCCTGGCTCGGGCGCTGGCCGAGGACGGCATTACCGTGCTGCATGGCGTGCCGGCGATCTACGCCAAGTTGCTCGACTGGGCCCGGCGCAGCGGCACCCCTCTGCTGGCTCCGCGCCTGCGCATCGCCCAGGCCGGCGGCGCGCCGCTCGACCAGGCGCTCAAGGACGATTTCGAGCGGGCATTCGGCGTGGTTCTGCATCATCATCGCCCGCTCGCCCATGTGCAGCCACATGCTGGCGAACTGGGCCGCCAGCAGACCGACGACCAGGATCAGCGTCAGGCGGCCGAACAGTGAAGCGGGCATTAG
>JAPLQT010000040.1:13330-15620 GCA_026399515.1 Pseudomonadota bacterium | reverse complement strand
TGGGAATGCCACTTCAGATCACCTAATGAACTATGTCTAGCAAAAAATCAGCTTCGCCTACTGATGCTCAGCAAATTCAACCCTTGCCGCAAACTCGAGAGAATAAACTCTGCATAGTTTCGTCCTCTGCATAGATGGCGTGAACCGACAGCCAGTCCGTCGAATTGCGCGGCGAAAAGCGGCCCTTCGAGCATGCCGTTGTACGTTGTTACCAATCGGGTCGACTGGACGCTCTCTTAACTCGCTATTTCAGCAAAGGCCGACTTTCGGCGAGCCAATTGCGGGACGACGATCAATCAGGCAATGGCTCGGAGTCCTCCAAGCAGAATGGACGGCTGGACGCAGCCTTAGTTTTCGACTTTATTGCGCGGTTTTCGACTTTAATGGCGCGGAACAGTGACCACCAGGCGGCCTGCGTCAATGAGCCTGACCACACAAGCCGCACATCCAGCTTGATCCAATACCGGCCATGACCGGAGCCCGATAGTGGCTACGCCAGTCCCGGCATTTTTGGACACCATAACCACGCGGTCTCAGGCTCGTCACCCTCATCCTGGCGTGCCTGTTGCCGCAACCCGGACAGCCGCCGCTCCGCCAGCATCAAGGAACGACGCAGTGCGGCAGCGTCTGTCCGATCCTCGCATCCGGCTAAGTCGAGCGTCATTTGCTCGGCGGCGATCTGCTCCCTGGTGATTCGTTCGCGTATCCCGGCGGCTGCGGAAAGCGTGTTCATAGAAACGACCCTCCATACGGTTTCGCGGATCATAGCAATTTTCGGGAAATCGGCATAGTCGCAATAGCATCCTCAAGAGCGAGTCAGCCACCACACAGCCACGCACATGGCGATCACCAGGAGGATGAAGGGCGCGGCCACCGCCCAATCCCGCCGGGATGGCAGGCTGGCCAGCACCAGCGTTCCGGCAACCCACGCATGCGCCGCATACCGCCCGCCGCCCGACACCGGAAGGAAATGTCCCGCCCACCACAGCCCGGCCGGGGCAAGCAGGAGCGGCGCCAGCGCGATCGGCACCGCGCGCACGAAGCCCGCGGCGAACTCGACTGACCCGAGCCGCCAGCCGTAGCGCGTCCTTTCGGGGATCAGGCTCGGAAATGAGGGTCGCCCGCCCAGGACCACCGCCACCAGCCAATGCGCCGCCTCATGGCCTGCCGTGCCGGGGAGGGTGAAGAGGCTATATGCCCACATCCCCATCCAGGCAGCGACGCACTGGCACAGGGCTACCGCCGCGAGCGCGGCCACGTCGGCGGCGGAGAGCATGTGCCAAACCTCGAGCATGAACGGAATTGTGACGCAAAACGTGGACGAGAAAACGCCCCCACACCGAATTGGCGTGAGGGCGATTGTTGCGGTTACGGGAGTCGGATTGGGACTGCGCGGCGGCTGCAGGCGGCCAGTCGCAGGTATGTCCGGGCGATGCTACACCACTCTCTGGCGTCGAGGCGGTAGCCTTTGGCCAACTGCTCGGCGGCGGCGCGTCTGGCGGCGATGGCGTCCCGCAGATCGGCTTCAAAGGACATTGTCGCGCCCCTCGACTATGCAGCGGGCGTCGACGCGGAACAGAAGCGCATCCAACGTGTCGGCGAAGATCGGGCCGCCCTTGCCTTGGTAGAACAGTTTGGCCGGAACCTCGCCCTCAATCGCCTGGTAGAAGCCACCCTCGTTGAAGGGGCCGCTGACCGGGAGCCCGGTCGGTTCCAGTTTGAGAGTTTCCAGTGCTCCAACGGTTCCTCTGCGTAGCCGGCAGGGGGCGGCTTTGGTCGCGATACCCATGGTTTTACCTCCGAGAATCAAGCTCGCCCGCCCACCGACCCGGTGGCGCAGTCGGCGGCTTGTTGCACTAGAGTTGCAGTTGCGAGGCCTTGTAAAAGAAAAATCGGCCGGAGAGCAAAGCCCTCCAGCCGACATACCCATCAGATCACTCCTTTCTTTCAGGTGGTGGAACCCACGCCGGATTGAGCAGCGTGGTTGCCAGCGAACCGCGACGAACAAGATCGCTCAACATGCGAAACTGCATCGACGCTATCCACCCCGGATGAAACGGACGTCCGTGCCAGATGACATAGGCGCGCTTGTCGATCACTTCCTCGGCGAGCTGCGCCATGGAAACGATCGGTGTCCCGGGCAGGAACTTCCGCAGCCGGGGCATCAGTGCATCCCGGCCGCAGCCCGGCGAACCGCCATCGGCACCATTGAAACACCGCGATGCGAGGGCTCTTGGCGGCGCACCTTGATCTTGAACACCTTCCTGGCCTGAACGCTCTTCCACGCGTT
>JAPLQT010000040.1:0-13279 GCA_026399515.1 Pseudomonadota bacterium | reverse complement strand
ACGCGTTGACCAGGAGTTCCGCCCGCGTCCTGCTCAGAGTGCGGTCCAGTTTGGCCTCGATCCTTACCACGTGAGCGACGGCATTGGGTGGAAGGTGCTTCAGGACCGCCACGACGATGCCGTCCTGTATCACGTCGCGCTCTACGGCTTTGCGCAGACACTCCGTGCGGTAGGCCTGCAGCGCATACCGTGTGACGGTTTCGCCGAAGCCGATTTTGGCGGCCACCTTGCGGAAGCCGAGTTTGCCGTCATCGCCGAAGGCGTGGATGACGGCCATTGCGTTACGAATTGAGTTCATGATGTGCTCCTTAGAAGTTGGGAACACCAGGCCGCAGCCCAGGTGTCCGGGGGATGCGGCTTTCGCCACGGTGAGTTGATCGGTGATGCCGTGCTTCGATGCAGTTGTCTTTGCGCACCACAATAAAAAACACCATGGCACCCGAAGGGCCACGGTGAAGGCTGTTTGGCAGCCGGGAGGAAACGTTACGGGGCGGGAATCACCCCGACGCTGAGGTAGGACAGGTTGGCTTGTTGCGAGAGCGCCGCCATGAAGGCGAGATCCGTTTCCGCTTCGCATGCACCGGCGGGAGCATCGAACTCCACGTTGAGGGTGCTGCCCTCGTAGTGCAAATAGCCGATGAAGACTTCTCTCGGTTCCTTCTCTGTGGCGGCAACTGCGGTGCTGCTCATTTGCGTGCTCCGTTTTGCGCGTGATGCCGAAGGTCGCGCGGGATTGGCTAACCCGATACCTGTTGAGCGGGATGCCCAGACTTCAATGGAGTTGTCCCTGCGCCACAAAGTAAAAACGCCGCAGCAAACCCAGAGGGTCGCTGCGGCGGCCTGCAATGCATGCGGGTTTCAGAGCGGCCTGATCAGGCCACCTGTCGAAGATGTTTGCCGCGCCTCGGGAGCTTGTACCCGAAACGCTTCCACACTTCCCAATCAATCCCCAGCGGATTGCTCCGGCCGGTCTTGAGGTTCACGAACACGCCGTGATACTCGATCTGTCCATAGCGGAACATCTGCCACAGTAGATTCAGCGCCCACAGGCTTACGCCGCGATTGATGAACAACGACTGTTTCTCCAATGCCTCGGCGAGCGAACAGGACGGTGCATTGTCCCTATCGTCCGCATTGACGTCGATGACTTCGGGAAAGAGGTCCGCGACATGCGGCAGCCGGCCAACATCGTTCTTCCGGTGATTCGGATACACCATGCCGAGTACGGCCTGGCCATCATCCTCACGGTTGCCGATATCGAGCCAGTAGGCCCCGCCCACCGATCGGCAATACGCCAGAATGGCAGCACGGCCCTTGCGGTTGTCGACACAGCCGATCACGATGTCATCGTTGCCAGAGGGAAATTGCCGCTTGCTCCCGCCACCGATCTTCTGCACCTCGGCCTTCCAGTTCGTACCCATCGTCATGTTGATTCGATGGACCAAAACCGTGGCTTTGGGCATTCCGACATCAGAAGGAAAGTACATCTGCCTTCCAACATTCGCAACCGACACCAGATCGTCGTCCCACACTGTGACCGAGAGGCCACCGGGGTGGCCGAGCGACTGCATCGCGGTATGAAGCTGTGCCAGACCCGTGAGGATCTGGCTGCCCGTACCGCCGGCGCCGACCACAGACACTTTCACCTGACGTTGCAGCAGCGCGGGGTTGGTCACGTGAATCATGATTCCTTCCCCTTCGCTGTTCCTGGCATCGGGAGAAACACCCCCAATGCGCACAACCGGAATTCGGCAGTCGGATGCGGCGTATCGAGATTCCCGATCACGCCCGCGATCTTGACTTCGCCGTCGTCCCTGTTGTCCGTCGCTGAAAAAAAAGCCGGCAGCGTCCCATGCGAATGCACGTCCAGGACCAGATGCTCGCCCTCGTCGAGGACGGGCCGGTTGAAGTGAATATGGCCGGGTGCCGCGCTGATCTCGCACAAAGCGCGCAAACGAATGTGTCCAGTCGCCTCGTTCCAGGTAATCCATGCCGCATGCTCGTTGGGCAGCCTGTCCTTGGCCTGCCCGCAGAACTCTTCCATCAGGGCGCTCGGCACAGATCCGAAGATCAGGTCGATGCTTTCCTCGACGCGACCGTATGGCATCGCGACCGAGTATTGGCAAACCAGCGGCATGCACAGATACAGCCAGGCGCGCTTGAGTTCCAGCCACAGTCCGTCCGCCGTTGCCAGGAAACGATGGCCCGGTTCGGTGAGCGGTTCAAAGGTTCCGAACCTCGGCACCATGACGGTCGGCGTAGCAGCCTGTAGGGCGTTGTCGCGAGGGTCGTTGTTCACCTTCCACCGCCGATCTGCTTGCCGATGACAAGGATCAGGTCGCCCAGCCGCACCGTGGTCTTCGACGGCGAGTTGTGCCTTTCCGTGATCAGGACACGCTCGGGAAACTCCTTGAACTGGCCCGCCAGCATGTCTTCCCAGAAGGCATAGCCGCCGCCCTTGTACATCACCAGCTTGGCAGGGGCGTGGATGTTGGAATGGGTGAAGAAGCTGTTGTAGAAGCTCTCTTCCCATGCCGCCGTCTTCTCCGCCGCCGCTGTGTTTGGCGTGGTGATGTTGCCGGTGCAGATGTGGCCGCCGGCCCAGGTGTTCAGAAAAGGCGAGCGGCACAGCACCGTTTCCGGCACCGGACGCGTATCGCCCTTGACGGCGAACACATACCACTCCCCGCCGATGACCGCAAACACAAGGCCGGGCAATGGAACCCTGCCGCTGACCTCGCCGTTATTGATTTCCTTGCAATTGAACCAGAGGGTGCGATGCGCGGGTTGGGCCCACCACACCACATGGTCCGGTCCATGACACAGCACGTGTTCCGGGATGAATTCCGGTTTCGGCCGCGTACCAGGCGCCAGCGTGTACAACAACTCGCGCAGGCCTGCCATCGTCGCCGGGCTGCCGGGTCCGAGGACCGGGCGCTTACCCAACATCTGGATGTCGTGGAGGCTGACGTAGCCCTCTCCGCCGCCAGATTCATACTGCAACAAGGCGCGTCTCAGGCTGAATGTGCGGCCTGTCACGTCCGTTTCGACTCTCGCGTTCATTTATGCTCCTTTGTCGGGAACGCTGACAAGCTCAACGAGCCGGTCAAGTTGTTTGATTAAATCCAGCGTCTGAGTGCGCGCTCTCAGCCAACGCCGGAAACCGGCCCTGTCGGCGGGAACGCTCTCGATGCCGGTCAGGTCGGTCATGTACTCGCACTGATTGAGCGATTCATCCACGTCGTCAATGACGCGCGAAACCACATCGTCGTGGTCCCAGCGCAGCACCGCCGTGCAGACAGCCGATTCAAGGTCCGTGTCCTCCAAAGTGCCGGAAGAGATACCCCGTTCGACGTATCTGGCAATCGGCAGCAAGGCCCCGGCGACTTCGGCAACTGTTCCTTCACCCTTGGCCAGATCGCGCAAACGCCGCGAACGAAACAGCTTCGGACTTGGATTCATCACCCATTGCGGGAAACCGCTGTCGAACCGCTTCGGAGAAAAGGCCAGGTCGATGTCCTCCTGCTCGGCACCGCCGTTCCTCACCTCGTCCTCCCACTCGTCCTGCTCGGAAAGGCCGTACCACAGGTGGCGTTCTGCCATGCAGCGCAGAAACGAGACTGTCAGGAGAGGAACCCCTGCCCGCCAGCCGCCCAGGTCGAGGCCATGAAGGACCGCTTGACCGAGCCCCGGACAGGCGGCTTCAATCGCGTCGATCTTTGGCCCGAGGGCACGCCACGAGTGCGGATTGGCAACGGTGTAGAAGAACCAGTGGCCGTCGTCCCGATACGCGTCATCCGCGTTGCGGTACATGGAATACCCCAGGATATCGTCCGACGAACAGGCGATGCCGAACTTGAAACCGAGGTGTTGCGGATCGCCACAGTGCTGTTCGAGCCAATTGGATGCGGCTTGCCGGACGAGCTTGTGGGCTTCTTCAGGGGCTGCCGTTTCCGGCAGATATCCCGCGTCCAGCCACAGCAGGGCAATCTGCGCCCACGTGGACCGATCGGCGACCTCCGCGAACTCCGGCACTACTGCGCCGAGGCTCGGTAGTGCTAAAGCATCAACGGCAGGGCGATGGAGGGCGGCAGCAGACGCGGTGCGTTTGCGTCGTCCTGTTTGCACCCTGTGAGTTGATTCAAGGCTTGATGCAGACATTTCATGTCCTCCGGGTCATGAGGGGGGATCGAAGACCCCCCCTCTGTTGGCTCGAAGTCGCCGTTGGCCTGTTTTGTCAGGATTTCACGTAGCGACTCCATTTGTTACGCCGCGCCTTTCGTCCCAACAGCTCTCCGGAACGAATAGACCATCTTGTTGCCCTTCACTTCCGGCCCCTCGACTTGCGCCGAAGTGAGGTCGGGGTAGGTGGCTGCATAGACATCCTTGACCTGCTCCGGGGTAAGCCCCGGGCCGGGATCAGGGAGCGCGACGCCGTTGAAGCTGAAGCTCCTCTTGACGCTTTCGACTTTCATCGCGTGTCTCCTTAGCCGAACAGGTTGGGAATTTCAGCCGAAGGTGCGGCGGGGATCACGGCTGCCGCAGGTGCTGCGCCGGCTGTGCCGCTCTCGTCTTCCTCATCCTCGCCGCCGCCTTCCTCCGAACTGCCGGAGGGTGCGATGACGGACGCCGTGGTGTCGGCCTTGCTGCCGGCCTTTTTCAACGCCGTGGTGGCCTTGGTGCTGGATGCCGCTTTCGCCGCCTCAATCACGGCCGTGGTGGTTTCCAACTGTTCCGCCAGATCCGTGCGGGCCGCGTCGTACTTGCCGATGATCCCGGCAAATTGTTCGTCGAGTTCCGCCGCGGTTCCGGTCAGGGACAGGGGCGTGGAGAGTGCCGCGGCATCCTCGCCGGATTGCTGCGGCTTGGGCAGCACAGTGACACTGATCAGTTCGCCCTCGGCGGTAAGAACCAGCGTAAGCGACAGACAGCCTTTCAATAACGGTTGCATTATTTGGAAAAACATCTATGTTTCCTTTCAGGTGAACGGGCGCCGGAGGCACCCGCGTAATGGGTGCGACCAAAGGGCGATCGCGTTGGGGTTGTCGGCGAGCCGACGTGTCAAATGCGCGGGAAGCGGCCTAAACCGCTCTCCGGCGTTCACTTCACTGCACGAAAGTGCGATTGGTTCTGTACCGCGCCATCCCATTGCATGTTCGCCGGCACGGTGCCCTGGTAGGCAAAACCGTCGATCTTCAACAGAGCGTCGATCAGATCCTTCTTGCTGCCACCAAGAAGCTTGGTGAAATTGCTGCCGACGGCGGCCTTGAGGCCTGTCTGTTCCGCCACAACCTCGATTTCGCTCTTGGTGAGCAAGTCGAAGTATTCCTTGGAAAAGACCCAGTGCTTGCCCAGATCCACCTCCAGCCACCTCAGCAACTCCATCACGGTGTTGATGTCAACGTTCTTCATTGCCGACGGTGCGAGCGCAAACAGGAGCTTCTGACGAACTTCCTTGTCGGACGCCGTGACTTGCTGTGCAACCGTCCCGACATGAAACGTATCCGGCTTGGTGCCGTCGAGGCCACCATAGATTTCCAGCAGGCCGGACGCGTTGATGTGCTGAGTATTGCGGGTCACCGACAAGGCGATCAGCACCACCAGGCTCTTGCCCGGATCGGCCGCGAGTTCCGTGTGGAGAGATTCCCGCCACACTTTTTCACGGTATTCCTTGATGCGCTGGGAGTCCTGAACCTGCGGCGTGGATGCTGCCTTCGTCTTGCCCGGTGCTGCCGCCTTGCCCGTTGCCGCCTTGGCGTTTGCTGCGGGTTCCTTGGCTTGGTTCTCCGACTTGATGCGCGCCGCCACCTTCTTGGCGTTGCACCCCATGTCGAAGCAGTAACCCTCATAGACATTCCCGACCTTGCCGGGCACGCCCGACACCGCAGCGCCGAACTTCTCGCAGCCCTTGCAGGCTTTGGCTTGCTCCTCGCCGACGCCGGTGGCACCGTCCGCCACCAGTCTGATGATGGTTTCCTGCTCTCCCGGACGAACAATCTTCACGGTCGGCCAGGTTTCCTTCAGGGTTTCGACTTTCACGGCCAGCGCCGCTTCGGTCTTTTCCTGATAGCACGTTGCATTGGTGCAAAAACCCTCAGAGATCGATTCGGAAAACATCACGCGCTGATTGCCGCTGTTGTGATGACACCCCAAGCACTCCTCCTTGTCGAAAACGACGTTGGCAAGGGGCTGCGCGATCTGCTCCAGCATGGCCTTGAGTTGCGCCACGGTCGGCATCGCCGGCATGGCGAACAGCTTGCCGAGCACATCGTCCTGCTTGGGCTTGGTCACCGCCGCCAGAAGCTCGGCATGGCCCAGAAGGATCTTCTTCTCCGTCATGGCCGTCAGCACGGTGGGGGAACAGTTCATCAGCGCGAGGCGTTTGTCCAGTGTGTCCCGCTTCCAGCCGAGGCGGCGGGCCGTTTCATCCCGGTCGCCGTCACAGCGCGCGAGAATCTTGGACGCTTCCACGGCTTCGTCGGCGGGACCCATGCCGGCGCGCTGAACGTTTTCGGTGAGCGCCATTTCCGACGCCGTGGCATCGTCAACCTCGCGATAGACCACTGGAATCTCATAATCCTCACCGTAGACGCCTCTTGCTGCACGCCAGCGGCGTTCGCCGGCGATGATCTCGAAGCGGTCATCCACGGGCCGGATGATGATCGGCTCCATCACACCTTGGGCCTTGACTGAGGCCTCCAGCTCCGCCATCTCGTCTGGATCGAATCTCGTTCGCGGGTTCTTGCCGGGCCAGATCAGGCCGACGCGAAGCGTAGGTTGCTGCGGTATTGCTGCTGCTGTTTGCATCATTTGCTCCTTGCAATGAATGCCGGACATGCATCCGGCGTTAGGAACGGCGGGTGAATTACCCGCCGCCATGAGCGTTCTTCCCGCCTTGAATCCGGGTGGAGGAACTGGATGTCGCGCGAGGCGACGGTATTCGACGCTGTTGCGAGCCGAATGCCTGTGAGAACCGGGGGCTTGCGCCGATCCGGTGATTCTTCAGAGTTAGGTTGGCGAAGGGGGATAAAAGCGATTTCGCCCGTGGTTTTTGGGGATAGTCGGCTTTGCCGATCCCGGCCTTGTGCACTGCGCAACCCGTGGACAGCCTGTGGAAAACGCAGAAGCGCGTTTCCCACCGCCTGACCACCGGCCGGCCGCTATCCCCAAACTCCACCGACGCCTGTTCGGCAAAACTTTTGGGTCTTTCTCAAACCGCCTTGGTCATTCGACGCGCCACTGACGCGAAGCGGGTCATACCCAACTTGGCAGCCTGTTGACGAGGGACCTGGGCGCCGATGCACAGGCTTGCCCACAGATTTTGTGGATGGTTATCGCGGGCGCAAACGGAAAAAGGTGGACGCCCATTGGAGCGTCCACCTCATTTGCTGCTATAGCGGTCACCACGGCACCGTAAAGTCGAGACTGGTGAAATCCAGTCCCAGCATGTCGGTGAAATCGAGGGATTCGCCCGGTTCGGGGTGGGCGGGGGAAGTCGATTCGCCGCATCCGGGGCTAAGCGTCCGCATGTCGATTTCCGGCTGCCTGTTGCCCAGCCACGGTGCCGACTGTTCGACCTGAGTTGTCGAGAAGATGCGGTCCTGCCGGTCCTGCCTATCCTGCCTGGAGATGGCTTCCCGGATGAACTCGCTTGGGTGAGCCATGATGGCCCCTTTAGTACCCTGTACCGGCGCCGGACGGCGCGAGGCCGTCGGGTGGTCGTGGATGAATCGCCCGAGGATTCGGGCGTGTTTCAATGGAGTTGGGGTGGCGCCGCACAATAAAACAGGGAGCAGCCGCCAACGGCGACCACTCCCTTACAGCTTTTCAAATTACACCGGCACAAGACCGTATTCGATGCCGGCTGCGACCCTATCAAGTAAGCGTGCCGCTTCTGCCTCGCCGAAGGATTGCCAGAGTGCAGCATCAACACCGTAGGCATTGGTCAGCCACACCCCGTCGTCGTCACGGATCAGCGTGTTCCCGTCCAGTTCCACCGCCTCGTCGTGTTTCAGCAACGACAGAAGCTCGGCAGGCGTGGGGAGGCTGGAAATCCTGAAGCTGGTGGTTTTCATAGAATCAATCCCTTGTCCAGGGTCAGAATCACCACACTCACCGAGGCGCCTTTGAACTCGTTGTCGTAAATCTCCGAGTACTCGTGCTCCATGCCTTCGACAAGGATCTTCCCCTTGTTCGACGCCGGCAGGATAGTCACCAGCCGTCCCATCGGAACCAGCAACGACGCGGCATGCCTGACGTGATCGACGGCACGGCCAGAGCTGAAGGGCGGATTCATGCAGATCTTGTTCACGGGACGCGGCGGTTGCCACCTCAGAAAATCCGTGCAGACGGTCGTATAGCCCTTGGCTTCCAGAATCTTCGCGTGGAGCTTGGAGACTTCCACGCAAATCGTCCGGTCCTGCGGCATGTGCTTTGCGATGCCGCCCTGCCCCGCTTCCGGTTCCACACAGAAATCGCCCTCCTTGATCCCTGCCTTGGCCACCACGATCTGGGCGAGTTTGTCGTTCGTTTCATAGAACTGATGCGACACTTGCTCGGGGACCTTGCCGGTGCGCTGCAACTCGGCCAGTACCTCGGTGACGGGGTACGGAAACTCCCAACCGGTCCTCGTGCCATCCGGCGTACCGCCGAGGTAGCGCAACGTATCTGCCGTGGCCGGCGCGATCGGGTCGTAGAACCAGATCCCGTGGCAGTCCTGCCGGATGTTGCCCTTCGCCAGCGCCGCGATCGTCGCAAAACTCACGAGATCGTAGTCCAGCACATGCTCCTTCGGCACCTAAGTGGGCTTCCGCCGGAACTCGCTTGGGATGGCCATCGGATTCTTGAACGCCAGAATCTGGTTGAGCCTCCACGCCAGCTCCGGCGCCACTTCAAGGTGTGCCGTGGCTTTCTTGTAAAGGCGCACCTTGAAGGCCCCGCCGTCGAACGAATGCCACTCGCCAAACCTGCCGCTCCTCACGATCCGCTCAAGATCCTGGTAGGTGCTGATCGAGGTCGGATCATCGCGTCCCATGAACCGAGAACACACGGCACGAAGGTCGTGAATGTAGTTACAACGCCTGTGGTTGATCGACCCGTAGCTCAACATCCAGTTGAGGATCATCCTTTTCGCGAAGCCTTCAGGCTGATTGGTGAGATGCACGTCACTCAACGCGCGGAACAGGCCATCGACGCGGGCAGCAAAGAACTCCGCGCGCTTCGACAGCAGCACCTCCAGCGTGCTCTTGACGGTACCAGGGTCAAAGGCCGGCGTCTTATGGCTGCGGATGCCCTCGCTCCAATTGTTGCGCTCGTCGGCCGGCATCAACTCCAGCACATCGGTCAGGGCGATCGCCCGAGACCAAAATGACGCGTCGAGGGCGCGGACGGCGTGGCCTTCCTCGAACAGCTTGGTAGCCGAAAAGTGGCTGAAACTTTCCTCCACCCGCGCGCCCTCCATGAAATACCCGATCACCTCAGTCTCTCCGGCCACATAGCCCGCGATCCTGACGATATCGGCGCGCTTCATGCGGTACTCGGCTACGAGCGCGTCGAGCGGGCCATAGATCGCCAGCGCGGTGCCCTCGTCTTCCTTCGCGCCCTTGACGAATCCTTCCGCGAAGTCAGTCATCGACCATCTCCTTGATTGCCTTGTAGCTCGAATAGACCCCCGCGTGCTCCTCGGAGTCGAGCAGTCGGACGCAAACATCGTGCACCACGCCCACCGCCGGCGCGGCAATTATCGGAGTGGTGTTTTCAGAACCGGCAAGGAACGCCTTGGCCAGATCCACCAGTTCGCAAGCTTCCTTGCAACGCGCATGACCGTGGTGGTTTCCGATCAGGCCAACGGCGCCGGGGTGAAGCACATGCACGACCTGCTGGATAATGCTTTTTGCATCCATCATCACTTTGATTCTCCTTCGTGTGTAGAACACGAGCCGTACCGATCCCGTGACGGGATTGGTGCAGCCCGCGTTGGGAAGCCCTCGCGCCAGATGGCGATTGGACGGTTCGGTGATTCAGGTGAGTTCGCCGTCGGCGACCGGATAAAAGCGACGGGCGGCGCGGGGGTTGTCACAGATTAGCGTCTGGGACACATGGATTTATGTGCCGGCCCAGCCAGACAAGCTGGATTGGGGAAAGAGGGAGTAAAAGCCACTTTAGTAACGGGGCCAGTTCGCCTGTATTAGTGGCATCGTCATGATACTATTGCGTCTCGTGGTAATTCAGTAGAGACGCCATGCTCGCACATCAGCAGACACGCACCTCGGCAACGGAACGCGCTTATCTCCGGCGGGCTGCGGATCTTCTTGGCCATGTCGCGGCCGCCGCCGGGATTGCCCAGCCCGGCCTCGTTACTGCGCAGGATGTCGCCACCTGGTTGCAAACTGGGTCGACCGGCTGGACAGCCGCAACTTTCAGGCAATACCGCAACGCTCTCGCCTTCCATTTTTCAGGACAAAGCGCCGAGGCCGAGCGCCTGATCCGCGCCACCCGCCACGCGGCCAGCGGCTGCGTCAAGCCGAAACAGGGACGCACCAGCTCGCGAAAGCGCAAGTACATCCCGCAGGCCCATGTCACGAAGCTGCTGAAGGCGTTACGCACCAACGGACGATGGAGCGAACTGGCCGCCGACGTGTTCGAGGCGACGCTGGCCACCGGATTGCGTCCGGTTGAATGGAATTCAGCAACGATCGAGGGCAGTGTGTTGATCGTTCGGAACGCGAAGGCGACCAACGGTCGGGGAACGGGCCTGGAGCGCCGCCTGACGCTTGATCCATCTCAGGTCGATATGGTTGGCCGGGTGCTCACCAAACTGCGTGCCCTACCGGCCGATACGCCCTGGCAAGTCAACATCCGGGTGGCCTTCTATGAAGTGAGGAAGTCCATTTGGGAGCGCATACCTTACGCGCTTTATACCGCGCGGCATCAGTTTTCGGCCAATGCCAAGGCGCGCTGCACACGTCGCGAGGTAGCGGACCTAATGGGGCATAAGGTCGTCGATACGGCGGCCAAGCACTACGGCAAGCGCCGCTCGGCTTGGAAAACGCCGCCACCGGCGGTTGCGCTGGGTAAGCCTGCGCGTCAGAAACCGTCAAGCTTCAGGACGGAGATACCAGTGCAGAGAACTCTCATGGGGCACAAGGCACCAACATGAGTGATCGATACCCTAAATACATATCTCTGGGGCGCGATGTTCCCTACAAGACGTTAATATTCCCATGACAATCTCAACTCGCGTTCTTCGTTGCAAGCTGAAAGACAAGCACAGTAAGTTCCTTGCCGCGCAAGCGCGGGAAGTGAATCTGGTGTGGAACTACTGCAACGAACTGTCGGGGAAGGTGTTCGAGCGGGACCATCGGTTCATCTCGGCCTACGAGATTGCCGCCTACACCCGCGGCGCGACGAAGGAAGGTCTCTCCCTTCACTCCCAGACCGTCCAGGCGATTGCCGAGGAATACGTTACCCGCCGCAAGCAGTTCAAGAAGGTGCGGCTGTCCTGGCGCAAGTCCGGCGGCGCGATCGCGAGCTGGTTGAGCGCAAGGCGGGCGAATGGGTGGGGCGGCGCTTCGCCGGACGCGACGGGCGGTTGTTTGCCATCGGGGGCGGTGGCCATGTTTCCGTGATTGACGCTCGCGGCCATGAACGCGGCCAGCGCCTCGATATTGGGTTCATCAAGGCCGTGATGGATGGTCGTCTGCGGCCAGCAGCATCTGGTCAGGCGCAATAGGCGGATCACCATGAACAGGATGCGCGCCCTCCTCCGCCTGCTCCTGGTTGTGCTTCCCTGGAACATGACCCACGCCGCGGCCGATCCGGAGCAGCTCTTGCAGCAGTATTCGCCGGTCCTATATCGGCAATATGTCGTCTACGCCGGATACCGTGCGCAACTCAGGAGCTATGCAACCTCTCAGGGATTCGCGCTCCCCATGGAAAACCTCGCCACGGTCGTCCATGAAATCATCCACATTGCGTCCGCCGCGCATCACGGCTACTTCGTCGACGGCACCTACTACGAGCCGTATCTGCGACACGGAGCATGGCCGAATCTGACCAACCGGGATATGGCCGCCATGATGCCGGGGCGGGAGAAAGGGAACATCTACAACCGCTATGTCCTGAACACGCCGACAAACCACTTGGGCAACATCGTGGACGAGATCAACGCCTACAGCCACGTTGCGCCATTCGTGTGCCGCCATGAGCCTGCGTCGGCCGGTAAGCAGACTACGAACTTGATCGAATTTCTCCAGTTGCAGGAAGGCTATCTGCGCACGCTCCGCGCGATGATTCCATCTGAATACCGCAGCCTTGCCGGCAATCGGGAGGCGCGCGGCGTGTTGTTGTTGGTCACTCAGCGTGCCTGGGACGCTCTACGGGCCTGTGGTGTGCCGGAGAATCAGATCCCGGCCATCGAATGGAATTTGTTGTAGTGAAGACGCCCGGTCATCGAACGATACGACAGCATCATATCGAAGGGTACAACCTCGCTTCCGCTAGGCGACTTGCAGCAGCGGCGCGCCGGCGTTCGTCAGGGCAGAATACATCAACTATCGCATTGGCAAGTCAACACGGACTTGCTGAGGATATGGAAAGATTCCGGACCCATATACCTCCAAAGCCATAGGTAGGATAGAACTCTAAAACGGTGCCTAAGCAAGCTACTGGCGAACTCGACATCGCGTTGGAGAACAATCCGTCACAGAAATATTCCTTTGTTCCAGAACCATTATTTTGTGGTGACGTAATTGACCCCGTGAAAGAACCACCGAAATATGTGCCGAAACCAAAGAGCCACGAAGTCGCGGAATTAGGGGTTGAATGGCCATAGTTTGCGTTCATCCAAGCTGTACCTCCGCTGATACTTGCCCAGCTAAACGTGTAACAGGCGAGACCACTCGGCCCCGTAGCGCCCGTGGCACCCGTAGCTCCGGTCGCTCCCGTGGCTCCCGCGGCTCCCGTGGCTCCTGTGGCTCCCGCGACCCCCGTACTTGGCCTGAACTGACCGGATTGGCAAGTAAGGATAAGGGTTCGATCAAGGGTGATGGCGGTACCCTCGGCCGCCGACTGATTTGGATTGGTTCCGCTCGTGTTGACGGTGCAGGCATCCCCTACCGTCTTTATTGGCAATGTTGCGGTCGCCTGAATGATGACAGTCGGCGGTTGTGTCGCGGCGGATTGATTCATTTTCGCGACGGCCCCTGTCGGGTTTCGCGTGCCAGAATAGGAGCCGCCGCCCGATGCAGACTTGAGCGTGATCGCACCGTTGGTCGTTTGC
>JAPLQT010000032.1 GCA_026399515.1 Pseudomonadota bacterium | reverse complement strand
TCAGTTCATCCACCAGGGATTCGAACTTGGCGCGGGTGATCTTCAGCGTCAGGTGCTTCGGTCCGGATGCATCCGCCGTGATGTAAGGCAGGTTGATCTCGGTCTGCTGCGAGGACGACAGCTCGATCTTGGCCTTCTCGGCGGCATCCTTGAGGCGTTGCAGCGCCAACACGTCGTTCTTCAGGTCGACACCCTGTTCCTTCTTGAATTCGGTGACGATGTAGTCGATCAGGCGCTGGTCGAAGTCTTCGCCGCCGAGGAAGGTGTCGCCATTGGTCGACATCACCTCGAACTGGTGCTCGCCCTCGATCTCAGCGATGTCGATGATGGAGATGTCGAAGGTGCCGCCGCCCAGGTCATAGACCGCGATCTTGCGGTCGCCTTCCTGCTTGTCGAGGCCGAAAGAAATCGCCGCCGCAGTGGGTTCGTTGATGATGCGCTTGAGCGTCCTTGGTGGCCTGGCGCTGGGCATCGTTGAAGGAGGCGGGCACGGTGATCACGGCCTCGGTGACGGTTTCACCCAGGTAGTCCTCGGCGGTCTTCTTCATCTTGCGCAGCACTTCGGCGGACACCTGCGGCGGCGCCATTTTTTGGCCGCGCACTTCCACCCAGGCATCGTTGTTGTCGGCCTTGACGATCTTGAAGGGCATCATGTTGATGTCCTTTTGCACTTCCTTCTCGTCGAAACGCCGGCCGATCAGGCGCTTCACCGCATACAAGGTGTTTTTCGGGTTGGTGACGGCCTGGCGCTTCGCCGATGCGCCGCACAGAATCTCGCCGTCCTCGGCGTACGCGACGATCGAGGGCGTGGTGCGCCCGCCTTCCGAGTTCTCGATGACCTTAGGCTTGCCGCCTTCCATGATGGCGACGCAGCTATTGGTGGTGCCGAGGTCGATGCCTATGATCTTGCCCATGTTGTGATGTCCTTTACTGATTAACGTGGAGGCCTGTTAAGTCGAGGCCGGAATTCAAACCTGAAACGAATATGGGGCTGTTTGGCCGCTCTTCAAGCGCTGTTACCTTTGGCCTTGGAGACCACCACCATCGCCGGGCGGATGATGCGGTCGTGGAGCTGGTAGCCCTTTTGCAGCACGTTGAGAACATGGTTCGGCTCGGTCGTGGCGTCCGGCGCCTCGATCTGGCTGATCGCCTGGTGCTTGTGGGGATCGAACTTTTCGCCCAGCGGATTGATTTCCGCCAGATTGGCTTTCTCGAAGGCAGCAACCAATTGCTTCAGGGTCATCTCGACACCCTCGTGGAGGCTCTCGGCGCTCTGGTTGGCGTTGGACAGCGCCGCTTCCAGGCTGTCCTTTACCGCCAGCAGGTCGGCGGCGAATTTTTCGCTGGCGAACTTGTGGGCCTTGACGACGTCTTCCTGGGATCGGCGGCGCACGTTCTCGGTTTCGGCCTTGGCGCGCATCCAGGCATCGTGGTGCTCGGCGGCCAGAAGTTCGGCGGCGCGCAGCAATTCCTCGGTACTGGGCATGGTTTCGGGTTGGGTGCCTGCTTGTGCTTCCGCGCCCGGCGCGGCACCGGCGGTTTGCTCCGTTTCCGGTATGGGATATATGTCCTGCTGCATGGATTAACTCGCTCCTTGACGAACTCCGCACGATATTGAGGTGAAATAGGCCATTTCAAGAGGGGTGGCCAAAAAAAGGGAACCGCTATCCGGTTCCCTCTCCCGGCACGGCAACCGCTCCGTCAGGTCTTGAAACGTCCTACCGCGCTTTGCAGGTGGGTCGCCAACACCTCGAGCTGGTGTGCGGCGCTGGCGGTACCCTCGACGGCTGTGCTGTTTTCACGCGCCATGGCGGCGATCTGCTCGATGTTCTCGGCAACCGCGCTGCTGACGCGACGCTGTTCTTCGGTCGCGGTGGCGATGGCGTCCAGGCCATGGCCCACTTCGGTGACCGAACCGCTGGCGGCGGCAAGCACGCTGGCGACAGTTTCCACCGACTTCTGGCTTGACGCGATGTGGGCCAGGCCGTCGTTGATCGACTGCCTGACCGCTTCCGACTGCTGGGCGAGGGTATGAGTGATGGCGTCGATTTCGCTGGCGGAGGAAGCGGATTTTTCCGCCAGCTTGCGCACCTCGTCGGCCACCACGGCAAAACCGCGACCCTGCTCGCCGGCGCGCGCGGCCTCGATCGCCGCGTTCAATGCCAGCAGGTTGGTCTGGTCGGCGATGTCCTTGACCTGGCGCGTCATGTTGGTGATGGCCTCGGTACTGTGCACGAACTGTATCGCCGCCTCGGCGATCTGTTTCACCGTGGTCTCGACAATGCCGACTTCGCCGACCAGGTGGGACAGGCTCTGGTTGCCCTCCTCTGAGCGGCGCAGGCTTTCGCGCGAACGCTCATGGACATCCTCTGTGCTCTGCGCGATCGAAGCAATGCTGGACACCATCTGTTCCACCGCCGCCGCCGCCACCGCGGAATTGTCGTTCTGCTGCTGCGAACTGCCGGCAACCTGTTCCGCGCCGCTGGCCAGGTTGCGGGCGGCGGCCGATACCTGGCCGGCCGACTCGCCGACATCACGCACCAGTGCGCCGAACTTGGCCATCATTTCGTTGAAGACGCTGGCGGCCTGGCCGATCTCGTCCTTGCCGCGTACCTCGAGACGGCGCGTCAGGTCGCCTTCGCCGCTGGCGATATCGCGCAGGCTCAGGACCATTTTCTCCAGCGGGGCGGTGACGAAGTTGCGTATGAACATGTAAATGAAGGCCAGCAGCGGGATGCTCACCAGCATGGCGGCGACCAGCGATTTGAGGCGCTGCTGCGCCACCGCGCTATTCACATGGTCCAGCGAGATTTTCATGCTGACCAGGCCCAGCACCGTGCCTGGCGGCACGATGTGACAGAGCGTGCAGTCCTTGCCGAGATAGTTTTTCGAAGCCAGCGCCGGACGGACCACGCGCAGGAACTCACCTTTGGCGTCGGAGCGCAGTTCGACGAACTCCTTGCCGCTTGCCAGCACCTGCTTCTCGATGTCGTCCGCCTCGCCGCCTTCCTTGACGGTGCCCGGTCCGAAAAACCTGGAGACGGCTTCGCCGCGAACCACCTTGAGGTCGCGAATGATGGAGAGTTGCTTGATCTGGTCGAGGAACACGTCGCGCTGGGCGACCGTGCCGGTAATCATCATGCCGGTGAGGCCGGCCAGCGTCGCCTCGTGCATCGACAGCGAAAATTCGTGCGCCTGGGCTATCGAGGTTTCGCGATTGACATGGCTTTCCCAGAAAATCATTCCGGTCCCGGCCAGTGCCAGGATGAGCCAGATTGCCAGCGTCAGGCGCACCCAGATCTTCATGTCGGCAATGCGGAACATGCTATCTCCTGACTTTTGTCATGGTTATTGACGTAGTCTATCGCAAGCGAGTGAATAATTCGACAGCTTGCGGCAGCCCAAACTGAAGCCTACACGCTCAGGTCGATCTGCTGGAGACTGCCGGCCGAGCCGTTTTCGGCGAGGTAGATACCGCTGGCGCGGACTGCGCCCAGAGACTGGTTGGCGGCGTCGCGAATTTCGAACGGGGTTGCCTGCTGGCCCAGGAACAGCGCGCCGACCTGCTTGTCCTGCAAGCTCGACAGGTTTTCCCCTGCCGCTGCGCCGGGCATCCAGACGCGCAGCTTGCCGAAGACCGGGTCGCTCTCGTCGATCCAGCCGTTGCCGTCGCTGTCGTAGCGCGCCAGGTCGGCGAAGCCGTTGCCGCTGGACGGGCCGAAAAGCTCCTTGCCCGAGTCGATCCTGCCGTTGCCGTTAAGGTCGAGCGCCAGATACCCGCTGTTGCCGGCCAGCACCGGCATATCGACGTTCTGGCCATTTCCGGCCAGGTCGAACTTGAAACGCCGGCTTTGCAACTGCGCGGCGCCGCCACCGAAGTTGATCACCAGCGGATCCTTCCTGGCGGCGTCCCCGGCGCGTAGGCTGAGGGTGGTTTCCTCGCTGTAGCGGCGTTGCATGCTGAGGCCGAGCTGGAACTGGATTTCCCTGCCGTCGCTGGTGCGGATAGTCCCTTCTGCCTGGAAGTCGGTCTGCTCGGTCTCGGTGCGGACTTCATGGCGATCGTATTCGATACCGAATCCAGCGGCTTGCGGCGGCTGGCTTGGCTGGGAGGCCGTCGGGGTAGGCGCTTTGAGGTCTATCGTCGGTGCGCTCCGGGTCGCCCCGCCGTGCAACACCTCGTCGGAAAACACCTGGAAGTTGTGGCCGGTGAGCAATTCCAGCATCGTCCGGATCAATCGCAGGATCGGATCTTGATTGGCGTTGTCGATGGCATCGTTGATCGCTTGGGCACCGGAGGACGATGACGACAACTCTTGTGCCTGCGCGTTGTAGGCGGCAGGGGATAGGGACGGGGTCGGTGAAAGCGGCGGCGACTGTCCTGCGCCTTCGAAATTCGGCCGGCTGGGACCGACCCAGGCACGCAAGCTTGTACTTTGCTGGACACTCAATGTTGCGCTGTGTTGAGATCTGAACGCGAGGCTGCTGGCGGCGATCTTCACGAAGGCCTCCTGTATCGGTAACTGCGATAGATGGTTGGTGCGTCGGAGTAATGGGAAAGTTAACGACCACCCACGCCAATACTTGATCCAACCGGGCGTCGGTCCGAGGAACTCCGAATTGTCCATCCTCGGACAGTGGTTTATAGTGAGCGTAGCTGGAACGGCGAGTGGATGCTGTTCCTGCGATGTATGGGGGCGATCATGAACTGCCTGCAACGGATGTTCCGAGCAATGCGACGAGCTTCACGGCAGTGCAAAGGGGATCGGCTGAAGAGGCGCGACACGGCACTCATGCTGATTGTCTTGCTGTTCGTGCCTGCCATTGCCGCGGCGAAGCCGCAAATTCTATCTATCAATCCGTCGCAGGGCCCGATCGCGGGTGGCACCCAGGTCACGCTCGGCGGCTCAGGATTCACGGGCACCGCCCTGACGCTGGATGGGACGGCCATCACGCCGACTTCCGCTTCCGACACGCAGATCGTGTTTCAAACGCCTGCCCGCGAAAACGGCATCGCCACGGTTCGACTCAGCGGCAACGGCCCCAATACCTATGCCGAGTTTCTCTACCTGCCGCCCACCTTGCAGAGCCTGCCTGCCGGATACATTACGACCGTCATGGGGATAGGTGCGTTCCGCGGGGATGGCCGACCGGCGACAAATGCCATGCTGGACGCCAGTGAACCCGGATTCGCGCTGGCCGGCGACGGGTCGCTGTTCTTCAGCGAGCACAACCAAAACGTGATCCGGCGCGTGCGTGCCGACGGCATCCTGGAGCGCTATGCGGGAACGGACATGTTCGGGTATTCCGGAGACGGCGGGCCGGCACTCAAGGCCCAACTCCAAAACCCACGCGGCCTGGCGATCGATTTCGGCGGCAACCTGCTGGTCGCCGACGCCGCCAATCATTGCATCCGGCGCATCGACGCCGCGACCGGCATCATCACCACGCTCTATGGCGGGCGCACCGCCGGATACTCGGGAGACGGCGGACCAGCCGCCAACGCACAGTTCAATGAACCGTTGCAAATCGCCTTTGACGGCGCGGGTAATCTTTATGTCCTGGATTTCGGCAACGTCCGCATCCGCAAGATAGACACCCGGGGAACGATCACCACCATCGCCGGAACCGGGAGCGCCGGGTTTTCCGGCGACGGTGGACCCGCCATCCAGGCGACTTTCAACGTCGGCACCAATGACTGGGGCGGCCTGGCGGCGGACTCGCACGGCAACGTGTATCTGGCGGACACCGCCAACCGCCGCGTGCGCCGAATCGACGGGACCACCGGGATCATCACCACTTTCGTCGCCGACGCAGGACAACACATAAGAGCGATACTCACCGATCGTGAAGACAACCTGTATGTCGGTATCGGCATCATCGACTCGACGTCGCTGCGTATTCTCAAGCTGTCGTCCGCGGGCCAGTTGCTGCAATCCTGGGGCAAAGGCTACGGATTCAGTGAGGATGGCACCGCGATCGCGAACGCGCCGCTGTGTCTGATCCACCGGCTGGTGCTGGATCTCTCAGGCAACATCCTTTTTGCCGATGAATGTTCGAGCCGCATCCGGCGCGTCAACGTCGCCACGGGACTGCTCGACACGATTGCCGGGATGGGGCCGCACATCATCGGCGAAACCGGATCGGCGCTCGCGACCATATTGGCCAACGACGGCCCGGACCTGTTGTTTCTCGCCAGCGGCGATATGCTCGTCGCCGACCCGATGAACTACCGTGTTCGCAAGCTGGATCAGCAAGGCAATGTGAGCACCATCGCCGGAAACGGTTTCATGGGGATCGGCGGTACAGACGGAGTATCCGCGCTACAAGCTTTCATGTACCCGGTCGGACTCGCATTGACGCCGAACGGCGACCTGCTGATGGACAACACCGCAGGGATCTCTCGAATTGGTAGTGATGGAATCATTCATGCCGTGAACTTGTTCAGCAATTATGGGTTTTCAGGCGACGGCGGACCCGCCATTGCCGCGGTCACGAACGAGCCCTGGGACGTAGCCACTGATGCCGAAGGGAACATATTCATTGCAGACAGCAACAACAATCGCATCCGGCGTATCGATGCCCGGACCGGCATCATGGATACGGTCGCCGGCAGCGGTCCGGTGAATGGCTTCGAACACTATGGCAAGGGCGGCTATTGCGGCGATGGCGGCCAGGCGACGCAAGCCTGCCTGAACACGCCTTATGGAATTGCAATTGCGCCCGACGGCAGCATGTACATCGGGGAAAACGGCCAGCGTATCCGCAAAGTGACTCCGGCCGGAATCATTTCGACCTTGTTCTCCAACGGTGGCTCGCGCGTCAGGCTGAGCTCGACCGGTAACCTGTTCATGGGCACCTACCGCATCCAGCCCAACGGCCATGCGTTCAAGTTCGTTTTCCAGAATCCGGACCAAACCCAAACCGGGATTACGGACGGCGTGCCAGCCAGATCCGGCCAAGCAAGCTATCGTGGCGGGCTGCAGAGCGTGGGCGTTGCGATAGACAGCGAAGGCAACCTGTTCCTGGCGGATTCCAACAACCGTCGCGTGCGCGCCATCCGCTATGGCGCGGTGATGGCGGAGCCGGGTTCCACTGTCGCTGTCAACGGCGGTTCGACGCAAACGACATCCACGGGGACGGTCTTCCCCGTAGCGCTGAAAATTTCCCTGAAATCCCCTGAAGGAACGCCCGAGAACGGCATCCGCGTCGATTTCGCCGCGCCGGCTTCGGGCGCCTCGTGCAGCTTCGCCGGCGGCGGCGCGACCTTCTCGACCTTGACGGACATCAACGGCTACGCCAGCGCCATCTGCACGGCCAACTCGCTGGCTGGCAGTTTCAGCGTGACGGCGACGCCTCTGGCGCTGGGGCAGTCGGTGAGTTTTTCGCTCACCAGTCAATTGTCGGCGGCAGACTGTATCTTCAATTGGGCGGAGCGCACTTATTCGCAGCTTTTCCATCCTGCGGGAACAACATCGGCAAGCTATGCTCCTTACTATTTCCGCTATTACACGGGCAGCGCCAATGCCTTGGCGACGTCGTCGGCCGACAATCACCTATGGGTGCTGGGCGCGGACACGGGCAACAATCTCCTGGAAGTCGGCCCGGCTGCGAGTTTTTTGGCCAGGGCAGGATGCTCCCCGTAATGCAGCTTCATCTCTCCGCGCGATCGGCGGGAGCCTTCAGCTCAGTTCACCTTAGTTCACACATGGCTGCGTATCCAGCGCGTCAGGCTGCCGGCGTCCATCGCCCCGGATTGCCGGGCGACTTCGCGTCCGCCCTGGAAGATCGCCAACGTCGGAATGCTGCGTATGGCGAAGCGCGCCGCCAGTTCGGGCTCATTTTCAGTGTTGAGCTTGGCCAGGCGGATATTGGGCTCCAGGTCGAGTGCCGCCTGCTCGAAAGCCGGCGCCATGCCGCGGCAGGGACCGCACCAAGGCGCCCAGAAATCGACGACCACCGGCAGGTCGGAGCGCCCGGTATGGGCGTCGAAATTGGCGGCGTTCAATTCGACGGGATGGCCTTCGAACAAGGCCTGTTTGCATTTGCCGCAATTCCCTCGATCGCCAAGACGCGCGGCGGCAACGCGATTCGGAGAGGCGCAGTGGGGGCAGATGACGATCAGGGTTTCGGGCATGGCATGGTTCTCGGGCAGAGTGATGCCATCAAGATGGGCGCTGCCGCCCCAAATTCAAGTGCGAGTATTATTGGGTGGCGCCTAGCGCCTTGGCCCGTGCGGCGCTGGCCGGATCACCCAACGCCGGCAAGTCCAGCCAGTGGCCGAGATGCTCGCGTGTCAGGTCGGCGAGTGCGGCGATCCAGTCGTCGCGTTCGTTCAGACAGGGCAGGTAGTGGAAGTCCTTGCCCCCGGCCTGAAGATAGGCGGCCTTGCATTCGATGCCGATTTCTTCCAACGTCTCCAGGCAGTCGCCGATGAAGCCAGGGCAGATCACGTCGACACGGCTGGTGGCGCTGCCGGCAAGTTGCTCCAGGGTGGCCTGGGTGTAGGGCTGGATCCATTCGGCGCGGCCGAAACGCGACTGGAAGGTGAGCTGCCATTGCTCGGGCGCGAGCCCCAGGGCCTCGGCGACCAGGCGTGCGGTCTTGTGGCATTCGCAGTGGTAGGGGTCGCCGCGCTCCAGCGCAAAGCGCGGCAGGCCGTGGAAGCTCATCACCAGCCGATAGCCGGAGGCGGGGCGGGGATGCTGTGCCCAATGTTCGCGCACGCTTGCGGCGAGCGCGGCGATGTAGCCGGGATGGTCGTGGAAGTTGCGCACCAGGCGCAGTTCCGGGACGTTGCGGGTGCGTTGCATCCAGGAGGAGACTGCGTCATACATGCTGGCCGTGGTGCTGGCGGCATATTGCGGGTAGAGCGGCAGCACCAGGATGCGCGCGCAATTCTCTGCCTTGAGGCGGTCGAGCGTCGCCGCGATCGACGGCGACCCATAGCGCATCGCCCAGGCGACGACGATATCCGGGTGGCCGGTGCTGCCCAGCAGGCCGTTCAAGAGCTTGGCCTGGCGTTCTGTGTGCACTTTCAGCGGCGAACCCTCGGCCATCCAGATCGCCGCGTATTTCGCCGCCGACTTCTTCGGGCGGACGTTGAGGATGATGCCCTTGAGTATCAGCCACCACAGCGGGCGCGGAATTTCCACCACGCGCGGGTCCCACAGGAATTCGTCGAGATAGGCCCGCACGGCCGCAGCGGTGGGTGCTTCCGGCGTGCCGAGGTTGACCAGCAGCACGGCGGTTTTCGCCGCGCCGCCGTGATGATGCGTGGGTTCGGTCTGGAAACGCGGCATCAGTTCTTCGACAGTGCGCTGGAGAGCAGCTTGGCGGTGATGTCTACGATAGGGATCATGCGCTCGTAGGCCATGCGCGTCGGCCCGATGACCCCGACCGAGCCGACGATGCGGCCGTCGACTTCGTAGGAGGCGGCGATGACGCTGCATTCGTCGAGCGAGGCGATGCCGGATTCGCCGCCGATATAGATCTGCACGCCGTCGGCGCGGTTGCTGACGTCCAGCAATTGCATCAGGCTGGTCCGCTGTTCGAACAGGGCGAACAACTCGCGCAGCCGGCCCATGTTCGAGGACAGGTCTTCCACTTCGAGCAGGTTGCGTTCGCCGGAGATCACATATTGCGACGAGGTGTCGGCGATGGCCTGGCCGCTGGCGTCGAGGGCCGCGTTCATCAGTTCGCTCATGTCGCTGCGCAACTGGTGCAGTTCTGCATGCAGGCGCTGCTTGACCTGCGGGAAGTCGAGGCCGGCGCAATTCTGGTTGAGGTAATTGGCGGCTTCAATCAATTCGCCCGGGCTGTAGGTGCGCTGGGTGAACAGGATGCGGTTCTGCACGTCGCCGTTCTCGGTGACGATGATCAGCAGGATGCGCTTTTCCGACAGACTGAGGAACTCGATCTGGCGGATGCGCGGCTGCTGGCGGTACGGCGCCACCACCACGCCGGCGAAATGGGTGAGTTGGGAGAGCAGTTGCGAAGCCTGGTTGATCAGGCGCTGCGGTTGATCGGGATGAATCGCGCCTTGCATCTCGCTGATTTCGGCGCGTTCCAGTGGGCGCATGGTCAACAGGGAATCGACGAACAGGCGATAACCGCGCGGCGTGGGGATGCGTCCCGCCGAGGTATGCGGGCTGGTGATGAAGCCCAGTTCCTCGAGATCGGACATGACATTGCGGATCGATGCCGGCGAAAGTTCCAGGCCGGAATGGCGGGACAGGGTGCGCGAGCCGACCGGCTGACCTTCGGCGATGTAGCGTTCGATCAGGGTCTTGAGCAGGGTCTGGGAGCGCTTGTCGAGCATGGCGCCTATTCTAAGGCCAAGCGCCTTATCCGGGTGAGCGCTGCACTGGGGTGGCGATCGGTCTTGCATTTTCCCGGGTACTGTATAAAAATACAGTTGTCCACCGGAGAATGCCGCCATGCAGGAACTGACCCCGCGCCAGCAGGAAATCCTCGACTTCATCCGCAATACCCTGGAAGCTCTCGGTGCGCCGCCGACGCGCGCCGAGATTGCGCTGGCCTTCGGTTTCGCCTCGGCCAACGCCGCCGAGGAGCATTTGCGGGCGCTGGCGAAGAAGGGCGCTATCGTGATGGAGCCCGGCGCGGCGCGTGGCATCCGCCTCACCGGGCGGTTTGGACAACCCGGCCTGCCGGGCTTGCCGAGTTTGCCCCTTGTCGGCTCGGTCGCCGCCGGCAGTCCGCTGCTGGCGGTGGAGAACCTGCTCGGGCGGGTGCCACTGGCCGGCGACCTGTTCGCGCCGTGCGCCGATTACCTGCTGAAAGTGCGCGGCAACAGCATGACCGGGGTCGGCATCCTCGATGGCGACCTGCTCGCGGTGCATAAGACGGCTGAGGCGCGCAGCGGCCAGATCGTGGTGGCGCGCCTGGGCGACGAGGTGACGGTGAAGCGCCTGAAACGCAAGGGCGGACGCATCGAACTGGTGGCCGAGAATCCCGATTATCCGAGCATCGTGGTGAATGGCCTGAGTGGACCATTCGCCATCGAAGGCGTGGCGGTCGGTCTGATCCGCAACGGCAAGCTGTCGTGAGTGAAAATTGAAAACATCGAACACCCTGTCCGAGGTTCTGGCGCGACCCGATGTCTGGCGTGGCGATTGTTTTCCGGAAGCCTCCTCGTTGACGCAGCCCTCGGGCTACGCCGCGCTGGATGCCGAATTGCCCGGCGGCGGCTGGCCGCGCGGGACGCTCACCGAGCTGCTGGTCGACGGTGCCGGCCTGGGCGAGGTCTCGCTGCTGCTGCCGGCGTTGTGTTCGATATGCGGCAATGGTGACAAGCTTGGCAAGGGTGATGGGGGCGGCTGGAGCCTGCTGGTGGCGCCGCCGTATCCGCCCCACGCGCCGGCCTGGGCCGCGGCCGGCGTCGATCTGGCGCGCCTGGTGGTGGTGACGCCAGCAGCGGGCCGGCGTGCAGCGGCCGATGCGCTGTGGGCCATGGAACAGGCGCTGGCGAGCGCGGCGCCCCGCGCCGTGCTGGGCTGGAGCGCGACCGCCGATGCGCGCGCGGTGCGGCGCCTACAGGTGGCGGCGGGTGGCAGCGGGGCGCTGGCCTTCCTGCTGCGTCCGCTGCGCGCCGCCGCCGAGGCTACGGCCGCACCCTTGCGCCTGCAACTTTCCGCCGCGCCGCAAGGGCGGCTGGGGGTGCAACTCATCAAGCGCCGCGGGCCGCCGCTGGCCAAGCCCTTGTGGCTGACGCTGCCGCGGCCCCAGGCATTCCACTGGCGCGATCATGCAACAGCTCTGGCTGGCGCTCCATCTGCCGCAACTGCCGCTCGAAGCCCATCCCGGCCTGCCCTCGCCTAGCGCCGTGGCAGCGCGCGGGCGGGTCCTCGCCTGCGACGCGGCGGCTGACGCAGCCGGTGTGGCGCCGGGCATGAGCCTGACGGCGGCGCGTGCCCTGGTGCCCACGCTGAATGTGGTGGTGCGCGACATGGCGCGCGAGGCTGCCGCCATCGCCGCGCTGGCCTGCTGGGCCGGCAGCTTCACGCCGCGTATCTCCCTGGTGCCGCCGCGCCAGGATCAGGCTGCCAGCGCGCTGCTGCTGGAGATCGGTGCCTGCCTGCGCCTGTTCGGCGGCATCGAACGCATCGTCGTTGCGGCCGATGCAGGCGTGGCGGCGCAGGGCTACAGCCTGCGCTACGCCGTCGCACCCAGCGCCCAGGGCGCGCTGTGGCTGGCGCAAGCGACGGAGCCGGTGCTGTGTGGCGATGCAGCGGCGCTGTCGGCGCGGCTCGCGGCCCTGCCGGTGGCGACGCTCGATCTGCCGCCGCGGGCCGTCGCGCGCCTCGCCCAAGTCGGCGTGCGCGCCCTGGCCGATGCGCGCCGCCTGCCGACGGCGGCGCTGGCGCGGCGCATCGGCAGCGACGCTGTGGCCATGATCGCGCGCGCCTTCGGCGAGCTGCCTGATCCGCGTCCGGCCTTCGTCTTTCCCGCTCACTATGGCGCCGACCTGGAATTGCCGGCGCCGGTGGACAACGCCGCCGCCCTGCTGTTCGCGGCGCGGCGCCTGACGGCGGCCCTGGCCGGGTGGCTGGCGGCGCGTCAGAGCGGGGTGAGCGAATGCGTGTTGCACCTGCGTCGTCCCCGCCAGCCGGCGACAGCGCTGGCGCTGCGTTTCGCCACCGCCACCCGCGACGCGATGCGCTTCGAGCGCGTGCTGCGCGAGCGCCTGGAGCGCCTGGTGTTGACGGCGCCGGTGGAAGCGCTGAGGCTGGAGGCGACCGGCGTCGCACCGCTGCCGGGCCACAGTGGCGACCTGTTCGAGGCAAGTCACGGTGCGCACGACATGGCGACGCTGCTCGAACGGCTGTGCGCGCGGCTGGGCGAGACGCGCGTGCATGGCCTGGCCTGCCGCGCCGAGCATCGACCGGAGTGTGCCACCGCCACCGTGGCCGTGGCCCAGGGCGACAACGGAACGTCGGGCAGCACGGCGCCGCGCCCGTTGTGGCTGCTCGCCCGACCGCAAGCGCTGCGCGAACACGCTGGACGCCCGCAACGCAACGGCCCGCTGCAACTGCTGGGAGGGCCAGAGCGCATCGAATCGGGCTGGTGGCAAGAAGGTGAACTGAGCGGCGCAAGCATCGGCGACGTACGCCGCGACTATTTCGTCGCGCTCGCCGCCGACGGCCGCTGGCTGTGGATCTACCGCGACAACCGCTTGCCGGGCGGGTGGTTTCTGCATGGATTTTTTTCATGACCCTGCCCGCCTACGCTGAACTCCACTGCCTGACCAACTTCAGCTTTCTTCGCGGCGCTTCGCATCCGGAGGAACTGGCGGAGCGGGCGGCGCAGCTCGGTTATGCGGCGCTGGCGATCACCGACGAATGTTCCGTTGCCGGCGTGGTGAAGGCGCATCTGGCGGCGAAACAGTCGGGGCTCAAGCTGATCATCGGCAGCGAGTTACGCCTCGACGATGGCATGAAGCTGGTGCTGCTGGCGCGGAACCGCGCCGGCTACGGCAATCTCACCGCGCTTATCACGCTGGGGCGGCGGCGCGCCGAGAAGGGCGCGTATTGCCTGCTGCGCGGCGATTTCGAGGGCTGGAACGGCGGCGGCATGCCGGACTGCCTGGCCCTGTGGATCGCGCCGCGCGAGGCAGCGGAGGAGGATGGGCAATGGCTCGCCGGGCATTTCCCCGGACGGGCCTGGATCGCCTATGAACGCCATCTCGCGGCCGACGACGCCGAGCATCTGGCGCATCTGCGCATGTTGTCGCAGGCCACCGGTCTGCCGCTGGCGGCCTCGGGCGACGTGCATATGCACAGCCGCGCGCGCCGGCCCTTGCAGGACGTGGTGACGGCGCTGCGCCTGCACACCAGCGTCGACCATGCCGGCCATGCGCTGTTCCCCAACGGCGAGCGCAGCCTGCGTCCGCGCGTGCGTCTGGCACGCCTGTATCCGTCAGAACTGCTGGCGGAGACGCTGCGCATCGCGGCGCTGTGCGAGTTTTCGCTCGACGAACTGCGCTATGAATACCCCGACGAAGTCGTGCCGGCGGGCGAGACGCCGGCGACCTTCCTGCGCCGATGCGTGGAGGAAGGCTTGCTGCGCCGCTATTCCGCAGGGGTTCCGGAGCCGGTGAGAGCGCAGATCGAGCACGAACTGGCGCTGATCGGCGAGCTGGGCTATGAGCAGTATTTCCTCACCGTCTACGACATCGTCGCTTTTGCCTGCGGACGCGGCATTCTTTGCCAGGGACGCGGTTCGGCGGCGAACTCGGCGGTGTGCTATGCGTTGGGCATCACCGGGGTGGATCCGGTGCATGGCAAAATGCTGTTCGAACGTTTCGTGTCGAAGGAGCGCCACGAGCCGCCCGACATCGACGTCGACTTCGAGCATCAGCGGCGCGAGGAGGTGATCCAGTATATCTACCGGAAATACGGCCGCGAACGCGCCGCCCTGGTGGCTACTGTCGTCGGCTATCGCACGCGCGGTGCGCTGCGCGACGTTGGCCGCGCGCTCGGCTTCGAACGGGCGCGCATCGATGCGCTGACCGCTTCCCTGTCCTGGTGGGACAACCGGGAGGATCTGCCGGCGCGGTTTCAGGCCGCCGGTCTCGACCCGGCCAGTCCGCGCGTGGACAAGTGGCTGCGCCTGGCCGCCGAGATCCGCCGTTTCCCGCGCCACCTGTCGCAGCACGTCGGCGGCTTCGTCATCAGTCGCGGCCGGCTCGACCGCCTGGTGCCGATCGAGAATGCGCGCATGGCGGAACGCAGCGTGATCCAGTGGGACAAGAACGACATCGATGCGCTCGGCCTGATGAAAGTCGACGTGCTGGCGCTGGGCATGCTGACGACGATCCGCCGCGCCCTCGACCTTGTTTCGCGGCGGCATGGCAGGCCGTTCAGGCTACAGGACGTTCCACTCGAGGTACCGGCGGTGTATGAGATGATCAGCGCCGCCGACACCATAGGCGTGTTCCAGATCGAATCGCGGGCGCAGATGGCCATGCTGCCGCGTCTGCGCCCGCGGCGCTTCTACGACCTGGTGATCGAGGTGGCGATCGTCCGGCCGGGACCGATCCAGGGCGACATGGTGCATCCTTATCTCCGCCGTCGTGACGGATTGGAAGAAATCACTTATCAGAGCGAGGCGGTACGCGGGGTGCTGGAACGCACCCTGGGTGTGCCGCTGTTCCAGGAACAGGCGATGCAGCTGGCCATCGTCGCCGCCGGTTTCACGCCGGACGAAGCCGACCAGTTGCGGCGGTCTATGGCGGCGTGGCGGCTCAAGGGCGACGTCGGTAGTTTCCGGGACAAGCTGGTGAACGGGATGCGCGATCGCGGTTACACGCAGGAATTCGCCGAGCGCCTGTTCCGCCAGATCGAGGGCTTCGGCGAATATGGTTTCCCGGAATCGCATGCCATGAGCTTCGCCCTGTTGGTATATGTCTCGGCTTGGCTGAAATGCTTCGAGCCGGCGGCTTTCCTGTGCGCGCTGCTCAACAGCCTGCCGATGGGTTTCTATTCGGCTTCGCAACTGGTGCAGGACGCGCGCCGCCACGGCGTCGAGGTGCGCGCCGTGGATGTCGCGGCGAGCGACTGGGAAAGCACCCTGGTGGCCGGAAGGCAGACGGCGCAAGCGAACGCTACGGCGGTGCCGCCTGCGGTGAGACTCGGCCTGCAACGTATCGCCGGTCTGTCCCAGGCGACGGGCGAACGCATTGCGGCGGCGCGTGTGAAAAAGGAAAGTTCAGCGGGAGCGTTCCGCGACGTCGCCGACCTGGCCCGCCGCGCCCGGCTGACGCGCGCCGATCTCGATCTGCTGGCCGGCGCAGGCGCGCTGGCGCGGCTCGCCGGCCACCGCCGCCAAGCCGCCTGGGCGGTGAGCGATGTGCCGGTGCAGGGCGACCTGCTCGCCGAGGCGCCGCCGCGCGATGATAAAGTCATCCCACAGGGACGAGTGCCCGCCTTTGCCTCTGGGGTATTTCCTTCGGTCATAACGCTGGCGGCGCCCAGCGAAGGCCAGAACCTGGTGGCCGACTATGCCAGCCTGCGCCTGACGCTGGGCCGCCATCCGTTGTGCCTGTTGCGCGAGAAATTGACGGCGCTACGTTATGCCGCCGCCGCGCAACTGCACGCTTTGGCGAGCGGTTGTCCGGCGCGCTGCGCCGGCATCGTCACCGGCCGACAACGGCCGCTGACCGCCGCCGGCACTCTGTTCGTCACGCTTGAAGACGAGACCGGCTACGCCAATATCGTCGTCCATCCCGGGCTCGTCGAACGCCAGCGCCGCGAACTGCTCGGTGCGCGCCTGCTGGGTGTGCTGGGGGTGCTGCAACGGGAAGGCGAGGTGGTGCACCTGGTGGCCCGGCGACTGGTGGATCACAGCGAACTGCTGGGCCCACTGGCGACGCGCAGCCGGGATTTTCGTTAGGTTCCAGCAGGCTGAGAATCGCAGCGATGTTTTGTGGTTTAATTCAAGCTTAAACCGCCGAGGAACGCCAGTGGCATGAACCAGGAATTTCGCACCATCGCCCTGATCGGAAAATATCAGAGCCCGGAGATCGCCGGTTCGCTGCAATTGCTGGTCGACTTCCTTCTGAAACAAGGGCGGCAATTGCTGGTCGAGGAGGGCACCTCGGTGTCGGTGGGGAGCTACGGCTGCGAGGTCGCGTCCTATGCGGCCATCGGCGATCGGGCCGACCTGGCGATCGTGCTGGGCGGCGACGGCACCATGCTGAATTCCGCGCGCCAGTTGGCGCTCCACGATGTGCCGCTGGTCGGGGTGAACCAGGGGCAACTCGGTTTCATGACCGATATCGCCAGCGACGCCATGCTCGCCAGCATCGCCGCACTGCTGGCCGGCAAGTTCTCACGGGAACAGCGTTTCCTGCTCGACGCCGAGGTGCTGCGGGATGGGCGGCGGTTATTCCAGACCCTGGCCTTGAACGATGTCGTCGTCAACAAAGGCGATCTCGGGCGGATGATAGAAATGGCGGTCAAGGTCGATGGCGAGTTCATCTATGTGTTGCGCGCCGACGGCATGATCGTCGCGACGCCGACCGGCTCCACCGCCTATGCGCTCTCCGCCAACGGCCCGATCCTGCACCCGGCCGTGCCCGGCATCGCGCTGGTGCCGCTCTGCCCGCACGCCCTGTCGAACCGGCCGATCACCATCTGCGACCAGAGCTGCATCGAGATCGTGCTGATGCCCAATCACGACGCCCGCATCCACTTCGACGGCCAGACGCATTTCGAAGCCCGTGCCGGCGATTGCGTGCGCATCGTCCGCGCGCGCCATTCCATCACCCTGCTGCATCCGCCCGGTTACAGCTATCTCGCGATGCTGCGCGAGAAGCTGCACTGGAGCGCCATCCCTCGGCACTGACAACGCCCTCGTCCGCCATCGCCCATGTTACGCCGCCTGTATATCCGCGACTTCGTCATCGTCGACCGGCTCGAGTTGGAATTCGCCGGGGGTTTCGGCACGCTGACCGGCGAGACCGGCGCGGGCAAGTCGATCCTGGTCGACGCCTTGTCGCTGGCGCTCGGCGAGCGCGCCGACTCCGGCGTGGTGCGCAACGGCTGCGAGCGCGCCGAAGTCGGCGCCGAATTCGATGTCCCCGCCGCCAGTCCGCTGGCCAGTTGGCTGCACGCCAACGATTTCGATGCCGAGGCCGAGGCCATGTGTCTGTTGCGGCGCGTGGTGGACAGTGGCGGCCGGTCGCGCGCCTACGTCAATGGCGCGCCGGCGACGCTCGCCCAGTTGCGCGAGGCGGCCGAGTTTCTCGCCGACATCCACGGCCAGCACGCCCATCATTCGCTGCTGCGCGCCGAATCCCAGCGCGGCCTGCTCGACGCTCACGCAGGTTTGACGGCGCTGGCGCGCGAGGTGGCGGAAAACTACCGTGCCTGGCAGAAGCTGCACCTGGCCTGCGAACATGCGGCGCGCGATGCGGCGGCGACGGCGCGCGAGCGCGAGACGCTGGAATGGCAGGTCAAGGAATTGCGGGCGCTGGCGTTCGAGCCGGCGCAATGGCTGGAGGATAACCAGGAGCAGCGTCGCCTCTCGCATGCCGCGAGCCTGATCGAGGGCACCGAGGCGGCGCTGGCCGCGCTCGACGAAGGCGACCTGGCGGTGGCGCCGCAACTCGAAAAGATGCTGTCGCGCCTGGGCGGACTGTCCGACTACGATGCCGATCTCAAGGAACCGCTGGAGCTGCTGGCCAATGCGCAGATTCAATTGCAGGAAGCCGGCCACGCCTTGCGCCATTACCAGCGCAAGCTCGATCTGGAACCGCAGCGCCTGGCGGAACTGGAAAACCGCATGGCGGCCGTGCTGGCGCTGGCGCGCAAGCATCACGTGACGCCTGAGGAATTGCCGCTGCAACTGGCGCAGCAGGCGGCGCGCCTCGAAGAACTGGGCTTGCTGGCCGACGCCGCGGCCCTGGCCGAGCATGAGGCGCGGGCGCGAAAAACCTACGCCGATGCCGCCGCAAAATTGAGCAAGGGGCGCAACAAGACCGCCGCCGAATTGAGCAAGGCCGTCAGCGCCGCCATGCAGCAACTGGCGATGGCCGGCGGACGTTTCGAGATCGCCCTGGAGAAGCTGGAGGACGGCGCCGCCTACGGCCTAGAGAGCGTCGAGTTCCTGGTCTCGGCCAACGCCGGCCAGCCGTTACGTCCGCTGGCGAAGGTCGCCTCGGGCGGCGAGTTGTCGCGCATCGGTTTGGCGATACAGGTGATCGCCAGCCAGGCAACCCAGGTGCCGACGCTGATCTTCGACGAAGTCGATGTCGGCATCGGCGGCCGCGTCGCCGAAATCGTCGGGCGCATGCTGCATCAGCTCGGGCAAAGCCGCCAGGTGCTGTGCGTGACCCATCTCCCGCAGGTGGCGGCCTGCGCCGACTGGCAGTGGTCGGTCGCCAAGGAAGAACATGCCGGTGCTGCCCTATCGCGCGTTACGCCGCTCGATCATGCCGCACGCATCGACGAACTGGCGCGCATGCTGGGCGGGGTGAAAATCACCGAGACGACTCGCAAGCACGCCGCCGAAATGCTGGGCGCCAAATAGGCGGTTCGCTACACAGCTACGCCGAAGACGACTACCGGCACGTTGGCGGCCATCATGCCCGGCGTCGTGCCCAGCGTCGTGCTCAGCACTACCGCGACCAATAGGGTCGATGTCAGAAACGCATCCATGGAAAAGTAAGCGCGACTACTTCTTGTTCGGACAGCCAGGCTTTAGGCAATTGACATATAAATACAGAGCATGATCGCTGACCTCGAAGCCATGTTCCTTGGCGACGATATTTTGCCGCTCCTCGATTTGCGGGTCGAAGAATTCCTCGACTTTGCCGCATTGCAGGCACACCAGGTGATCGTGGTGGGAGCCTTCGTTCAGTTCGAACACCGCTTTGCCCGAGTCGAAATAATGCCGCTGCAACAGGCCGGCCTGCTCGAACTGCGTCAATACCCTGTAGACGGTCGCCAGTCCGATGTCCATATCCTCGGCGATCAGGTGCCGATAGACGTCTTCCGCCGCCATGTGGCGCCCCTGGTTCGCCTCGTTCTTGATGAACAGATCGAGTATCTTCAGGCGTGGAACGGTGGCCTTCAGGCCGCTGCTTTTCAGGTCGTAGGATTGGTTCATGGCGCGAGGCTCAACGTGGCGACAACGGGCTTATGATATAGTTTTCGCATTCCACTGGATATTGTTTGTGAGAATATCCCTGTTTGTCTTGCTTTTTTACCCCCAACAAGAGCCCTCCATGAAGCGCATTATCGTTCTAGTTCTGCCCTCGCTTGTCGCGCTTGCCGGCTGTTCCAGCATGCCTGATACGGCTTCGCTGCTGACCCCATACCGGATCAATGTCCGACAGGGGAATTTTGTCACGCCGGCCATGGTGGCCCAGCTTAAACCCGGCCAAACCCGGGATCAGGTGCGCTTCATCCTCGGCACGCCGCTGGTGGCAGACCCGTTTCATGCCGATCGCTGGGACTATATCTATCGTTTTCAGCCCGGCCATGGCGAGGTTCAGCAGCGCCGTCTGGCGGTGTATTTCGCGGAAGGCAAACTGACGCGCTACGACGGCGACGTGGTGGCCGATCCGTCCGTCGTGGCCGGGACAGGAGCGCAGCCCTCCGAGCGGGTGATCGAAGTCGGTCCGCGGGGCGGCCCCGCCGTCAAGCCCGAGTCGGCGGGGAAATGAACCATGGCGGACGGGCACACATTGCGAATTGCGATCGCCGGGGCGTCCGGCCGCATGGGCCGAACCCTGATCGAGGCGGTCGCGCAGGCTGACGATGCGGTTCTTGCCGCGGCATTCGACCAACCCGGCAGCGCGTGCCTCGGCAAGGATGCCGGCGAACTGAGCGGCGCGGCGTGCGGTGTTCGCATCGTCGACGATATCGACGCGGCGCTGGCGCAGGCGCAGACGGATTGCCTGATCGATTTCACCCGTCCCGAAGGCACACTGCGGCATCTCGAAGCCTGCCGGCGCCGGGGCGTGCATATGGTGATCGGCACCACCGGTTTCTCTGCCGAAGGCAAACAGGCGATACGGGAGGCGGTGCGGGAGATCCCCATCGTTTTCGCGCCCAATATGATGATCGGTGTGAACGCGATGTTCCGTTTGCTCGACGTGGCGGCACGCATCCTGAACGAGGGCTACGACGTCGAAGTGATCGAGGCCCACCATCGCCACAAGGTCGATGCGCCCTCGGGCACGGCCCTGCACATGGGTGCGGTGGTGGCCAAGGCGCTCGGCCGCGACCTGACTGAGTGCGCTGTCTACGGCCGCGAGGGCCACACCGGGGAACGGCCGGCGACGCAGATCGGCTTTTCCACGGTGCGCGGCGGCGACATCGTCGGCGATCACACGGTATTGTTCGCCGGTACCGGCGAGCGCATCGAAATCTCCCACAAGGCGGCCAGCCGCATGCCCTATGCCGTCGGAGCGCTGCGCGCGGCGCGCTACATGCAGGGCAAGACCAGCGGACTGTTCGATATGCAGGATGTGCTGGGCTTGCGCTGACGGCGGTTGCGGCAAGACTTCATACGACGTCATCCTCGACACAATATCCCGGAAATAGCCTGATACATGCCGGGTCTCGCTGACTAAGCGGGCAAACAACGCCCGCTTAGTCGCTGGTTATCCGCTCGGCGGGTCAGAGAGGAATGGTCGTTTCTACCCAGATCCGCTTACCTAAGAATTCCACCAAAACCGCCGGCCAAGTCTTGCAGGTGCATGCTGTCGTACTTTCCTTCGATGTGCCGTTTTTCACATCCATTTACTACGGTTGAAAATGGCAGACCTACAATGGAAAGCAAGCCGGGAAGCGGGTCTCAGCCCAATCGACGACATCGAGTCAGGGGGGCAGGCGCCAGAGTTGTGCAGCAAAACTGCTCCCGATAACAAAGTTGGAGCTATCCATATCTCGGTATGGCTTTTTGTATGGGCTAGTGCTACTCTGTGTCCATGGCAAAAACTCGCTTTGATTGGGATCTCGACAAGGACGGCGAAAATCAGGGAAAGCACGGAGTCTCTTTCTCCCGCGCCCAATACGCCTTTGCGGACCCACAGCGGGTGATTGCCAAGGACGAGACACACAGCCAGACCGAGGAGCGGTTCTATTGCTTCGGCGAAGTAGATGGCGGTGTGCTCACGGTGCGGTTTACTTACCGCGCTTCGGTTATTCGAATCATCGGCGCCGGTTATTGGCGCAAAGGAAAGGCGATCTATGAGCGCGAAAATCAAATACGTCGATGAGCCCCTTAGCAAGGTTCAGGTGGTTCCTGACTTCCTCCCTTCGCCGGCCGAATTGGCGTTTCGCGAAGAAGGCGTGAAAGTAACCCTGGCTCTGAGCAAGAAGAGTATCGAATTCTTCAAATCGGAGGCTACAAAGCATCACACTCAGTACCAACGCATGATTCGGCGGCTTCTCGACGCTTATGTTGATGGGCAAGCCTCAACCCGGCAGTCCACACGGACGCCACGCGATAAAGCCGCGCAGCGCCGGTGACCTCCACGCTAGCCGCCTTCTTCCGAAGGCGGCAGTTTTCTCCAGTGGGAGCGTCAAATGCTGTTTATGGTCGTCGAGCGATTTCAGAACAACGGCATGGCGCCACCCCTCAGCAATTCATGAAAAGTCAATTGACAGCCTGTATCCAGCAGGCGATCGCAATTGCCCTCATCTTCTGTTGCGCCACCATCGTGGCGCCAGTGCAAGCATCAAACAAGAGCCAATTGGCGGGGACCTGGGTAGGCCATTGGATTCGTGAAGGAGCGACGGTCGATGTGACCATGCGCTTCTCAAAGGCGCAACATGGTTTTGAAGGGAGCTTCGATTCGGAAGGCCTGAGGGTGGTCGGAATCCCGATGCAGAAAATCATCTTGAGCCAACAGAATGTCAGTTGGGAGGTGGTGAGCGACTCATCCACCGAGACCTACGCCGGCCAGTTGCATGGCGATGCATTGTCGGGCCAATTCAAACAGGGTGATGCCACCGGTCGATTTTCCTTCACACGTTTATACAATGCTCCGTCGTCTCCGAAACGCGAGGAAATCACATTCCTCAGCGGCGATGTAAGATTGTCGGGAACGATCTTCGTCCCGACCGGGACCGGGCCGCACCCGGGAATTGTGTTTCTTCACGGCTCGGGCGCGGAGGGACGCTGGGCTTCGAATTACCTTGCGAACAGATTCGCGCGCAAGGGCTTTGCGGCCCTGACATTCGACAAACAGGGGGTAGGCAAGTCGGGTGGAGACTGGCAACAGGCAGGTTTCGAGGAACTCGCGGCCGACGCGGCGGCGGCGGTGGATGCGCTTTCGGCGAAGGCCTATGTTGCACCCGGCAAGGTCGGCATTCATGGCCATAGCCAGGGCGGCATGCTGGCGCCGATGGTTGCCGCAAGCGGCGAGCGCGTCGCGTTCGTGATTGCATCCGCGGGCACCGGGCGATCCATGCGCGAGACTGAAACCTACAGTGTGGAAAATTCGCTGGGCGTCAAGAATATGTCGCCAGCGGAGGCCCAGGAGGCTCATGAGTTTGTGAATGCAATTATGGAGACCGCCTTCGGTGGGGAACCCTATGAGCATGCGGTCGAGGTTTGGGAAAAGCTGCGGCATCGGCCGTGGACATTCAAGCTCCCACCCAAAGCAAGCTCGTACTGGAGCTCTTCCCGGAAAACCGCCGCATACGATGCGCCTTCATACTGGCGTCAAGTATCCGCACCCACCCTGCTGGTGTTTGGCGACGCGGACGAACGTGTGCCCGCCCGCGCGAGCGCTGCGAGCATTGCCGAGGCTTATCTCAATGGCAGGGGAACTTCCTTCAAGGTCATGTTCTTTCCCGGAGCCGATCACACGTTCCGTGTGCGTTCAAAGGATGCTCACGCGTTCCCGTGGCCAACGACGGCATCGGGATACCCTGATGCTCTCGTCAACTGGGCCGAAGAGACCGTCGGACTACCTTTCATCATGCGCGCCACAACAAGAAAGTGACTCGCCCGCCGGGTCGGGATCCGGCAATTGCAGGTCGTAAGTCCGTCAACAACGCGTCTGCGATGCCCGCCAATGCTTAACCTTGCCTGCAACGACCCTTCGGCGCTATAATTCGCCCGATTGACAAAGCGGGGTGGGCTGAGGCCCGCCCCGCTTTGTACATCTAAGCTGGAAATGCCTCCAGCGCCGATTCAGGAGCCTCATCGTGACCCAGTTCCCGCCCGCCATACTTGCACTTGCCGACGGGACGGTATTCCAGGGCCGGGGCATAGGCGCGGCCGGGAGCAGCGTCGGCGAAGTGGTGTTCAACACGGCCATGTCCGGCTACCAGGAGATTCTCACCGATCCTTCCTACAGCCGGCAGATCGTCACCCTGACCTATCCGCATATCGGTAACACAGGCGTCAATCGCGAGGATTGCGAATCCGACTGCATCCATGCCGCCGGCCTGGTGATCCGCGACCTGCCGTTGCTCGCGTCCAGTTTCCGCAGCGAACAGTCGTTGGATGCCTACCTGAAATCCGAGAACCTCGTCGCCATAGCCGACATCGACACCCGCAAGCTGACCCGCATCCTGCGCGAACGCGGGGCGCAAGCCGGTTGCCTGGTGAGCGGAGCGGTAGTGGGCGAGCCACTGAACGCAAGCGCTGCCATCGCCGAGGCGCAAACCTTTCCGGGGCTGGCCGGGATGGACCTGGCGAAAGTGGTCAGCGTCACACGGCCCTATGCCTGGAGCGAGGGCGAGTGGCGGCTCGGCAAGGGCTATGTCACGCCCGATGCGGACAAGCCGGCGAAATTCCATGTCGTCGCCTACGATTTCGGCGTCAAGCGCAATATCCTGCGCATGCTGGTCAACCGCGCTTGCCGGTTGACGGTGGTGCCGGCGCAGACGTCGGCGGCGGAAGTGCTGGCGCTGAAGCCGGATGGGATCTTTCTTTCCAACGGACCCGGCGATCCCGAGCCTTGCGACTATGCGATCGCGGCGATCCGCGAATTCCTGGCCCGCGGCATCCCGACTTTCGGCATCTGCCTGGGCCACCAGTTGCTGGCGCTGGCGTCGGGCGCGAAGACCATCAAGATGAAATTCGGCCACCACGGCGCCAATCATCCGGTCAAGGACCTGGATACCGGGCAGGTGCTGATCACCAGCCAGAACCATGGCTTCGCTGTGGATGCCGAGTCGCTGCCGGCCAACCTCCGGCCCACCCACGTATCCTTGTTCGACGGCAGCCTGCAAGGCATGGCGCGCACAGACAAGCCGGCCTTCTGCTTCCAGGGCCATCCGGAGGCGAGTCCGGGGCCGCACGACGTGGCCTACTTGTTCGATCGTTTCATTGCGCTGATGGCGCGGGCCTGAGGCGGACATGTACGGAGTCACGGATATCTGGACCTATGTGCTGGGCACGATCTTCATCGTGCTGCTGCCAGGCCCGAATTCGCTGTACGTGCTTTCCGTGGCGGCGCGACGGGGCATAGGTGCGGGTTACCTGGGCACTTGTGGGATCTTTCTCGGCGATGCCATCCTCATGGTGCTATCCGCGACCGGCGTGGCCTCGTTGCTGAAAACCAATCCGGCCTTGTTCCT
>JAPLQT010000043.1 GCA_026399515.1 Pseudomonadota bacterium | reverse complement strand
TCCGCGATTATCGCCTCCATCTTGATCGCTCCGCAAGGACTCGCGCGCCTGCCGATCGAATGACTACGAATCTCCCATTCTTTGCTTAGAATGTCGGCTCAGTTTCCCTGCCCTTCAAGGTCTCAGATGCCTTCCCCGCTCGTTTTCGCCGCAATCGCCGTCAGCGTCGTCATCACCTCCTTCATCTCCGGCATACTCGGCATGGCAGGCGGCATGATACTCATGGGCATATTGCTGGCATTCATGCCGGTCCCCGCAGCCATGATGCTGCATGGCGTGGCGCAAATGGCCGCCAATGGCTGGCGCGCCTGGCTATGGCGAGGCGAGGTCAATTGGCGCGTGTTTCGCGGATTCGTGGTCGGCGCGCTGGGCGTGCTGTCGGTATTCAGCCTGGTACAACTGGCGGTCAGCAAACCCATCGCCTACTTGCTGCTGGGCACCACGCCTTTCATCGGTTCGCTGCTGCCGCGGAATTTCAAACTCAATGTCGACAAGCCCTGGCATCCCCTTATTTGTGGAGTCACCTGTATCGCAATTCAATTGTTGGCCGGAATTTCCGGGCCGCTGCTGGATGTGTTTTTCGTTCATTCTCAAATGGACCGCAAGCAAGTGGTGGCCACCAAGGCAATCGGCCAGGCCTTCGGGCATATCCTGAAAATATTCTATTTCGGTGTACTGCTGTCGACGACCCAGGGCGTCATCGAGTGGTGGCTTGCATGCGCCTGCGTCGCACTCGCGGTGTTCGGCACCACGCTTTCGCGCAGGGTGTTGGAAGCCATGACGGACGCCAATTTCCGGGCATGGACGCGGCGTACGGTGATGGCCACGGGTCTGTGCTATCTCGGCACCGGGCTGTACTTACTCTGCTAATATGGCTCGATATTGCAGGGTTGGCCGCCAGCCATCCCCTGCACGGGACTCCTGGAGGATTCCATGTCTGCAAACTTGAAGCCTTACTGCGCGGCCGCATGGCTGCTTTCCCTCATGCCGCTGACGGCATGGTCGGCCGCGGGAAAAGATGTCGTGAGCGTCCCCACTGTGGCGCAGGCTCATTCGGACCATGAAATCCCATGGCGGAAAGGCACAGTCGATAGCGTGTTTGCAGCCGCCAAAGCCAGCAACAAACCGGTCTTCCTCTACTGGGGAGCGCGCTGGTGCCCGCCTTGCAACCAGGTCAAGGCGACCATCTTCAACCGCCAGGACTTTATTGAAAAATCCCGTTTCTTCCTGCCGGTCTACATCGACGGCGACAGCCCGGGCGCACAGAAACTCGGCGCACGCTTCAAAGTCCGGGGCTATCCGACCATGATCCTCTTCAAGCCCAACGGCGAAGAGATCACCCGGCTTCCCGGAGAAGTCGACGCTGAACGCTACATGCAGATGCTGAGCATAGGCATCAATGCGGCACGGCCGGTCAAGGAACTGCTGGGATCGGCGCTTGACAATGCCCCTGGCCTAAGCATGGATGACTGGAGGCTGTTGGCCTTTTATTCCTGGGATACCGACGAACAGCAACTGCTGCCTGCGAAGGATCTCGCCACGACCTTGAAGCGCCTCGCCTCGGCATGCAAGCCTGTTGCCCCGGATATTTCCGCCCGATTTGCGCTACGCGCCTTGGTCGTCGAAGCGACCGCCAAGGGTGCGAAGAACAGTCCCGATAATGCCGCCGTCGGTCAGGTGCTGGCCATGCTCGGCAATCCCAGGCTGGCGCGCGAAAACTTCGACCTGATCACTAATTACGCCGGTGACGTCATGACTTACCTGGCCTCGGCGAAATCCGATGAGCAGAGACAACTCGGATCAGCGTGGAATGCGGCGCTGGACCGGTTCCTGGAAGATGGCAGCTTATCCACCACGGATCGGTTGATGGCCATGGCAGGGAAAGTCGCATTGGCCAGGCTGGAGAACGATCCAGGCGCACTGTCCGATGCCATTCTGCAGAAAGCCCGCAACGAAGTGGCGCGGGCCGATCACACCACCACCGATCGCTATGCCCGTCAGTCAGTGATCAGTGCGGCTGCGGACGTTCTCACCGAAGCTGGCCTGTTCGATGAATCCGACAACCTGCTGAAGGCGGAATTGAAGCGATCCCATTCGCCCTACTATTTCATGCTCGGCCTGGCGGCCAATGCCAAGAAACGCGGCGACAAGGCCGCCGCTGTCGAGTGGGCCGCGAAAGCCTACGCAGCGTCGGCGGGTCCGGCAACCCGGCTGCAATGGGGTGCCTCGTATATAAAGACCTTGACCGAGATGGCGCCCGACCATGAAGCTCCCATCGAGGCAGCCACGAAACGCGTATTGGGAGAACTCAAGACCGCGCCCGACACGTTTTATGAACGTAACCTCCGCTCGTTGGAACGCGTCGGCAAGAGTTTGCGGGAATGGAACCGGGAAAACGCGCATGCGGCGGTGATCCGACGGCTACAGGCACAGTTGGCCGGCATTTGCAAAAGACTGCCAGCCGCGGATCCCTCAAGATCTGCCTGCGACAGCGTCGTCTTTCAGGAAACGTCCTGACTCATTTTCGTGAGTCCGGCGATAACCGATTCGCCTCGACAAGTTTCGCCATCGCAGCTTGTTGCCGCTCGAGCAACTCTTCGATCGGCGGCGATGCATTGGATCTTCGATAGATTTCAATGGAAAGAAACATCTCCTTGACCAGCGTGATGCCTAATACACCCAGCACAGTCGATGGTTTCCCGTCGCTATCGCTGAGTTGCCCGACTATACCGAAGTAGGCTCCGTTGTCGTCGGCCTGGAGATGGAAAGGCTGCTGGGACTGCAAGGAAAGTTTGCCCCTGGCCTGCGCAAGCTTGTAGTGGGCTTCGCCAAGTTTGACGACATCGGACGGGTCTGAAATGATCACGCCGCCCATGTCCTTGATGAACTCCTGGCGCGACCGACCAGTAATCGGCACGGGGCTGTTGCCATTGCGCTTCTGGGCGAAAACCAGTCCGAAGTTATCCAGCGCATTTCTGCGGCGATGCCGGTAGTCGTCCAGTTCATCGCAATCCGCGAAGAATGCCAGTACCTGATTGTCATTGCCGAGCTCGTTCAATAAGACCCGAGCCAGCTCGATATCGACCAGACGCTTGCCAAACTGGCAGTATTCGGTGGGAATCGGGATTTCGATCTTCCGGCCGGCCAGATTGACCGATGCCGCCTGCGCGCCAAATGCCATCATGACCAACAGTTGAAGAATGATGAGTCGCAACATGCCCTCTTTGGTGTGTGCCTAAGGCCTAACCGCTAATCGTGCCGAACTCGCCCAAACAATAGATCGTCTTCCACGTGGATGGCGATGCGGCATCGGCCAGGCCGGAAATTTGAAGGACTTGTCATGGGAAATTCCGCTACCGGCATTGCTGGTTTACTTCGGCAAATATAGCAACAATTCCAGGTCAACGCGCGTTCGCCGATCGGAGGAAGTATTGAAGCTGTTGGCCTGCGAGATTGTTGCGCTCCGACTTTGTGTCCGCCCCGGGTCGATTGACACCTTATTCTCGTCAATATTTCATTTCCATGCTGCATGTCATTATTGTAGCGGCGGTTGCGGCAATCTATAGTTAGTTTCAGATTGAACCGATGCGGTGACCCCTCTGATCGACTAACAACATGACTGAAATCAAGCCCCTCGACACGCAATTGCTGTTTCGCGGCTGCGACGCCGCACTGCTCGAATTCCAGACCACCGCCGAATTGTCGGAATCAACCGAAACCGTGGATCAGTCGCGCGCCATCGACGCCATACGCTTCGGCATCGACATCAAGCGGCCCGGCTATAACCTGTTCGTCCTGGGCGAACCGGGCTCCGGGCGCCATTCAGCGGTGCGTCGCATGCTTGAAACCAAGGCCACGAGGGAGCCAACACCGAGCGATTGGTGCTATGTCAATAATTTCTCCGAAGCCAACATGCCGACCCTGCTGCGCCTGCCGCAGGGTCGCGGTGCCCAACTCAAGAAAGACATGCAGCAATTCGTCTCCGAACTGGCCAAGGCGATTACCGTCGCCTTCGAAAGCGACGAGTATCGCACCCGCATCGAGGCCATCCAGGAGGAATTCAAGCAGAAGGAAGACAACGCCCTGCGCCAGTTGGGCCATGAATCCGCCGAGCATGGGGTCGCCTTGCTGCGCACTCCGCATGGCTTCATCTTCGCACCGGTCAAGGGCGAGGAAACCATGGGTCCCGAGGAATTCGAAAAACTTCCAGACGAGGACAAGGAACGCCTCGGCAAAGCGATCGAAGAATACGGCGAACGCCTGCACAAACTGACCCTACAGTTCCCGCGCTGGCGGCACGAAATGCAGGGACGTATCAAGGAGGCAAGCCGCGACACGTTGCGCCTGGCGGCCGGCCACCTGATCGAGGAACTCAAGGAGCGCTATACCGATCTCGACAACGTCCTGGGATTCCTGGACGAAGCGATGCGCGACATCGTCGAGATCGGCGAAGCCTTGCGGGAAGCGCCTAAATCCGACGACGATTCGAATGAGTTGATGATCAGCGGCAGCATCTCGCTGATCCGCTACCAGGTTAATCTGCTGGTGGACAACAGCGCAGCCAAGGCTGCACCGGTGGTATTCGAGGATAACCCGATCTTCCCTAACCTGGTCGGTCGTGTCGATCACATTGCCCATATGGGCATGCTGGTGACCAACTTCACCTTCATCAAATCCGGGGCACTGCATCGCGCCAACGGCGGCTACCTGGTGCTGGACGCGCTCAAGGTGCTGACCCAACCCTATGCCTGGGAAGGACTGAAGCGCGCCTTGCGCTCATCCCAGGTGCGTATCGAATCGCTGGGCCAGGTATTCGGCCTGATCAGCACCCTGCCCATGGAACCCCAGCCCATGCCGCTGGAAGTGAAGGTGATCCTGGTGGGCGAGCGGCTGCACTACTACCTGCTCAAGGAATACGATCCGGAATTCGAAGACCTGTTCAAGGTCGCCGCCGATTTCGAGGACGACATCCCCCGCGACGCGGCCAACACCAAGCTTTACGCCAGCTTCGTCGCCACCCTGGCGCGCGCCGCCGATTTGCGTCCCTTCGACCGCGGCGCTGTGGCACGGGTCATCGAGCACGGGGCGCGATTGACCGGCGATTCGGAGAAATTTTCCGCCAGCACGCGACGGATCTCGGCGCTTGTCCAGGAAGCCGATCATTGTGCCGGTATGGCGGGACGGCAGGTCGTGGTGCGTGAACACGTCGAGTCCGCGTTGCAGGCGCAGATCCGCCGTGCCAGCAGGCTGCGGGATGCCTCGCAGGAACAGATCCTGCGGGAAAACCTGCTGATTTCGGTGACCGGCGCGCATGTCGGCCAGATCAATGGGCTGGCTGTGATCGATCTCGGCGATTTCATGTTCGCCCATCCGATGCGCATTACCGCCACGGTTCGTCTCGGCGAAGGGGATGTCATCGATATCGAGCGCGAAGCCGAACTAGGCGGGTCGCTTCATTCCAAGGGCGTGATGATCCTGTCGGCCTTCCTGGCCTCGCGCTATTCGCACAACATTCCCTTGTCGCTGTCGGCCAGCCTGGTGTTCGAGCAATCCTATGGTCCGGTCGAAGGCGACAGCGCCTCGTTGGGCGAGTTGTGCGCCCTCCTCTCGGCGCTGTCCGGCCTGCCGATCAAGCAGTCTCTGGCCATCACCGGTTCGGTTAACCAGTACGGACGCGTCCAGCCGATCGGCGGCGTGAACGAAAAAATCGAAGGTTTCTTCGACATCTGCAAGGCGCGCGGGCTGAGCGGCGAACAGGGTGTGGTGATTCCGGAATCCAACGTCAAGCACCTGATGTTGCGCGAAGACGTGGTCGCCGCCTGCGCCGAAGGCCAGTTCCGCATTTACGCGGTGACCGAGATCGACCAAGCCATCGAGTTGCTCACCGGAGTGCCGGCAGGCGTGCCCGACGAGCAGGGCGTGGTGCCGGAAGGCTCGATCAATTACCTGGTGGCGAGCCAACTCGCCGAAATGTCGGCCCTGCGCCAGGCCTTCGGCTCGGCCACCAAGCGCCGCGCCGCCAAGAAGGAAAAGCAGGGATGAACGCCACGATGCGTGCCATGATCCTCGAACTGCTGGCTTCGCCACTGCGCCCGGCCGAATTGCCACTGCCGACACTGGAAGCCAACACCCTGCTGATCAAGGTGGAAGCCTGCGGCATCTGTCGCACCGACCTGCATCTGATCGACGGCGAATTGCCGGATCCCTTGCTTCCCATCATCCCTGGCCATGAAATCGTCGGTCGCGTAGCCGCCATCGGCAGCGCCGTAAAAGGTTTCCACATCGACCAGCGCGTCGGCGTGCCCTGGCTGGGCTGGACCTGCGGCATATGCCATTTCTGCACCCATGACCAGGAGAATCTCTGCGACCAGGCACGCTTTACCGGTTACCAGATCAACGGCGGTTACGCCGAATACACTTTGGCTGATGCGCACTACTGTTTCCCCCTGCCGAATGCCGGCGATGCCGCCGAACTGGCCCCCCTGCTCTGCGCCGGACTGATCGGCTATCGCGCCCTGCGCCTGGCGGGCGACGCCCAGCGGATAGGGCTCTATGGCTTCGGCGCGGCAGCGCATATCGTCGCCCAGGTGTTGAAATTCCAGGGCCGCGAGTTCTATGCCTTCACCCGGCCCGGTGACTTTGCCAGCCAGGAATTCGCCGCCGGTCTCGGCGCCGCCTGGGCCGGCGACAGCGGGCAGGAACCGCCGGAAAAGCTCGCAGCGGCACTGATCTTTGCCCCGGTAGGCGCGCTGGTGCCCGTCGCACTCGGTCACCTGGAGAAAGGCGGCAGCGTCGTCTGCGCCGGCATACACATGAGCGACATTCCGGCGTTCCCGTATCAGCTGCTGTGGGGCGAACGGCAAATCCGCTCCGTCGCCAACCTGACTCGCCGCGACGGCGAAGAGTTTCTGGACCTGGCGCAACAAGTGCCCATTCGAACCGAAGTCCGGCGCTTCCCGCTTGAGCAGGCCAATGAAGCCTTGCTGCAACTGCGCCGGGGCGAATTCCAGGGCGCCGCCGTCCTGGAGTTGCTTTAAGATTTGTGAACAGGCGTAACGCTCAGAGCTTAGACAGCCAGGAACGCTATACTGCCGGCTTCCCGACAGACGGCCGCAATTTCAAAAACCCCAGGAAGCCATGCACGACATCAAGCCCGGTCAATCGGTTGAATTGTTGAAAGAGCTGCACATCCTGACCCGGGATGGCAAGATGAATCAGGACAGCCGGCGCAAGCTCAAGCAGATTTATCATCTCCATCAATTCATCGAACCGCTGCTCCAGGAAATCCACCAGGCGCATCCCGACATCCAACTCGTCGATCATGGCGCCGGCAAGTCCTATCTGGGTTTCATCCTCTACGACCTGTTTTTCAAGACGCTGAACCAGGGATGCCATGTGTATGGCATCGAAACACGCGACGAACTGGTGACACGGTCCCGGGATCTGGCCAGACGGTTGAATTTCCCAGGCATGAGCTTCCTGAGCCTGTCGGTGGCGGATTCGATAACCTCGACTAGCCTGCCGGCACGGGTCGATATGGTGACCGCCCTGCATGCCTGCGACACTGCGACCGATGACGCGATTCGCTTCGCGCTGGGCAGGAAAGTCCCGTATATCGTCCTGGTTCCTTGTTGTCAGGCCGAAGTCGCCGCCGTGCTCAGGAAAAACAAGGGTAAAATACTCGCCGGTAGTGCTTTGGCCGAGCTTTGGCGCCATCCGCTGCATACCCGGGAATTTGGCAGCCACATTACCAATGTCCTGCGCTGCCTCCAGTTGGAAGCGCACGGCTACCAGGTCAGCGTGACCGAGTTGGTGGGATGGGAGCATTCAATGAAAAACGAGCTCATCATCGCTCGCGACCAGAACCTGCCGCGCAAACGACCGACCGAGCGCTTGCATGAACTGCTCGGCATGCTGGGGCTGGAAGAAATGGGCACGAGGTTTTTTACGCCGATGTAGCACCGCAACCCCTGCCGAGCGATGACTAAGCTGCCGGCGATTCAATAACTGTCCATGAAGAGGTGACATCTTGGCAAAACCCAACTTTCAGTTTGAAAAACGTCAAAAGGAATTGGCGAAAAAGAAGAAGAACGAGGAAAAGCTGAAACGCAAACTCGAGAAAAACACCGTGCACCCCGACGCTGAAGCGAGTCCCGAGCCGATAGAGCCGGTCCATACGGAACCTGCTTCATCATAAGCCGTCAAGCCATGCCAACGCCCCGAGCCCTGCGGCACGGCCGCTGGCAAAACAGGCAGTGAGCAGATAACCGCCCGTCGGCGCTTCCCAGTCCAGCATCTCGCCGGCGCAGAACACGCCGGGCAGGGAACGGATCATCAGGTGCTCGTCGAGTGCCTCGAAAGCCACACCGCCCGCGCTGCTGATCGCTTCATCCAGCGGACGGGCGGCACCCAGCTTGAGCGGCAGCCGTTTGATGGCGGCACCCAGCCGCGCCGGATCGGCAAACTCCTGTTCATGCAGAAGTTCCCGCAACAAGCCCATTTTCACGCCTTTGATTCCCAGCCGGCTCTGTAGATGGCTCGCCAGCGACCTGGATCCGCGCGGCCGCGATACCTCCGCGATGAGGCGCGGCAATTCCCAGGCAGGTGCCAGATCGAGGTAAAGCGTCGCGGTGCCGGAGGCGGCGATTTCATCGCGTAGCGCCGCGGAAAAGGCGTAGATCAGGCTGCCCTCGACCCCCGTAGCGGTCACCATGAACTCTCCCAGTCGGCGATGCAGGACACTCGCCGCATCGGTGAAGCTGAGCTCGATGTTCTTGACCGGATGCCCGGCGAAGCGCGTACGAAAGTGCTCGCTCCAGCCAGTTCCAAGGACATCGAAGCCGCAGTTGGCTGGACGCAGAGGCGCAACCGGAACCTGGCGCTGGACCAGCCATGGCACCCAGGCGCCATCGGAGCCCAGCCTCGCCCAGCTTCCGCCACCCAGCGCCAGCACCAGTGCATCGGCATGCACGATGAGATCGCCGTTCGACGTTGAAAACCGCAGTCCCTGGTCCTGCTCCGTCCAGCCGCACCAACGATGCCGGACATGAATATTGACGCCGCCGGCCCGCAGGCGATGCAGCCAGGCGCGCAGCAGAGGCGCGGCCTTCATGCCGCCGGGAAACACTCGTCCCGACGATCCCACGAAGGTTTCGATGCCCAACCCATACGCCCAGTCGCGCAACGCCTCCGGCCCGAAGACCTCCAGCAGCGGGGCGATTTGCGCGCGGCGGCAGCCGTAGCGGGAAAGGAAAGCTTCCCATGGCTCGGTGTGCGTGAGGTTCAGCCCGCCCTTCCCCGCTTGCAGAAATTTGCGCGCCACGGAAGGCATGGCGTCGTAGACATCGATGCGCAATCCCGTCCGGCCCTGGCTCAAAGCCTCGGCAGCCATGAGCCCGGCCGGGCCGCCGCCGATGATGGCAACGGATCGGGCGGATAGCTTATCGGCTGGCATGATCGATATTCATTGCGGCGCAGTACCATCCATTCGGGAGCAGGGATTATCTTGCGTTTTGCACTTCCCGGCGACGCTCATCGGCCAAGCGTGTATGATTTTCGGCTTCAACCACCATTGCATGCCACCATGTCCAATTGCAGCGACCATCATCCCGCTCCCACGTCCCTTGCCGGCATCGGCATTAACCGCCAGAACCCCTTCGACCCGGCGGCCTTCGAGCAGGCGGTGACCGACCTGCTGCGCGCCTGCGGCATCGCGCCGGACATGACGCACATGGGCCGGACCGCGGAGCGGGTGCGCGAACTGTGGCAGAAACGCCTGCTCGGCGGCTACGACATGGATCCGGCCGAGGCGCTGGGCGAGGGATTCGACGATCACCGCACCGACATGGTAGTGATCCGCGGCATCGCCGTGCATGGCGTATGCCCCCATCATCTGGTGCCGTTTCGCGGCCTGGCGCATGTCGCCTACCTGCCCGGCGGACGCCTGCACGGCTTCGGGCGCATCGCCCGGCTGGTGGATGCCATCGGCCACCGCTTCACGTATCAGGAATGGATGACCCGGGATATCGCCGAGGCACTGATGCTTCACGGCAAGGCCCAAGGCGCAGCTTGCGTGGTCGAGGCCGAACAACTATGCCTGTTGCTGGGCGAAGACAGGCGCGGCGACGAACGGGTGGTGACGCAGGCATTTACCGGCGCTTTCGAACGTTCGGATCAGTTGCGCAGCGAATTCTTGAGGGCGATCGGCGGTCGGTCGATATAGGAGTCGTGCTAGTCCCGTTTGGCGACCAGCGTCTCAAGAAATTGCGGCTGCGACAGGATCAGGCAGCCCTTGTCGAGGGCGATGACTCCCGACTTTTCCCACTCGCGAAACTGTTTATTGACGCTTTCGCGGGTGATGCCGACCAGATTTGCCAGCTCCTGCTGCGAAACCTTTAGGTCTATCCTGATTTCATCCTTATCCCCCTGAACCCCGAACAGGCGAGCGAGGGCGATGATGCGCTTGGCAATACGCTCCGCGGCGTCCAGGAAAATCACGTCTTCGATGAAAGAATCCATCATGCGCAGGCGATTGACCAAAGTCCGTATCAGGCGGATGGAAATTGCCGGACATTTTTCGAGGGACTCCAGAAATTCATTTTTCCCCAGCGTGAACAAGGTGGTGGGTACCAGCGTTGTTACCGTGCCGGTCCGTGGTTTATCGTCGAACAGGGACATCTCGCCGAAGAAGTCGCCCGTCACCAGCACGTCGAAAATGATTTCCTGGCCTTGATGCGACAAGGTGCTGATCCTTACGCCGCCATTCAGAATGAAATAAATCTTGTTTCCCGGTTCCCCTCGATTGAACACCACCTCCTTGGCTTCCAGGTGTTTGCGATTTCCGGCCTGTAGGAGCATTCCCAGCAAATCGGTCGGGATGTCCGTCAGCAGACCGCATCTCGACAGGAGCTCGAAATCCACAAGTTCGACTCTATTTTTAACCATGACGGCTCCACCTACCTTTCAGCGCCAGCCTTGCCAGCGTCATTCGTTGATACAAAACAGCAAACAGTTGGTTCAAGGCAACGGAAATCCTGTTTCATCCCATATTGAGGTGCCGACGTGTTAGTCTTTAGAATATCTATTCCAAAATTTGAGCAATCGACGAATGAGGCCGCCATGGACTTAATGGAGTGGAACGACAGGTACAAACTTGGACACGTCAGGATAGACGGCGATCACATGAAACTGGTGGCGCTGGTCAATCAATTAACCGAAGCGATGCTCAAGCGCAAGGGGCAACAGGTCTGCGGCAAGGTGCTCGATGAACTCGTCAATTATTTCAACACCCACTTTGCCATGGAAGAGCAGTTGATGGCGACTCATCACTATGCAAAGACCATCGAGCACAAGGCGGAGCATGCCAAATTCGTAGAAGAAATTCTAGCTTTTAAGGCCGAGTTCGAAGCCGGCTCGGTCATTTTGTCGATATCACTGCTGAATTTTCTCAGGGAATGGCTTATTAACCATATTCTGATTTCTGATAAAGCCCTGGTCGCCGGCATCAAGGCCGATTCGGAATAAGCCCGCTGGTCCTCGCCGATAGAGGCTCAGCCGCGTCCGCTCAAGCGGCTTCACTCTTCCATCAGTACATTGCTGTCGCAGCCGACACGTATATTTCCCCAATAACGCCCACCGATCAGAATCGGCATGTTCAGTTCCGAAAGGATCTCTCCGGTGTCGCGGGCATAGGTCTGTAGCAACAAGGGCTGGGTGTTTTTCGCACCGCGCTGCCCGGTCGGATCGTCCCAAACGCGGCGCGTGCGATTGCCGACCAGATCGGCGTTGTAATCACCCGTCAGTGGCTTCGAAACCTTGGTATTGTGGATCGCCGCGTAGCCCTTGTTATCGATGATGAGCGTGTAGGCTCCACCTTTCAAGACGGAAAGATATTTCTCAAGAATAGGCTGAAGATGCTGCTCGAAGGCTTTCACGTAACTCACATCGTATTTCTGCGGATTGGTCCGTGGAATCGGTTTGTAGTTCTGGTCCCAGATATCGACCCCGGACTTGGACAGATCCCCAAGCTTCTCCACAACTGAGTCACGGAAATAGTGGGCCTGCTCGACATTGAAATCGAATGCGCCATCGCCGATCTTGAAGCGCGAAACCAGTTCCTGAACGCCTTCGGTGGCTGTCGCAAGTGTCACCGCGGACTTCTCTGAAGTTTGCATGCTGCTGGAGACTTCCGCCGAGATTTCGTGCACCAAGGTCACTGCGTCATGCATCTGGCTGTTGGTTGCGGTCAATTCCTCCATTGCCGAGGCGATCTGGTTCAATTGATCCTTGGTGCGCTCGAAACCCGTCACCATTTTCTGGAATTCGTCCGAAGAGCGCTCCACGACCACTACCGTTTGATTGATATCGGTCTTTATCAGTTCGTTTTCGGCCAGAGTGTCCTTGACCAGCAAACTCATCCCCGAAATGTTGTCGTTGATTTCCTGCGTCGCGAGATGCACCCGCTCGGAGAGCTTGCGCACTTCGTCCGCGACCACCGCGAATCCACGGCCCTGCTCCCCTGCCCTGGCGGCCTCGATGGCGGCATTCAGCGCCAGCAGATTGGTCTGGCCGGCGATGTCCTTGATCAGGGCCGCGATCTTGCCAACGCTGTCCGAGCGCTGCGCCAATCCGCCGACGGTCTCGTTGAACTTCAGCATTTTCTGATTGACCAATTGTACCTTGGTGACCACATTCCGCATTTCATCGAGTGAATCGTTGGCAATTACCAGATTGGATTCAGTCGAATGAAAGATCACCTCGGTAGACTCGGAGACCTCCTTGATCGCCTTGGTCGCTTCATTGCTCGAACCAAATACCGCTTCGGTAATTTCGCCCTGTCGTGTCGCCCGTGCCGACGTGACGAGGACGTTCTTTTTCGCAACCACCGCCTCGCGGGCAATCCTGACGGACTTCTTGCGGACTTCACTGATGATCTGCCGCATTTTGACGGCGAAGCGGTTGTAGCTCTCCGCCAGCCCGCGCAGTTCGTCGTGGGTGAGGGTGGGCAGATCGTGGGAGAGGTCTCCCTCGCCCCGGGCGATTTCATCGAAGATGTTGCTGATGGCTTTAATCGGCCTGACGATCAGGTAACGCATGTAAAGAATCTGGAGAATGTTCCAAACCAGCGCCACGGCGGTCAGGGTAAGCATCAGGGCGAATCCTTCGTCCAGATGGGCGTTGATATGCTGCATCGCCTCAGGACTGACGTTGAGTTTCTTCAACTCCTCGGCAACATTCTGCTGTTGATTGAGATAGATCGCCAGATAAGCCAAATCCAGGAAGAACAGAAACAGAAAGCTCATCAACTTCTTGGTGAGCGTGTTCCATATCTCACGCTCGGACCAATCGTAAAGTTTCCAGAAAGTTCCCATATTCCCCTCCTGATGACTGTTCTATGAAATTATAACGGCAGTATAACTCTTCGATTCTTTCTCGATTCTTACTGTTGTTTGTTTGAAACACTGCAAAGAGTGCGGATTTGAACGGGTTCCGGAGAGATTACTCAAACCGAAGGCTCCCGGGCATGTAAAATCTGGATGCTGATTCGCACCCCGAAAGATACACCATGCCTATTTACGCTCTGGGCGATAGAAAACCGCAATGCGCCGCCGACACCTGGGTTGCCGACAACGCCACCCTTATCGGCTCGGTCGTGCTGGAGTCCTGCGCCAGCGTGTTTTTCGGCGCAGTGCTGCGCGGCGACAACGACCTGATCAGCGTGGGAGAAGGCAGCAATGTGCAGGACCAAGCGATGCTCCATACCGATGCGGGCATCCGGCTCACCCTCGGCAAGCGCGTCACCGTCGGCCACCAGGCCATGCTGCATGGCTGTAGTGTCGGCGACGGGTCGCTGATCGGCGTCGGCGCAATCGTCCTTAACCACGCTGTGATCGGCCGGCACTGTCTGGTTGCCGCGGGAGCGGTCGTGCCGGAAGGAAAAAACTATCCGGAGCGCTCGCTGATACTCGGCTCGCCGGCCAAGGTGGTACGTGAACTGAGCGAGCAGGAAGTACAGAACCTGCTGCTTGGCGCGGAACAATACATGGAGCGCTGGAAACTCTATGTCAGCCAATTGAAACGAATCGTTTGAGGTATCGGCAGCAGTGCGAACCGGTCCGCGGCCGGTCGGTGCGCCGGGCGGCGATGGCAACTCACGGCTGCTTCTGCGGCACCTGGACGAAAATTTCGTCCTGCTTGATCAGGCCCAGTTCGAAGCGGGCGCGCTCCTCGATGGCCTCGTAGCCGCTCTTGAGGTCGCGCACCTCGGCATCCAACCCGGTATTGCGCTGCTCGAGTTTCTGGTTGACCTCCCGCTGCGCCTGCAACTGGCGATCCGCTTCCCAAACACGCCGCCAGCCGCCCTTGCCCAACCACAGCGGATACTGCAACAGGGCGATCAGGGCAAGCAGCGCCATTACCGGCCAGCGCATCCTTCGACTATCTACTATTTGCGCAAGTTGTAGAAAGCGTTGCGGCCGGGATAGGTGGCGGTATCGCCTAGATCTTCCTCGATGCGCAGCAGCTGGTTGTATTTGGCGATGCGGTCGGAGCGGGACAGCGAGCCGGTCTTGATCTGCAAGGCATTAAGGCCTACGGCGATGTCGGCGATGGTCGAATCCTCGGTTTCACCGGAACGGTGAGAAATGACATTGGTATATCCGGCGCGTTTGGTCATCTCCACCGCGGCAAAAGTCTCGGTCAGGGTGCCGATCTGGTTGATCTTGATCAGCACCGAATTGGCGATGCCCTGGGCGATGCCTTCGCGGATGATCTTGGGATTGGTGACGAACACGTCGTCGCCGACAATTTGTACTCGCTTGGCGAGCCTGTCGGTGAGTATCTTCCAGCCGGGCCAGTCGTTCTCGGCCATGCCGTCCTCGATACTGATGATCGGATACTTATCGGCGAGGTTGGCGAGATAGTCGGCAACGGCTTCCGACGAGAGCTCCAGTTTCTCCGCGGCGAGGTGGTATTTCACATCCTTGTAGAACTCCGAGGCCGCGCAATCGAGGCCCAGCAACACATCCTGGCCGGGCGTATAACCGGCGGCTTCGATGGCCTTGAGTATCAGTTCGATGGCTTCGTCGTTGCCGGCGACATTGGGCGCAAAGCCGCCCTCGTCGCCGACCGTGGTCGGATAACCTTTCTTGTCGACCAGTTTTTTCAGGTGATGGAACACTTCGGCGCCGCAGCGCAAGGCTTCGCGAAAGCTCTCCGCGCCGACCGGCAGGATCATGAACTCCTGGATGTCGAGGTTGTTGTTGGCATGCGCCCCGCCATTGATGACATTCATCATCGGCACCGGCATCTGCATAGGGCCGGAACCGCCGAAATAACGGTACAAAGGCAGGCCGGCCTCCTCCGCCGCACCCTTGGCCACCGCCATCGACACAGCGAGCATGGCATTGGCGCCGAGGCGCGACTTGTTGTCGCTGCCGTCTAGATCGATCAGCACCTTGTCGATGAAAGCCTGTTCCTCGGCGTCGAGACCGATGATGGCCTCGGAGATTTCCGTATTCACATTCTCCACCGCCTGCAACACCCCTTTACCGAGATAACGGCCACTGTCGCCATCGCGCAGTTCGATGGCCTCACGCGAGCCGGTGGAGGCGCCCGATGGCACCGCCGCTCTGCCCATGACGCCGGATTCCAGCAGGACATCGGCTTCGACAGTGGGATTGCCGCGCGAGTCCAGAATTTCGCGGGCGACAACATCAACGATTGCACTCATGGTGATTTCCTAACAGAAGTGAAACTCAAGTTCCTTCGACCAGCAGCAGGTCGAAGTCCGCGGCCTCGGCGCGTGCGGCGCGAGCGGCCAGATATTCGGGGGAATCATAAAAAAGTCGAGCCTGTTCGGTCGACGGAAACTCGACGATCACCAGCCGGCCCGGTTGCCAGTTCCCTTCCAGAACAGTATAGGCGCCGCCGCGCACGATGTAACGGCCGCCGTATTGCGCCACCGCCGCCTGCGCCAGTTCCCGGTACTTGAGGAACTGCTGGGTATCCTTGACCTGGGCATCCACAACCATATAAGCCGACATGTCACAACTCCTGAAAGCCGCGCCGCTTGACCAGCGCATCGATGTCACGGAGCTGTTCGAGCAGCGCCCGCATTTTCCCCAGCGGCCAGGCGTTGGGACCGTCGGACAGCGCCTGATCCGGGTTCGGATGGGTTTCCATGAACAATCCGGAGATGCCGACGGCCACCGCGGCGCGTGCCAGCACCGGCACAAACTCGCGCTGCCCGCCCGAGGTGGCGCCCTGCCCGCCCGGCAGTTGCACCGAGTGGGTTGCATCGAACACCACCGGACAGCCGGTCTCGCGCATGATGGCGAGACTGCGCATGTCGGACACCAGATTGTTGTAGCCGAAGCTGGCGCCGCGCTCGCACACCAGGATGCTGTCCGCGCCACCGTTGGCCTGTTTGGCCTTGGCGACGACGTGTTGCATATCGCCGGGCGCGAGAAACTGGCCTTTCTTGATATTCACCGGCTTGCCACAACAGGCGACAGCCTCGATGAAATCCGTCTGACGGCAAAGGAAAGCCGGGGTTTGTAATACATCCACCACCGCGGCGACAGGCGCAATCTCGCTTTCGTTATGCACGTCGGTGAGTACCGGTACGCCTATCGTTTTCCTGACCTCGGCCAGGATCGCCAGGCCTTGCTCCAGCCCTGGCCCACGCGGCGACTGCCCCGAACTCCGGTTGGCCTTGTCGAAGGAGGATTTGTAGATGAAGGGAATACCCAAAGACGCGCAGATTTCCTTCAACTGCCCGGCTGTGTCCATCGCCAGTTGGCGCGACTCGATCACGCAGGGTCCGGCAATCAGGAACAGCGGCTGCTCCAGGCCAACCTCGAAACCGCAGAGCTTCACAGCAGGACTTTCTTCGCCAGCACCGCCTGAACGTATGCAATGAACAAGGGATGGCCGGTACGAGGGTTGCTGGTGAACTCGGGATGGAACTGCACGCCGACAAACCAGGGATGCAGTTCCGCCGAGAGTTCCATCATCTCCGGCAGATCCTCGGTCGGAGTGCGCGCGGAAATCACCATGCCCGCCGCTTCGAGCTTGGGCACATAGATATTGTTGACCTCGTAGCGGTGGCGATGCCTTTCATTTACTTCGGTGCCGTAGATCTTGGCCGCCAGGGTGCCGGGCTTGATCGGGCAGCGTTGCGCGCCCAGGCGCATGGTGCCGCCGAGGTTCGACTGGTTATCACGGCGCTCGACCCGGCCCTCGCGGTCCAGCCATTCAGTGATCAGGGCCACCACTGGATGCGGCGTGTCGGGCGCGAACTCGGTGCTGTTGGCCCCCGCCAGGCCTGCGACATGACGGGCGAATTCGATGGTCGCCAACTGCATGCCGAGACAAATCCCGAGATAGGGAACCTTATTCTCACGGGCGTAACGGATGGCGGCGATCTTGCCTTCGGTGCCGCGTTTGCCGAAACCGCCGGGCACCAGGATGCCATCCATGTCGGCGAGGCTGGCCGTGCCTTCCCGCTCAATTTCCTCGGAATCCAGGTAATGGATGTTCACCTTGCTGCTCGTGTGAATGCCCGCGTGCAGCATCGCCTCGATCAGCGACTTGTAGGATTCGGTGAGATCGACGTATTTGCCGACGAAAGCGATGTCCACCTCGTATTGCGGGTGTTCCAGCGCATGCACCAGTTTCTTCCACACCGATAGGTCGGCGTCATGGGCGAGGATGCCGAGCTTGTGGCAGACGATTTCGTCGAGCATCTGGTTGTGCAGCATGCCGGGTATCATGTAGATGCTCGCGGCATCGACCGCAGAGATCACCGCCTCGGACTGGACATTGGTGAACAAAGCGATCTTGCGCCGCTCGTCGTCGGGCACGGGACGATCGGCCCGGCACAGCAGGATGTCCGGCTGGATGCCGATCTCGCGGCGTTCCTTGACCGCATGCTGGGTCGGCTTGGTCTTCAGCTCGCCGGCGGCGCCGATCCAGGGCAACAGGGTCAAATGAATGAAGCACGTATTGATGCGGCCTTCCTCGATGCTCATCTGCCGGATGGCTTCGAGAAATGGCAGGGACTCGATGTCGCCGACCGTGCCGCCAACCTCGACGATGGCAACTTCCGCGACTTCCGCGCCACGCTTGATATAGAGCTTGATTTCGTCGGTGATGTGCGGAATCACCTGGACCGTCTTGCCCAGATATTCGCCGCGCCGCTCCTTCTTGATCACCGATTCGTAAATCTGGCCGGTGGTGAAGTTGTTGCGCTTACCCATCTTGGCGCTGGTAAAGCGCTCATAGTGGCCCAGGTCGAGATCAGTCTCGGCGCCGTCCTCGGTGACGAAGACCTCGCCGTGCTGGAACGGCGACATCGTCCCCGGATCGACGTTGATGTAGGGATCAAGCTTGAGGTGGGTGACTTTGATGCCGCGGGATTCGAGGATCGCTCCTAGCGATGCGGCCGCGATGCCCTTGCCCAGAGAGGACACGACACCGCCTGTAACGAAGACGTATTTGGTCATGGAACAGCAGGAGCGGGAAATTCAAATGATAGCCGAATTCATCCCGCCGCTCAATGGCTGCTGACAAGAATCAAGCGTTACATACGAGTTTCGTCAGGGCTTGGCCTGTACCATCAAGGTCGCTTCGCCGTCGAGGACCACGGTCTCGCCGACCTTGCACTGGGTATCCATGATCACGCGCTTTTTGTCGCGGATCACTTCCTTGACGGTACACCGGGTCACCACCTTGTCGCCAGGGCGCACCGGCGCCCGGAATTTGAGCGATTGTCCGGTATAAACGGCGCCCGGCCCGGGCAGTTGGGTGCCCAGTACCGCCGAGATGTAGGCGGCGGACAGCATGCCATGGGCAATGGTGCCCTTGAACATGGTGCCGGCGGCGAAATCTGGATCCACATGCACGGGATTGTGGTCACCCGAGGCAGTGGCGAAATTGTCGATCACATCCTGCGTCACCTCGCGTTCGAGGCTGGCGAATTGACCGACGACGATGTCATCGATATACATGGTTATTCCTTTGGATTGAGTCATAAAAGACATCGGACTATCAGCGCAGAAACTGGCGGTTGATCTCCCTGAACAGCGGCGTGCCGGCCTCTTTCAGCCACTCGTAGGCGACCATCTCGCGAGAAACCACTTCAACCTCGTGCCGGCGCATGCGTTCCAACGCCAGCGCCTTGCTGGCAGGATCGCGCGAAGACACGGCATCGGCCACCACGAACACCTGCCTGCCCTGTTCACGCAGTTCCAGCGCCGTCTGCATCACGCAGACGTGGGACTCGATGCCGCATATCACGACCTGGCGGCGCTCCGCACCAGGCATCCCGGCTTGGTCCGACCGGAACATGCCGCCGGCGACGCAGGAAAAATGCATCTTCTGGACGATGATCCGCGCCGGCAACAAAGCGCGAATATCGGCGTGAGTCTGGCCCAGGCCTTGCGGATACAGTTCGACGGGCAGTATCGGAACCTCCAACCTTTGCGCCACCTGCACCAGCCACAGCACATTGTCCAGGAGTCGCTGCCACTCATGGATGACCGGCAGCAGGCGCTCCTGCATGTCGACCACCAGCAACACCGAGTCGTCCCGGTTCATCAGCATGATGTCAGGTCTGTAGTTCCGGGCGATTGCCGAAATGTTCGAGCGCCTCCGGATTGGCCAGCGCCTCGCGATTCTTCACCGGCTCGCCATGCACGACATTGCGCACCGCCAGCTCGACGATCTTGCCGCTCTTGGTGCGCGGGATGTCGGCGACTTGGAGTATCTTCGCCGGCACATGGCGCGGCGTGGTGTTGTCGCGGATGACTTCCTTGATGCGCTTGCTCAGGCCGTCATCGAGCGCCAGTCCCTCGCGCAACTTGACGAACAGCACCACCCGCGCGTCGTTCGGATCCTGAGGCGGCCAGTTCTGGCCGATGACGATGGATTCGACGACTTCGTCGAGCTTTTCGACCTGGCGGTATATCTCGGCCGTGCCGATGCGCACGCCACCGGGATTGAGCGTGGCATCGGAGCGGCCGTAGATGACGAAACCGCCGTGCTCGGTGATCTCTGCATAATCGCCGTGGCACCACGTATTCTCGAAGCGCTGGAAATACGCCGCGCGATACTTGTTGCCGTCGGCATCGTTGAGAAAACCGATAGGCATCGCCGGAAATGGCCGCGTACAAACCAGTTCGCCCTTTTCGCCACGCACTGGCTTGCCCTGTTCATCGAACACGTCGGTTGCCATACCCAGGGCGCCGCACTGTATCTCGCCGCGCCACACCGGCGCGATCGGATTGCCGAGCACGAAGCAGGAGAGAATGTCCGTGCCACCGGAAATCGAGGCAAGTTGGATATCCTGCTTGATGTTGCGATAGACATAATCGAAGCTCTCCGCCACCAGCGGACTGCCGGTCGAGAACATGGTGCGCAGCGCGTTCAACTGGTGGGTGCGCGCGGGTTCGAGGCCGATCTTGGCGATCGCGTCGATGAACTTCGCAGAGGTGCCGAAATGCGTCATGCCTTCGGCGTCGGCATAGTCGAACAGCACGTTACCGCGGCCAAGAAATGGCGATCCGTCATAGAGCAGCAGCGTGGCGCCTGCCGCCAGGCCCGACACCAGCCAGTTCCACATCATCCAGCCGCAGGTCGTGAAATAGAACAGGCGGTCGCCGGATTTGACGTCCCCATGCAGCAAGTGTTCCTTGAGATGCTGCAACAGGGCTCCGCCGGCGCAATGCACGATGCATTTGGGCACGCCGGTCGTGCCGGAGGAATACATGATGTAGAGCGGATGGGAGAAAGGCAGTTGGGCGAATTCGATGTCGACGGCGTCGCGGTGGGGCTTGAGGAAATCGGTGAGCATGGTCACATTGCGGATATTCGTCAGCTCGTGTTCCTGATGCACGTATTTGACGATCAAGACGCGTTCGAGGCTGTCCAGTTGTTCCACCACCGCCGCGACCTTGTCCAGGATGGCTATGGTCTTGCCGTTATAGTAGTAGCCGTCCGCGGCTATCAGGACTTTCGGCTTGATCTGTCCGTAGCGGTCGAGCACACCCTGCACGCCGAAATCTGGAGAGGCCGAACTGAATATCGCGCCTATCGAAGCCGTTGCCAGCATGGCGATCAGCGTCTCCGGCAGATTGGGCATATAGGCGGCGACACGGTCGCCCTGAACGACACCCATGCCGCGCAGGGCGGCCGCCAGTTGCGCCACCTGGCGATACAGTTCGGCGTGGGTGTAGTGCGCCTGGTACTTGTCCTCGCCCCGGAACACCACCGCGTCGCTGTCGTCGGTCACACGCAGCAGGTTCTGCGCGAAGTTCAGCCGCGCCTCGGGAAACCATTGCGCACCGGGCATCCTGTCGCCATCGATGAGCACGGTCTGGCCGCGCTCGCCTTGGATTCCCGCAAAGCCCCACAAGCTGACCCAGAACTGCTCGGGTTGGTCCACCGACCAGCGGTGCAGATCGGCATAACCGTCAAAGGCACATCCCCATTGCCGGGTCGCGGCTTGCATGAAGGCGGTCAGATTGGCTGTTGCAATACGCTCGGCGCTTGGCTGCCAGAGGGGAATGCTGCCGGCTTGATTCGTCACTGCGCTCTCCAGAACGATGGCTTCAAGCATCCGCCGCCAGACGGCGCATGCTGTCGGGCAAGGGTATCGATTTGCCGGTGGTCGGGTTCATCCAGACGATCTTGGCCGCACCCTCGGCATAGATCTTCTCGTCACCAAGGGGCCGCATGTCGAAATAGGTCGGCAGGCTGCTGCGCCCGGCATGGCCGGTGTACATCCGCAGCTCGACGGTACCCGGATAAGTGAGGGGAATCTGGAAGGTACAACTGGCGTTGATGATCACCGGCGATTCGTTGCGATCATGGCCCGCGGGAAAACCCAGGGAAGCCAGCCAGTCGATGCGCGCCTGCTCCGCATAGCGGAAATACACGGTGTTATTCACGTGGCCCATGGCATCCATGTCGCCCCATCGGATCGGAATTTGGGTGGTAAAGACCAGCTTGTGCGGATGTTCCATAGGGGTCCGAGGTTTATGTCGCCGATTGCAATTATAATGCCCTACCGCTCCACGGATGCCCGAACCAAGCAACTATCCTTTATCGGGAAAGACATGCAGCCCAGCTTCGCGCCGATTGCCACGCTTGCCGACATCCGCCGCATCGAGGAGATGCCGCTGACCAGCCGGTATTCCTTGAACAACACGCTGGACATTTTTCGCCAGGCCGCAGTAGCCTATGGCGAGCGCACCGCCCTGCACTTCCTGCTACAGGGGAAGATCGACGAAACCCCGCAGACGATTGATTACGCCACCCTGCTGGCACGCATCCACCAGACCGCCAACGCCTTGCATGCGCTCGGCATGCAGGCGGGCGAGGTGGTGGCCTACGTCCTGCCCAACCTGCCACAAACCCACTACATCATCTGGGGCGGAGAGGCGGCCGGCATCGTCGCCGCCGTCAACCCGATGCTGGAGGCAGCGCAGATCGCCGACATCCTCAACGCCTGCAAGACCAAATACCTTGTGACCCTGGCGCCCTTTCCAGGCACAGATCTGTGGCACAAGGCCGAGGCCTACGTTCCGCTGGTGCCAGGGTTGCAAGCCATCTTGCAGGTGGATCTTGCCCAGTATGCGCAACCCGGATATTCGCCCCGCCCACCGCGCATCGGCGAGCTCGGTGGCCTGCCGGTCTACGACTTCGATGCCCTGCTCGCCGCGCAGCCGGGCGAGCGCCTGGTCAGCGGGCGGGTGATCGCACCGGGCGACGTCGCCAGCTACTTCCATACCGGCGGCACCACCGGTCTGCCCAAGATCGCGCCGCATACCCATGCCAACGAAGTCTTCATGGCCTGGGCCATGATGAGCGTGCTCAATATGCGCGCCGGCGATGTTTTCCTCTGCGGACTGCCGCTGTTCCACGTCAATGGCGTCATGGTCACCGGGCTCTCCAACTTCCTCTGCGGCGCATCGGTAGTGGTGGCGACTCCGCAGGGCTATCGCAATCCGAACGTCCTGCCGAACTTCTGGCGGCTCATCGAACACTACCGCGTCAATTACTTCAGCGCCGTCCCGACCATCTACACCGCGCTGCTCGACATCCCCGTCGCGGGCAATGACGTCGGCAGCCTGCGCTATGCCATCTGCGGCGCCGCTCCGATGCCGCCGGAAGTGTTCCGGCGCTTCGAAAAACTTACCGGCGTCAAAATCCTCGAAGGCTACGGCCTCACCGAAGGCACCACTGCCAGTTGCATGAATCCCCCTGCCGGCGAGCGTCGCATCGGTTCGATCGGGCTGCGCTTCCCCTACCAGGAGATGCGCACTTTCATCATCGGCGCCGACGGCAAGATCGAACGGGAATGCGCGGTGGAGGAAATCGGCGTCGTCTGCATTCAAGGCCCGAACGTGTTCCCCGGCTACCTGCGCGCCGCGGACAACAAGAATGTCTGGCCCGGCAGGCAGGCCGAAGAGGCGTGGTTCAATACGGGCGACCTGGGCCGCATGGATGCCGACGGCTATTGCTGGCTCACTGGCCGGGCCAAGGACCTGATCATTCGCGGCGGCCACAATATCGATCCGCAAATGATCGAGGAAGCGCTGTGCCAGCATCCGGCGGTGGCCATCGCCGCGGCGATCGGCCAGCCCGACGCCTATGCCGGAGAAGTGCCCGCCGCTTACGTCGTGTTGCGTGCCGGCCAGCAGGCGAGCGTCGAGGAAATAATCGAGTTCGCGCGCAGCCATATCAGCGAACGCGCCGCGGTGCCGGTGCGTATCGAGATCCTGCCACAGTTGCCGGTCACGGCGGTCGGCAAGATCTTCAAGCCGGCGCTGCGCCACCGCGCCATAGAACAGGTGCTGGGCAACGCGCTCCAGGAAGTCGGTATTACGGCAACGGTTAGCGTCAGCGAAGACAAACTCGCTGGCACCCTCGCCAGCATCCGGACACCCGGCGCATCCCATGCCCAGGCGCGCGCGGTGCTGGACAAATTCACGGTAAAGACCGCACTCATCGATCACGACTGACGAAGGGAAGAGTTTATGGAACGTATAGAACGCGAATCTATGGAATTTGACGTGCTGATCGTCGGCGGCGGTCCGGCCGGGCTGGCGGCGGCGATCCGCCTCAAACAGTTGAGACCGGCGACCAGTGTCTGCCTGATCGAGAAAGGCGCGGAAATAGGCGCGCACATCCTCTCAGGCGCCATCATGGATCCGCGCGCCCTCAATGAATTGATTCCCGACTGGAAAGCCCTGGGCGCACCGCTCGACACGCCGGTGAACCAAGACACCTTTATGATTCTCACCGAGAAAGGCGGCTGGCCGGTTCCCAACTTGCTCCTGCCCGCCTGTTTCATCAACCACGGCAACTACATCATCAGCCTCGGCAATCTCTGCCGCTGGCTGGGGCAGCGGGCCGAGGCGCTGGGCGTCGAGATCTACCCGGGCTTCGCCGGCGCCGAGTTGCTGTACACGGCGAGTGGCGCCGTCAAGGGCGTTGCCACCGGCGACATGGGGGTGGGCCGGGATTACAAGCCGACCGATGCCTATCAGCCCGGCATGGAGCTGTTGGCCAAATACACGCTGTTCGCCGAAGGCTGCCGCGGACATCTCGGCAAGCAACTCGAAACCCGCTACAGCCTACGCCACGGCGCCGATCCGCAGGTCTATGGCATCGGCATCAAAGAGCTGTGGGAAGTCGCGCCCGACCGGCACGCCAAGGGCCTCGTCTTCCACACCGCCGGTTGGCCCCTGGCCTCCGATACCTACGGCGGCTCGTTCTGCTACCACTATGGCGACAACCTGGTGGCGATCGGCTTTGTCGTAGGCCTGGGCTATTCCAATCCCTACCTGTCGCCTTTCGAGGAATTCCAGCGCTACAAGAACCACCCGAAAATCCGTCCCATGCTGGAAGGCGGCAAGCGTATTTCCTATGGTGCCCGCGCGATGTCCGCCGGCGGATTGCAAGCCCTGCCGAAAATGATCTTTCCCGGCGGCGCACTGATCGGCGACGATGCCGGCCTGCTCAACGCCTCGCGCATCAAGGGCAGCCACTCGGCGATCAAGAGCGGTATGCTGGCCGCCGAAGCCGCCACCGAAGCCCTGGCCGCCCTGCGCGAACACGACGACCTGACGGCCTACCCGGAGAAATTCCGCGAGAGCTGGCTCTACGAGGAACTCTACAAGGCCCGCAACTTCAAACCATGGATGAGCAAGGGTCTCTACCTCGGCTCGCTGATGTTCGGCATCGACCAAAACTTGTTGCGCGGCAAGGCGCCGTGGACGCTGGGCCTGACCGCGGACCACCTCAAGCTGAAAAAAGCTGTTGATTGTCAGCCGATCGACTACCCGAAGCCGGATGGCGTGATCAGCTTCGACCGCCTCTCCTCGGTGTTCCTGTCGAACACCAACCACGAGGAAAACCAGCCCTGTCATCTGACTCTTAAAGACTCGATGGTCCCGCTCAGCGTCAATCTCGCCCTGTATGCCGGTCCCGAGCAACGCTATTGTCCAGCCGGCGTCTATGAGTTCTTGCGTAACGATTCTGGGGTTCCCCACCTGCAGATCAACGCCCAGAACTGCGTGCACTGCAAGACTTGCGATATCAAGGATCCGACCCAGAATATCAACTGGGTCGTGCCGCAAGGCGGCGAGGGCCCTGTTTATCCGGGGATGTGAGGATGTGAGACCGCTCCCCGGGTTGCCCGGCCCGAGCTTCAGGCCCCGGACGGCAACTGCGCCAGCCAGGCCTCGACAGGCTCCGGGCGGCCAAAATGATATCCCTGATGGATCACTTGTCCGTGGCTGTTGAGGAAGTCGGCCTGCGCCTGGGTTTCCACACCTTCCGCGACCACTTGGAGGTGCAGATGCTGCGCCACCGCGAGTATGGTTTCCACCAGGGCGGCGTCATTCGGTTCGGTGGTGACGTCGTCGATGAAGCTTTTGTCGATCTTGAGTTCGTGTATCGGCAGGCGCTTGAGGTAAGCCAGGCTGGAATAGCCGGTGCCGAAGTCGTCCATCGAGAAATGTATCCCCATTGATGAAAGCAGGTTCATCTTGGCGACTACCTCGGAGAAGTTGTCGATCACCAGACCTTCCGTAACTTCCAGCACCAGGTGGAGCGGGTCGGCACCGCTGGCCGCCAGTTGACGCTTGACCTCATCGACGAAATCATCCTTCTGGAAATGGCGCGGACTGATATTCACCGATACGCGCAGCACCCGGCCTTCGGCATCCAGGCGCGCCAGCAAGCGACACACCGCGCCCAGCATCCAGCGGTCGACGGCGACAATCAGATCGGAAGTCTCCGCCAGCGGAATGAACGCACCCGGCGGCACCAGACCCCGCTCGGGATGCTGCCAGCGCACCAGCGCCTCGGCGCCGACCTGCCTGCCAGTCGCATCCACCTGTGGCTGGAGGTAAAGCCGTAACTGCCCGTCGTCGATCCCTAGGCGCAGTTCCCGTTCCACCCGATAGCGATCCCGGATGGTTTGGCCCATGGTGGCTTCGAAGAAAACCGCGCAGCCGCCGCCCGCGGCCTTGGCCTGATGCATCGCCATGTCCGCCTGGCGCAACACGTCGGAGGAAGTTTCCTGTGCGGACTCCGGGAATAAGGCGATGCCTATGCTGGCGTCGAGCGGAAAATGCTCGGCGTCCACTTCGATCCTGGTCCGCAGCGCCTCGCGCAGCTTTTCCGCCACGGCCAAGGCTTCCCGTCCGGCAATTTCCCGATCGGCCGTCAGGCGCGGCAACAGCACGGCGAATTCATCCGAGTCCAGCCGCGCCAACAAATCGTCCGGATGAAGGATCTGGGTCAGACATTCGGCCACCGCTTTCAGCAAGGCATCGCCGAGCGCCAGGCCGCGCGCCTCGTTGATGTCCTTGAACCGGTCGAGGTCCAGCAGCAGGACATCCGCATAACGTCCCTCGCGATGGGCGTTGGCCAGCGACTGCCCCAATTGACGGAGGAACAAGGCGCGATTCGCCAGGCCGGTCAGCGCGTCGCGCCAGGAGAGATGTTCGGCGGCATCCTGTGCCTTGCGGATTTCGCTCAGATCGCTGAACACCGCGACATACTGGGTAACTTTTCCGGTTGGATCCTTGACGCAACTGATGGTCTGCCACTCGGGAAACACCTCGCCGTTCTTGCGGCGGTTCCAGATCTCGCCGGCCCATTCGCCGTAGTCGTGCAACGACTGCCACACGCCTTTGTGAAATGCCTTGTTGTGGCGATTCGAGTTGAGGATGCGCGGATTCTTCCCCAGCACTTCCGCCTCGCTGTAACCGGTGATCCGGCAGAAAGCCGGATTCACCGCGACGATGTTGGCCTGCGGATCCGTCACCATGATGGCTTCGCCGACCGTCTCGAACACCCGTGCATTGAGACGGCGCCGCTCTTCGGATTGCTTGCGTTCGGTGATATCTGTGATGAAACCGTGCCAGAGTATGCTGCCATCCTTCTGCTTTTCCGGCTGGGCATCGCCCAAGCGCCAGCGCACCCCCAGTTTCGGCAGCACCAACCGGTACTCATGGTGCCAGCGCGACAGGTTACGCGCGGATTCCAGCATCGAAGTCGCCAGTCCGTCCGCATCCTCAGGATGCCGAAAAGCAAAAAACGGAGTAGCGTCTTCCCGGACCTGTTCAGGCGTGAGCCCGTACATCTCGCGGACCGCGTCACTGATGAACGGGAAGCTGAAATGCCCGTCCCGGTCCATCCGAAACTGGAAGATGATGCCGGGAACCTGCGCGGAGAGCTTGACGAGGAGGTCATGGCTTCGCTGCAACTTCGCGGACATCGAGTTGCGCGGCGGCTGCTTTCCCTCGAATTCGGTTGTCATTTTTTAGGCGTGTGCCACGTCGGTTTTCTCAGCCATCACCAATCGGTTACGACCATTTTCCTTGGCGCGATACATGGCCTCATCGGCGCTCCTGAGCAGAAGTTTCTCTTCGTTGCCATGCTCCGGAAAAACCGCAATCCCGATACTCGACGAGATGTGGATCTTGTGTCCGGCGATATCGAATGGCTGGTTGAGGGTCGCCAGGATCTTGTCGCCGACCTTGACGGCATCCTGGTAGCCTTCGATCTCCGGCAGGATCACCACGAACTCGTCACCGCCCATCCGCGCCACCGTGTCCGATTCGCGCCGCAAGCAGGCATGCAACCGACTCGCCACTTCCCGCAGCAGCAAGTCGCCGACATGATGGCCAAACAGGTCGTTGACCGGTTTGAATTGATCGAGGTCGATAAACATCAGCGCCAGGTGCGATTTTTCACGGCGAGCCTTGGCAATGGTCTGCTGCAGGCGGTCGGCAAACAAGCTGCGATTGGGAAGGCCGGTAAGGGCATCGAAATGCGCCATGTGCCGCATATGCTCCTCGGCAGCCTTGCGTTCCGAAATGTCGGAGAACACAGCCACATAATGTGCCGTTTTTCCCTCTTTGTCGCGAAGCTGCTTGATGGAGAGCCATTCTACAAAGAGCCTGCCATTCTTGCTGCGATTCCTGATCTCGCCGTACCAATTGCCCGTCCTCTTCAGCGTTTCCCACATTTCCCGGTAGAACTCCTGCGCATGCATTCCCGAAGACAGCAGCCTGGGATTCTTGCCGATCACTTCCTCCGGAAGATAGCCGGTGATAGCCGTAAAAGCGGGATTGACGGAGACGATCTTGTTGTCTCTGTCGGTCACCACTACGGCCTCATCCATGGTGCTCAACACCGTGGCAGCCAGGCGCAGCGCTTCCTCGCGTTGATGCCGCTCGCTGATGTCGGTGTGCGTGCCGATCATGCGCAGCGGCCTGCCCTGGTCGTCGCGCGCCACCACCATGCCACGGGAAAGTATCCATTTCCAGCTGCCGTCCCTGCACCGCATGCGCCGCTCGTTGGCATACACCTGTTTTTTGCCCGAGAAATAGGCTGCACGGTCCGCATCCACCAGCGGCAGATCGTCCGGGTGGACGCGCTCGTCCCAGGCTTCCTGATGATCCACCAGCTCGTCTTCCGCATAGCCGTAGATCTCCTTGTAGCGCTTCGAATACACCGCCACGCCAGTTTGGAGGTTGCGGTCCCAGACACCCTCGCCTGAGCCTTCGAGGGCAAACTTCCAGCGTTCCTCGCTTTCACTGAGCGCCTGCCGGTCTCGTTCGATCTCACGGTTCTGCAACTGGATCAGATCCTGGGCTCTCTTCACGATGACGAACAGCGACAGGTAGAGGAGAGACAACGATGTGATCACGGAACCGACCACGAACCACTGTCTCCTGTCGATTTCCGTCAGCACCGACGTGGCGTCGCCATAAATCTCGAATACGCCGCTCACTTCCCCGGTTGCCGGGTCATAACGCGGGATGTAGCTCTCCACCAGGTCGCGGTTCTGCACCTCGCCTTCAAAAGCGCTGAACTGGTCCCGGTGGGTCAACTCCGATTGGCTTGAACCTTGCAGGCCGGCGACGACGCCCTTGTTGTCGCTCTTGTCCTCGCCGATCTGTTTGAGTTCGGTCGAGTAGATCGTCATCCCCTTACGGTCGTAGACCTTGATCTTGAAGGTCTTGGTGCCTTTGAGAAGTTTCAGCACCTTCCGGTGCAAGGCGGGAATCTGATCGGAAGCCTTGAGTGCGGCCGCTGGCTTGCCCTCCATCGCCAGGACAAACGGGCCGAAATCCTGGTCCCACATCTCGTTGCCGATCACGCGCGCAAGATCGGCGTGTTCGTTCTCGTAGCCATCGATCAGGCCATTGATGGAAAGTGCCCGGAAAACAAACCCCAGCATGGCAGCCACCGCCACGAAGGCAATCAGACTGGTGGTAGTGAAGAAGCGCAGCAGCCTGAAATCGGTCTTGCCGGTCAAGCTAGTCATATTCTTTTCGTCTACCGTCAGACGCCATCAGCCAAAGAAAATGGGCAGACCTTTCAGAATTGCACTGCCCCACTCGCCATCAGGTATCAGAGCATCTCATCAGTGACCGCCATTGCTCCCGCGCCACCATGGATGACGGTGTGGGCGAGACCCGGCGCTGCGGACAGCACGTGATCGGCATAGAAGCGCGTGGTGGCGATCTTGGCCGGGTAGAAAGCGTCGGTATCGCCGCCGGCGATTTTCGACTCGGCCACCAGGGCGGCGCACGCCATCTGCCACCCCCCCGCGACGATCCCCAACAGTTTGAGGAAGGGCACCGCACCGACCGACACCGCCTTGATGTCGGCGCCATAGTGCGCCACGATGTATTCGGCGGCCTCGCCCACAGCCTTGATTCCGTTGGCCAGCGCGGCTTTGATGACCGCGAATTCCGGCTTGTCCTGCTGGTCAAGATCACCTTCGGTCTGGCGCATCAATGCGATCACCGCCTTGAGCGTGGCGCCGCCTTCGCGGGCGATCTTGCGGCCGATCAGGTCGTTGGCCTGGATGCCGGTAGTACCTTCATAGATGGTGGTGATGCGGGCGTCGCGCAGATGTTGTGCGGCGCCGGTCTCTTCGATGAAGCCCATGCCGCCGTGCACCTGAACCCCGAGCGACGCCACCTCGTTGCTGGTCTCCGTCAGCCAGCCCTTGACGACCGGGATCATCAAGTCGACATAAGCCTGGTTGCGCTTGCGTTCCGCCTCTTCCGGGTGTCGCGCGGCGGCGTCGTTGGCGGCGGCGACGGTGTAAGATAACGCGCGCATCGCCTCGTTCTGCGACTTCATCAGCATCAGCATGCGGCGGACGTCGGGATGATGCAGGATCGCCACGCTGGCGGCGCTGCCGGCGATGTCGCGGCCCTGCACCCGGTCGCGCGCATAGCCCAGCGCCTGCTGGTAGGCGCGTTCGCCGAGTGCCAGGCCTTCCAGCCCGACCGCGAAGCGCGCGGCGTTCATCATGATGAACATGTATTTGAGGCCTTCGTTCTCCTTGCCCACCAGCGTGCCGACGGCGCCGCCACCGAAGTTACCCGCATCGCCGAAGGCCATCACGCAGGTCGGGCTGCCATGGATACCGAGCTTGTGTTCGATCGACACGCAGTAGGCGTCGTTGCGCGCGCCCAGGCTACCGTCGGGCTGCACCATGAATTTCGGCACGACGAACAGGGAGATGCCCTTGACACCTTCCGGCGCGTCCGGCGTACGCGCCAGCACCAGGTGGACGATGTTCTCGGCCATGTCGTGGTCGCCGTAGGTGATGAAGATCTTGTTGCCGAATATCTTGTAGCTGCCGTCGCCCTGCGGCACTGCGCGGCTGCGGATGGCCGCCAGATCCGAACCGGCCTGCGGCTCGGTCAGGTTCATGGTGCCGGTCCATTTGCCGGAGATCATATTGGGCAGGTAGGCCGCCTTCTGCTGCGTCGAGCCACACAGTTGCAACGCCTCGATGGCGCCCAGCGTCAGCATCGGGCACAGCGAGAAGGACATATTGGAAGCTTTCCACATTTCCAGCACCGCCGCCGACACCAGCTTGGGCAGGCCCTGCCCGCCATACTCTTGGTCGCAGGCCAGGCCGTTCCAGCCCGCCTCGGCGAACTGTGCATAGGCTTCCTTGAACCCTGCGGGCGTCGTCACCCTCCCCCCGTCATCGGCTGACCACTTCGCGCCCTCCTGGTCACCGCTGAAATTCAAAGGCGCCAGCACGCCCGCGGCGAACTTGCCAGCCTCTTCCAGAATCGCCTCGACGACTTCAGGCGCGGCTTCTTCGTAGCCGGGCAACTGCGCAACGCGATCGATGCCGGCGAGTTCGCGCAACACGAATTGCATGTCTTTCAAGGGTGGGGTATAGGCACTCATGTCATTCTCTGTGATGTTCGGTTTAGCCCAGTTCAGTCACCAGTTCCGGCACGGCCTGGAACAGATCGGCCACCAGGCCGTAATCGGCGACCTGGAAAATCGGCGCATCCGGGTCCTTGTTGATGGCGACGATCACCTTGCTGTCCTTCATGCCCGCCAGATGCTGGATCGCACCGGAGATGCCGATGGCGAAGTACAGTTGCGGGGCGACGATCTTGCCGGTCTGACCGACCTGGTAGTCGTTCGGCACGAAGCCGGCGTCCACCGCCGCGCGCGAGGCGCCGAGCGCCGCGTTGAGCTTGTCGGCCAGCGGTTCCAGCAGTTGGTGATATTTCTCGCCGGAACCCATGCCGCGACCGCCCGAAACAATGACTTTGGCGGCGGCGAGTTCAGGCCGCGCACTCTTGGCGATCTCACGGCCGACGAGTTTGGTCAGGCCCAGGTCGGCCACGGCGGCTATGGATTCGACAGCCGCGTTTGGCATTGCCGGCATAGGTCGGCCGCACGAAGGTGTCCGGGCTGTCCACCGCGGTGATTTCCGAGATCTGCGCCACATCAAGCAGCGCCGCGACCCGCGGCAGCATGTTCTTGCCGGCGCCGGTGGCCGGGGCCAGGATGTGAGTGTAGCCGGCGGCGTTGGCGACGACCAGCGCCGCGACGTTCTCGGCGGTTTGATCGGCATAGTGGGCGGCATCGGCCAGCTTGACCTTCGCAACGCCGGCGAGCTTGGCGGCTGCGGCTGCCACCGCGGCACAGCCGCTGCCGGCGACCAGTACGTGGATTTCGCCGCCGATCTTCTGGGCGGCGGCAATCGTATTGAGGGTGGAGGCCTTGAGGCCGGCGTTGTCGTGTTCGGCGATAACGAGTATGGACATCAGATCACCTTCGCTTCATTTTTGAGTTTGGCCACCAGTTCCTTGACGTCGGCGACTTTGACACCGGCGCCGCGCTTGGGCGGCTCGGAGACTTTCAAGGTAGTCAGGCGCGGCGTCACATCCACGCCCAGGTCGGCCGGCTTGAGGTTGTCGAGCTGTTTCTTCTTGGCCTTCATGATGTTCGGCAAGGTGGCGTAGCGCGGCTCGTTGAGGCGCAGGTCGGTGGTGACGACGCAGGGCAGCTTGAACTCCAGGATCTCGGCCCCGCCGTCGATTTCGCGGGTCACTGTCGCTTTACCCTCGGCCACCACCACCTTCGAGGCGAAGGTGGCCTGCGGCCAGCCCATCAGGGCGGCGAACATCTGGCCCTGGTTGGCATCGTCGTCGATGGCTTGCTTGCCGAAAATGACGATCTGCGGCTGCTCCTTCTCGGCCACGGCCTTGATCAGCTTGGCCACCGCCAACGGCTGCAAGTCGACGTCGCTTTCGACCAGGATGGCGCGGTCGGCGCCGATCGCCATGGCGGTGCGCAGGGTTTCCTGGCAGGCCGTGACGCCGCAGCTGACGGCGATGACTTCGGTGGCGACACCGGCTTCACGAAGCCTGACAGCTTCCTCGATGGCGATTTCGTCGAAAGGGTTCATCGACATCTTGACGTTGGCCAGATCGACGCCCGTGCCGTCAGCCTTGACGCGCACCTTGACGTTGTAATCCACCACGCGCTTGACGGGTACCAGTATCTTCAAGTCAGCAGTCCTCATAAGGGGAAAATCAGCCGCAAATTATGCTCCAATTTTCCCCAGCCGGGGCCAGCGCGAGGCTAGTGTTTGATATGGATCAGGGGCACCGGCGCTTGCGTCCCTTGCGGCAAGTTCAGTCATGACCGGGAGCGCACGGCGAGATGGGTGCTGCGGGCTCCTCATGGCTATCACAAATCGTCACCCCCGCCACCCATCCCGCCGTGTTGGGCGGCGTTGGGTATTCGCCGAGAAGACGCGAAGACCCGAGCCCGAATCCTTGATACTTCTTGCAATTTACCGGATTCCTGACTACCATGTATCTACTCGTAGAGACACCGGAGTTACTCATGAAATTGCAACTGGCGAAATGGGGAAACAGCCTGGCCGTCCGGCTACCGGTGGAATGCACCCGTGCCGCCGGTCTGCGGGAAGGCGACACCGTCGAGGCGGAAGTTACGCCGGTCGGCGAGATCAAGCTGACGCCGGCTCCGGCGTTCGATAAGGCGGCATTCCTGGAACGGTTGGGCAAGCTGCACGCCAAGATGCCGATAACGACGACGACCGTCGAGATGATGCGCCAGGATGATCGCTACTGATGATTTATCTCGATACCAGTGTCGCCGTATCGCTGCTGGTTCCGGAGCCAAGAACCGCGGACGTGAAGGCATGGTTTGCCGGGTTGACAGAAGTTCCTGTCGGTTGTGACTGGTTGCTGACGGAGTTCGACAGTGCTATTTCGATCAAAGTGCGATCGGGTGAGCTTTCCGAAGCCAACGCCAAAGCGGTTCGCAAGGAGTTCGATCGGCTGACGGTAAGCGGTCTGCGCATCGTTCCCGTCAGCCGATCCGCATTTCGAGATGCCGCCGATCTGGCGAAGCAACACACTCAACGGCTACGGGCCGGCGACGCGCTGCATCTGGCGGTGGCGAGGGATATCGGCGCGCAATCCGTCGCTACGCTGGATGGCGTGATGTCCGCCAATGCGAAACGCTTGAGGATGGGCGTGGAAGCGATTTAAGAAATAGTCCGAGCCTGGAACCTTTGATTATTTAATTAGGGACGCAATATGCTGCACACTTCAACGTTCCGACTCAGCCGTTTCTGGAACGCGACCGCCCTCGCGACTGCCATGCTGGTAGTACCCGTCGTAGCCAGCGGACAGGCACTCTTCGCTCCAGATACGAGTTTCCTCAAGGAGCAACCCTATCGTAAGATCAAACAGCGTGTCGATCTGACAGGTGTTGCCTCGCAAGCTGATCTTGATGTGATTAAAGATGGCATTAATCCTATTGTGCTTTTTTTCGCGCACTTAAATTTGAAAGACATTCCGCCTGAGCGAATGTTCCATATTGCGACGCACGCCGGGGCTCAGCGTCTTCGGCTCCCTCCCCTAGAGCTCGTCGGAGGGGGAAGATACTACCCTGAAAAAATGTACGATTGGAAAGTCACTGGAGATTCGACGATCACGGTCACTGCTAGCTTCCAAGACCCGATAAAAAAAGCTGCTTCGCCTTACACCGACACTTTCGTATTCGTGAAAGGGGACGGCAAGTGGCAATTTGATCGTCATCCGTAGAAAGGCAACCGAGACCGCGGGTCTTTCGTCTCTTCTCTAAGTTTTGAGCCCCAACATGCGCTTGTAGAGCGCCGCGATTTCGCCGACGATGCCGCGACGGAAGAGCAGCACGCAGACGACGAAGATCGATCCCATGATGACTGTGACCAGCGATCCGACCTTGTCGGCCAGTTCGTTCTGCAAGACCACGATGACCGTCGAGCCAACCACCGGGCCCAGCACCGTGCCCATGCCGCCGAGGATGGTCATCAGCACCACTTCGCCCGACTGGTGCCAGCGGGCGTCGGTCAGCGTGGCAAACTTGAAGACCAGCATCTTGGTGGCGCCGGCCAACCCTGCCAGGGCGGCGGACAGCACGAAGGCCAGCAGTTTGTATTTCGCGACGTCGTAGCCGAGCGAAATCGCCCGCGCCTCGTTTTCCCGGATGGCCTTGAGCACTTGTCCGAAAGGCGAATGGATGGTGCGGTAAATCAGCCAGAAGGCGGCGACGAAAATCGCCAGAACGAAGTAATATAAATTCAGGTCGTTGGCGAGATCGATGAAGCCCAGCAGGGTGCCGCGCGGGACGCCCTGCAAACCGTCTTCGCCGCCGGTGAACGGCGCCTGTAGAAACAGGAAATACATCATCTGTGCCAGCGCCAGGGTGACCATGGCGAAATAAATACCCAGGCGGCGGATCGCCAGGCTGCCGAAAGCCCAACCCAGCAGCGTCGAAGCCAGGACGCCGGTCAGCAATCCGAGTTCCGTGGGCAAGCCCCAGACCTTGATGGCGTGTCCGGCAGCATAGGCTGCCGTGCCGAAAAACGCCGCATGCCCGAACGACAGCAGTCCCGTATACCCGAGCAGCAGGTTGAAGGCGCAGGCAAATAAGGCGAAGCACAGCACCTTCATCACCAGCACTGGATAGAAAAGGAAAGGCGCGAACAGGCCGAGAACAAGCAGCGCCAGATAACCGAACATGCTCCTGCTCATTTCTCTTTCCCGAACAATCCGGCCGGCCGTATCATCAGGACGATGGCCATGATGATGAACACCACCGTCGCCGAAGCCTCGGGATAAAACACCTTGGTCAGGCCTTCGATCACGCCGAGGCCGAGGCCGGTGAGTATGGAGCCGAGGATAGACCCCATGCCGCCGATCACCACCACGGCGAAGACGACGATGATCAGGTTCGAGCCCATCAGCGGACTGACCTGGATCGCCGGCGCCGCCAGCACGCCGGCGAAACCCGCCAGGGCGCAGCCGAAACCGTAGGTCAGCATCACCATTAGCGGCACGTTGATGCCGAAGGCCTGGGTCAGCTTGGGATTCTCGGTGGCGGCGCGCAGGTTGGCTCCGAGTCGGGTCTTTTCAATCACAAACCAGGTGGCGAAACACACCAGCAGCGAAGCGACGATGATCCAGGCGCGATATTTCGGCAGAAACATGAATCCGAGGTTGAAAGCGCCCATGAATTCCTCGGGGATCGAATAGGGTTGGCCGGACACCCCATAGGCGTTGGTGAACAACCCTTCCAGCATCAGCGCCAGCCCGAAGGTCAACAACAGTCCGTAGAGGTGATCCAGCTTGTAGAGCCATTGCAGCATGCTGCGTTCAACCACGATGCCGAACACGCCGACCACCAGCGGCGACAGCAGCAGCGCCGGCCAGTAGCCGATTTGTAGGTAGTCCATTCCCATCCACGCCAGGAATGCTCCCAGCATGTAGAGGGCGCCATGGGTGAAATTGATGATGTTCAGCATGCCGAAGATGACCGCCAGCCCCAGGCTCAGCATGGCGTAGAACGAGCCGCTGACCAGGCCCAGCGTCAACTGGCCCATCAAAGCCTGGATCGGAATGCCGAAAATTTCAGTCATGGCTATGTCCTCCCCGCTCCCGCCGGATCTGCGGGAGCGGGAGAGAAAGTTTTTATTTCTTCACCAAGGGACAACGCGACAAGGCCATCGGCTGGAACGCCTCGTCGCCCGGAATCACCGCCTTGATGTTGTAGTAATCCCAGGGTTCCTTGGACTCGGCCGGCTTCTTCACCTGGACCAGATACATGTCGTGGACCATGCGCCCATCCGCGCGGATCTTGCCGTTCTTGGCGAACGAATCGTTGATCGGCAGTTCCTTGAGTTTCTTCATGACCGGGCCGGCTTCGTCGGTACCCGCCGCCTGCACCGCCTTGAGATAGGTGGTCACGGCCGAATAGGTTCCCGCATGCAGCATGCTCGGCATCTTCTTGTGCTTGGCGAAGAACTTGCGGCTCCAGGCGCGAGTGTCGTCGTTGAGATTCCAGTAGTAGCCTTCGGTGAACATCATGCCCTGGGTCGTCGGCAGGCCAAGCGCGTGAATATCGATGATGGTGGTAAGCAATCCGACAATGGTCTGATTCTTGGTCAGGCCGAATTCGTTGGCGGCCTTGATCGAGTTGATCGTATCGCCGCCGGCATTCGCCAGGCCCACCACCTTGGCCTTGGACGCCTGTGCCTGGAGTAGGAAGGAAGAAAAGTCGGAGGCATTCAGCGGATGCTTGACCGAACCGATGACCTTGCCGCCATTGGCCTTGACCGCATCGGTGGTATCCTTTTCGAGCGACGCGCCGAAAGCATAATCTGCGGTCAGGAAGAACCAGGTGTCTCCGCCGGCCTTGGTTACGGCCTTGCCCGGGCCATTCGCCAAGGCATAGGTGTCATATACGTAATGCACGGTGTTCGGCGAGCAGTCCTCATTGGTTAGCCGGGTGGAGGCGGCGCCGGTGTTGATCATGATGCGATTTTTTTCCTGCGTCACCTTGGCCACGGCCAGTGCGACTCCCGAGTTGAGCACGTCGGTAATCATGTCCACGCCCTGGGTGTCATACCATTCGCGGGCCTTGTTCGATCCCACGTCGGCTTTGTTCTGGTGGTCGGCATAGACCATTTCGACCTTGAATTTCGGTTTGTACTGGGCGACGTAGTCATCGATCGCCATTTGTGCGGCAGTGACCGAGCCCTGGCCGCCGAGGTCTGAATACACCCCCGACATGTCGGTGAGGACTCCGATCTTGACCGTGTCGCCGGAAATTTTCATGGCGGCGGGTTTTGCCTGGGCATAAGCGAAGTTGGCTGCCGGAATCAGCAGCGCGGCCAGTGCGATGGATAAGAGTTTGCGTTGCATGGTGTTTCTCCTCTGTATGTTGTAGCGATAACGGATGTAAGACCGACGGTAAAATCAGACGCCAAGATACTCCTGTAACAATTCCTGCTTTGCCTCGATCTCGCCCTGGGCGATCTCGGCGGCAATCAAACCATGCTCGACGATATACATGCGATCCGCCAGGGGTGCGGCAAACCGGAAGTTCTGTTCGACCAGGACAATGGTAAAACCTTTCTGTTTGAGTTGGCCGATGATCTGTCCAAGTTTCTGCACGATGACCGGCGCTAGACCCTCGGAAATTTCGTCGAGCAGCAGCAGGTGTGCGCCACTGCGTAGGATACGCGCCATCGCCAGCATCTGCTGCTCGCCTCCGGAGAGTCGTGTTCCCTGGCTATGGCGGCGTTCCGCGAGGTTCGGAAACATCGCGTAAATCTCCTCCAGACTCATGCCGTCGCTACCCACCTGCGGCGGCAGCAGAAGGTTTTCCTCGCAACTCAGGCTGGCATAGATACCGCGCTCCTCGGGGCAGTAGCCGACACCCAACTGGGCGATGCGGTGAGTCGCCATGCCTATGGTCTCACGGCCATTCAGCATGATCGAACCGCTACGCTTGCCAGTAAGACCGAGGATGGCCCGCAGCGTCGTGGTACGGCCGGCCCCGTTCCTGCCGAGCAGGGAAACGCATTCACCGCGATTAACCCGCAGATCCATGCCGTGCAGGATGTGCGACTCGCCATAGAAGGCGTGGAGGCCGGAGATGCGCAGATATTCGGGGGACGCCACCGGCAAGCTCACGCGTGAGCCTCCTGCGACTCGGGCTCGGCGGTGCCCATGTAGGCCTCGATCACCAGCGGGTTCCTGGCCACCTCGGCATACGGCCCCTCGGCCAGCACCGCACCGCGCGCCAGCACCGTCAGCGTGTCGGAAATGCCCGCAACGAGGCTCATCCAGCAGCATCAGCTCCGGCTCCAGGGCCAGCGTGGTGGCGATTTCCAGGGCACGCTTGCGGCCATAGGGCAATTCGACGGCGACCATCTTCACGTAGGCGTCCAGCCCTACCTCCGCCAGAAGTTCCGTGGCGCGAGCGTCCAGGCTGGACAGCGACTTGTCGGTACGCCAGAAATGAAACGAATCGCCGAGTTGTCGCTGCAAGGCAATGCGCACATTTTCCAGAACCGTCAGATGCGGGAATACTGCCGATATCTGGAATGACCGGACGATGCCGCGCCGGGCGATCTGCGCCGGCTGATCATGGGTGATGTCGATCCCGTTGAAACGAATGGTGCCGCGTGTCGGCTCGAGGAATTTGGTCAGCAGGTTGAAGCAGGTCGTCTTGCCCGCTCCATTGGGACCGATCAGGGCATGGATATGACCGCGCCTGACCTTCAGGCTGACGTCATTGACGGCGACAAAGCCCTTGAACTCCTTGACGAGATTATGTGTCTCGAGAATGCAGTCGTCCGCCATGTCAGCCGATAATTATTATTGAAGTGTAAATATTCTTTAAATCATAGCATACCAAGCTCGCCCGCAGTTCGAAGGCCGACCAACCGCCGGTTGGATGGGCGCGCCGGAAAAGCTCAAACATTCGCGGCATGGCCTTCCCAAAAGGGCGCTCGTAACTCGCGCTTGAGTATCTTGCCGGCCGCATTGCGGGGAAACGCATCTACGATCATTACTCGGCTGACCTTCTGGTAGCGTGCGCCGACCCGTTCGTTGATCCATGCCTTGAGAGTCTCCGGATCGAGGGCAGCGGATGTCTTGAGCATCACCGCCGCGACGGGCGTCTCACCCCACTTGGTATCCGGTATGCCAAACACCACGGCCTCCAGCACTGCCGGGTGGGCAGAAATCACTTCTTCCACGTCCCTGGGATAAACCTTCACGCCGCCCGAATCGATCATGTCTTTCTTTCGGTCGACCAGGTACAGATAGCCTTCGGCATCGACATGGCCCAGGTCCCCCGTATATAACCAGCCATCCTGCAACGCCTCGCTGGTCAGGTCCGGTCGTCGGTAATAGCCGGGCATCAGGATCGGCCCTCGTCCGACGATTTCGCCCACTTCGCCCGTCGCTGCCTCGCTGCCGTTCTCGGCCATGATGCGCATCTCGAAAAAGGGCGGCGGCACACCGACCGAGCCGCGTTTTCTGATTGCATCGCGCCTGTCGAGGATAGTCACGAAGCCCTCGGTGAGGCCATACAATTCGTGGAAACGGCCCGGCAGGCAATTCTCCAGGACATCCTTGTAAACCACCGGCAAAGGTGCTCCCAGGGAGAGCAAAACCTCCAGCGAGGCGAGCTTCGCCGCATCGAAATTGGGAGCATTCAGCACCGCAATGATCTGGGAGGGAACCAGCATGGTATGGGTCACACGTTCCCGCGCCACGGTCTCGATCAGCGCGACCGGATCGAACTGCCGGTGCAGCACATACGTGGCGCCTTGCATCAGGCAGGGCATCAAGGTCACGAAGGCGCCGTTGAAGATAATCGCCCCGGTATGCAGCACCACCGACTCGGGCTTCAATCTCCAGGCGTTGGCGAACAGAGTGCAGTAATGTGCGCGAATCCGCTGGGTATGGATAATCCCTTTCGGCATACCCGTCGTGCCGCTGGTGTACATGATGTTGTACACGTCGTCGGGCAGCACATCCGCCGGTGGAGAGGACGGCGACTTTCCCTCGACGAACTCCGCATACCCATCCTCGGCTGCTCCGTCGGTCAGAACACATAAGGCGGAGCCTGAGGTAAGCGTGGCGGTTGCATGCAACAAGGGCAGAGTTGCCTTGCAGGCAAAGACTATCCTGGGTTCAGCGTCACCTAGCAACGAAGCCAGACCGGTTGCCAACAGCAGCGGAGAAAGGGGGACTACGACTATGCCAGTCTTGGCGCAGGCCCAATAGACTTCCAGCAGTTCCATGCAATTCGGCAATACCGTGACGGCCCGATCGCCCTTGCCTATCCCGGCATCCAGCATGGCATGGGCCAAGCGATTGACGCGCGCTTCCAACTCTGCGTAGGTCAAACGTTGATGTTCAAATACCAGTGCCAGATTACCAGGTGTGTACTTGGCATGCTGCGACAGCAGACCAGCGATATCCATGTCCCAATCTTCTTTCATCGAAAGCCGAGCAAACATCCCCGGCAACGCCGGAGATGTTTGCTCGGTGCCGCTCACGAACAGCGGTAGGATGATGTTGCGACGATGCCCATCCAGTTTCTCACTGCACGGAGATATTCTTGTTGGTTTGAGTCGCGTCGAAAATGAGCTTTTTCGGCCATGTCGGCCAGGTTACGCCAAGCGCAGCATTGTTGGGGTCGCCGGCTGCGGCGAATGCGCCAACGGCACTCATCATCGCGTTCGACAAAGCAAGTCGCCCCGACTGGTTAGCGGTGCCATTGGCAGCATTCGAGAACAACGACGGCCCAAAGTTTCCAAAGAGGAAAGCAAGGTCGAATGCGTGGGCAGCTCCGTAAACGTCGTTCCAGGGAGCGGGCTCCTGGGCCCAATTGAACTGGTAGTACCAGATGTTCGACTGTTGCAACTTCAAAGCATTCAGAACGTTGTCGCGGCTTGCAATAAAGAAAATGCTATTGAGCAAGTCGGTCTTGGCGTTGTACCCGGTGGACGGAGTCGTGACCGGAAGATAGATCGGATTGATCAAGTCAGTGACCTTGAGCGTTGGAGCGGCATCCGGGTTGAAGTTGTACATCATCGAGAAGCGGGTGGCATCGCTGACGATCAGACCGGGCTGTCCGCCCAAGACCGGAGAAAGAGCCAGGAAGGCTGCGAAGAGCTTGGCTTCGTCACGGGTGTTACTCACCATAAGCGGCACTTTGTTGTACTTGCCGGCAGCCATTGCTGCGATCGGATCGGGTGGAACGACCGTTCCTTCGGGAATCGGCCCCGAAGAAGACAAGCCAACCGCAGCCAGCTTGGTGAGCAGGACAGTGAATATGTCGCTGGGCGTCTTAGCCCGCATATAGTCGGCAATCTGAGTAGACGATTGCGTCGCTACATAGGACTGGGCCGATGTTGTGTCCGTAGCTTTGCCGTCGGCGATGAGCAAGTTGTATAGCAGTGCATTGCCTTGCGCCAAATAAGTCGATGGCGGGTTCAGCGTCGCAATGCTTCCCGGAGGGAGTTCGCTGGCGAGGGAAATGCCACCGCTGATGGCTATCGCACGATGAAACATGTTCGCTCCCAGGGTTTGGGGCGACACCATCAGGGCATAGACATTGATTGCGCCGGCAGACTGACCCATGATCGTGACATTAGCCGCGTTTCCGCCGAAATTCGAGATATTGGCATTGATGAACTTCAATGCCTTGATGTTATCCAGCGTACCGAAGTTACCGGAATCGTCATTGGCGCTGGAACCGCTCTTGAGTTGTGGCAGATTCAACCATCCGAAAAGTCCAACGCGATAATTGGCTGTGACCACCACGGCATTCGCTGTCTTTGCCAAATTCGCTCCGTTGTACACTGGGTCAGCCGTATAGCCCGAAACGTCGCTCCCGCCGTAGATAAAGAAGATCACGGGGAGGTTGGTATCTGCTGTGGCGGGGCGCCAAATATTCAGTGTCAGGCAATCTTCATTACCCACAGCTGTATTCAAGGTTGTGCCGATGGTCGCATCGTAGGTATTGTTCGAACCCGGGCCGTATAGCCGCCCATACTGTACGCAGGCATTACCGAACTTGGTCGTGGCAAGAGTCGCTGACCACGAATCGGGATCCACCGGCGCCTTCCAGCGCAATGCACCTACCGGGGGCTTGGCAAACGGAATGCCCTTCCAGAAGTAGGTCCCGCTTCCAACTGCATCATTAACCCCCTGAATTTTCCCGTAGGTTGTATCTCGATATTCAGGCGCAGGCAGCTCGGTACTATCCAGGCACCCAGTCAGAACGCTGACAGACAAGGCGACAAATGCCACGCACAAAACGTTAGTAATTTTCATGAATTCCTCCGTAAGTCGATCGGATTGGCCACAAGGACCGTCGGCCCGAGAGCAAAGACAACTTCGACTCGGACCATTCTGCTTTTTTTCTTTGACTTTAAGCAAAATCCGGGAGCACGTCTTTGGCTGCGTCGGCCAAGTTAATTGCTTTACGAGACAAAGTGGTGCGATGGAATCTTTAGAAACCGGAATTCCCGGAAGGAAACTCAGCGCGTGTCCTTGCCGCTTCGACAGCGGTATTCGCTTGGAGAGACAGCAAACCAACGCTTGCATGCGCGCGAAAAAGTGCTTTGATCGGCAAAACCCAACAAATAGGCAGTTTGCACGATGGGAAGGCGGGGTCGGCTCAGGTATTGTTTGGCCATCTCTCGGCGTGCATCGTCCACGAGGTCATGAAACGATGTCCCCTCTTCATGCAATCGCCGCTGTAGAGTGCGTTCGCTCATGCACAAGACTTTGGCGATCTTTCGGCGTAATGGGTCACCTTCCTGCAACCGCCGGATGACAAGCTCGCGAACTTTGTGAGCAATACTGGTATTTCCCAATCGATTCAAATGCTCGCCGGCATGTCGACCAAGCAACTCGGCCATGACCGGGTTAGAGGCCGGTAACTGCCGCGATATGTCGGCGTTTGAAAAGTACAGGCGATGAACTGGTGCATCAAAATTCATTGGGCACTTGAAGGCATCAACATATGGCCGTTCATCCACTGGGGCCGGATCAACAAAATCGACCGCCAGCGGACGCAGATCGGTCCCGGTAATCCAACGGCATAAATTCAGAATCGTCAGAACGACGAACTCGACACGCTGCCTGGGTATCGGCCGACCGCCGCCAACCAGCTCAATCGTTACTCCGTACCCGTTCGTTTCCTTATGTAGCCCGATATCGGCTGCATCGCTGACAATGCCAATGTAGCGAATCAAGCTTTCCAAACCGGCCAGCAGATTCGAACATGACATCATGACGTAGGCGACCGCATCGAAGCTCGCCGGGCTGGTAACGCCGGACAATGCCAGTCCGATCGCCGGGTTGCCAGAGCGCGCGGCGGCCAATTCCCATACGAGGCTTACTTTTTCCGGCTCGAAACGCGCGTCGGAATTATCCAATTCCGCAAAGTTCAATCCCGCCTCTGCAAACAACGCACGAGAATCCAGTTCTGAGGATTGAAGTACTTCCACGATACCTCGAAGCCAAGCGGCGGAAATCTTCCGTGGCGTCATGGGCGCAGGCTCACAGCACTAAACCATGGCTACGAAGTTCCATCGCCCGGCGACCAGCTAGCACCCTTTCCACTCGGGCTTGCGCTTTTGCATGAAGGCGTCGATGCCCTCGCCGGCATCGGCGGCCATCATGTTGCAAGCCATGGTTTCGGATGCCAACTGGTACGCGCCCTGCAATCCCATTTCCAGTTGCTTGTAGAACATCCGCTTGCCCACGGAGATAGCCAGCGACGACTTGGCGCAGATCGAATCGGTGAGTTTCTTCACTTCGGCGTCGATCTGGTCGAGCGGCGCCAGGCGGTTCACCAGGCCGCGTCTCTGCGCCTCGGCGGCGTCGATGAATTCGCCGGTGAGCAACATCTCCATCGCCTGTTTGCGCCCCATATTGCGCGCCAGCGCCACCGCGGGCGTGGAGCAGAACAGCCCGACGTTGATGCCGGAGACCGCAAAGCGCGCAACATCCGCCGCAACGGCCAGGTCGCAAGCCGCCACCAGTTGACAGCCCGCCGCGGTGGCGATGCCGTGCACCCGGGCGATCACCGGTTGCGGTATTTCGCCTATCGTCGTCATCACCTTGCCGCACCGGCGGAACAACTGCTGCATGTATTCCTTGCTGGGATTGGCCCGCATCTGCTTGAGGTCATGGCCGGAACAAAAGGCCTTGCCGGCGCCGGCGATCACCACCACGCGCACTCCCTGATCGGCAACTATGGCGTCGAGGGCGGCTTGCAGTTCCCCCAGCAATTCCTCGGAAAGCGAATTGAATTGGCTGGGCCGATTCAGGGTCAGTGTCGTCACGCCACCGTCGTCGTGGCGCAGCAGGATGGCTGGATTGTCGGATTGCAGGACGGCACTCATGGCGATCTCCTCTATTCGATTGCCGAAGCAGACTTGGCGCGCGCGCGCAGGACGAACTTCTGGATCTTGCCGGTCGAGGTTTTCGGCAGTGCCTCGAAAATGAATCTTTTCGGCACCTTGAAATGCGCCATGCGCTCGCGGCAGAAGTCGCGCAATTCCTCGGCGCTGACACTGGCGCCCTCCTTCACCTCGATGAAGGCGCAAGGCACCTCGCCCCACTTCGGATCGGGCGTGGCGACGACCGCCACCGCCATCACCGCCGGATGACGATACAGAGTGTCTTCGACTTCGACCGAGGAAATATTCTCGCCGCCGGAGATGATCACGTCCTTGGAGCGATCCTTGATCTTGACGTAACCGTCGGGCTGCATCACCGCCAGGTCGCCGGTGTGATACCAGCCGCCGGCGAAGGATTCTTCGGTGGCCTGGGGATTCTTGAGGTAGCCTTTCATGACGATGTTGCCGCGGAACATGATCTCGCCCATGGTCTCGCCGTCCCAGGGCACCGGCTGCATGCTCAGGCTATCCATGACCGTGATGCCTTCCTGCAGGTGGTAACGCACGCCTTGACGGCCATTGCGCTCGGTGCGCTGGTCGATGCTCAGACTATCCCACTCGACGTGCTTGGCGCAGACCGCCGCCGGGCCATAGGTCTCGGTCAGGCCATAGACGTGGGTAATATTGAAGCCTATGGTCTCCATGCCTTCGATGACGGAGGCCGGCGGCGGCGCCGCCGCGACCAGCGCGCTCACCTTGTGCTCGATGCCGGCACGCATTGACGCCGGTGCATTGACCAGCAGCGAATGCACGATGGGAGCGCCGCAGTAATGCGTGACCTTGTGTTCGCGGATTGCGTCGAGTATCAGCTTGGCATCGACACGCCGCAGGCAGACGTTGGTGCCGGAATTGGCCGCCATGGTCCAGGGGAAGCACCAGCCGTTGCAATGGAACATCGGCAGCGTCCATAGATAAACCGATTGAGACGATATTGGATACCGCATTGAGATAGGCGCCACGGTGGTGATACACCACACCCTTGGGGTTGCCGGTGGTACCCGAGGTGTAGTTGAGCGAGATGGCGTTCCATTCGTCTGAGGGATTCTGCCAGGCATACTCGGGGTCGCCGCCGGCAATGAAAGCCTCGTATTCGAGATCGGCTAACCTTTCACCCGGTCCGCTGTATTCTGGATCATCGACGTCGATGAGGTGGATCTCCCGGCCCAGTTGGGCCAGCGCCTTTTTCACCATGGTCGAATACTCGCGATCGGCGATCAACACCTTGGCCTCGCCGTGATTCAGCATGAAGGCGATGCTCTCGGGATCGAGGCGGGTATTCATGGTATTCAACACCGCCCCTATCATCGGAATGCCGAAATGGCACTCGTACATTTCCGGGGTATTGTTGAGCATCACCGCGACGGTGACGCCCTCGCGCGCACCTGCCTGCGCCAGCGCCGAGGCCAGGCGACGGCTGCGCGCATAGGTCTCGGCCCAGGTATAGCGGCGCTGCCCGTGGATCACCGCGACGCACTCGGGATACACATAGGCGGAGCGCTCGATGAAGCTCAGTGGGGTCAGGGGAACATGGTTGGCGGCGCATTTGCCGAGGCCGCTGGCGTATGGATTAGGCATTTTTCCCTCTGGAATGAATCTGCAAGTGAATGACCATATTCAATCTTAACCCAAGCGACAACGATCGAAAATCTCCGTAGCGCCCTGCCTGAGCCAATCCTCTATCTCCTCGCCGAATTGTCGCGCGGCCGCGTCCAGGGCGACTGCACCGCTCCGTGCATCGGCGCTCGCGGTCTTTATAACCGTGAATCGCTGTCTCGCCAGGAAGGTTGCGGCGCGCGGCGCCAATAGCGCGGCGCGTGCCTCAATGATCACGCGGCTCATTTCCGGCGCATCGAAGACCTGCACGAACTCGTCGAGTTCGACACTCAAGCGACAGCCGGCCGGTTGAATGCGCACGGCGCCGACGCCACCCAGCAGCCGTCGTTTGAGTTGCTGTTCCAGCAATTTCGCCGGCGGCGCCACCCAGCGGCTTCCCGCGTAAATTTCGCGCCGGGCTCTATCGGCGTAAGCCAGGCGATATTGCATGGCCGTCGTATCCAGCCATGAGGGCGACAGCACCTCGATCTGGCCCACCATGCCTGCCTGTCCTGAATCCGATCCCATCGGAGGGGAAGACAAATCATAGCTTGCCGGACTCAAGCGAGTGCCCGTCTCGCCGAAACAACCGGACAGGAGCAGAAAGATGGTTCCGAGGAACAAGGCGCGCATGGGTCTATTGTTTTGCGGGAATGACAAAGCCGGGCTCGCCCGGACCGGGTGGCACCGCCGGGTGGCCGAAGATCAGAGATTGCGGCGCATCTTCGAGATTGCCGAGGATACGGGTCAGTTGGCGCGAGTTGTGCTGCAGCTCCTGCACCACGGCATTGATGCCTGGTAGCGTCCTGCCAGTCAGTTCATCGCCGACTGCCCCGCCGCTCTCACCCAGGCGTTTGCTCAAGTCCTGCATCGAGGCGACCAGGCCGCGCATCTCGACGGTCAGCGGTGCCGCCTGCCCGGCGGTGACTTCCAGATGCGCCAGGATGGCGCCGAGACGTTTCAGGTTGGCGGCGCTGAGCGCCTCGCGTACCGACGCCATCACCTCGGGCATTTGCCTGAGGCCGTCGGACGCCACGGCCAGGTTTTCCAGGGTCTGGCCCAGGTTGCGGCTGTTCTTCTCATCCAGCACACGGTTCAGCCGGGTAGTCAATTCGCCCACCTGGCCAATGATGTCGGCGGCGCGTTCGCCCAGGCTGTCGAACAGGGTCGGCTTGATGGCGATACGCGGGAGCTGTCCTTCCGCAGCCACCAACGGTTCGCGCGTCGAACCGTTGTCTTCGAGCAGGATGTAGGCGAGGCCGGTGACTCCCTGATAATTCAGTTGCGCCGTGGTGGCTTTGGTCAGCGGCAAGTCGGCGCCGACGCTGACGCGGACCAGGATGCTGCGCGGATCCGCCGGGTCGAGGACGATTGCCTGGACCCTGCCGGCGTTGATGCCGCGGTACCTCACGGTGGCCTGTGGATTCAGGCCGGTGACATTGCGCTGCGTCACCAGCAGCAGGTCGCGGGTTATCTCGCGATTGCCGCTGAACCACCATATCGCCAGGGCTGCCGAGAGGCTGAAGACCAGCACGAACAATCCAGCCATCAGGGCGTGAGCACGGCTTTCCATGTCAATAGCGTCGGGCGGCGATTAATGAGAACCCGGTGGGCGCCGGCTGCGCTCACTGAGAAAGAAGTTGCGGATGAAGGGATGCTCGATGTGGATAATCTCATCCAGGCTGGCAAACCCGAGTATACGCTGATCTCCCAACACGGCCACGCGCGTGGCCAGCGCGGTCAAGGTATCCAGATCGTGGGTGATCAACACCACGGTCAAACCCAGCTCTCTCCCCAGCACGCGGATCAGGCGCACAAAATTGTCGGAACGGTCCGGATCGAGTCCGGCGGTGGGTTCGTCGAGCAATAGCAATTCCGGCTCCAGCGCCAATGCTCGCGCCAGGGCCACGCGCTTGACCATGCCGCCGGAAAGCTCGGCCGGCATCAGCAGGGCATGACGCGGCAGTAGTTCCACCAGATCCAGCTTCAACATGACCAAGTCACGGATCATTGCCTCATCCAGGGTGCGCAACTCGCGCAACGGAAATGCGATATTGTCATAGACGCTGAAGGACGAGAACAGCGCGCCATGCTGGAACAGCACGCCGAAACGGCGACGCAGGGCGCGTTCGCGCTCCACGCCGCCGCCGAAGAGCGGCTCGCCGAACAAGCGGATAGCGCCTTGCGTCGGCGCCAGCAAGCCTATCATCTGCCTTAGCAGTGTGGTCTTGCCGCTCCCGGACCCGCCCACCAGCGCCACCATCTCGCCGCGTTCCACGTCGAGATCCACGTGGCGATGGATCCAGGTATCCCCGAAGCGGGTGGACAGATCGTTGATGCTGAGTACGGAATCCCTGGGGCTCATCAAGGCATGCCCATTTCACGCGTGACGATGGCGAATATCGCATCGACGAGTATCACG
>JAPLQT010000109.1 GCA_026399515.1 Pseudomonadota bacterium | reverse complement strand
GGTGTTAGCCAGTTTTGGAACTGGAGGTAGGCAGGCCGGCCAATTGCTGAGTTAAGGAATCGCTGGTGGCTTTCATGCTGCCGAGCAAGGAATCGAGTGCGGCATATTGGGTACGATAGTGCTGTTCGGTGATCACCAGTTTGTCTTTCAGCTTGGTCCGCTGGTCATTGAGCAACTTGATGGAGAGATTGACGCCGTTGGTTTTGGTTGCGAGCGGTCCGCCAGCGCTGAGTTGGCTATCCAGCAGGGTTTTCAGTTTTCCCCCGGTGGTGGCGACGATGGTCGCGACATCGCCCGCATTGCTATCGATGGCGTTTTGCAGTTTGGTCGCGTCGATGGACAACGAGCCGTCTTTCTGGAAAGCGACCCCGATCTGGGATAGGGATTTGAAGCTGCCGGTGATGCCGGCCGGGGTGTCGGCGATGACGTTGCGCATCTGGCTCTGGATCGAGCGCACCGCCGAATCGCCCTGTAGGACAGCCGCCGTCTTGGTGCTTGGATCGTACGCAGACAAATCGTGCAAGGGCTTGGCGACGTCATTGTAGGCCTTGACGAAAGCGTCCAGCGCGGACTTGATTCCACTGGTATCGCTCGCGACGGTGACGCTGGCGGTTGCGGTGGTTTTCTTCAGCAGGTTGAGCGTGACCCCGTGAATCATGTCCGTGACGGTATTCGAGCTCTTGCTGGCGGCGATCCCATTCACCGTGATGTTGGCGTTCTGTGCGGTGATTTTCTCGGAGAGGTTTTGCCCGACATCGTTGGCGGGATCATGGGCCAGCAGGTCGGATAAGGCGGTGCTGCCCGCCACCTCGTCGGTCACTGAAATCTTCAGGCTGTTGGCCACCCCGGAATTGTCGGAGGTCAAGACCAGGCGATTCGGCGTGCTGCTGCCGTCATTCACGATCACGGCGGACACCCCGATGTTGGCCGCGTTGATGGCATCGCGGATGCCGCTCAGGGATGTATGGTTGTTGTCGATGGTGACCGTTCTCGGGGTATTGTTGCTGGCGAAGCCGGTCCCGGCACCGTACTTCCCGGCGGTGGAGTTGAAAGAAGGGGGCAGGGTATCGGTAATCGTGCCGAAGTCGAAGGTCAAAGTGCCGCTGCCGATCACCGTGGTGGGACTCGTCTGTCCTGCCGCGGCCAGTTTTTGGCTCTGGGCCAGTTGGCTGATATCGATCGAATAGGTGCCCGCCACCGCGGTACTGCTGGCCGATGCGGAGAGCAGGGACGAATCCGAGGGCGTGGCCTTGAGGGTCTTGAAACTGGCGGTGCTGGTCAGGCTGCGGGTGGCGTCCTGTAGCGCCGCCATGCCGCTCTTCAGCGTGCCATAGGCGGACAGCTTGGCTTGATAGTCGGCTTCCTTGGTATCGAGCTTGGTGATCGGCTGTTGCTCAATCGCCATCAACTGGCTGACGATCCCATTGACATCAAGCGTCGATCCCAATCCAGACGCCGTTATCGATGCCATTCTAAACTCCTGTCATCAGTTAGGCCGAAAGCGTTTCGCCCTCTCCCCAGTACCCTCTCCATGCAGCAGGGAAGAGGATCCGGGCGAAAAGGCGAAATGTCCATCAAAACGCAGCGACCAGGTACTACCAGACGACTAAGCTTTTTCGCGAATCAGCAGACCTTGTAACTTGTCGAGAGTTTTGGCGATGGCCAAGGCTTCCGCGGATGGAAACTGGCGTATGGTCTTATTGGTTGCCTTGTCGACCACCTTCACGATATTCATGCTGGTTTCGGTGTCTACCGTGAACTCGAGATTGTTGCCCAGGCCTTGCATGGTCTGGTTGATCTTGTCTGTGGCTGCGCGTAAAGCTACCGGATCGACGGATCCATTTCCAGATGTCTGGACAGAGGAATCGCTCGAAGAAGATTTGACGCGAGGTACAGGCGCATCAGTCTGAACGCCTGGACCGTAGCTGATGTTGCTGACATTGGAGATTTCCATCATTTGACTCCTTTTGGAACAATCCCGGATTGTCAAACAGACCAAGCCGGGACCACCTCAATTTCTAATCAGATTACTTCAGCAATGCCAAGACACTGCTTCCCAACTGGTTCGCTTGAGCCAGCATGGCTATGCCGGCTTGCTGGAGAATCTGCGAGCGCGCCAGGTTGGTGGTTTCTTGCGAGAAGTCCGTATCGCGAATCCGCGAACGGGATGCGGTCAGGTTTTCCGAAGTCGCCGCCAGGTTGGAAATGGTGCTTTCGAAGCGTGCCTGGATGGCGCCGTAACGGGCGCGCTGGTCGGTGATCGCCGCCAGAGCCGAGTCGACGGTGGCCAGCGTACGCTGCGACGCATCGTAAGTCGAGACGTCGAGCGAAGAGGTTGCCTGGAGGTTGGAGCCGTAAGTGCCTGCAACTGACGCACCGGCCGCGCCGAATACGTCTTGCGTGCCGTTGGTCCCGGTGGTGATTGAGAAGGCCTTGGTTGAATCGAACGTCACCTTGCCGGTATACCAGCCGCCTTCACCGATCGTCCAGGTATTGGCGACGGCACCCGGAGTGAGGGTGGGAACACCGACGAGCTGGCTTGCCGTGGCGTTGGTCGCCGCGAGTGTGGCGCTGCCATCGAGTACGGCGATGTCGGATACGCCCACAGTAAGGGCTGAACCGGCGGCGTTGGCCGCTGCCGAGCCATTCATGATGCGTAAATCCTTGCCTGCCTGGTTGCTCAACTTCAGCGCCCAGTCGCCGTTATCGGTCTGGATCACTTCGGCGGTGAAGCCGGTCTTGCCCGCGGCGTCATTGAAGGCTTGTGCGGCCGCGTTCATCTGATCCGAGCTGTTGACCACGGAAAGGCCGTCCGAGCCACCGGTCTTGAAGGAGACGGAGGTGAAACTTGTGACGTCCGCAGCCGCCAGGGCGTTGGTGGGATCGGAAGTGTCGGTCGAGATCTGGAATGTATAGGATGAATTCTGGTTAAAGCTGAGGCCGTTGGCGGTGCTGGCGCCGGCGAGGGCGCCGGCGCTGTCGCCGAGCACGACTTCCGTCAGCGCACTGGCTTTTACGCCGCTATCGAGCTTGTTGACTGCGGTGGCAATTTCTTCCGCGCTGGCGCCGGTTCTATAGAAAACGTCGTAGTTACCCGATGCCGTGGACACCGAGAAATCACCCTTTGCCTTGGCGCCGGCTACCAGGGAAACGTCCGCACCGCCCTGAAGCAGCAGGGAATCACCGATGGCGGTGCCACCTGCGCCTTTGGTGCCTACCAGCAGATCGCCAGCACCGCCATTGGTGTAGGCAGCCAGGCCGCCGATGCGGTTGTTGCCGTAGGCTTGGGTTTGAAAATTGCCGGATGTGACCGAAATCGTCTGATTGGCGTTGGCGCCCACCTGGAAAAAGAGGGAGGCGAAGGATCCGTCAATGACTTTTCTGCCGTTGAATTCGGTGGTGGTCGCTATGCGCTGTAGTTCCTGGGTGAGGGACTGGACTGTCGGCGCCGATTGAATATTGACCCAGCCTGCCGATTGAAATCTGACCCAGGACCGGTTGCTGCGTTTTGACTCAGCAGCTGTGGATAAGTGTAACAAATAGCTTGGTGTTGAAGT